>CAZIRR010000022.1:0-6483 GCA_964541825.1 uncultured Christensenella sp. | reverse complement strand
CACCAAAAAGTTCTTTGAATACTATGCCGAAATTCGTATTGATTTTGTCAAATTCTGTTTGAAATCTTACAATCATTTCATTTGACAAATCTTTAATAATTCTCTTCAAATCACCTTCTGCTTTGATTAAGTCTTGAGATTGATTGTACATTTTCCCGAAACGTTCTTCTAGATTTTTACAGTCTTCTATAGCTCTTTCGTTAATATGTCCAAGGCCTACTATTTCTTTTTTGATTTTGTTTATTTCTGCCGACCCCATCTTAGCATCAAAATTTTCATCTTTCAAATCAAGTGCTGTCTGATAAGTCAATCCGTACTCTTCCCAAACTCTCTCTTGCATAGTTTCTATATCGGTATCTACTTTAGAAAGATTTATATCTTGTTTGTACTTTTTGTCTTGCAAAATTGTTACTTCGTTCAAAAGATTTGTTCTATTTTCGTCAAGTCTACGGATATCTTCTTGGACATTGGCTTTTTCGTTTTCTTTTACTTGTAATTTTTCTTGAGTAGACTTCAATAATTCATAAGTTTCATTGGCTTCCAAACTACTCTCCGTCTCAAAAACTACATTTGAGGCAACATTTAGTAATTGTCTATTTTTGTTGCAAGTATTCTCCATTATCTCTATTTGCTCAGACAATGATTTAATAATATCTGTAAGCCTTATTCTCTCTTGCTCCAAATTTAAGTTTTCGCTCTCAAGTGTCGCAATTTCTATCTTTAATGAAGTTATCTTATTGGAATATTCATCTTTTTGATTTTTCAAATCACCAAATTGCGAAACATTACTCTTAGAATTATCATTCTCAATATCTACTTTTACATCAGAAATCTTGTTTAATTGATTAACAATACTCTCAAGAATTTGTTTGTTCTTGCCAATATTTGAATTAATCTTATTCCTTTCGTCCTCATAGTCACCGCAAATAGTGCTGAATTTATCATTTCTCTCTGTTTCTTGTGCAATTTCTATATCTAGACTATGAATACTATCCGACAAAGTCTTGATTTCTTCATTTACATCTCTTAATCGGGCAATAAGACCATCGTATTCCTTTTTCTTGGCGTCTTTGTCATTATTCAATTTAATAATCAATTTGCCACAATTTTCAATTTCTGTTTGTCTACCAAGCAAATTGGTTATTTGTGCCTTTTTACTACCACCTGTCAAACTCCCTTGTGGAGATATAATATCCCCTTCAAGAGTGGCAATCTTGTATGCAAAATTACATCTTTTGGCAATATTCAAAGCGCTTGTCATATTATTTGCAATAAGCGTAGTTCCAAGCAAACTACTTACAATATTGGCAATATTTTTGTCATATTCTATAAGTTCGCTAGCAAGTCCCAAACACCCTTCCATTTGAAGCAAATATCTATTGGAATTATCAAAATATCGAGGTTTTACGGTGTTAATTGGCAAGAAAGTTGCCCTACCATAATCCCTTTGTTTTAGATAATTAATCAAATACTTGGCATTTTCATCGTTCGCTGTAACTATATTTTGTATAGCGTTGCCAAGAGATGTCTCAATTGCCGTCTGATATGTAGCTGGCACTTTTATCAAACTTGCCACTACACCCATAATTCTACTTTTGATATCATTATTTTTCTCAGCATCGGTAAGCAATCTTTTTACCGTCCCATTGAAGCCTTCGTACTCTCTAGCATATTCTTCAAGCATTTTTTTCCTATGCTCTAAAGTAACAATATTATTGGTAATTTCATTCAAAAAGCTCTCAGAATTTTTGGCATCAACTTGCAAGTTGTTTTGCATATTGATTTTTTCTCCAAGACCACTCTCCAAATCATTCCTTTGTTGTTTCAATTTAAGAAGGGCATTTGAACTTTCTGCTTGTTTAGATTTGGCATCAGAAAATTTTTCATTAGCATCAATTTGCATTTCTTCAAGTTCAGATAGTGATTTTTCATAACTCTTTTTCTCAGCAGAAAGAGCAGATATTTGAGCCTTTACATCGCCCAACATCTCTAAATCATTTATAATTTTTTGTTGAATGGCTTGGGCTTCGTCTTCGCCAAGTTTAAGTTCGCTAGCAATAGCTTCATATTTGCCACTAAGGTCAGCAACTTCACTTTTCTTAGTAAACAACATCACCTGCTTGTTCTTGAGATTATTTTCTATATCTAGCAAAGAATTTTGATTAATCTCTTTGCTACCCTTTAGTCGCTCCAATTCTTCTGTTAATCTATCATCTTCAGCTTTTAAGTGATTATACTTTTCTTTTTGAAGATTAATTTCTCCACTTTGTTTGGTAATCTCGATATTAAGTTCCATTATTTTATCTTTTAGGTCACTTATATCTATATCAATAGTGCCAACTTTGTCAAAAGCCTCAGAATATAATTGGTCAGCTTTGTCTTTTTCTTTTGTCTTGAACTCAAGTTCTTCTACAATGCCATTGATTTTTTCCATAATCGCATTCTTAGTATCGCTTGCCGTATCATATTGATGAATATATAGATTAACTTCTAACACTTTCAATTTATCTTTTAATTCGTGATAAATTTTAGCCGTTTCAGCCTGTTCTTTTAGAGGTTTCAATTGTCTATCTATCTCTGTAATCAAATCATTAATTCTATTTAGATTGTCTTGAGTATTAAGAAGTTTTCTCTCAGCCTCAGTTTTCTTTGATTTAAATTTTGCAATTCCCGCAGCCTCTTCGAAAATAACTCTTCTTTCTTCCGGCTTGCTACTAACAATTTTGCCAACCATACCTTGACCGATTATTGAATATCCATTTTTGCCAATACCACTATCGTGCAAAAGATTGACAATATCTTTTAGTCTAGATGGAGTTTTATTAAGCAAATATTCACTTTCGCCACTACGATAAAGTTTACGAGTAATTACTATTTCATTGTAATCGGAATTAAAAACTTTATTGGTATTATCAAAAATAAGAGTAACTTCGCAAAAACTAAGGCCTTTTCTTTTTTCAGTGCCTTTGAAAATAACATCTTGCATACTACTTCCACGAAGTGTCTTGCTACTCTGCTCACCCAAAACCCATCGTATAGCATCGGCAACATTACTTTTGCCACAACCATTTGGTCCTACAATGGCAGTTATTCCTTCTTCAAAATCTATTTTTTGGTAATCGGCAAAAGATTTAAAGCCCACCATTTCTATTCTTTTTAGGTTCATTTGTAAAAACTCCTAAGTCCAAATTTCAAAAAATGTGCAAAGTACACAATTTTACATATATTTGATTATATCAAATAAATTCAAATAACACAAATTATTATAGAGAATTTATAAATAAAGAATTAAAAAAACACATCTATTTGGAATAAGCATATTTATTCATAAATCAATGTGTTTTATATTATTTAAGTTTATTTTTTGATAACTCCATCGGATTTTTTTTCTTCTTTATTGTTCTGCAATTTTTTATATAAACTAGCATATTCCTTTTTCAAATCTTCCAATTCCAATTGCTTCTTTAATTTATTTATCTCTGTACGAATATCTTTTGCATCATCATCTTCTGATTCTTCTTCATTTTTATCCTCTTCCTTTTTTTCACCTTTTATAAACGCCAAAGAACAAATTGGTGCAATCAAATTGGATAGCGAAGAAAATACAAGCAACAAAAATGATTCTTGATAACTTCCATTTACTATAAAATTAGACATCTCTATTTCGCTTAATTCTTCCTCCTCTATGGCCAAAAGATAGCTATAATTGTATATTTTGTATTGAATTATAACCCAAAACAATATGCAAGCTATAGTAATTACTATATTTATAACCAACAAAATTGTTTGTGCCGTTTTATTACTATTAGCTGTTTGAGGCAAATTGAAGAGAAAACTCATTACCGCCATAAACAAAATAACACACAATAATATAATAATCAAAACTTTCCAGTCAGTATAATAAGTATCACGGTCAAACGTTCTCTGTAATGTCCCATCTACAGCCACAACTATTAGAGTATTAAAAATACACAAAATACAAGTAATAATAAAATTTGAAATTGTTGCAAAATATTTCTTAAATAAATCCATAACATCTCCTTCCCTTGTAATATATTGCAATTATATCACTAAGAAAACTTAGTGTCAATAATTTTACTTAGTTTTCTTAGTATAATAAACATATGAAAGTATTTGGAGAGAGACTTAGAGCGCTTAGAACAGAAGCAAAATTATCCGCTAAACAACTAGCAAATGCCATTCAAGTAAGTGATGCTGCCATAATTAATTGGGAAAATAATATCAATGATATCAAAGGCGAATACCTTGTTAAACTCGCCCAGTTTTTTGGTGTCAGCACAGATTATTTACTGGGACTAGAAGAATAAAAAAAACTGAATGACTATCCTTCAGTTTTTTATTTGTTAATGATTTTAAAATGTCAAATTAATACTTTGTATTCGCACTATTCTCCAAGACATATTTTGAAACCATTTGAACTTTTCGCAAATGAAAGATAATATTTATTTATGTTCAAAATAGTTCCTCGCACACTCACTTTGTGCCATATGCAAACTTTTGCCAGTAGCAATTGCTACAACTTCTCCATCTATTATCAATTGGACTTCAAAAGTTTTGTCGTGTGCAAGACCACTCTCGGACACCAATTCATAACAAAAAGATTTCTTTTTTGCTTGCATTTCTTCTTGTAATTTAGTCTTGTAATCTACACAATTATGGAGATGATTACAAATATTTTCTTCATCAACAATTATATACTTATCAATTATTTTGCTAGCCTCACTAATTCCGCCATCTAAATATATTGCCCCTATCACACTCTCCAAAATATCTGCTTTTGTTTTTTCACTAAGGGTACTTAGAGATTTGGATTTATACAATTCTTTGTCCAATCCTAATTCTTGGGATATTCGGCTAAAATTACTAGTTGAAACTAAACTAGCTCTAAGTTTAGTCAAACTCCCACTATCCAAAAAATAATATTTGTATATTCTGTCAGACACAACAAATTCTATAATTGCATCACCCAAAAATTCCAGTCTTTCGTAATTTTCTCCGCCAATTTCATTAGATAGGCTACTATGAGTAAGTGCCATTTTTAGCAAGTTCTTGTCTTGGAAAAAATAATTCAATTGTTCTTCTAAATTATTCATTGCTTCCAATGCCCTTACTTTCTAGATTTTTAGCAATTTTATCTGCCAATTTACCTTTTGCCATATTATACATCTGATTTATGCACACTTTTATGCTTGTTGCATTACTATTTCCGTGAGCTTTGACAACCAATTTTTTGCAACCAAGGAGAACTGCTCCACCATAATTAGATGTACTAAACTGAGTCTTCAATTTCTTAAAAGTGCCACTCATAAACAAAGCTCCAATTTTGCTACAGAAAGAAGCTTTTATTTCTTTTTTCATAGTCTTAAGTAGACATTTAACCGCACCTTCTGCACTCTTAAGAAGGACATTTCCAGCAAAGCCATCTGTTACAATCAAATCATAGTCGCCTGTCATCAAATCTCTAGCTTCCATATTTCCTACGAAATTAATATTGTTATTATCTTTGAGCAATGCAAAAGTTTCTTTTGCTCTAGTATCTCCTTTGTGGTCTTCTGTTCCTACATTAAGCAAAGCAACTCTTGGACTTTTCTTACCCATAATGTTTAGATAAGATGACCCCATCATTGCAAATTGTTCCAAGTATTCCGGCTTGCAATCCATATTTGCTCCAGCATCACAAATGCACACAATATCTCCATTCATTGTAGGAAGTATTGGACATAGTGCAGGTCTGAAAATCCCCTTTATTCTGCCTAATTTCATAAATGCCCCAGTGAGAACAGCACCAGTGGACCCCGCGCTAATTATACCCACAACCTTGTCGTCTTCTTTACACAAATCAAGAGCTTTTACAAGCGAACTTTCTTTTTTAAATCTAATAGCTTCAGTAGGACTTTCTTCATTAGTAATCACATCTTTGGCATCAAGCAAAGACAATTGCTTATCATTATATTTTTCTTTAGCCAAAAGACTATTTATTTTATCTTGGTCTCCAGCTAGAATAATGTGAATATTCTCATTATCTTTTATCGCCTGCAAAGCACCTTTTACTATTTCATTTGGTGCATTATCTCCACCAAATGCATCTAAAACTATTTTTATCATAAAATCTCCAGTATTATACACTAAATATATTTTCAATAATCCTATCAACGATAAAATTACACATCTCACCTTTCATAGTATATATTAAATCAATAGAAATATCAAATTTTTGAAAAGATTATTTAAATAAATTTCTAATTATCGGCCTCATAATCAAAAAAGTCTTGGATAAATCCAAGACTCATTTATTTCAAATTAGCATAAAGCAATTATTTAGTTTCTTTCTTTTCTTTTTCTACAACTACTTTTTGTTCGCCATCATAATAACCACATTTCTTGCAAACTCTATGATTTGCTTTTAATTCGTGACAATGAGGACATTCAACCATAGAAGGTGTTGAAATTTTCCAATTTGCT
>CAZIRR010000021.1:0-15509 GCA_964541825.1 uncultured Christensenella sp. | reverse complement strand
CAATGATTGAAATACCTCGTGCAGCACTTACTGCTGATGATATTGCTAAAGAAGCAGAATTCTTCTGTTTTGGTACAAATGACTTGACCCAAATGACATTTGGATTTAGTAGAGATGATGCAGGTAAATTCTTGCCATCTTATTATTCGAATAAAATTTACGAATCTGACCCATTTGCTAGACTAGACACAACTGGTGTTGGTAAACTTATGGATATGGCAGTTACTCTTGGTAAGAAAGAAAGACCAGAATTGCACTGTGGTATTTGTGGTGAACACGGTGGTGACCCAAGTTCTATCGAATTCTGTCACAAGATTGGTCTTGACTATGTAAGTTGTTCTCCTTATAGAGTTCCAATTGCTAGACTTGCAGCAGCTCAAGCAGCAATCAGAAATAAGTAATTAAATTTAAAATAGTTAGGGTATATACTCTAACTATTTTTTGCTTTTAATTGGATAATTGAGAAAAAAAGAATTTGTTTATAATAATTATTTGTCAAATTTTCATAAATTTACTATAATATAAATATATTGCAAATAGGGGGACTTGATATGTACGAAAAGCACAAAGCTCGTGTAATAAGTGATGCGATATGTGGGATACTTATGCTTGCATCAATTTTGGCATATATACTTATTGGTATGTTTGTTCCTAATGCTTGGCATCCTTATTGGATTATTATCGTGGCTACTGCTATATTTATAGGGATTATCTCTATAATTGTAAATACTTATGTAAAATTACATAGCGTAGAAAAAGATAGCGAAGAAAATAATAAAAAATAATTATTATTCTTTTAAAAAATTAACTAGACTAATCTCTAGTTAATTTTTTGTTTGCTTCATATGCAAAAATTTCAAAAATATGCATACTTTGTAAATTTTTTTGTATTTTTTTTAAATAAAAAGAGGAAATAGAAAAAAAATAGCGTATTAATAATTGAGATTGAAAAAAGGAGAATGTTGGTGGATAGAGGTTTTTCTAGTGAATGGATAGAGAAATTGAAACAGAATAATGACATTGTAACAGTTGCATCTAAATATATAAATCTTACACGCAAAGGCAAAACCTGGTGGGCTTGTTGTCCTTTTCACTTCGAAAAAACACCTTCTTTTGCAATTAATGAGTATGAACAATATTATCATTGTTTTGGCTGTGGGGCGAGTGGTGATGTTATCAATTTCGTATCTAAGTATGAGACATTGGATTTTTATGATGCTTGCAAAAAATTGGCAGAATATGCAAATATGGAATTGCCAGAATTTACAAATGACGAAAATGTGATTAAGTTAAAGAAAAAAAGAGATAGAATACTGAATATATTAGTCGACAGTGCCAAATTTTATTATAATAATCTAAAGAAGCCCGAAAGCGTGCCTGCTCTTGAGTACCTTGCTTCTAGGAAACTCGATATGAATATTATCAAAGAATTTGGTCTAGGATATAGTACAGGTTGGAATGAGATAGTTCATTATCTTAGGTCTTTGGGGTATACCGAGGAAGAAATGCTTGATAGCGGAGTGTGTGACAAACACGAAAACAAACTTTGTGATGCCTATGGCAAAAGAATTATATTCCCAATATTCAATATGCTTGGCAATGTTGTGGGGTTTAGTGGGAGAGTAATAGGCAAGACTGATTTTGCAAAATATAAAAATACAGCACAAACCCTTGTTTTTGATAAATCCAGCTGTATATATGGGATAAATCAATTAAAGAAAGCAAAAAAAGAAGGCTCGCTAAAAGAGATTGTTATAGTGGAAGGGCAAATGGACGTTATATCTCTATATAAGAGCGGTGTAAAAAATGCTGTCGCTTGTATGGGAACTGCGTTGACGCCAAATCACGCCAAAAATCTAAAAAGATTTGCCGATAAAGTAATACTTAGCTTTGATGGAGATAGTGCGGGCAAAAAAGCTACACTTAGAAGTATAGAGATACTTGTGAGTGCAGGATTGCAAGTCTATGTAGTAACAATTCCTAATAATAATGACCCCGATGAATATGTAAATAATTTTGGCAAAAAAGCGTGGGACGAACTGTTAGAGAATGCTATGTATTGGGTAGAGTTCTTGATAAAAGATTTTGCCAAAATATACAATTTGGACAAGAATGAAGAGAAGACCAAGTTTATTGCAGATGCTTTGAATGTGATAAAATCATTAAATTCTGAGAGTGAGCAAGAGATTTATTTAAAAATGGTACAAGAAATGACAAAAGTAACAATTTCCGTATTGAAAAGTGATTTGGAAAAATTGGGAAATACTAGTCCAAAACAAGAAGATATTATTGAAAATAAAGTATCAAAAATAAATTTGAAAGAGAATTCTTATGTAAAAGCGATTAAATTTATAATAGCCTCGCTGATAGAAAAAAAAGAATATGCTACTCTAGACAATGATATTAGAGCTAATTTGAAAAATTCTGATTATATTAAGATATATGATTACATCGAGAATCAATACAAAAATAATAAAAAACCAATAAAAAGCACAATATGTGATATGTTTGATGTTGAAAATACGGCAGATATATATGATGTAGTCAATTTTGATTTTGTAGAAGGTGAAGATAATCAAAAGCACTATGACGATTGTTTGAATATCTTGAAAAAATCCGGAATTGAGATGAAAATAGAAGAATTGATGGCCAAACTGGCATCTTGTAAAGATGACGATGAACGAAAAACTTTAATGATAGAAATTCAAAATTTGGTAAAAGAAAAAAAGAAATAGAGGGAAGAAATGAATAATTTAGACGAAGAAATTGAACAAATACTCAAGGAAGCTAGAAAAGATGGCAATGTAATTACAGAAGAAGATTTGGGTGCAAAACTTATCAATTTTGATTTGTCGTCAGATGAATTAAAAGAGATAAAAGATAGACTCGAAGATGAAGGTGTAACTATAGAGCCTCCTGTAGAGGAAACAATAAAAGACGAAGATTTAAAAGAACTTATAAGCACTGTCAAAGTTGATGATCCAGTCAAAGTTTATCTAAAAGATATTGGACAAGCACAATTACTTACTAGTGAACAAGAAGTTGAATTGGCAATGAAAATTCTAAATGGTGATGAAAGAGCAAAGAAAGAATTGGCTGAAAGAAACTTAAAATTGGTTGTTTCTATTGCAAAGAAATATGTAAATAGAAGCTCAATGCAATTTTTGGATTTGATACAAGAGGGGAATTTGGGGCTTTTGAAAGCTGTAGAAAAATTTGACTATACCAAAGGCTTTAGATTTTCCACTTATGCGACGTGGTGGATAAGACAATCTATTACTCGTGCTATAGCTGACCAAGCAAGGACGATAAGAATTCCAGTACATATGGTAGAAACTATACATAGGCTAAGCAGAATATCCAAACAATTGATGCAAGAATTGGGTAGAGACCCTACGAATTCTGAGATTGCAGAAAGAATGGGTCTTAGTGAAAATAGAGTAATAGAAATACAAAAAATAGCTCAAGACCCAGTATCTCTTGAGAGTCCTGTAGGTGAAGAAGACGAGAGTAGAATAAGTGACTTTGTAGAAGATGAGAGTATCAAGTCTCCTACAGATAATGCTGCTCAAGATATACTAAAAACACAACTATTGCAAGTGATTGAAACTTTGACTCCAAGAGAACAAAAAGTAATAAGATTGCGTTATGGATTAGATGATAATCACGCTAGAACACTTGAAGAAGTTGGCAAAGAATTTAATGTAACAAGAGAAAGAATTAGACAAATAGAAGCGAAAGCTTTAAGAAAATTGAGACACCCAAATAGAAGTAAAAAGTTGCAAGATTTTTATGAATAAACTAACGAAAAGATTGAAGACAATTTATAGTCTGGTGGAAGGCCGTAGAATAGCTGATGTAGGCTGTGACCACGGGAAATTGACACTTGAGCTATTTAATAAAAAGAAAATTGATTTTGCTTATGTGTCGGATATAAGTAGTGCTAGTTTGCAGAAAGCGATTAATCTTTTGAATGATAATAATTGTAAATACGAGGCAATTTGTTGTGATGGATTGCAAGGATATCTAAATGATGATATTGATGAATGTATAATTGCAGGTATGGGTGGATTGGAGATAATTAAGATTATTCAAAAATCAAAGATTGACATAAATACATTTATATTGTCTCCACAACATAATGAATTGGATTTGAAAAAATTTTTAATTTCAAAAAGATATAGAATAATTTTTGATATAATTATTCTTGACAATGGGAAATTTTATAATATAATTAAATGTGAGAAAACTAATAGTGTTTGCAATTTAAGTGAATTTGATTTGTATTTTGGCAAGGAAAATTTTTCGAATAATCTAAGCGACATTGACAAATATATAGATAAATATTTAAATATGTTTGCCGAGATAAAGAGTAAAAGTAAAATAAACGATGCGAAAATTATGCATAAGATTAGTCTTTTTGAAAAAGCAAAAAAGGAATTAGAATATGAACAAAATAATAGAATATCAAAATCTTGATTTGGAATTAAACAAAATTAAAAAATCAAATGTGAATAGTGTAGAAAAAAGCAATATGAATAAATTGAAAGGAATTATTGTTGATGCACATACCAAAGGTATGTCTCTTGAAAATGATGCAAAGTCTTTGATAGACGATTATAACAAACTTAAAAAACAATATGCTGATGATTCCAAAAAGATACAAGAACTTATAAATACAGATTTGAGTACGGTGGAATTAGACGATGTCGATAGTATTCTTTCTACAATTAATTCTTTGAGTTCGGATTTATTCTTGCTTGAGAGAAATATTAATATAATGATAAATAAGATAAAGAAGAGTTTGCACGACTTTGAAGTAACCAAGAATAATATGATAAAGGCTCGAAGCAAATATACAGAATTCAAAAATTCATACGAAAAATCTGTAAAAAGTCTTGAGCCAAAGATAAAAGAAATTGAAGACAAAATGAAAGCTCTAGAGGGTGAAATAGACAGCAATATTTTAAATAAATACAAAACTATGAAAAATGACAAAATTTTCCCTGTATACGTAACTTTTGACAATGGTCATTGTTCGGGGTGTCGTGTTGAAATTCCTACAGCAAAGGCTAACAAATTGAAAAATGATGGAACAATAGTCTGCGAACAGTGTCATAGAATTATTTATATGAAATAAATGTAATTAAGAATAATTGAAAAAATGAGGATTTTTGCAGTTATTCTTCTTTTTTTAACAAGTAAAATATGTAATATAATTGAATAATAATTGCAAAAAATTATATTTTTTAGTATACTTAAATATATGGAGAAATAATTATGTTGTTTTTTTTGGGTAGTTTTGAAGGTGCAGAATTTTTAGTTGTAGCTTTATCTTATTTATTGGTGATAGTTTTGTCACTTAGTTTGCATGAGTTTGCCCATGCTTATTCTGCATACAAAAGTGGCGATGCTACTCCAAAAATGCAGGGAAGAGTGTCTCTAAATCCTATGAAACATATTGATATTGTGGGATTTTTATGCTGTGCTTTCTTTGGCTTTGGCTGGGCAAGGCCTGTTCAATTTAATCCAGAGAATTTTAGGAACATCAAAAAAGGTATAGGCTGGACAAGTGTGGCTGGCGTACTTATGAATTTGTTTTTAGGGTTTATAGGTTGCGGATTTTATAGGTTGACTCTTTTGATTCAAGCACAAAATTATTTTGTATTATTTTTGCAAGAATTTTTTTACTTTATGTATTTTATCAATATTTGTTTAGCGGTATTTAATTTTTTGCCTATATATCCGCTTGATGGATTTAAGTTTGTAGAGAATTATACTAAGTATGGTAATGGATATGTCAAGTTTATGTACAAATATGGCAATATTATTTTGCTTTTAGTTTTGTTATTTTTGGATAGTTTGATGTTTAGGCTAATAAGTTATGTTGCTATGCCTATAGAATTATTTTGGTCATTATTATTTTAATTACAGAAGAAATTATAGAGGAAATTATGTCAGAAGAAGATTTGAAAAATAATATAGAAGAAAAAATTGAAGATACTAGTCAGACTAGTGATTTTTCTGACGAAACAGATGTTGTGACTGATAATAAAGATAGCGACAAGCTTACATTTAAATTGGAAAATTTCAGTGGCCCGCTTGATTTGTTGCTTACACTTATTAAGAAAAGTAAACTAGATATTGAAGATGTACAAATAAGCGAATTAACAGAACAATATCTAGAAATAATGAAAGATATTACAACTGTTGACCTAGAGGTAGCAAGTGAATTTATCGAATATGCTGCTTTGTTAATTGAGATAAAGAGTAAAAAATTACTTCCAAAAATTGTCGAAAATGATGAAGAAGAACTTGACCCAGAATATATTTTAAAATTAAGGCTGAGAGAATATCAATACTTCAAAGAAGTCAATGAAAAATTGGGTAAACTTGAGAGTAATGATAAATTTTATAAGCAACCAGAAAAAGAGGCAAATAAATTTAGAATTGTTATCAAAGATATGGAACTAGATAAATTGCTTGATGCTTTTGTGGGGATAATGCACAAGGTAAACAAGATAGAGAAAAGTAAAGAAAGTAAAGAAATTGTCAAAGAATCATTTACTGTAGAACAAAAAATTTCGTCAATCAAAGATACTCTAATATCTAGAAGTAATATTAAATTTAGCGAATTATTTTTGGAAAGTAGTAGCAAAGAAGAAGTTATTACTACATTTATGGCACTTTTGGAACTTATAAAAATGCAAGTCATTAGAGTAAGTCAAGACGACTTATTTTCTGATATTCAAATTGAAAAAACAGGAGATGAAATGAATGGAGAACTTATCTAAAATAATTGAAGGCATATTATTTGTGGCAGGTGAGCCTGTATCTTTTTTGGATATTGCAGAAAAATTGGAAATAGAAAAATCAGAAGTTGAAGAAGCTGTCAAAGAATTGCAAGAATACAAAGCAAATAATAATGACGGTGTGCAAGTAATTACATTTAATGAAAAAGCACAACTTTGTAGCAACAAATCATATGCAGAGACAATTAGTGTGGTTTTGAATCCTATCAAAGAAAAAATGCTTACAAAAATTGTCCTAGAAGTGTGTGGAATTATAGCATACAAGCAACCAATCACTAGGCTTGAGATAGAAAATATTAGAGGCGGTGCTAATTGTGATTATGCGATAAGTACTTTGCTTGACAATAATCTTATAGAAGTAGTGGGTAGAAAAGATGCTGTCGGCAAGCCTTTGCTATTTGGAACTACAGACAATTTCTTGAAGAAATTTAATATCTCGTCTTTGAAGGACTTGCCAGATTATGACCAATTGCTAGAAAGGATAATAATATTGCACGAGGAAAGTGATAATTCATTATTTGACTTTAGAGAAATACCAGAAGAGGAAGATATCGCGAAAAATATGTCCGAAGAAGAAGCCGAACAAATTATAAAAGGCATAAAGGAAACAAAAGAAGAAATAATAGAAGATAGAAACAAGCTAGATGAAATACTAGGCAAATTTAATGAAGATTTGTCTAATATTCCACTAATTGATATAAATAATATTGATGAGTGAAATTATAAATAAATAAAATATATTTGTATAAAATAATAGTATGAATAATGCTATTATTTTTTTATCAATTGTAATAATTTTATTGTCATTAATGCTTACTATCAATATAAATATTTCATTTGACTTGTATGGAAATTGCATTAAGATTGTAATAAAAATTTGGAATATAAAGATACTAAAAATATATGTAAGCATCATAGGTCTTTATATCAAAATAAATAGTAGCAAGAAATTAAAAACTCTAAATTTGTTGTTTGATAAAAATCAAGAATACTTAATATTACAAATGAAGAAAAGTATATTTGACAAATTGTATTTTGATAAAATTAATATTGTATCAGATATTGGATTGTCTAATAGTAGTACTTCTGCCTATGTGACAACTATTCTAAATTTGATTTGTAATAGTCTAAATAATAATAAAAAATTAAATTTGAAAAGTTGCAATATTGAATATAAAAATAGTGTAAATTTTATATCAAAAGTAGTGTATGTAAATTTACAAATCAAAGTTTTGTTTACGTTATTTGATATGTTATTTGCTATAATAATGAGCTTTTATAAAAGGGGGAAATATGCCAAAGAAAGAAAAAGAAAATTTAAATAATAATGTAGAAAACGTAATTGAAAATACATTTTCTCATTTAAAAGATATTGTTGACGCAAATACGGTTGTGGGCAAAATAATTAAAGTTACTGACAAAAACTATATAATTCCTGTCAGTAAGATAAGTGTAGGTTTAATTTCTGGTGGTGGAACAATTCCGAAACAAAAAGGTGAAAATTTGAATGCTTGTAGTGGAACGGGCTTTAATATTGTACCTATAGGATTTGTAGCAGTTTATTCTAATAATATTGAATTTTTGCCTGTAAATACTTGCAATGATTTGAGCAAAAATGTAATAGACCTTTTGTATAAATTTTATGATAATCTACAAAGTTCAAAAAAGATGGAGGATAGTAATGACAAAGAAAAATAAATGGCTAATTATGATTGTTTGTGTAGCATTAATTTTTATGTCTTTTGTAAAATTTGATATTGTCAATGCAAGTGAAATATATTCTTCTGCAAAAGGTATGGTTGTTCTTGAAGGCAATACGAATACTATCCTTTATGGTAAAAATGAAAATGCAAAATTACCTATGGCGAGTACGACAAAAATTGTAACAGCCATTCTCGCTATAGAAAATTGCCAAGATTTAGATGAGAAATTTTTAGTAAGCGAAAAGGCTATTGGTATAGAAGGGACAAGTATTTATCTAAAGAGCGGCGAAAGACTATCAATGAGAGAATTGATATATGGATTAATACTTGCTAGCGGTAATGATTGTGCAGTGGCAATAGCAGAATACTTTGGTAGTGAAGATAATTTTGTGGAGATGATGAATAATTTTGCTTTGTCTTTAGGACTTGAAAATACTCATTTTGCAAATCCTCACGGCTTGGACGCAGATGAACATTATACCTCGGCTTATGATTTGGCAGTGATGACATCGTATGCTTTGAAAAATCCTGTATTCAAAGACATTGTCTCTACAGAAAGAATGGTGATAGAAAAAAACGATTTGTATCAAGCTAGATACTTAAAGCATAAAAATAGACTTCTATTTACTGACGATAAATGCATTGGGGTAAAGACGGGATTTACAGATAATGCGGGAAGATGTCTAGTACACGCACACGAAGAGAATGGTATGCAACTAATTTCAGTAGTTCTTAATTGTCAACCAATGTTTGAAGAATGTGATAGACTAACGAGGCTAGCAATGGACAATTATGAGATGAAAGAATTTGTGAAGCCATACAATTTTGTAAGCAATATAGAGATATCTGATAGCGACAAATCGGAAATTGGCGTCATTACAATCAAGGGTTACTCTTTGCCAATTTTAAAATGTGATGAAGATAGATATGAGGTCAAGTATCTATTGCCAGATAGATTGGTTGCGCCTATTACTTTGAATCAAGGAGTGGGGACAGTACAAGTATTATTTGACGATAATATTATTTTTGAAGGGGATTTGATAACTATCGAGGGTGCAAAAAATAATGATATGAAATATCTTTTAGACAATATTATTGATAAGTGGTTTTGATGTTTGATATGATAAGTGTTGCTTGGTTTCGTTTCATATTTATGTTATGTCAAACAAAGTCTAGTTATAATAATTCGTTATCTACAAAGATCTGTATAAAATAATATATATGTATTTATTTTTGTTATATATGCTTTTATTATTATATTTTCATTATATATATTTATATTGTATAATAATTTGTATACTCAGTATACTCAAAAATATATTCAAAATGAACTCTGTTTCTTATGTAAAATGGAGTTCATTTATTTTTTAAATTTTTTTTATAAGTTGCATTGTAATATTTGATAAATTTGAATAAAAATAGTAAAATAGTCGTATGGAGATATAATATGAGGATTAATAAATATCTGTCCGCTTGCGAATTGGGAAGTAGAAGAAAGGTGGAAGAATTTGTCTTAGATGGCAAGGTAAGTGTAAATGATATAGTCGTTTACGACTTGGCTTGTGATATAGGAGACCACGATGTAGTCAAGTATTGTGGCAAAGTTGTCCGTCCGCAAGTAAACAAGGTGTATATAATGCTCAATAAACCTAAGTGCTATATTACTTCACTTAGTGATGAAAAAGATAGACGTGTTGTGACAGAATTGCTCAAAGGTGTAAAAGAAAAGGTTTTCCCTGTGGGTAGATTGGACTACAATACTGAAGGATTGCTTCTCCTTACAAACGATGGGGATTGGGCAAATAATGTTATTCACCCATCAAGAAGTTTGTACAAGACCTACGAACTAAAATTGAAAGTACAACTTGATCGCAAAGAAATAAATACTTTGAAAAAAGGCGCTTCTGTTGAGGGAATTAATTATCTACCTGCTCAAGTAGAATTGGTGGGGAGTGATGGACAATTTTATATCTATCACGTCACAATTATGGAGGGTAAAAATAGAGAAATTAGGCGTATTTTCGAGAGTTTTAAGGTAAAAATTTACAATCTAAAACGTATATCTATAGGTAATTTGGATTTGGGCGATTTGGAGATGGGCAAGTATAGATATCTGAGCGAAAAAGAGAAAAATTTGATATTCTAATAGGAATTTTTTAAAAGTAATAAGAGGTGTTTTATGCTGACAATTGCAGTAGATGGCTATTCTTCTTCGGGGAAAGGTGCTGTTTGTACAAAACTTGCTAGGAAACTAGGCATAGTTCATTTTGATACTGGTGCTATATATAGATTAGTAGGCTTGTATGTTTATGAAAACAATATTGACCCTGACAACGAAGATGCAGTAACAAATGCTCTAGATAATATCCATGTAACACTTAAGCATAATAATGGCGAGCAAATAACTATCTTGAATGGTGTAGATGTGTCTGACAAGATAAGAATGCCAGTTATATCAGATATCTGTTCAATCATTAGTCCTTATCCTAAGTGTAGGGAATTCGTACTCAATATACAGAGGGATAGTGCCAAGAAATTTGATTTGGTTATGGAGGGCAGAGATATCACTTCTCACGTATTACCAGATGCCAAGTTTAGATTTTTTCTTGATGCAGATGTGGGTATTAGAGCCAAAAGACGCTATGACGAATTGATTGCCAAAGGTCAAGAAGTTTCTTTGGAAGAAGTCAAAAAAGACTTGATTGAGAGAGATAGACGTGATTGCGAGAGGGAACTCTCTCCGTTAATTTTGACGGAAGGCACTATTCATATAGACAATTCATATATGACTATAGACGAAGAAGTAGATTTGATGTATAGAACTATTATAGGAGACCAAATATGATTTATTGGATTTGTCTAATTCTTGCTTTCCCATTTGTGCTTTTGCTTTTCCCCACTAAGATTTATGGCAAAAAATATCTGAAAATATCTAAGCACAAAGCCAATATTTTTTCTGCTAATCATCAATCAAATAATGATGTAATTATATTAAAAGCAAGAGTGTGCCCCAATGCTAAGATTATGGCTAAAAATACTCTTTTTAAGAATAAATTTGGTGGATTTTTCTTGAGAAAATTTGGGGCATATCCTATAGATAGGGGTGGTAACGATATCTCCTCTATCAAATATACTCTCAAAGTACTCAAAAGTAATAAACAAATACTTATGTTTCCCGAGGGCACTAGAGTAAGAGGAGAAGAACAGATAACTGTAAAAAATGGACTCTCGCTCTTTGCTATCAAGACGGATTGTTATATTACACCTATGTGTTTTAGGAAATATACTAGAGTTTTTTCATTTAATAAATTGCTTATTGGCAAGCCTTTTAAGTTCTCAGACTTTCCTGAATTCGCTAATGCCAAAACGGATAAAGAAACCCTAGACAAAGCATCAAAAATTCTTGAAGAAAAAATGCATTACCTAAAAACTGTAGATATTCAAGAATACAAAAAATTGTGCAAATCGGAGGAGGTATAATCCTATGAAAAGTAATTGTAAATTAATCAAAAAATTGGCTACGTTTGGGCTCATTTTTGCTACTGCAATATCCGTTGGGGGGGGGGGGGTACTTATTAGCACCCAGAGATGAAGTAAATAGCATTACTATAGAGGATAGAAACGATCAAAAATATTTTGTAAAAGTAGGCGAACTATTTGATAGTGAGACTAGGACTATCAATAAAGACAACTATAAGATTTTGCTTAAATATATCACTGGTAATGCTAGTGCAACTCTGTCTGACGTTACCGCTCTTGCGGAGACTAATAATAATCAGTTTTCGTCATCTGGGTATGATGGTACCGATGCTAGTGTAATTCGAGCAAAGACTTTATCTGCCGGCACAGAAGGTGGTACATCGTATTCTTCCAAATCTAGTCGCAAAGATATATGTGTCCGTTTAGGCGGTCTAGATTGGCAGGTAATGTACTTGAGTAAATCCACCGATGGAGAT
This sequence comes from uncultured Christensenella sp., assembly GCA_964541825.1. Classification (GTDB taxonomy): domain Bacteria; phylum Bacillota; class Clostridia; order Christensenellales; family UBA1242; genus UBA11490. The sequence continues at coordinate 3,038 of CAZIRR010000021.1, read as the reverse complement.
ACTATCGTAACCCTATGGCTCGATAATAATATACAAGATGCATGGACAAGTAGGTCGAGTACTGAGGGGGCTTATTATGGATTTTATGACGGCGGACTTTATAGTCTTTGGGGTTGCTGTATATACAACGGAATCAGATCGTTCAATGAAATAGCATATGGGGCTAGTTATGTAAATGCGGTAACATTGAATAATGGTGGAATGTATTATGTAAATGATAGCAGTACTCAAACTGCTTCTAAGTCAGACAGTAGTGCATTTGCACTATTTACAATGCCAGAATTTGGCCTCACTAAATATTTGATTACACCATCAAATGTAAGTTGGCAAATAAAGCAAAAATCTAGTGATATTCTAGAATATATTGATGATGATGAAACTATAACAAAATATAATTATTTGACTAATGAAGAAATTAATGGATATTATTATAGTAAATATAATCAATATGGTTATTGGAATAGTTCTAGTCCTGGAGATTGGGGGGAAAGTTATTTGTGGCTTCCAAGTTTGAGTGAAGTTGGTCTTACTTCGAATAATTTGTATGATTATTACCCAAAAGGTTTATGGAATTCTTGTGATCTTCAAAGAGATTTTAGTAAAACGAGTGAGGGACAATTATATGAAGGCGGTAATGATTATCATGGGGACGATGTCTATCACGGAGCGCTTCTACGTTCGGTAAGAAACTGGAATTCTTCTGAGATTGAGTATATTTTAACAGTGCTACTTTGTAATACGACTATTAGGCCTTATGCAAATGCAGAATATTGTAATGGTTATCAGCATTATTATATAGGTAATGGTATTATTGTTACTCAAAAAAGAAAAGCCATTCGTCCAGCTTTACATTTAAATTTAAGTGCAATTGATGGGACTCTAAGCAGTGTGTCTGTTGGCGAACTATATGATGATACTGGACAAACTTTCAATGAAGATAATTACAATATCTTGCTTAAATACTTGACAGGCAATGCAGATGCGACACTTGCTACAACTACGGCACTAGCAGATACTAATAATAATCAATTCTCGTCATCGGGATATACTGGCACCGATGCAGGTATAATTAGATCAAGTATTGTAGTTAGAGGAAAATCTGGAGATACTTGGTATTCAGCCAAGACTATTGACCAAGATATTGTCGTCACCCTAGGCGGTCTCAAGTGGCAAGTAATGTACCTCAGCAAATCCACCGATGGAGATACACTCCTCACTCTGTGGCTAGACAATAGCACCCAAGACGCTTGGATAGGACGGTCTAGCACAGAGGGAGCATACTATGGATATATAGATGGTGGACTGTATAGTATGTGGTCTGCTAATTACAATATAGACAATCCAGGAGACGCATATCCTAGCAATATGTATGGCACAAGCTATATAAATACCGTTACTCTTAATAATGGCGGATATTATTCTACAAGCGGTACAGCCAAGACTTCGTTCACTAAATCTACATCTAGTGCATTTGCACTCTTTACTATGTCTCAGTATGGACTTACAGATTATCTCGTTACTCCAAGAAAAGTAAGCTGGCAAGAAGAACAATCGGCCAAAGTTATCCTAGATAGCTATTCATATAGACTGCCAAACGAGGCATATGCATCGAATATTGCCAATAGCGAATTTTATTATGATAGCAATCTTAACGCATATTACAATTATTCCAACAAAACATACAATGACGCTTGGGCAGATAACTACCTATGGCTACCTAGTAGAAGCGAAGTAGGCTCTTCGTCTAGTGACCCAGGTTTGTGGAATACCTCTACAACTCAGAGACAAAATTATGATGGAACAACGACATCTGCTCTAGGAACATCGGGAAGTAGTGGAGGCTCGGCATATGCATATACCTATCTTCGTTCTGGACATAATAATTCTGGAAGAATAGTACCTACACTAGCTCCAGCAGGACAAGGCTTGGAGGGTACAAACTGGTATGTTAATTATTGTATGGCAGTCCGCCCAGCTTTGCATTTGAATTTGAGTGCAATATATTCTAGTCTAAATGCAGTAAGTCTAAATGAAGGAGAAATAACGGTTTCTCCTACGAGTGCTATTTATGATGGATTGGCTAAAAATCCTACAATTACAGTCAAATATAATGGTACGACATTAACTAAAAATACAGATTATTCTCTTAGTTACTCTCGTAATGGTAGTGCAGTAACTGAGATAAAAGAAGCAGGGATATATACCATCACTGCTACTGGCAAGAAGACATACAAGGACACAATATCTACTACTTTTGAGGTATTGGAGGTTACCGAAATATCTGCAACAATATCTCCACCAAATGACCGAGTAACATTTAAACAGGGAGATGGTCCAAAAATATATCTTCAAGAAGGCTCGTATATGTTAGTCCTCGGGACAGATTATACGGTGACACACACCATAAACTATACCGCTCTTACAGGAATAGCTGTCATAGTTGGCATAGGTAGTTATGGGGGAACAATGACAATTAATTATACTATTATCCTCCTAGACCCTGTAGCACATATCTATTTGGCAGTGTTTCCTGTGAGTTCTCAATAGGTGTATAATAGTGAATTTTAGAAAACGTCTATAAAAAACTAAATAATTGTATGGCTAAATATCTTTAAAAGATAGTTATATGGTGGTTTTATAGAAATAAATATATGCCCTAAAATGATATATTACAAAAAAGCAAGCGAGTATGCTTGCTTTTTTTGGTGATGTTTAGATATATGATATCCAAATAAAGAAGATGATAGTTTTTAAATGTTCCAAGGGGGTATTGAATGTTTAAATATGCATAAGGGTGAGTTGAGTAATTTTTTCCCATTGGATTGTGTGAGTTTGACAGTATGTGATATGAATTCGTTAATGACTAACATAAAAATAATTAATGTCGGGTATGTTTATTGGCTAATGAATATACAGCCTAAAAACTGATGATATGTCAAACCTTGCTGTTTGGATAAAAAAATCGTATCTTATATAGATACGATTTTTTGGTGGGAGGGGATGGATTCGAACCATCGAAGTCTGAGACGACGGATTTA
>CAZIRR010000020.1:0-15678 GCA_964541825.1 uncultured Christensenella sp. | reverse complement strand
GTATGTTGTATAATTTACAAGGATTAAAATTTGATTTAGATTTTAAAGCCTTGTAGATGTACTTCCTATATGTTTACATACTTGGAATGAAATCTCTAAATAAGATTGTAGATGCTTGTATACTAAGCACTTGCAATCAATTCGGATTTAAAATATGAGAGGTGAATACTTATGAAACAAGACATACATCCAGATTATCACGAAGTGGAAGTTGTTTGTGTTTGTGGCTCTAAGTTCAAAACAAAGTCTACTATCAAAGGCGATACAATTAGAATTGATGTGTGTGATAAATGTCACCCATTCTATTCTGGTAAGCAAAAACTTGTAGACACTGCTGGAAGAGTAGAGAAATTTAAGAAAAAACACAATCTAAATTAATAAAAAAGTGAAGCAGGATATTTTCTTGCTCATTTTTTTTGCAAAATACTTGATAATTATTTTGCAAAATATTAATATTTGTAGAAATTATAACAAAAATTATTTCTTGCTTAGTGTTTTTTTTGATATAATATATTTATTGATATCAAATAATCATTTAGGCGATTATTTATTTTTGGGAATAATATAAGCCTCGGAGATGAAGGAGAAATGATGAAGAAATCAGATTTAATACGTCAAGCTCAAGAAATACTTGTAGAAAATAATGTTCCAAATGCTGAAGATTGTTGCAGAAGATTATTGGCTTTTGCACTGGGCATCGATGAAGTCAAATTATTAAGCAAAGAAAATATCGATGATGTACAAGTTGAGAAATATTTGGATATTATTAGAGAAAGAGCTAGGCATACGCCAATGGAAAAAATTATTGGATACAAAGATTTCTATGATATTAGAATTCCTTTCAACAAAAATGTACTTACGCCTAGATACGAGACTGAATTTTTGGTGGACAGAGTAGTTATAGATATCCGCAATTTGTATAGCCAGGTTAGGGTAAATTCCAAATTTAGTGGGGTGTCACTATTAGATTTGTGTACAGGTAGTGGTTGTGTAGGAATTGCTATTGCCAATGCAACAGGTGCAAATGTAACATTAAGTGATGTGGACAAAACTGCACTAGGTATTGCCGAGAGTAATAATGACTTGAATAATGAGAGAAGGAGTGAGGTAGGATTACCTCCAATTTTACCAAATTTCGTATGTTCTGATATGTTTGAAAATATTAAATGGAAATACGACTTCATAGTATGCAATCCTCCATATGTTTGTTCTCAAGATTTGCACAAATTAGAGATAGAAGTGAGAGACTTTGACCCTGCAATAGCTTTGGACGGTGGCAAAGACGGATTGAAATTCTATAGAACAATTGCTAGCAATGGACACAAATATTTGAATGATGGCGGAAGACTATATTTGGAAATTGGAATAAACCAAAGTGCCAAGATTGTAAAATTACTTGAAAAACACTTCGAAAATATTGAGGTGATAAAAGATTTGGCTGGAATAGATAGATTTATAATTGCAAAAAAGAGAGAAAAGACTAATGCTTAATAAAATAAGATTTTTAAAAGAAAAATTTTTGGAAATAGAAAAGGAAATGCTTAAGCCTGAAGTAATAGCAGATAGCAAAAAATATACCGAATTATGCAAAGAATACAATGAACTAGAGCCTATTAGCCAAGCGTACGACGAATATTCTGCTATACAGAAGACTATTACTGCAGACAACGAATTGTTGGAGAGCGAGACAGACAACGAAATGCGTTCTATGCTTAATGCAGAGATAGAAGAATGCAAAAAGAAAACAGAAGAATTGGACGAACATATCAAGATTTTGCTTTTGCCAAAAGATGAAAATGACGAATTAAATGTTATTCTAGAAATAAGAGCGGGAGCTGGTGGCGAAGAGGCTAGTTTGTTTGGGGGAGTGCTTCTAAGAATGTACTCAATGTATGCCGAGAGCAAGCGTTGGAAGGTGGAGATTTTGTCTGCCAATGAAACCGAACTAGGCGGTATCAAAGAAGCAAACTTGAGAATTTCGGGCAAGGGTGCTTATAGCAAATTTAAGTATGAGAGCGGGGTGCATAGAGTGCAACGTGTCCCAGAGACAGAGAGTTCGGGTAGAATACATACAAGTACGGCTACCGTTGCTGTTTTGCCAGAACACGAAGAAGTTGATGTAGAGATAAACGAAAAAGATTTGCAGATAGATGTATATCGTTCGGGTGGTGCAGGTGGACAACACGTCAATACTACAGATAGTGCCGTTAGAATTACTCACATACCTACAGGAATAGTTGTTGCGTGTCAAGATGAGAGGTCGCAACTAAAAAATAGAGAAAAGGCTATGTCAATCTTGAAGAGCAAACTATATGACCATTTCCAGATGCAGATAGACGAAGAATATGCTAGGAATAGAAGAAATCAAGTAGGCACGGGAGATAGAAGTGAGAGAATAAGAACATACAATTATCCTCAAAGCAGACTATCTGACCATAGAATTAATTATACATCATACAATTTGGAAGGTTTTTTGAATGGAGATTTAGATGATTTGATTTCAAATTTGTCTATAGCCGAGCAAAAAGAAAAATTAGAAAGAATTACTTTGTAAAGGTAAACATTATGGAGAAAAAAACTATTTATACAGCGATAAAGCCTACCGGTATACTTACATTGGGCGGATTTATAGGGGTGGCACAATCGCTTAAACAATTAACACAAGATTATAATGCATATATATGTATTGCTGATTTGCACGCATTGACTATTAATCCCGAGCCAGAATTGTTGCAGGAGAGGACATACAAATTGCTTGCTATGTATTTGTCACTAGGAATTAATCCAGATGATTGTACATTGTATCTTCAGAGCCAAGTAAAAGAACATTCAGAGCTTAATTGGATACTATCCAATTTTACAATGTTTGGTGAAGCTACTAGAATGACTCAGTTCAAAGATTATCAAGCCAAGTCAAAAGAGACAAATATGGGACTTCTAAATTACCCTATACTTATGTCTGGAGATATTTTGTTATACGATACTGATATTGTGCCAGTGGGACTAGACCAAAAGCAACACGTAGAATTATGTAGAAATGTAGCTATCAGATTTAATCACAAAATGGGAGATACTTTCAAAGTTCCAGATGTGATGATAAGAAGTGAGGGGTTTAAAATTTGCGGACTTAATGACCCTACCAAGAAGATGAGCAAATCAGAAGATGGCGACACAGGTACAATTTTTATAGAAGATAGTGAAGAAGAGATTGTCAAAAAAATCAAACGTGCCGTAACAGATAGCGAGAACATCATAAGATATGATGTCGAAAATAAGCCGGGGGTAAGCAATTTGCTTACAATTTATGCTTGTCTAAAAAATATATCGGTCAAAGATGCCGAAGAGCATTTTGCAGGCAAAAATTATGGCACATTAAAGACAGAAGTTGCAAGTACAATTGTAGATACTTTGAAACCTATCCAAGATAAATATTTCGAATATCTAGAAGACAAAGAGTATCTGAACGAAATATTGAAAAAGGGTAGAGAAAAAGCTCAAGCAAAAGCCCAAGAAGTTTTGAAAAGGGTATATTCAAAATTGGGCTTGGTTATGCCAAAAAATTAATTAAAAATTTACAAACAATAAATATTTGGGTCGAATGATTTGACTTGAATATTTATTTTTTTATATAATTATTTTGTAATAAGATGAATTTTGCTATATTTAGAAAATAGGTGAAGGCGAAATGCAAATATTTCAAAAAAAGAAATTAAGCAAAATAACTATATTGTTATTGCAAATAATTGCTATAGCAAGCCTTTTTCTATTCTTCTTTAGTAGAGAAGCAATTTATATATTCAAAGACTTTATTGATAGAATTCCGCTTGATGCAACATTCGAAAGCCTAATCTATAGATTTCTTTTGCCATTCAAAATGCTTGCCAATTCGCCATCGCTTTGTGCGGTAATGTTTTTGGTTGTGCACATTTTTTGTGCAACATATCAAAGGAATTTGTATATTTTCAATGATTACAAGCCATTGATAACGGAAGACTTTGATATCTTTTCTCCAGAAAAAGGAGTAAACGAATATAATAAAAATGAAATAGTTTATTTGCAAACTATGAGATTGCTATTTTAAAATAACCCATCATTCTTATATGGTGTTTTTTCTGATGTCAAAATATGGGGCATCTAAGAATAATTTATTTTAATGTAGCAATAAAAAGGTTTAATTAATATAAAAATTCAAGTGAAAGATATGCTAGTAAAGAGAGTTAAAGATTAGCAATTGTACGACCTTAGGAATTTGTGCTAGGGGGGATAAAAGAATAATAAACACTTGATTATTTTACATAGAAAAGAGTATTTTGCTTAAAATATAATATATGGAATTTAACAATTTGTTTGTATTGTCAAATTTTAAGAATATTAATATTTGATAGGGTTAAAATAAGCAAAATATGATTATTTGGAGTTATATAAGTATAGTAGGGGTAATTTTAATTACCTTACTTACATATTATTATTTAAAAAAATACGGCAAGAAAACAACTACTTTTGTGCAAATTTTATTTATATTATTTGCGATAGTGTTTTTTTGCCGTTTTATGTGGCAATCTGATAGTATAGAAGATTGCTATTTTTTGTCTAGTCCATTTTCAGACAATAAAATTTTTAATTTATTGTCGCTTTTATTTAATTGGTTTGTTTATGCGAGTGCTATTGTTTTGATATTATTCAATTATTTTCAAATCAAGGGTAAAGACCTTTTGGTTAAATTTTTTGCTTTCCCAGTATATGTATTGTCAGCAATAATATTTTTTGTACTTGCTCAAGGCATTTTGGGAGCTTCGGCATTTGAATTTGTATCATTTAGACTAATGCTTATGTGTGCGGAGTTTGGGTTGGGGGTTAGTCTTGGATATATAGTTTTGGCAAGTAGCAATTATTTTAAAGTACGAAAAGAAGACTTGAAAATATTGTGGTGTCTGCCAATTATTTTGATGTGTATAATGCCTCCATATATGCTAAAAGGTTTGTTTGGATATGTTAATTATGGTGGCAGTCTCAAAGATTTGAATGTAATGCATAGGGTTATTCTCTACATTGGTTTTTTGTTGCCAGTAGCACTGTATTTTTTGTTGAGGAATAAAAGTGCAGATTTTAAGAGATGGGCATTGCTTTTTATAAGCATAGGTGGACTGATGTCGTTTAGTGTTAATTACAAATTTCCCGATTTGGTCGATATTACTCATTTACCTTTTCATTTGTGTAATACTGCTATGTATATAATTGTTTTGTGCTTGATTTTCAGATGGGAGAAATTGTTTTATTTTACATATTTTATCAATGTCTTAGGCTCTTTTCTTGCTATGTTTATGCCTAATTATTCGGGTGCAACCAATTTGTTTAGTGTGGGAATAGTTGTCTTTTATATAAATCACTATATTGCATTTTTTATGCCGATATTGATTGTGGCACTGAGGGTGTATCCTAGACCAAGGCTGAGAGAATTTGTATATTCTATTGTGTGGTTTGCGGTATATTTTGCGCTAGTGCTTGTTTTGAATGCGTGGTTTAGCAATTATGGGTCGGTTGACTATTTCTTTTTGAATAGTGATTTCATTGCTGAAAAATTGGGTAAGTGGGCAGAAAATTTGAGGAGTGTAGATTTTCAATTTTATATAGGGTCATTAAGTTTTACTTTTTATCCTATTTATCAAGGGTTATTCTTTTTGGTATATGTTGCCTTGGGAGGAGGAGTATGGTTTGTCTTTGAATGGGCTTATACATTTGTAGATATGCTCTATGATATTGCAGAGCGAAAAGAGAAAATGAAATTGGAAAAAATGGCAATACTATCAATAAGTGGAGGAATGGATTTGCCTATGGACAGAGATAATTGTGACAAATTAATTGTAGATAATTTTAGCAAGCGTTATGGCAGAAGTGATGTATATGCAGTCAAGGACGCAAATTTGATAATTAATAGTGGAGAAATATTCGGCTTTTTGGGACATAATGGTGCAGGCAAAAGTACTATTATAAAGAGCATTGTTGGTATTCAGCCAATAACTAGTGGTAGCATTCAAGTCTGTGGCTATGATGTAGACAAACAGCCCAAGATGGCCAAATTGCATATTGGCTTTGTTCCCGACCATTATGCTTTGTATGAGAAATTGACGGGCAGAGAGTATATTAATTATATTGCAGATTTGTTTGGTGTGGGGAATGAAGATAGAGAACAAGCGATAAATAAATATGTGGAATTATTTGAATTGGGTGGTGCTTTTGATAATCAAATAAAAACATATAGCCACGGAATGAAGCAAAAAATAGCTATAATGTCGGCACTTGTGCATAATCCCAAAGTTTGGATATTAGATGAGCCTTTGACGGGACTAGACCCTAGTAGTATATATCAAGTCAAGGCGTGTATGAAAGAACACGCAAAGAAGGGGAACATTGTCTTTTTTAGTAGTCATTTGATAGATATAGTTGAGCAACTTTGCGATAGAATTGCAATTATCAAAAAAGGGAAAATTCTTACTTGTGAATATGTAAAAGATATAGAAAAAAATTGCTCGCTTGAAGATTATTATTTAAAGATTACCAAGACTAATGTTCATACTAGTATTTATAAATGAAATAAGAATTTGAGCAAAAGTTCAAGTGTCGCCAAGTCTCTATGATAAGGGGAAAACAATATTTTTTTGTGGGAGTAAACAATGAATAGCTTGAAAACTTTATGTTTGATGCAATTAAAAGATAAAGTTGATTTTTCGGCATTTAAAAAGATAAAAACGGCAATCTTTAAAATTGTCTTTGAGATGGTCAAATTTCTCTTTGTTACGATTGCTATATATTTTGGAATGTATATTTTGAGTTATCTTAGGCTTGTGTCATTATTGCCAGGGATTCCTCAAAACTTTTATGTTGTTTTGTTTTCATTTGTTTTGATGCTATCTATAATTGTTTGTACTTTTGGGCTAGTAAAAACTCTATATTTTGCCAGAGACAATTTCTTCTTGTTGACAATGCCCACAAGTAGAACGCAAGTCTTTTTGTCAAAAGCAATAGTATTTACTGTATATGAATTTCTGAAGAATATTTATTTTGTATCCCCTATGCTTATTGCAATTGGGTTTATTAATAGAATGAATATATTGTTTTTCTTGTGGATACCTTTTGCTACTTTATTATTTACACTTGTGTCTGTAAGTGTGGGAGCTTTGCTATCTATACCTATTTTGTATGTAGAGAATTTTCTAAAATCATATAAGCCTATTGAATATTCTTTTGTTATTGTCTGTGTGGCAGGTGTGACTTTTATACTTGTAGCCTTGATAGGGGCTATTCCGGAAGATTTTGACTTGGTTGGCTCGTGGGGAACAACGTTCTGGGAAATCCAAGCATTTCTGAATAATATCAATGAGATTTTCTCTCCTTTTTGTGCAGTTGCAATTGCTCTAATCGGCACAAGATATGGTATTTCGAATGTATTTATGGGGAAGACGCAACTAATATATTTAGGGATAATTGGTGTATTGTTGATTGGAATATGGATACTAACATTTTTGATAGTGAGGCCGATATATTTTCATATGGCAAGTTCGCCTTTTGAGTATAAAAGGGAAAAATCAAAAAAACTATACAAAAATAAAAAATTGTCATCTTTTCAATCAAGTGTAAAAAAGGATATACTCTTGACATACAGAACTCCCGAAAAATTCTATATGTTGATGGCGATAACGATAGGTATGCCCCTAGCTATCTTTTTGCTTAATAAAATTTATTCAGCAATGGATACAAGGCTTGCGGGGACGAATATGTCTATTGCTTTTAATATCCTTATGATATTGCTTATATCTTTATCGTCCAATAGTAATTTGTCAAATATAATTAGTGAGGAAGGAGGTGCGAGTTATCTTATAAAAACACACCCAAATTCTTATATAAAGATGATAATGTCCAAACTAATGCTCAATATCGTATGTTTAGCGACTTCGATGTTGGCAACGGTAATAATATTTGCCTCGTATATGGGAATTGGAATAATTTACACAATTCTTATATATATGTCCATAGTGTTTTTTTATATTGGACATATGTTTTTTAGTGTGGAATGCGATATTACAAATCCCGAAACAGAGATATTTCAGCAAGGGAACGAAACCTTGGGACGCAAAAACAATTTAAAATCAACACTTATGGGTTTTGTCCTTTCAATAGTAGTTGGAATTATTGTGTACTTTTTGATATCAGAAAATATATATGTCGTATGGTACAAAGTATTTGGAATTGCCACAATCTATATATCTTATCGCACTTATCTTTTTGTAAGCAAAGTAAAAGTATATTACAAGGAGAGGGTATAATGAAAAAGTGGACACTTGTAGTAATTGCTGTGGTGTATATTGCGTCTATTGTTTTTATATCGTTATTTGGCTTGAAGGCTGTGGTATATAATGAAGTAATCCCAGTGACGGCTATTGAATGTTTGAATGAATCTGATGATAAGACAGAAGTGTATTTTTCGTCAGATATCAAAGTTATCAAAGTACCATTTTTAAAGGCAGGGAATATAGAAAATTTAAGTGGAACAATGGTACAATTAACGCAGAGAGTATTGCCCGATAATGCAAGCAACAAAGGTGTGAAATATGTATACAACGACAATGAGAATGTTGAATTTGTACAAGGAGAAGATGGAAGGGCTTTGGGCTTAGTTATAATAAAAGGTCGTGTTGTTCTAAAAGTAAAAATAATGGCTGTAGATGGGAGCAAGGTCTTTACCGAAGTAGTTATATGGGCATACTGATTGTGAGGGTATAAATATATTTGACGAGGAATTTGTATTTTTATATTGAAAATATAGCAAAACAAAAATATATAGAAGTAGAAATTGTATAAAGAATATTCCTAAAATGCAAAATACATTTTTTGATATCTATAATAATTATTGATTCATAAATAAAATAACAATAAAAGAGAAAAATAAAAATGAGGTGAATTTATGAAGAGATATTTGAAAATGTGTGTGGCAATAATTGTTTTGTTTTTTGGAATAATAATACTGCCGTCTTGTAAGCCTAGAATAGAAAGCGGTTACGTTAAGGCTGGGACATTGCAGACAACAATAGCTAGAGGAGAAGTGCTATTTTTGGACGATGTAATTGTTAGGTATACATATTCTGATAAGAGTACTATTGATGTCACGGCAGACGATTTGACTTTTGGTTATTTTGATAGTAGCAGTGTGGGGACAAATAAATTGACTATTACATATGATAATTTTACTTTTGATGTAGATATCAAAATCGTGACTACTGAGGCTGATATTAGTTCTATTACTACACTATCTAGTAGGCTTGTAGATGACTACAATGAAAGAAGAGGAAGACAAGAAAATGCATATGAAGAATTTGTCAATGGAAGCGAGCCTATATATGTGGGAGATGATAATAAATTTGACTTTAGAATTTTTGCTACAGGTATAGACGGTAGTGGAAAGTTGCAAACGGATATAGCCAAAGTTAGAACAGATATAGTTGTAAAATTAAAAGGGGATAATGGAAGTCAAATTATTCCTAGTGATATGCTTGATTATTATGTAAGTATTGATACAGAAAATACAACATTGGATTTTACAGAGAATGCTGTTGGCAAAGATTTTGAGGTGGAAGTATCGGCTGTAAACACAAATGATTTGTATGCTGATAGTCAAACTTCGTTCACGGCCCCAATTAGAGTTGTTGACGGATATAATGTTTATAATGCCAATGATTTATCAGTTTATGACAATACGCATTCGACTTTTGACAATATACGTCCAACAAACGAAAAGGTAAATGCTATTATTCTCCAAGATGATATTATGATTACGAAAGATGATGTGAGGGGTGATATTTTTTGGACAGCTGATCACCCTAATTATTCCACAGTAAAAAATTATACAGATAGAGAAGTGGTTGGCACGCCAATAGACTATTCGGGAACGGGTGTATATCATAGGAAATTACTAAGTGGTGAAAAATTTGCTATGTATGGAAATTACTTTAAGATAGACATAAGCAAGTTTCCCAAGATGGTGGTAGAAAGCGATGATGGTGGAAGTGGCAAAAATGGTGTAAATGTCAAAGAGTCGGGATATATGACTTCCCACTTATCTTTGTTCTATAATGAAAATATTTCTGATGTGACAGAGCAAAACAAAGAATCTCTTCTTCCGTCAACTGTGATACACGAAAATATATATTTCTTTGGTAACGGAGCATTGAATAATCAGCCAGAAAATTCGGGAGCATTGACAGCTTGTAAAGTTGAGAAAACAAATTATCTTGCAAGGAATAATATTACTCACAATTTTTATATAGCAAATTTCTTTGTGCAAAGCGAAGACTATGGTGATAGTGAGGGATACAATGTAATTGATAGTTGCAAAGCGTATAATTCTTATCAAACGCTAGTTTATTCGTGGGGTTGCAAAAGTTTAAAAATGATAAATTGTGATTACAAATACGCTGGTGGTCCAGCTATGATTGTTGATCACGTAAAGCCGGATAAAGAGGGAGGTGGTTATCCTAGTTTTGTAGATTGTATTAATTGTGAAATTTCTTCTATTGTGTCCGGTCGTGAGCCTTGGTTTGTTACTTATGGTGCGAGCGATTTGGTTATGCAATTGATGACTGCCGACCAATTGTTTACGGGAGTCGTGCCAAGTGGTGACAAGCTTGTGCCTAATGGATTGCCTCAAAATGGTAAGACTATGATAACTACAAATATTGTTGATGGCAAAAATGTCAATAGTATAAATCTAATAGTTGCAATGAAAAGCGGAAATGCTCAAGGTTTGACTGCCGAAAAAATAAGTGGTTATGTAAGAATGTTTGACAATGAAGACGACTATAATTCTTACTATGGAATAAATGGTGCTGACAAAAATATTACAACATATGGCTTGGATATGACTACAAGTGAGAATTCAAATTCTTTGGCAAGCAAGGCGTTTGGCTCAAATGGTGATAATTCAAATATGTTGTATTTTGAGAGTAGTAAAAGTGGAGGATATATCAATCCTAATGTGGCTGAGAACAAAGATGCATCTTTTGTAAAACCTGTAACGTTGTTCACAATTATTTCGACAATTTTGAATACCAATAATAGCACGGGTGTTCAAGATAATGATGCGATATCTCAAGCGGTAGCAACTTTCCAAATGAAGAATATTGAAAGTATGAAAGATATTTTAAAGAAAGATTTGCTTACTCTAAAAAATAACGGAGCAATTAGTCTTGTTTATGATAATGCGGTGAAGTATCAATTAATTGAAGACGGAGATAATATAGATGAAGAGAAATATGAGAGTTTATTGACGCTTGTGGATAGTTTTGTATCTTGTGCAGATGGGAGATATGTAAATATATATCTTTTCAATGGAATGGGCGCAATGATTGAATTATTTGATAAAGATTAGAAATAAACAAAAAGTGTATAGTTACTATACACTTTTTTGTTGTAGATAAAAGTCCACGCCGTTTATCATAATATTATTTACAAACTTATTGGTTGCTTGATAAAATATGTATTTATTTTTTCTAGTGCATGTGACGGCACCGCTTGTTTTTAGTATTCGTAATTGGTGACTGATGGTAGTTTGGTTGATGTTTAAAAGGGTGGCCAAGTCATTGACGCACATCTCACCAAGAAGAAGGGATATTAAAATTTTCAGCCTGGTACTATCGGAAAAAATGCTATAGAAATTGGATAAGTTCCGCATAATATTGTCGGTTGGCATTGTTTCTTTGATAGTGGTTTCCAAATTTTTGTCCAAGTGTAATAATTGTAAGTTTTCCATAATTGCTCCTATTTATTTTTATAGATATATTGTATCAGACAATATTTTGAGAGAGAAATATTAACAAAAAAATATTTTGTCGCATATTAACTAAAAAGATGTTTTTGTGGGGGAAGTTATGAATTTTAGTAATGATATTTTATTGATTTTGTTATTGTCAATACTTTCATCGCCTAGTGATGAGAATGGTGAAGTGGAGTATGCTAGCAATACCAATTTTTTGTTGTTATTATTATTGGTTTTGAATAATAGTAGGACGGTAGATAATTTGTGCAATTATGGAACTTGTTATCCAAATAGTTGTAATAGGTGTAATAATTGTTCGGGGACGAATAATATTTTTAATATTTAAGTTTAGGGCATTTAAATAATTCGCCTTTTTTCTAAAATTTGTTATAATACAATATGTAATGTAAATAATTACATTTGTTTTTTGCGATGGAAAAGGGGAAAGAATGAAAAAAGAAATAGACGTAGAGACGATAGATAAATTGTGTAGAATGTCACAATTGAAGTTTGATGATGAAGACAAATCTGCATTACTTACAGAAGTCAAGTCGATAACAAAATTGCTCGATAATATGAGTGATGTAGAAGAAGAAAGTGATTTTTTGCATACTCAGAAATTGGGAGATTTAAGACTTGATGAAGCAAAAGAAGGTCTTGATGCAAGTGATGTTTTTTTGAATGCTCCAAATAGTCATAATGACTACTTTGTTGTGCCGAAGGTGGTGGACTAATGGGATACGAAAATTTGACGGTTTTAGAGATTGTAAAGCTTTTGAGAGAGGGGACAATTACTTGTAGAGAGCTTACTGAATATTACTTAAATCAAATAGATAAATATAAAGACAAAAATGCTGTGCTAGAAGTTTTTTATGATTGTCTAGATAGAGCTGATGAATGTGACAATCTGATATCTAGTGGTGAGGAACTGCCACCATTAATTGGTGTGCCAATCTTGATAAAAGATAATATTTTGTTCAAGGGGAAAATATCTTCTAGTGGGTCAAAAATGCTAGAACATTTTGTCGCTCCATATAGTGCTACTATTATTGAAAAATTAATTGATGCAGGTGTTGTTATTTTGGGCAGGACGAATATGGACGAATTTGCGATGGGTGGAAGTTGCGAAAATTCAGCATTTGGTGCTTGTAAAAATGCTTATGATGATAGTAGAGTGTCGGGTGGAAGCAGTGGAGGAAGTGCTGTTTCTGTAGCTCTAGATATGTGTGCTTTTTCGCTAGGTAGCGATACAGGTGGAAGTATTAGACAGCCAGCATCGTACAATGGAATTTGCGGGCTAAAAGTAACGTATGGAAGAATAAGCAGGTATGGATTGTGTCCTTTTGCCGATTCCTTAGATACTGTGGGATTATTTACAAAAGATGTCAAAGATAGTGCATATATATTGCAAATAGTTGCGGGGGTTGATAGCAGAGATAATACGTCATCAAATGTTGATGTTGATAATTATTTAAGCGAAATAAAAGATGATGTTTGTGACAAAAACATAGCTGTTATTGACGAGGTGCAAGCATTTATTGACAAAACACCATATAAACATTTGTATGATATGGTTCTAGAATTGTGTAAAAATAATGGTGCAAGGATAATGCATAAGAGTGTGCCCGATTATGGAAAGGTGCTATCAGCTTATTATACAATTGCTCCAGCAGAAGCGTCTTCTAATATGGGGAGATTTGATGGTGTCAAGTATACAAGTGTAGCGGGAGAAAATGATAGCCTGTCAAGTTTGTATCAAAATACTAGGTCAACATTGCTTGGCAGAGAAGTCAAGAGAAGGATAATTTTGGGCAACTTTGTTTTGTCGAGTGAACAGTACAAAGATTATTATGTCAGAGCCAAAAATGTAGCGAACAAAATCAAAAAATCTTTTGCAAAAATATTTAGAGATTGTGATGTTGTATTTATGCCAACTACTTTTGATGAGGCATTTAAGATAGGCTCAAAAATTAGTGACCCTGTGAGTATGTATATAGAAGATATGTTTACAGTCACTGCAAATATTGTAGGCATTCCTGCTATGAGTATTCCTATTGGTAAGGGGGAAAATGGTTTGCCAATAGGTTTGCAAATATTATCTTCTCATTTTAATGAAAAAGAAATATTTAATTTTGCACAATTTATCGAAAATAGAAGGGGTGAATTATGAGAGATTATGATGTAAATATCGGGCTAGAAATTCATTCTGAATTAAATACTGTAAGCAAGGCTTTTTGTAGTTGCTTGACTACATTTGGAGCAATCCCTAATAGTCAAGTATGTCCAGTATGTTTGGGGCTACCTGGAGCAATGCCATTGGTCAATAAAAAGGCTATAGAATATACTATAATGGCAGGTCTTACATTGGGGAGCAAGATAAATAATTTGGCAGTGTTTGAGAGGAAAAATTATTTTTATCCTGATTTGTCTAAATCTTATCAAATAAGCCAATTGGACAATCCTATTTGTACAGGTGGTGGAATATATCTAAGCGGTGGCAAGTATGTATCATTCAATAGGATACATATGGAAGAAGACGCTGGGAAATTGATTCATAGTGACAAAGATAATTGTTCATATGTAGACTTTAATAGATGTGGTGTGCCACTAATTGAGATGGTTACTGAGCCAGAATTTACTAGTGGTGAAGAAGTGGTAGAATTTCTAAATATTCTCAAGCAAACTCTTGTGCATATTGGGGTGTCCAATTGCAAGATGGAAGAGGGAGGATTTAGGATAGACGTAAATGTCTCTGTCAAAGAAAAAAATACGGACAAGCTTGGGACAAAAGTTGAATTAAAAAATATAAACACATTCAAGGCTATATCACAAGCTATAGAGTACGAAAAAAATAGACAAATAGAAATGCTTGAGAATAATATGTCTGTAGCTTGCGAAACAAGAGGTTGGGACGAAAAGAGTTGCAAGACATATTTGCTTAGAGCAAAAGAGAGTGAGAATGATTACAGATATTTTGCAGACCCATCTATTTTGCCTATTGAGATAAGCGAAAAAGATATTGAGAGGTTGGCAAAAAAACTCCCTGCGTCCATCACCGAAGTTTTTGATAAATACAAAAGTATGGGACTTGAAGAAAGTCAAATACAAATTTTGACAAACAAAGGTCTAGTGTCTATTTTTGACAAGGTAAATAGTATTGTCAACAACCCTAGAGAAGTAGCAAATTGGTTGATTATTGATATACTCAAATTGTTCAAAGATTATAGTAGTGACCAATTGTTTAAACTTTTGCCTGTACAAGATTTGGCAGAAATTATAAACTTGGTCAAAGATGACAAAATTACAAGAATGAATGGGAAAATGCTTATAGACGAAATAATAAAGTCGGGCAAGAGTGTCAAAAAATTAATTATTGAATACGATTTGTTTGGTGAAGTGAATAAAATTGATATTGAAAATTTGGTAAACGATATAATTAGAGATAATCCAGAAATTGTTCTAGATTATAATCGAGATAAAGATAATGTGATTAATTATTTCATAGGGCAAGTAATGAAAAATACAAATGGCAAGGCTCGTGCAGAATACATTATTCCTCTAATTACAAATATTGTTGAAAAAGAAATTAAGTAAGTATAAGATGTATTCAAGGAAAATGTGTAGTCAAAAATATCACAAATTTTTGAATTTGAGAATAATATGAAGTGTATACATTAAATAGCAAATTATATTTAATATCCTTCCCTAAAAAATTATTTGATGTATACCTTCCCCTTTATTCTGTTTTTTGAAGAATTCTAATAAAACAGGTGAATATATAAAAAAGATATCTCTTTTGCATTAATCAGAAGAGATATCTTTTTTGTTGTGGAGCTGATGGTGGGACTCGAACCCACGACCTACGCATTACG
>CAZIRR010000019.1:0-15747 GCA_964541825.1 uncultured Christensenella sp. | reverse complement strand
TGTAAATTTATAGGCCTATTACCTATATTACACCCTCCAGGATAAGAAACTTTGGCTTTTTTGAATTTGCTAAGTAGAGGGCCTAGCATAAATATACTCGAACGTACTTTTTTGGTAAATTCATCTTTTACTACAAATTTGTCGGCAGTTGATGCATTAATATGTAAATCTTCCCCTTCTAGGCGAACTTTTGCACCTAAACTCTCTAGTATTTTGAGCATCAATAACACATCGGAAAATTGTGCCACTTTATGAATAACTACATCATTCTCATTTAGAATACTTCCAGCAAGGATAGGCAAAAGTGCATTTTTGGCAGTTACAACTTCCAAGCTTCCCTTTAGGTTATTGCCACCATTTATAAATAATGTTTCCATTTTTCACCTTTAAAAAAATTAGAATTTTATCTTAGTTAAATACAACAAATATCAAAGCGAGCTTAAAAAGAGTGTACTCCAAGTCGCTTTGCTATATAATATACATTTTTTATTAATTTTGTTATTTCTACTATTTTAAATGTGAAAAACACAAATGATATTTTTAGTATAATAATTATTATATATGAAAAATTTGTAAATAAAGTGAAATACGAAAAAAACACTAAACTTTTAAATCTAGTGTTTTATTTAATCTTAATAATCAATCTTTTCTTCTTGAAAATCTTTTCTAACGACTATTCCCTTTTTCAAATATTGACACATCTGATGATAATCAACATCATTTAATGTGTAAGGAATAGTTATTCTCTCCAAATTAATATCGTTATTCAAAAGTCCAGAATAATATTTCTGTATACTTGGCAAATCTATTTCTTTTATTGATTGATTCCAACAAAGGAAATTATAACCCGTTTCTTCCAATTTTGGCACATTTATTTTGCACAAAGTTTCATTTCTTAACATAAAATTATTGCCACACATCTTCAAATTTGGCAAATCTATTTCTATTAGATTATTATTTTCTGGCAAAAAGAAAAGCCCACAATCTTCCAACTTCGGCAAAAAAACACGATTTAGAATTTTGTTGTTTTCAAAAAAACAATCACCACAAGATTTAAGATTTGGCAAATTAATTTCTTCCAAGTTTTGATTTTTTTTGAAACAAAGATCACCACATTTTTCCAATTTTGGAGTATTTAAACTTTCCATTATCTCATTCTTCAGAAGAAGTCGACTGCCACAATTGGTCAATTCTGGCAAATCTAGGCTCTTTAAATTTTCATTACAATAAAGAGAATAATCGCCAATTTCTTCTACTTTTGGAGCATTAAATTCTTCCATTTTTTTATTTTTGTTCAAAAATCCATCGCCAATTTTTGTGACATTTGGAATATTTATAGACTTTAAAACTTCGTTATTCCACATAAAATCTTGCTTAATTTCTTTTATGTTTTCATTCTTATATGACACTATTCTATTACGTTCATCTAGTCCAATTTCGATATCTTCGCCATCTTTCACACAGACTTTTAGATTGTTATGCTTATATTCCATTTTCTCAATGTCTTGAATTGTTTTGGGAAATCCATCATTGCTTCGACAATTGTCATAATTAGTTATTGTTTTATTTTTGAAATCTACAACAAAATAATCAGCTAGCATTTGATGGTTTGGTAGAGTTTTGATTACATAATTGTCAATGAGAATATTGTTATCACAAAAGTATACGTTATCTATTTCATAATTATAATGATAATATTTCCCATCAGGTGCAAATATATAATTTTTTAATTCAAAACCTTCACGTTTATTGCCTCCCATCATATCCCATACTCCATAGTCACGATAAAAAGCGCCAGCAAGACCCGGAATAATATTGTTCAAATTACTATTAAACGTATTATCAGGATTATTAACAGAATGATTATATCTATTTTTTATTGAAAGCGATTGATTATTCTGTTTTGTAAATTGAATACTTATGGCACTTGTTCCATAATGATCTTGTCTTTTGGGGTTGCTAAAATTTTCTCTTTTTATATCATCAATATTCTTTCTTATAGCAAACCATACTCTACAGTGTTTTAATCTATCACCTTTAAATGTACAAAGAGCTTCATCGTCAGCCCAATACTTTTTGAAAGACTGAATATCTTCTTCAGTTTTGCATTCTGGATACAGAATATATCCCGCCTCATCTAATAGTTCTACAGCAGATTTTTGTTCATTATCCCCAATACTTGTATTTTCAACATCTACAAAAGAATAAATATAATTTTTAAAATCACTTTCTGCTTCTTCTGCAATAATATCTCTAGCCAACAATCTACTCTTGGCAAAATGTTTTTCTAAAATTTGTGGCAACATACCCTCTTTTTCAAGTATAACAGGAAAAAGTTCTCTACACAAATGCATCATTTGTTCGCCATAATGTTTTTTTATCCAAATCAAATCTTTTAACATTATCCATATATCCTTTTTAGAGTACAAATATTATCTTCTGTTTCCAAAACAATCAAATCATTGTTTTTCAAATCTTTCACATTTAGTGGGCTAATTGCTATCGGCTCAAAAGCATATGGCTGACAGTAATTTTCCCAATTTTTATCCAACAAAATCTCGTTCAATTGAAACCTGTCGCCAACTTTCGGTCTATCTATGCCATAAAATTCCAAAACTAGGGTATATTTATCTTGTTTATATTCAATTGTATATTCATCATTCTTCGTACACTCAATAATTTTGCATTTAATCATTTTCTCTCCCATTTTTAGCAAATGCTACTATTCGAAATAAATATTTAGACTTAAATTTCGACTCATATTTTTGTGTTTTTTATTACAGAGTTAATAACAAAATGTTATTTCAACTTTTCAATATTTTTTAAAATTTGATTTTTAAGAGGCTCACAATAAAACCCAATTTTATCGCAAATATCCTTTGATTCTTCCAAATATGCTTGTTGTTTTTCGCTCGTCCAGCAATCAACTTTGCACCTTGTATTAAAGCATCTATCAGCTAGTTTAACTAGTGCTATTTCCTTTTTATTTAGTTGCAAAATACGATTTAAGCAATCGGACATACGCATTTCTTTTGGCAAGTTTTTATTTTTGGTTAAAGCAAGTACCCCTTCTGCAATTTCTTTGCCAAATTTATTTTCAATCTCTTCAAAAGAAACATTTGTATCTTCTATAGTATCATGCAATAGCGAAACTGCCACTACAAAATCCATATCTACATTTTCGTTCTTTGCAAAAGTGATTGCTGTCAATGTCACTCCAAAAAAGTGTGCCGAATAATCTACTCCCACTGGGTGTATCATCTTTTGTCCTTGATGTGCTTGTATCACAAAAAACAACACATCATAAATCTTTTCTAAATTCATCATCTCAAAATCCTTCGTATATCTTTTTTATTTTTTCTCTTAATTTATGTAAACCAGCTATATTTGTTTTGATTTTTGCTTCTTCAAATGTTAAATATTTAAAATCACGCAAATCCATAGTCTCGATATTGTGTAGTGGGAATTTTGAAATTTCCCATTTTTCATCAGCATAAACAAATGTAATACACGAAGATTTGTCATAACAAAATATTTTATTAAAAACTTCTAAAAAATACATTCTTCTTCCTTACTTAAAATTAATTTTTCCATTTCTTCATTTTCGTTTGACATTTCTATCAATCGCAAAGCAAATTGTTTTGTATCGCCAATACAGCCCAAAGTATCCAATGTAGACTTATGTTGACTCAAAATAAATTTCAAATTTTCATAATTAGTTATCGGGCATTGTGCAGGGATTGTTAATGCAGATTTTATAATTGTTTTGTTTATGTTTTTCATTATAAAATTTTGATAATTATTCCAACAATTCTCTCCATTCAATTTTTTAAGTTCATCGTGGACAGAATTAATATAATATTCTCTTAGAGTGTAAACAAATTTTTGCATATTATTCATTTCAAAATGTTGAGATTTGTTTAAATTCCCTACTATATTTTCAAGGTCCGAAACTACTTGTTCTTGAATTTCTTTTATAATCGAATTTATATTTTCGGAATAATTCAATACCAACATATCATTTACTATTCCGCTATCGTCTGTTAGCCTTTGTTCCAAAATATTGTCATAATCAAAATATTGTTTCATTGTGTTTCCTTGATTGATTTCTAACGAAAGAAACATCGTTTCAATTATGGGCAAATTCTCATACAAATCGGTAGTTTTGTGCAATTCATCATACAACTTGCCTATATTTCCATAATCTTTTTTATACTCCGCCATCTTGGATTTCAAGTCACAAATCATTTTTTCTCTAATGTAATCATCTTTTTCATTTTTAATCATACTTAGTCTTACAGGAATTTCTGCTTCAAAATCTCTATACTTCCTATAAACATGCTCCGATGCTTGTTTAACTAGCCACGCATCATTTGTTGAAACTTGAACTTCAATTGGTATATTATTAATTTTAAAATTTAGATGAATTCCTACATATCCTGCCGAACGTCTAGTTACATGCCCTACAAGTTCAGGATATATTTTATTTAAACTCTGGACAATTTGTGGAATTTCGCTATAACTATTTACAATCAAAGCACATCTGGACAAATCATTTAATTGTCCCAACGAATAATCTGTATTTCCAGAATATACTTCACGTTTAACTTTACTCAAAATACTCCTTGGCTGTTTTTCTCCATTATCCACAACACCAAAGCAATCTTTACTTCGCTCAATTCCCATTTCATCACAAAGCCTATCTGTTAATTCCCTTATTTTTGATGACATACAACACTCCTATATTTTATATATTATATCAAGTATAGAATCAAATTTCAAGTGAATTAAAAAAATAGCTTTGAGGCAGAACAAAAGCTTCAATATTTTTATATTTTTAATAAATTTTTTATCGCAGTGAAATTGTCACTACTTAAGATATACTTTGACAATCCTATTTCTGGACGAATGCCATCACTGCGATGGAAATCTGACCCTATAGTAGATACAAAATGATTTTCACTTGCTTGTTTATTCCAAAATAAGCAATCATCAAAAAGCATATCTTTGCAATTCACATACAAATAATTCCCTTCTATGCCATCAGCATCAATATTTACTGCAACTTCCATAATATCTTTTGGTGAAAGTTTGTCTTCATACACATATGCCACTGGGTGAGCAAGCACTACTACTCCACCCGCACCACGAATTATATCACTTGCCTCTTTGGGGGTAATACTAAATTTGGGAGTATAAGCAGGACACCCCTCATTCATTATAGTCTCAATAAATTCTCCTTTGTTTGGAATATATCCAAATGTTTTAATCAATTCATCATTGTTTTTTGGATTTCCTACAATATTAGCACTTATATGGCTCTTTGTGATTGATGGCAATTTTAACAACTGGTCAATTTCAACCAAAAAATTTAATTCTTCTAATTTTTTGGACACATCAAGCAAATAATTCTTTCGAGAATTTTGAAGTTTATCAATAGTTTCTCTCAGCTTAATATCTTCCAATTTTACATTGTATCCAAGTATATGAAATCCAACACCTTTATACTTAGTAGAAAATTCAATGCCTTTTATCAAAGTAACGCCTTTATCTTTTGCATATTGTATAACTTCTGGAGTATAAGCAGAAATAGAATCGTGGTCAGTGATTGAAACAATTTTTACCCCATTCTCTACTGCCTTGTCTATTATCTCTTTGGGAGAAAGCACTCCATCAGAGCATATTGAATGCATATGCAAATCTATAATTCCCATCATCTCACTCCTTTTTAAATTATTTTGTTCTTAGAGTATTAACTACATCTATTCTATTCGACGATTCTCACCTTTTTACTTCTTCTAATTTTCTGCAATGCTCGTTTACAACTTTTTCATCTATAACATTAAAAACTTCTGCCTTGCCAGTTTTTATATGCGGACTTTTTAATTTTAAAATTCTTTTCATAAAAGAAATAATTGAACCGTGAGAAATTATCATAATAGTATTGCTAGCAAAATTATCTTTAAAAACATCTCTCAAAAAATTAGTTAGCCTTAATTCTATATCTAATTTGTTTTCTCCATACTCGCCAAATCTTACAAAATAATCCCCTGCAACTTGTTTTTCTCTTGTTCTATCCAAATCTTCATTATTTTTCTTGCCAGAGTATTTCCCATAATTTATTTCTCTAATTCTATCATCTATTACATACTCAATATCTTTGTATTTTTCTCTAACCAAGCTCGCTGTTTGTATTGTTCTAGGCAATGGAGACACATATACTTTGTCTATTTTTTCTGGAAGCCCCTGTATTGTTTCTTTGACCACTTTTTCTCCATCTGGTGTAAGCACCGACCAATATATTTCCTTATCAGAAATAATCTCTCTTACATTATCTGTCGCTTCCCCATGTCGCATAAATATTATATTCATTTAATTGCTCCTTGAAATTTTTATTTAATAAGCAACATCAATAAAATTTCTCTAATATATTTTCCCATAAACAAACAAAAAAGTATACTATTTTTACTTAGTATACTTATTTTATTATTTGTACCCCTCAAGACATATTCAATGACTTTTCTTAGATTTTCCCAAAAAATTATCTCAAATTTAAATCTCTTTCTTATTCTTTATTTTCATTCCAATCTTGAAATTACTCACAAATTTTTTATCTTCAAAATTCTTCTTTCTTTCGCCATTTCTCCCCACATTGCATAGCACACCAATTGCACCCATAAAAACACTTAGTGATGTGCCACCAGCAGAGATAAACGGAAGTGGTATGCCGGTTGGAGGAATAGAGCCTGTGACAACAGCAACATTAATAAGCAATTGCATAGCAATAACAAGCACAATCCCACTAGCTAGATATGACCCCATTCTATCTTTGCTCCTAAGTGCGATTTTGATACCAAGTGCAATAATCACTACATACACTAGCAAAATTCCTACAGCACCCACAAACCCTAATTCTTCGCCAATAATTGCAAAGATAAAATCGCTCTCAGCAAATGGTAAAAATAGATACTTTTGCCTACTATTAAAAAGCCCTACACCAAATAGCCCACCCGTTCCTAGCGAGTACAAAGACTGGATTAATTGATATCCTTCTTCTTTGGGATTTGCCCAAGGATTAATAAAAGCAATAAGCCTATCAAATCTATATGGCTCTATTACAATAAGCAAAATAACTAGTGCCAAAGCTGGAACAGCAAGAATAGCAAAATGTTTAAATGACATTCCCCCAACTATAAGCATTGCAATCATTACTAAACCTATACACATAGTTACACTCATATTCGGCTCAAGCATTACAAAAACACAAATCAATCCGCCAACTAATAATATAGGCAATATACCTTTGAAAGTTTTTGTTTTTTGATAATTTTTAGAAAGATAGGAAGCTGTAAATATTACAAAACCAAATTTTGCCACTTCGCTACTCTGAAGATTAAATCCGCCAAAACCTATCCAACGTCTAGCGCCATTGGCAGAGATGCCTATTCCTGGAACAAAGACTAATGCCAATAGGACCAAAGAAATTGCAACAATTATGTACCTTAATTTGTAATATTTGTGATAATCAAAAAAATATGTAATGGCAAAAAACACTAGCCCCAAAACAAATCCAAAAATTTGTTTTTTTACAAAATGCAAACTATCCCCATAAAGAACATCGCTAGAATATGAACTAGCGCTATATATCATCACCATTCCAAATATACACAAAAAGCAAACAAGAATACAAATAAGTAAATTGTATTTATTAATTTTTTGCATTTGATAATTCCTTAATTATCTTCTCAAACTTTTCTCCACGTTCGCTATAACTAGTAAACTCATCAAAACTTGCACAAGCAGGAGAAAGCAACAATACATTCTTTTCTTTTGCAAGAGAATACCCTGCCTTTACTCCTTCATAAAAAGTCTTGCAAACTTTGATATTTTCATAGCTACATCGAATGGCGCTTTTTTCAATTTTCTTTCTGGCTTTTCCAAAAGCTATGACAAAAGACAATTTATCTTTATACTCATTAAATATCTTATCAAAATTTAAATTTTTATCTTCACCACCGAGCAATAGAACAACATTTTCTTTGCTTACACTGAGAGCATTGAGAGTGCTATGTACATTTGTGCTTTTGCTATCATCTACATATTTTACCCCGCCCTTCTCCATAATCAATTTCATTCGATGAGGAGCTAGACTAAAATTCTTGACAGACTCCACTATCTTTTCATCGTCAATTTTCAAAAGAACTCCCACTAGTATACTTGATAACACATCTTCTATTACCATCTCTAAATGTTCAAATGACGATAGCGGAGCAATAGCATACGGCTTGTTTTTGACATTTACAAAAATTTGGTCACCACTTATGTATACACCTTTGACTTTTTTAAATTTTGAAAAGTAATATTTTTTGACTTTGATATTCTCGGTACGACTTACAAGCAATTTGTCATCGGCATTCAAGACAACCAAAGACTTTTCATCGCAATTTTTAATAAGCCCCAATTTGCAAGATATATAATTTTCAAATGTTCTGTGCCTATCTATATGGTCTTCGGCGATATTAAGTATTACAGATATGTGTGGCAAAAATGAATATGTACTCTCCAATTGAAAAGAACTTACTTCGCATACCAAATAATCTTTTTCTTCTTTGTATGCTCTACATAGAGGAATCCCTATATTCCCATAAGCATCACTACTAAAAGTAGTTCCCACAATTTTATTAATCAAGCTTGTTGTAGTCGTCTTGCCATTTGTACCAGTAATAGCAATAACGGGAGAAGATGTAAACCAATATCCGAATTCCAATTCTCCCACAACCTTGATTCCCATTTTTTCTGCCATACATACATATTTATGATAAATACTTATTCCGGGAGATAATACAATTAAATCAAATTCGGATATGATTTTTTTATTTAATTTACATAGATATCCACCACCATTTACCCCATGAGATTTATCATAAATTTTGTATTCTATAGACAAATCTTTACATATCGTTTCAACAGCTTTCCCACTTTCACCATAGCCCATAATTAAAATATTTTTATAATCAAATAACATCTCAAATACTCCTATAAATACAAACCTATTGTCAATAATCCTACAAATATTGTCACTATAATATACATTGTGACCACTTTTGTCTCACTCATTGTCTGTTCAAAATGATGATGCAGTGGCGACATTTTGAATATCCTTTTCTTGGTGAGTTTGTATGATGTTACTTGCAAGATAACACTAAGTGTGGTCAAAACAAACATAATCCCCACAATCATTATCAAAAAATAATTTCTAGAAAAAATAGTCAAACTTGCAATAGCACCACCTAGAGCAAGAGAGCCAGTATCACCCATAAAAACTTTCGCCGGATATGAATTAAACATCAAAAATCCTAGAACTGCACCAGCCACACCCATATTTACAATTATTAGATTTTGGCTTTCAAGCAATGCCACGCCTTCCAAATTGCTATTAATAATTGTAATAAGTATACACATTACTATTATCACAACAAACGAAACACTTGAGCATAATCCATCAAGGCCATCAATTAAATTAACAGAATTTACAATTGCCAAATACACCACAACAACAATAGGAATTATCCATATACCCACATCAATTGTATTATTAAAAAATGGAATATTACAAACGCTCCCAACAAGTTCAGACTTGTATACAAATACGGCAAGGACTATAGCAATTCCAAATTGCCCAAGCATTTTTTGATACGGTTTAAGACCTTCGTTTTGTTTGTACTTGATTTTGATATAATCGTCCAAAAATCCTACAACCCCAAAGAAAAGAAAACTAAGCATAGAAATAGTCGCAAGGATATTGTGTTTAGAATAAAAGGCAAAATACCCCACGAATGCAGATAATATAAAGATTATCCCACCCATTGTCGCAGTGCCACTTTTTGCTTTGTGCTTTTCTACATATATTAAGATACTTTGTCCAAATTTTAATTTGTGCAACCACTTGATTATAAAAGGAGCAATTAGCAATGCCACTATCAAACATAGACACAAATTAAACAATGCATATTTCATATAGCCAATCCTTAATGAAAATTATTCACCACTTCTAAATCACTATAAGCAATTCTCTCTTCTCCTATTTTTTGAAATTCTTCAGCACCCTTGCCAAGCACACAAAGAACATCTCCCACATTCATTTTTTCATAAGCATATTCAATCGCCTCTCGCCTATCTTCTATAATATTTACATCACACCCAATTATTCCACTTTTTATATCGTTACAAACATCTATAAAATTTGCATTACATATATTATCTGTCGTCAAAATAATATGATCGGAATATTTATCAGCAATCGCACCCATATCTTTTCTTTTGTTTCTCTCACTATATCCCACACAGCCAAAAAGAGTAATCATTTCCCCCAGACAAAATTTCTTTACAAATGAAAGTGTTTTTTCAAAACTATCTGGCGTATGAGCAAAATCAACAATTACAATTTTGCCTCCCTTGTCAAAGTAATTAAGCCTGCCAGGAATAGTTTGTAAATTTTGCAAATTACAAATTATTTCTTCACAAGACTTACCGCACATCTTTGCAACAGTAATACCAGCCAAAATATTGTATACATTAAAATCTCCTACAAGACTACTTCTTACATCTATAATCTCGTCTAAAATATTAGCAGTAAATTTCGTCTCGCTTAGAGCAATATTTATATCCATCGCAAAAGAATTTGCTGGATTTTTTACCGAATAAGTTATGCAAGGAATATTGCATTTATATGCAATTTCCATACCATAAAAATCATCTACATTTACGACACATTCTTTCATATTTTTTTCACTAAAAAAATCCATCTTGCATCTAGCATATTTTTCCATACTTTCAAAGAAATCTAAATGCTCGGGAGTAATATTTGTAAATACACAAATATCAAATTTGATGCCGTACATTTTTTGTAAATATATTGCTTGTGCAGACACCTCCATTACTACCGTTTTTACTCCAAGAAGTTTCATTTGATAAAATATATAATGAAGTTCGAGAGGGTCGGGTGTTGTAAATTTGTTTTCTAATTGCACGTCGCCAATAAATATTCCATTTGTGCCAATAATCCCTATGATATTGTCATCAGATTTAAGTAAATTGGCAATAATTATTGATGTTGTTGTTTTGCCCGCAGTTCCAATTATGCCTATTAATTTCAAATCATCGCAAGCATTATTGTAGAAATTCTTGGCAACAATACTCATTGTTTTTCGCACATTATCTACTTTGACAACACAGACATTTCCCACACTTAAATCTTCTTCGGTAATTATACATTTTGCCCCACGCTTCACTGCTTCATTTACATAATTATTCCCATCAAAATTATTGCCTTTTATACAAATAAAAATACTATCTTTTTCTACGTCATTAGATATATGAGTAATGGTATTTATATTGTAATCTTTGAAATTCTTTTTATCTAAAATTTGTACATTTTTCAATATCTTTTTAAGCCTCACAATTATCTCCTAAATATCATACTTATTATTTACATTTATTGTATTACTAAAGAACTCCAAAAGTACCATTCAGACATTATTTGACATTTAAATTTTGACACAAAATACATTTTTCTACATATTGTATTATCTTATTTTATTTTTCGGTATCAAGGAGGATAATTCCATTTTTTATCACTTGGCTATCTGGTGCTGGGAATTGACTTTTTACCATTTCACAATCTCCTTGAATTTCTACTTGCAAACCAGCACTCTCACACTTTGACACTGCATCATATATATTTAATCCCACACAATCTGGCATAGCCACATACTCATTTGTCTCAATTATCTCTTTTATCAAATCGGGACTAGGCTGATAGTTTTTGTATTCAATTATATTCTCTATTATTTTTTTGGCATATGGCGTGGCAGCAATACTTCCATAATAACTTGCGCCACCCGGCTCATCGACAACAATTAATACTACATAGTCTGGATTGTCAGCTGGAAATGTGCCTACAAATGATGCAATATACTCTCCACTCAGCTTGCCATTCTCATATTTTTGACTTGTTCCTGTCTTGCCTCCTACGCGATATCCTGGAATAAATGCATAGTATCCACTATATTGTTTGATTACATCTTCCATCATTGTTTTCATAATATTACTTGTACTAGACGATATTGTTTCTTTTATAACTGTGGGATTGTTTTCGGAAACTATGTTTCCATCATAATCTTTTATACTTTTTACAAAATATGGTTTATACAATTTGCCTCCATTAACAATACTACAAATGCCAGATATCAATTGCAATGGGGTAGTTGCCACCGCTTGCCCAAAACCCATTCTTGCTACATCTACAATTTTGGCAGAATTATAATCCATTATTATCCCCGCACTCTCACCCAAGAAATCAACTCCCAATGTTGAGCCTAGACCAAAATTCTCAAACATCTCATATATCCCATCTATACCCAGCCTTAATGCTAAATCTACAAACACACTATTACAACTATTACAAAGCCCTTCGCTAAGTGTCTGATGACCATGGCCAGTAAGTTTCCAACACTTAATCTTTTCGCCATCGACTATTCTATAGCCTGGGTCATAAAATGTATCGCTTAAGTGTGCCACACCCTTTTCTATAGCCTGTGCCATTGTAATACATTTAAATGTAGACCCCGGCTCATATACATCTACAATATTTATATTTTTTACAGTCTCCATAAGATATGACACATCATCTCTAGGAATATTATTCAAATCAAAATTTGGCATAGTTGCCATCGCCACAATCTCACCATTATTAGGATTCATTACAATTGCACTAGTTTTCTTTGACTTTTGCTCTTCTACAAGGAGAGATAGGGCTTCTTCGGTAAATTTCTGGATATTGATATCTATCGTCAATTGCAAATCTAGTCCAGGTATACTTGGCACATAAGTAGATAAAGTATTTTCTATCTTCACACCTTTTACGTCGCTTTCTTCCAATACATAACCTTTGACACCCGTCAAATATTTATTGTAATAAGCCTCTAGTCCCGCTTGTCCTACATTGTCTATAGTCGTGAATCCTAAAACTTGTGTAAGAGAAGAATTATACGGATAATATCTACTATTGTTTTCACTAAACAAAATGCCTTTGAGACCAGACTCTTTTATCTCATTTGCTTTTTCTTTGGTTACTTGTAGTTTAATCAAACTCTCGCTCACCAGTCTATCTGACACTTTTTTGTAAACAGCATCAAAATCAAGTCCAAGAATGGAAGATAACGTAAGACTTACAGCTTTGCTATCTTCTACCATACTAGGTCTCACGTATACATCATATGTAGAGTAATTGGTGGCAAGAATTACACCATTGCTATCTATTATCTGACCTCTGGAAGCATTCAGTGGCAATTCTCTCAGCCACTGGTCTTGTGCCTTGGCCTGAAGCCATTTCCCCTTGACGAATTGCACATACGCAAGCCTAATAATTATTGCAAAAAAAACAAAAGACACTAGCAGAAACACCGCTAGTAATCTTTTTGTTAGAGAAAATATTGAATTATTTGTTTGCATTACAACCTACCCGAATATTCGGCTGAGAAAATTGCAAAGTTCATCAAACCAATTCGTTTGGCCTTGCAAATCTGTAACTTCTACACTATCTGGAACACTCACAGCCACTATATTAGAAGAAGGCATCTCTGAATAACCCATATCGGATAGTTCACTTTTGATATTGTCTGTACTTGTTAGATTGTCGTACAAACCTTGAGCTTTGGTCAAATCATACTCGCAAGAAACAACTTCTTCTTGCAAATAATTTATGCTACTATTCATTCCGTTTATGACAAAAATATTGTATACACATAGGAATATTAAAAGCAATGTCACAACCAATGTCGTTGTCATCGCCAAAACTACTCTAAATGGTACTTTTTGAGATATTGCATTTGCTTTTACTTGAGTAAACTCTTTGATTTTGTCTTGGTCAAGAGTAATCTTGTCAAATTCATTATAAAGCTCTTGCAATTTTTCGTTTGTCGCATAAGTATTGTCAAATTTGCTTACTTCTTCTTCCATTACAGAATTTGCATTATCATTAGAAATTTCTTCGCTAGCGACATTGTCGTTTAATGCAAGTTTACTATATGCACTCATACTTTTGCCTCCATTTTCCATTATTTCTTTTGCAAAATCCTCAATTTTGCACTACTACTTCTACTATTATTCTTCAATTCTTCAGCACTTGCTTCAATAGGCTTTTTATTAACAATTATTGCATCGGATATGTGATTACATACGCAAAATGGCAATGTTTTGTCGCAAATACAGTCGACAGAATGTTCTTTAAATACATTTTTTACTATTCTATCCTCTAGAGAATGGAATGTAATTATGGCTAGTCTACCACTAGGATTAAGAAGTTCAATCATTTTTTCGATTGCTTCTTCTAGTCCCTCCAATTCTTTATTTACTTCTATCCTTATTGCTTGAAAGGTCTTCTTGGAGACATTTCCCCTTGTCCAAAATTTCTTTGGAATAGCACTTTCTATCAAGCGAGATAATTCACCGGTTGTCTCAATAGGTTTTTCGGCTCTATAGTCTATTATTCTACTGACTATAGCCTTCGCGAAATTCTCTTCCCCATAATTATAGAGTATTCTTATCAAATCTTCTTTAGAATAATTATTGACTACCTCATATGCAGATAGACTACTATCTCTATCCATACGCATATCTAGCCTGCTATCAAATCTATAAGAAAACCCTCTTTCGGCAGTATCTATCTGATAACTGCTTACCCCTAAATCCAAAAGTATGCCATCTACACCTGTCAAACCCAAATTTAAGACGTCTTCGTACATATTTTTGAAGTCATCTTTGATATAAGTAATATGGTCTTCGTATTTCTTGAGCTTTTGTTGGGTGGAAGACAAAGCATCTTTGTCTTTGTCAAAAGCGATAAGTCTACCAGTCGTGAGCCTTTTCAAAATCTCGCCACTATGCCCACCACCACCAAGAGTACCATCTACATATATCCCATCTGGTTTAATATTAAGTGCTGTCAAGCATTCATCTAGCATTACGGGAGTGTGTTTAAAATTATTTTCAAATGTTTCTTCCATTATCTATTTCACTCCAATCACCGCTTGCCTATACATATATTAACACACTCATAATTTCTATGTATAAACAATCATTTTATTCAAAGAGTATTCAATCGTAGAATTTACAAAGCAAAAACAAAATTAAACTCTTTTATGTTTATAATTATACATTATATAATCATTTTTTCAAAATATTTTTGCCCTATTTTTAAAAATTATAATCATATTTTTGCATAAATAATCACAAGTTATCCACAATTGTGGATAACGTTTTTATCGTTAAAAAGTCTTAAAAATAGCCATTTTGAGGGCTAAATACCACACCTACAAAACATATGTTTGACAAAAGCATAAATATTTATGCACAATTATATTTTTATAACTAAAAGAATTTTTTGCATACATTTTATAAAAATTCATATTTAGACAAGAATACACAATCCAACCAAAAATAACTAATCAAGGTGCCATTATGCATATTTAAACATTCAAATAGTCTTTTAAATATTTTAAATGACTATTATCTTTTTTTGTTTGGACAGTATGCCCAAATAGCAAAAAAAGCAAGCATTTTTGCTTGCTTTTTTGTAATATATCATATACAAATGTATTTTTTTACCAGTGTTCTATCACTACATCTATTCCGAACTCACAGGAAACACTGCCAAATAGATATGTGCTACAGGGTCTAGGAGGATAA
>CAZIRR010000018.1:0-17677 GCA_964541825.1 uncultured Christensenella sp. | reverse complement strand
TTTTTGTATTTATTGTGAGGAGTGGGTAATTTAGTTTACTCACTTTTTTTAAACAAAAAAAATAATTTTTGGGGGTATACCACTATTAAAGACCTACTTATTAATGAACAAATTAGAGTTCCACAAGTTAGACTTGTTGGGAGTCAAGGCGAAGCTTTGGGCATTATGTCATTAAATGACGCTATGCATCAAGCGCAAGAGGAAGGTTTGGATTTGGTCCTAATGTCACCGAATGCTGTCCCTCCTGTATGCAAGATTATGGATTATGGTAAGCATAAATTTGATACCATAAAGAAAGAAAAAGAAGCTAAGAAAAAACAAAAAGTATCTGAGGTAAAAGGAATGCAACTTAGTATGAATATTGCCGATAATGATATGCAATTCAAGGCTAAGAATGTTCGTAAATTTTTAATCAATGGTGACAAAGTTAAAGTATCTCTTAGAATGTTTGGTAGACAAAATGCCAATCCTCAATTGGGAATGCCTACAATGCAAAAATTCTATGAAATGCTAGCTGATGTATGCGATATGACATCAAAACCAGAAGTAAATGGTAGACAAATAGTAATGGTTTTATCACCAAAAAATACAAAATAACAAGGAGAAAAAATTATGCCAAAACAAAAAACACATACTGGGGCTAAAAAAAGATTTAAATTAAAAAAATCTGGTCTAATCAAAAGAAACAAACAAAATAGAAGACACATTTTAACTAAGAAAACTCCATCTAGAAAGAGAAGACTTAGAAAAGGTGGATATGTTGCAAAAGCCAACGCAAGAAATATAAAAGAGTTGCTTTCAGCATAACTAAAAGGAGAGATGACTTATGAGAATTAAAAGAGGCGTTAACGCAGTTAAGAAAAGAAGAAAAATCCTAAAAAGTGCCAAAGGTTACTGGGGTGCTAGAAGCAAACTTTATAGAGTTGCTCGTCAAGCAGTTATGAAATCTGGTCAATATGCTTACACTGGTAGAAGACTTAAGAAAAGAGATTTCCGTCAACTATGGATAGCTAGAATCAATGCTGGTTGTAGACAAAATGATATGTCTTATAGCCAATTTATGCACGGACTAAAAGTTGCAAATATCGACCTAAATAGAAAGGTTTTGTCTGACCTTGCTATTTCTGACGAAAAGGCTTTTGCTAGCCTTGTTTCTACTGCTAAAAAAGCACTTGCAAAATAATTAAAAATTAACTAAAACAAGTATTTTGACAAAAAAATACTTGTTTTCACATTTTATAGGTAATTATGATTACAAGCAGAGATAATAAATTAATTAAATATTGCATACAAGTCAAAGATAAGAAATTTTCAAAATCAGAAAAAGTTTGCCTTGTCGAAACCTACAAAATTGTAAATGAACTTATTTCAAAAGGTTTGCTGATTAGAATTTTTTGTGTTCAAGAGAAACATAAATTATTTGAAAATATATCAGTTCCTGTAGAAATTATTTCTGATGTTATTGCCAAATATTTGAGCGATACCATAACAACTGATGGTGTTTTTGCATTGTGTAAGATTGCAAACGAAGAAAAGATTTCTGATAGAATGCTTATTTTAGACAATATCCAAGACCCTACAAATGTTGGAGCAATTATTAGAAGTGCGTGTGCTTTTGGATTTGACCAAATATATGCTATAGGCTCTGCCTATCCATATACGCCCAAGTGCATTAGATGCAGTATGGGACAAATATTTAATATTAATTATAATATTTGTAATTATGAAGACTTAAATAAATTAAAAACTGATAATAATATAAAATTTGTTTGTGCTGATATGAATGGCATTGAACTTGATAAATTCGACCATAAGCACGAGAAATTGGCTATAATTATAGGCAATGAAGGTCAAGGGGTTTCGGATAATCTAAGAGATAGTTCAGAATATTTCTTGTCTATCCCTATGCAAAATGGTGTAGAGAGTTTGAATGCGAGCATTAGTGCATCTATTATAATGTATTATTTAAGAAAATGAGGTAATTTATGTCAGGACATAATAAATGGACAAAAATTAAAGGGGTCAAAGAAAAAAACGACCAACAAAATGCTAAAATTTATACAAAAATTGGCAGAGAAATCGCTGTTGCTGTTAAACTTGGTGGTGCAGACCCCAATTCCAATTCACAATTAAAAAATATTATTGCAAAAGCTAAATCTTTCAATATGCCTAATGACAATATCAATAGAAGCATTAAGAAAGCAAGCGGAGAATTGAATACTGTCAATTATGAGAGTATGACTTACGAAGGCTATGGAATTGGCGGAAGTGCAGTTATTGTTTATGCACTTACTGATAACAAAAATAGAACAGCTAGTGACGTAAGACACGACTTTGAAAAATTTGGCGGTAGTTTGGGTAGTACTGGTTGTGTGTCTTATTTGTTTACTAAAAAAGGTGTGATTTATGTCCAAAGAGGCACTGGAATATCTGATGACGATATGATGATGACTGCTTTGGAAGCGGGGGCAGAAGATATATCTATCGAAGACGAAGTCTTTGAGATTTATACAACTCCAGAAAGTTTTGATAGTGTTAAAGATAATTTGGAAAAATTAAATATTACTATTGCTGATAGTTGTATTGATTTGATTCCTTCAAATTATGTTGATTTAACTCCAGAGAAACAAGTTACTTTCCAAAAAATGATTGATGCTTTGGAAGATAGTGATGATGTCCAAGAAGTATATCATAATGTAAATTTAGTAGAAGAATAGATACGTTAAATACGGCATTATATTTGATGTCGTATTTTTTGTGATAAGTCTTTTTGATTTGACTTAATATATTATAAAAATTAGAAATATTTAATTAAAATTTGCTTTTGATAAAACATTTGTTTGACTTGTTTGCTTTTAAATTATATACTATTATGTATTAGAGGTGAGGAATGATTATTTTAGGCATAGACCCAGGACTTGCAATAGTTGGATTTGGAGTAATTGAAAAGGGGAAATTCAATACTGAAGTTATAGATTATGGCGTAATTACTACACCAAAAGAAGATACCCTTCCTCAGAGGCTTGAGAAAATATATGACGGAATGTGTGTGCTTATAGATAAATTCAAGCCTGAACAAGTAGCACTAGAAGAATTGTTTTTTAATACCAATATTACCACAGGTATTGCTGTAGCAGAAGCGAGAGGTGTTATATTGCTAGCTTGTATTCACAAAGGACTTAAACTTTATGAGTATACTCCTCTTCAAATCAAACAAGCTCTTACGGGTAATGGCAGAGCGGACAAGCAACAAGTACAATTTATGGTAAAAGCCATACTGAAATTAAAATCCATTCCTAGGCCGGACGATGCTGCCGATGGATTGGCTGTAGCATTGTGTCATAGTCAAACAAATCAATTGTTAGCTGGCACACATATTCGATAATACATTTTTAGGAGTAATTTATGTTTTCATTTTTGACAGGAATAGTTGAAGGAAAAGACAATAATTTGGCAGTAATTAATTGTAATGGTGTTGGCTTTGAATTGAATGTAAGCGATACCACCATATACGAACTAGCAAATATTGGAGAGCTTACAACTATTTATACATATATGGCAGTTAGGGAAGATGCTATTACATTGTTTGGCTTTGCCACCAAAGAAGAAAAATCTGTTTTCCTTAAATTGATTGGTGTAAGTGGAATTGGTGGCAAAATGGCTATAGCTATTCTTTCGGCAATGCCTGTAGCAGATTTGATTAATACAATTGTAACAGAAAATATTAAACTTTTGTCATCAATCAAAGGATTGGGTAAAAAGACGGCTGAAAGATTGATTTTGGAATTGAAAAATAGTTTTGACGATTTGCAATTATCTATGCTTAATCCAAAAAATCCTACAGTTGTGTCTAGTGCTATTGAAGAAGCTATTGATACACTAGTTGCTATGGGGCTTAATAGATTTGATGCAACGCAAGTAGTCAAAAATGTAGCCACAGCAGATGATTCTGCCGAAGAGATAATTAAGAAAAGTTTGAAAAATATGAATAGATAATAGAGGATTTATGGAAGAAGAGAGATTTATAACATCTACCAAAAATTTAACCGAAAGTGATGTCGAAAACACATTGAGACCTACTTCAATGGACGATTATGTCGGTCAAGAAAAAATCAAAAAAAATCTAAGCGTGTATATCAAAGCTGCCAAGCAAAGAGGAGATGCTCTTGACCACGTTCTTCTTTATGGACCTCCCGGACTTGGTAAAACTACACTATCTCATATTATCGCTAATGAATTAGGTACAAATATCAAAATTACATCTGGTCCAGCTATTGAAAAAGTGGCAGATTTGGCAAGTATTCTAAGCAATATGCAGAGGAATGAGGTACTTTTTATTGATGAAATTCATAGACTAAGCAGGTCTGTAGAGGAAGTCTTGTATCCTGCTATGGAGGATTTTGCCTTAGACATTATCTTGGGCAAAGGACCTGGTGCTAGAACTATGAGAATTAATGTAGAGCCATTTACATTAATTGGCGCTACTACCAAGGCAGGAATGCTTACTGGTCCTCTAAGAGATAGGTTTGGAGTTGTCTGTAGATTGGAGATGTATACCCCAGAAGAATTATCTAGGATTATTAGTAGAAGTGCTAATATTTTGGGTACACCCATTGATGATGATGCTTGTATGGAACTTGCCAGAAGAAGTAGAGGGACTCCAAGAATTGCCAATAGATTGCTAAAAAGAATTAGAGATTTTGCCGAAGTTTCTGGAAGTAATAGAATTACAAATGATATATGTAAGCAATCTCTAGAGATTTTGGAAATTGATGATTTGGGATTGGATTTTACAGACAGAGTTTTGCTTGGGACAATAATTGATAAATTCCATGGTGGACCAGTTGGACTAAATACTTTAGGGGCTGCAACTGGTGAAGATGCAAATACTATTGAAGATGTATACGAGCCTTATCTTATCCAATTGGGATTTATTGCAAGGACTCCTAGAGGTAGAGTAGTTTTGCCAAATGCTTATAAACACTTAGGGAAAAAATTGTCAGCAAAAAACCAAGAATACTTGAAATTATTTATAGAAGGCGAAGACGATGAATAAAGACAACAAAGATTTATTAAATACTAAATCATATTATTACAATCTTCCAGAAGATTTAATTGCACAATATCCTGCAGAGCCTAGAGATAGTTCGCGATTACTTGTATTCAATAAAAATAACGGAGATATTGAACATAAAATTTTTAGGGATATAGTAGATTATTTGCACGAAGGAGATATTCTTGTTGTCAATAATACAAGAGTCCTTCCGGCACGTCTTTATGGCAAAAAAGATAGCGGTGCAAAGATAGAAGTATTATTGCTAAAAAGATTAGATTTAAATACTTGGGAAACTCTAGCAAAACCGGGTAAAAGGCTAAAAAATGGCACAGTTATTCATTTTTCTGAAGACTTGCAAGGTGAGGTTTTGGCAGATACAGATTTTGGTGGCAAGATTATCAAATTTATATTTGATGGAGTATTTGAGGATATAATCAATAATCTAGGAGTAATGCCTCTTCCACCATATATTCACAATCAGTACAAAGATAAAGAAAGATATCAAACAGTATATAGCAAAATTACGGGGAGTAGTGCTGCTCCTACAGCAGGCCTGCATTTTACAGATGATTTGTTACAAAAAATAAAAGAAAAGGGCGTGACGATTGTAGAAGTTTTGTTGCATGTAGGATTGGGTACTTTTAGACCTGTAAATGAAGATAATATTTTATCTCACAAAATGCATAGTGAATACATAGAAGTCACTCCAGAAAATGCAGATATTTTAAATTCCGCCAAACGTGAAGGCAGGAGGATTATCGCTGTAGGTACAACTAGTGTTAGAGTACTGGAAAGTGCAACTGACGAACAAGGTGTAATTCACTCATGTCAAAAAGAAACAAATATTTTCATCTATCCGGGATATAAATTCAAAATGGTTGATGGACTAGTAACTAATTTCCATTTGCCAGAAAGTACACTTATTATGCTTGTGTCAGCTTTTATTGGATATGATGAGACTATGAAAATGTATAATACTGCTGTAGCTAACAAATATAGATTTTTTAGCTTTGGCGATGCTACACTTCTTATTTGAGGATTTATGAAGAATATTGTAATTAATGGAATATATAGACATTACAAAGGCAATTTGTACAAAGTATCAGGACTTGCAAAACATAGTGAGACAGAAGAAGATTTAGTTGTTTATATGCAATTGTATGGAGACTATGCGATATGGGTGAGGC
The DNA here is from genome assembly GCA_964541825.1 of uncultured Christensenella sp. Classification (GTDB taxonomy): domain Bacteria; phylum Bacillota; class Clostridia; order Christensenellales; family UBA1242; genus UBA11490. The sequence goes on along the minus strand of CAZIRR010000018.1, from coordinate 11,434 downwards.
CTATGAAAATGTGGAATGAAATAATAGAGAAAGACGGCAAAAAATACAAAAGATTTGAATTAATAAAAGGATAAATAATGGACAAATTTAGTTTTGAAACAAAATGCGTGTGTTCTCAATCTGGAGCAAGGATAGGACAATTTAAAACTCCTCACGGGGTTATAGAAACTCCTGTTTTTATGCCAGTAGGAACTCAAGGCACAGTAAAAAGTTTAACTCCAGAAGATTTGAAAAAAATAAATACGCAAATTCTTCTAAGCAATACTTATCACTTGCATTTAAGACCGGGTGATGAACTTGTTAAAAAAGCGGGTGGTTTGCATAAATTTATGAATTGGGATAGGCCAATTCTCACAGATAGTGGTGGCTTTCAAGTATTTTCATTGGCAGATTTACGAAAAATTAGTGATGATGGGGTAGAATTTCACTCACATTTGAATGGCGAAAAATTATATATCACTCCAGAAAAATGTATGCAAATTGAAGAGAATTTAGGGGCAGATATAATAATGGCTTTTGATGAGTGTACAACATATGGCACTCCTTATGAAAAAAGCAAAAAAGCTATGAATAGAACTCTTGATTGGCTAGATAGATGCTATAAATATCATAAGAATGATGAACAAGCATTGTTCCCTATTGTTCAAGGTAATTTCTACAAAGACCTAAGACTAGAGAGTTTGGAGAGAACAAAACCATATATCAAGTACGGTATGGCAATCGGGGGATTGTCTGTTGGTGAGCCAAAGGAAATTATGTATGAGATGTTGGACGCTATGAAACCTCATCTTCCAGATAATGTGCCTAGATATTTGATGGGAGTAGGTAGTCCAGATTGCATTCTAGAAGGAGTAATTCGTGGAGTGGATATGTTTGATTGTGTATTGCCAACAAGAATTGCTAGAAATGGTACAGCATTTACTCACGATGGGAAATTGGTGGTAAGAAATGCAATATTCAAAGATGATTTTACACCACTTGACCCAGAATGCGATTGTGAATGTTGCCAAAATTATACAAAGGCATATTTGCGTCACTTGATTAATGCTGGAGAAATACTTGGCGCAAGACTTCTTAGTATCCATAATATTAGATTTTTGACAAAACTTATGGAAGATATTAAAGAAGCTATTAGAAATAATTGTTTGCTTGATTTCAAAGATAAATTTTTGGCAAGATATAATGCTGGAGAAATTAAAAATTCTATTAGCAAAGATAAGAACAAAAAATAATAAATTTTTTTTACAAAAATAGATATATTCTAACATTAAATCGTTTGATAAATTAAAACTATTTGTTATAATATATTATAGACATATTTAAATTTAAGGAGAATGACTATGAACTTTTTACTATCTGCATTTGGAGATTGGTTTAGCAAAAATTGGATTATCTTGGTTTTGATTGTTTTGGCAGTTGCATTGCTAGTACCTACTTATCTTAGACAAAAGAAAGAAGTTAATGCTAGAAATGAATTGAATAATACTATCAAAAAAGGCACAAAGATTATTACTACTGCTGGTGTATATGGCGTTGTTGAAAGTATTAGAGAGACAACAGATGGCAAAGTTGTAACAATTGTTACTGGCAATCCAAAGAATCCTACAACTATGGATATTCACATCAATGCTATTGGTGGTATTGATAATAAATCTGCTGTAACTGTAGACGAAGGTAATAATGTTGTAGAAGAAACCGTCGAGAAGAAAGAAGAAAAAAATGAAACTTCTGAGGCTGATGAAACAACAACCAAAGCTACTGCTAAGAAGAATACAAAAGCTAAATCTTCTGCAAAAAAGACCACAAAAAAGTAATTTTTTTTAGATTGAAATTATTGATATTTCAATCTTTTTTTGTTTTAATATATTTAAATGCAAATTGTATAAAAAATATAATTTAATTACATATATTTAAAAATTACTTCATATATTATAAAAAATGTGGAGTAGGTTTATGAGTTCTAGTAAAAATTTAAAAAGAAAAAATTTGGTTTATGATATATTAAAGGGGTCTTTGATTTCTGTATCAATTACATTAATACTTATATTATTATTTGCAGTTATTATTAGATTTTTAAATGTTCCAGATGGTTGGATTTTCCCAGTAAATCAAGTGATAAAAGTAATTTCTATAATTATTGGACTTATATCAATTCTTAAAAATAATAGCGAAAAAGGATTTGTACAAGGACTATTTTTAGGGGCTTTTTATTTTGTACTTAGTTTCTTTGTTTTTTCAATTTTGCAGGGGAATTTTTCTATATCAATAAAAAATGTTTACGATTTTTTGCTTACCACACTTATGGGTGGACTTGTAGGAATTATTTTAGTAAATATTTACAAGTAAATACGCAAACTTCCATATTATTTGATGATTTTATGACGAATTAAAATCTACAAATACTTTGGGAGTTTTTTTAGTTTTGTATATACTTTGATTTAATATATGTGAATTTGTAGTTTTTTTGGCTAATTTCTTTTTATTTTATCAAAAAAAAATTGACTAATTCTGTTTTGTTATTGTATAATACTATGTGTTGAAGTATTTTAAATTTATATATTTTAATTATTAAATGACTTGAAATTTTAAATTGTGTCAACAATTATTAAAAACTAATTATTTGGAGCAATTAATGAAAAAGAAGAAAGCAATAAGAAATTATGTACTTATTAGTATTTTTATTGTAATAACTTTGTTACTTACATTTATCCCTTTCCCAGTAATTGGAACTAATTACAATTTCACAGGACTAGGTAACCTTCATATGGGGCTTGAACTTGGCGGTGGAGTTAAGAATACTTATGACTTAGAAGTTGCTGATTGGTACGAAGGAAACAAAATGGACGCTTACAACAAAGCTGTCGATAGAGTGCAATATTTACTAAATCTTCACTATGCTGATGCTAAAGTTTATCTTAATGGTGATGACAAAATGACTGTAGAAGTGCCAGACACTACTATCAATAGTAATTACTTAGTTGGTTTGCTAGAGATGAAATCTTCGTCTGGTGCCGATGCTGAAGCCAAGGTTACTGGACAAGATATTGCAAAAGTTCAATATCAAGTAAGCGGAACTACACATGGTGTATATATAGAATTTACTGAATCTGGTAAAGAGAAGTTTAGAGAATTAACCAAAGAAGTATCTGAGTCTGATAGTCAGACGATGTATATCTATATGAACAAAGATTACGACAATCCTTTCTCTCAACCTACTGTTAGTGAAGAGAATTCTTACGGATATACTTTTATCTCTGGATCTGGCATTACAAATAAAGTTACTGGCGAAGAGTATGCCAAGAAATTGGAAAGTTCTATAGTTGGTGTAAATATGACTACTGAACTAGATAATGTAGACGTCCCTGGACTTTTGGGTAATGCTTGCAAAATAGCTATATATGTTACAACTGTTGTAATCGTTTTGGGAGCTATAGCAATAGCTTATGTTTTGTTTAGAGAATTGGGGCTTGTTTCATCACTATCTTTTGTATTTTCTCTAATGATTTCTGTTATCATATCTGCTATTTGTGATTTGCAAGTAACATTTGCTGGCTGGTTAGGTTTTGTATTTGGTTTTGTATTAAATTTTGCACTTCATATGTACTATCTAAATGTTATAAAGAAAGAGTATGCAAAAGGCAAAAAATTTGTCGTTTCATTCTCTTCGGCATATAAGCCTGCTATATTTAATATGTTGGATACATTACTTCTTGTAGTTGGTACAAGTTTATTACTACTAATAGTTCCAAGTAGTGCTATCAAAATGTTTGCTTTGAATTTCTATATTACAATTCCTGGTACAGCATTTACTAGTTTGTATGTTAATAAATGTTTGGCTGTAAATTACACTGCATTCAATCTAAAGAATGAGAAAAAAGTTAATTTTGCTAGGGAGGAAGATATTGATGAAATCGAATAAGAAAAATTTTAATATAATAAGTAAATTCAAATATTATATGCTTATTCCTATTGTTTTGCTAATCGTATCGATTGTTTTTGGTTGTATATTTGGTTTGAATTATGACTATGATTTTAGAAATATTAGTACTTTTGATGTAAAATTTAATACTACTGTTACTCAATCTGAATACAAAGAATTAGAAGAACAACTTGGTGCTTTGGTAGATACCAAGTTTGACGATTATCGTATCGAAAAAGTAGGCGATGGAGCCCAAAACGGCTTAACAGTCAAAATTGCTAATGATGATGGTCAATTTGATCAAGCAATTGATGATATAAAAGAAACCATTGAGAGTAGTTTGCTTGTAAATTGTGGAGATAAAATAGAGAGTAGTATCATAATTACCACATCTGATACGACAACTATTTTGCCAAAAAATGTAAGTGACTTAGTTGGTTATTCGGTTTTGGCAGTTGTGTGTATAATGGCATTTGTGTTTATTTATTACGCTATTAGATATAATTTTGTATCAAGTATATCTTTTGTATTGACAATTTTGTTTGAAATTGCTATGCTTACTATTGTAATGATAGTGGCTAGAGTACCATTTAATTACTATTTTGTCGTATCTTATTTTGTTATGATTATGGCGTCCGTATTTATTTCGACTTATATCAATAATAATATTAGATTGCACCTTAATGATGAAAAATACGAGAAATATAGTAATTCTGATAGGGTTTATGATGCCTTAGGCAAAACACTTAAACCTGTCCTAATATTTACAGCATTATTGATGTTGTCTGTATTTGCAGTTATGTTCTTTGGAAATCTTACTTTGTTATATATAGTTCTATCTATTTTGTGCGGTTATATCGTTATGCTATTTGGAACTTATATGTTTGAATTTTGTTTGTGGTCTTTTTGGTATAAAAGAGAAAAAGACGCTACATTAAAAAGAAGATTGCAATTAGAACAAAAAAGACAAGATAAGTCTAACAAAACTGACGACAAGATTGTTGTATAATTTTAAAAAGCCCTTTGTTACAAAGGACTTTTTTTGGGTACTGTAGCAGAAAAAATAAAAGGAAATGTATGGAATTTGTAAGTAAAGTAGACAATTTGAAATTTAATGAAAAAACTATAGAGAGAATAAGTAAACAATTTGATTTGTGTGAAGATATTGTTCGATTGCTTTTTGCAAGAGGAATTGATGATGAAAATAAGATAAATAAATATCTAAATTCGGGAGTAACCACACTTAATAATCCATTTTTACTTAAGAATATGCAAGAAGTTGTAGATAAAATTAAATATTATATCCTTGCAAAAAAAAGAATATTAATAATGGGTGATTATGATACAGATGGCATAAGTGCATCGGCAATATTATACAAATACTTTCAGTCAATTGGGACTGAAGTGAATGTTTTTTTGCCAAATAGATTTGTAGATGGATATGGACTAACAATAGATAGTATAGATAAAGTCAAAACTATGTATAATCCCGATTTGATAATTACTGTTGACTGTGGAATAACTTGCGTAGAAGAAATAGCTTATTGCAAAAAGTTAGGAATAGATATTATTGTAACTGACCACCACGACGTTCCAGTTATTCTACCAGATACACTGATTATTAATCCAAAATTAAGTGACCAACTTTATCCTTTCAAAGAATTGTGTGGTGCTGGAGTTGCACTTAAATTGGTACACGCTTTGGCGGGTTTAGAAGAAAGTCTTAAATATACAACTATTGCAACGCTTGCAACTGTAGCAGATATTGTGCCACTTATGGACGAGAATAGAGCAATAGTGAAATTGGGTCTAGTAAATCAAAAACAACAATTGCCCAAAGGACTTAAAAAACTATGCTCTGAATTAAAAATACCTTTACCATTGTCTAGTACAGATATATCTTTTAAATTGGCACCAAAAATTAATGCAACAGGTAGAATGGGTGATGCAATAATTTCATTTAATCTTTATGTAAAAAATGATGAACAAGAAATTAAAGAGAATATCGACTTGCTTCTAGATTTGAATGATAGAAGGGTATTAGAGACAAATAATATCTTTGAAAGTGCATGCGAAATGCTTGAAGATACGAATGTTTCTAGGCTAGGAATGATAGTTCTATATAATGATAATTGGGAAAGTGGAGTTCTAGGAATAATTTGCTCCAAACTTGTTGAAAAATACAATAAGCCTGTGTGTTTACTGAGTGTAGTTGATGGAGAGTATAAAGGGTCTTGTCGAAGTATTCCGGGTGTAAATATTTTTGATGCATTGACAAGTGTGAGTGATTTGCTTATTAGATACGGAGGACATAATCAAGCGGGTGGTTTGTCAATAGAAAAGAAGAATTTAAAAGAATTTAGAACGAGAATAAATGAATATGTTTTAAATCACACTAATGAAAATGACTTGCTATCAAAAAAATATTACGATATGGATATCTCTGGCAAAGAAATCAATCCCGAATTTATTAAACAATTGCAAATATTTGAGCCTTGCGGATTTAAAAATGAAAAGCCTCTATTCAAACTAAATATTCTTACAAATACTGCATCTAGAATGTCGAATTATCCCCAACATATTCGAATAAAACAAGGGAATATCAATCTTATAGGTTTTTGCAAAGGGGAATATTATTACAATCTTTGCGTGAATTCCAAAAAAGAAGCAATTATTGAATTGACTCTTGAAAAATACTCAAACAAAGAAAAAATCACAGGATTTATTAGAAATATTAATTATTCTAAATTGTCTACAGCTACCAAAAGTGAAATAATTTCTGCTAATTATATTTCACAATTACAATATATTAATTGCAAAAGTGAATTTACCAATTACAAAACATTGACATTTGAAAGTGCTGTTAATAAAATTAATTCTATTTGTTCAAATAGTAAATTTGGTTGTGCGGTACTTATATACGATATGGAAACATACTTCAGTGCCGTCAAATTGCTTACTAAAATTAATAATTATGAGATGTTTGATATACATAATGCTTGTGGTGAGAATGTAATAATTTTTGCACCGAATAGCAATATTAATCTAAAAGATTATAACGATATATTTATTCTTGACAATTTCTTAGTCGAGGGTTTTATATCCAATTTATCTACCAAATTCAACAAAATTTATACACTAAAAAAGCCTATTGATATGAATATATTTAAAGGTGTAGATACCACTAGAGATATTTTTGCTAAAATGATGTATTCTATCAAAGCCTACAAAAATGCTCAACCAATGCCCGATTTGATTACATATTTCAATAATCTAAAGAGAAACAATTTTATGGACAAAAATATTAAATACAATCAATTTTATTTCTTTATAATGGTTATGGAAGAATTAGGAATATGTAGATTTGAAGATGGGCAGATGCAAATTACAAATACTAAAAGTAATTTAGACAATTCTAGTATTTATAATTTTGTCCGAGAATTACTAAAAATTAAATAGGAGATATAATATTTATGAAAACTATTGAAGACCTAATAAGAGATAAGTTTGATGAAAATGGTAGACAAAAGATTATTGAAGCATACAATTTTTTGAAAGACAAATATGAGAATTCAGATATTTTTTGTGAACAATTTGCACTAAAAGTAGTAGAAAATATTATAACTCATAGGTTAGATTATAGTTCTGTAATTGTGGGACTTTTGTATCCTGTATACAAGCACAATTCTACTATTGTAGAAGAAGAAATCTTTGCGGATATCAAGGATATATTTGAGCGTTTGGAAAAGATAGATAATTTGGACTTGTCAACTCATCAAGAACAATTGGAAAATATCAAAAAAATGTTCATTGCTCTTGCAAAAGATATAAGATTAATAATTATCAAATTATGTATAGAAGTATCCAAATTGGATTTTTTAGATAAACTTAATGATATAGAAAAAGCCACATTTATGCAACAAATTCAAGATGTGTATTTCCCAATTTCGCAAATGCTGGGACTTAGTCAAATCAAGAATTATTTTGGAAATGAAACATTCAAGTATTACAAGCCACAGATGTATAATGATTTGTATAATTCATTAAATATTCTCGTTGAAGAGAGAAATGAACAAATCAATAAAGTTATCCAAACTCTCAAAACTGAACTTATTTCAATTTGTCCAAATGTAGTAGTATATGGCAGACAAAAACAAATGTATAGCATAGCCAAAAAATTGCAGGGTAAAAATATGGGGGTAAGTTCCATAAATGATATTTATGGAAGAAATAATTATTTAATTAAATTATCCGAAAAAGAAAATTTCAAAGAAAATAAACTAAAGCAAATTATGGATATTTTGGCTGTAAGAATACTTGTAAATAGTGTAGAGGAATGCTACTCGGCACTAGGCAAGGTATTTACACTATTTAAACCTTTAGGCAATTTTAAAGATTATATTGCCAATCCGAAAGATAATGGCTATCAATCTTTGCATACAGCAATTATTTTGGATAATGGCGACCCCGTTGAAGTTCAAATTAGGACATTTAGTATGCACACATATGCCGAATATGGTTTTGCCGCACACTGGGCATACAAAGAGAAGAAAAAAGTTGACGAAAGTGGCGTAAAAATTAATTATATTCGTTCTATTATGGATTTGCACAAAGAGAAATCAAGTGATGAATTGCTTGAACTTATGAAAACTGATGTCTATAGTGGAAAAATATTCGTTCAATCTCCTCAAGGCAAAATTCTTTCATTCCCAGAGGGTGCGACACCTATAGACTTTGCATATGCTATCCATAGTAATGTCGGCAATACTTGTGTGGGAGCAAAAATTAATGGACGAATTGTCAATCTCAATGTGGAAATGAATAATGGAGATACTATTGAGATAATTACTAATCCAAATGCAAAAGGACCATCTAGAGATTGGCTAAAGTTTGTAAAGACAAATGGTGCAAAATCCAAAATTAATTCTTTCTTCAAAAAAGAAATGAAAGAAGACAATATAAAGAAGGGCAAATCAATTTTAGAAACAAATTCAAAAAATAGAAGCATATCTCTAAGCAAATTGATGACTAACGAATATTTGGAAGAAGTCTTTGAAAGGTATTCATTTCAAAGTCTCGATGATATGTATGCTTCTATTGGATATGGAGCAATCTCTGCTAATCAAATCTTAAATAAATTAGTTAATTTATATAAATCGGCAAATCCTGTGCCAGAAGTATCCAAAAGTACTCAATTGAATGAAAATACTATAGGGGATATAGACGTCAAAGGATATTCCAATTTAATGACTAAATTTGCCAGATGTTGCAATCCTCTGCCTGGTGATGAAATTATCGGATATATTACTCGTGGTAAAGGTGTTACTATCCATAGAAAAAATTGCGAGAAATTAAGCGAATGTGAGTTTGAAAGACTTATTGAATGCAGTTGGAAAAATAGTTCTAATAAAAATTTCGTAAGTTCAATTACTATATGTTCGACTGACAATAGTAATGCAATTGCTCAACTAACCAAAAAGATTAATGATGAAAAAATCCAGTTATTAGGGCTTAATCTAAAAGAAAATAAAGAAGGATTGACAATTATTACAATTCAATTAATCGTAAAAGACAAGGCTGAATTGGAATATTTGATTAATAAATTGAAACAATTATCTTTTGTAAAAGATATTAGTAGGACGGTATAATGATAAAATTAAACGTAACTGATGAAAAATTATATGATGAATTATTGCTAGTAACAAAATTATTTTATAGCGAAGAAGATATCAATAATTCAAATTTGGAATACGATATTTCTCAAGAAATAGATGAAAAAAATCTGATTGTATCGACGAAAATTACTTGTGTTGATACCAATGAAAGTTTTTCTTCAGAGGGACTCATTAAAGATATCAAATTTCCAGATAGATACAAAAAACGCTACGCAAAAATACTACTATACAAAATATTAAAAAAGCTTAATCCTCACAAGAAATTGCCTTGGGGCAGTCTAACTGGTATCCGACCTACAAAATTATATTACGAATTAATAAGAGAACACAAAGGCGATTATATGAAAGCTATGAATGAACTTATGGACGAATTTGGAGTCTCTTATGAAAAAGCAATGCTTGTCAAAGAAATAATCAAAAATCAACGCTGTGTAATCAAAAACGACAATCTTGTAGATTTATATATCAATATTCCTTTTTGTCCTAGCAAGTGTTATTATTGCTCTTTTATATCTATGCCTATAGATAAATGTCGAGAAAAATTGGAACCATATTTGGAGGCTTTGTTTAAAGAAATTATCGAAGCTAGAGCGTTGATTGAACGAAAAAATTATATACTTAAGTCTATATACATTGGCGGTGGAACTCCAACAATATTATCTCCTGAGCAATTAGATAGACTACTAAGTATACTAGATTATGATGTAAACGAATTTACTGTAGAATGTGGCAGACCAGATACTATTACCAAAGAAAAATTAGACGTTCTCAAAGCTCACGGGGTAACTAGAATAAGTATAAATCCACAAACATTCTGCAATAAAACACTTAAAGAAATTGGAAGGTCACACACTTCACAAGACATTTTGGAAGCATACAAATTGGCACTTAATTACAATTTTGTAATAAATATGGATTTGATAGCAGGATTGTCTCACGAAAAATTAACGACATTTAAAAAATCTATAAATAAAGCCTTGGAATATTACCCAGATAATATTACTGTCCACACTTTGAGTATTAAAAGAGGGAGTGAATTAGAAGAAACAAATGGTGATACTTCATCTGATGAAGAAGTACAAAAAATGATAGAGTATTCACACAAAACATTAATAGATGCCGGATACAAACCTTATTATCTATATAAACAAAAAAATATGATAGGCAATCTAGAAAATATTGGTTATTTTAGAGAAAAACCATCAATTTTCAATATAGATAGTATGGAAGAATTTGCTTCAATTATCGCTTGTGGAGCAAATGCTATCTCCAAAAGATATTGGTCATTGCCAAATAAAATAGAACGTCACGCAAATCTAAAGAACATAGACGAATATATAAATAGAATAGACGAAATGATTGAAAAGAAAAACAATCTTTTTAAATAATTATTATAGAGATATAATCAAAAGATTTTAAAAAAGTTTATATGTGGCAATTGACAACATATTTCTATAGAAATAATTTGATGTAAAATAGGTAAAATGTAATTACGATATAAACATTAAAAAAGAATTTAAAAAAAATTGTTTACAACCACAAATATATTTGCTATAATACAATGTAACCTTTGGCTAGGTTTTATCTAATCTCCATAGTTATTGCTTGGTCTTGAGGTATATATTATTAAAATAAAAGGAGAAAAAAATTATGATTTCTAAAGAGAAGAAACAAGAAGTTATCAAAAAATATGCTACAAAAGAAGGGGATACAGGCTCTTGCGAAGTTCAAATCGCTATACTTTCTGCTAGAATTTTAGAACTTACAGAACACCTAAAACAAAACCCTAATGATAACCATTCTAGACGTGGTCTTCTTAAATTAGTTAACCATAGAAAGA
>CAZIRR010000017.1:0-18087 GCA_964541825.1 uncultured Christensenella sp. | reverse complement strand
ATTTGTAATAATTGATTGAAATATTAGATTTATTTTTTTAATTGTGGTAAACTACATTTAGAAGAATACTTTTGTGGGAATGGATATGGAGAAAAAAAGAAACAAAAAGAAGAGGTTTTTAAAGTTTTGGGCGCTATTACTAGTGTCAATTCTTTCTTGCTTTTGTTTGAGTGGATGTATGGGAACGTCTGGCTCTGGTGGTTCGGGTGGCAGTTCTAGCGGTAGCCCAGGCAGTAGTTCTAGTGGCAATACTAGTGGAGATGACAAAAAAGACGATAAGTCGACCGATTTTAAGAATGAATATTCAGGGCAAGCGGCAAATGTTGTAGACAATTACAATGATGTGTTTTTAGGTGCTATTGGCGTATACGAAATAGACAATAGTACCAAGTCTTTTTATGACAATTATTCTAAGACTTATGTGAACTTTAATTATTTACTAGATAGACAATTTGAGACTCTTGCTACTGTTATTTATCATTCTTTGTGGAAGACTTATGGTCCTAAGACTTATAGTTTTGATAAGTCCATTAGTGGCTATGGCAATGGTGTGTCTCTTGCATTTGATAATGTTGTTACAGAGAATGACAGTGTTTATAAAGCGACATTATATTATAATACCAAAACTTTGTATTATTATGACGCTATATCGGGCGGACACGCTGTGAAAGAAATAGAAGGAAGTGATGGTCTATACGAATATGATGAAAATGAAATAGATAAATATAATGGTGGGTGGGCGAATCAAAACTTTACTATACCCCAAATGACTAACCAGCTTAGATATATCTATGTAAATACAAAAACTTCAGGATTAAATGATAAGTTAGAGTTGGTGGGAGATCGTAGCACAAATACAGTTTTGAATAATTTAAAAAACACATACAAGAGCTTCACTGGAACATTAGGAACCAACGAGAGCATTTCTACTATAGGGTTTTCAAAAGACTATATGTGGAATGTTTTGTACTATGTTGCATATTCCATTATTGGCGAAAAGAATATTAATGCAACTTTGGGTAATGTTGATTCTGTTTTTAATGGAAATTCGCTAACACCAATGGATAAAAATAATCGTGAGTTTTATAAAGCATACAAAGGTTATGACAAGGTTTTGCCAAATCTTATTTCCAATTGTTTCAAGTTGGTGATAAATAGCAAAAAGATTAGCGTGGGTGGCAATTATTGTTTTAGTATTTCTAATTATAGCGATTTTTACAATGTAACATTGTTCCCAATTTTAAATAGAGAAGAATATATTTTCTTTGATGATGTAGACGATATTTGTGACGCAGAGGAGATCGCAGACCCTACACCTCCTGAGAAGGAAATAGATTATGATAACCTTGATCCAAAGGATATAGAGGATATTAACCCAGATGAATATCCAAATGTCAGTGATTTGGAAAATAAAACAACTCAAGTGGGAAGTCTGAGAAAAATCAAAAGAATCATTATGATTCCATATGTAAGCAATTCTAAATTTCAACCATTCTCTATCAATACTCTTTCGCTGTGCTTTGCAACCAAGTCGGGAGAACTAGAGGTAGAGATTTTGACCTATATGTATGACCAAAATGGCAAATATTCAAATTCACAATTAAAGTTTGACGATGGCTCTTTTTCTGTAAAATTGCCGGATGGCACGACAGTAGATAATAATACAACAAATCCCATTACTAATAGTACAACTAAAAAAGATGAAATGGTGACATCTTCTGGACACTTAATTGTGCAAAGTACTCCTAGTACATATAAATATACAAATGTGGCAACCATCTTTGAAACGGAAAGTCAGTCAATGGATTGCCAATTTTCCAGTATTTCAAATGCAGACAAAAACATTATTAAAAATTCGTTTGTAAATACTTCTTATACTGTCTCTACTACTAATGAAAAGATTAATATTGGAAGACTTAAAGTGTGCAATCAATTATTCGCCTTTTCTTGGTCGTCTTCAAATACGAATGGTGTTGATAGTTCTCTATTTTTAAAAAAGAGAAATAAAAATTACATCGAGTTTGCATTTAATTATTATAAAAAAGGCGGAAGTGCTCTTTCTTATATTCCCAACTTATATCTTTTGGATTTTTCATTTTAAAAAAACTTACCTGCTTTTTGGATAATAAAGTATTTTATCCAAAAAGTTTTTTTGTATAATTTCAATTATTTTTCACAAAATATAGTAAATTTAATTGGAGTTTTTTATGAAAAAAGTTTTGATATTCTTTGTAAATGTTATTTTGATTGTGGGATTTATTCTTAGTATAAACAAAATTTGCGTGGTTTCTGCCAAAGAGCAATTTGATGATATTTCGGCTAGGAGTTATATTGTAATAGATAGTAGCGAGAATGTTTTACTTAGCAAAAATCCAGACGAAAAGATGGAGGTTGCAAGTATTTGCAAACTTATGACAACTCTACTTACTTTGGAGCAAATAGATAGTGGTCTTTTTAGTTTGAATGACAAGGTTGTGGCTAGCAAGTATGCTTGTGATGCCGAAGGTAGTCAAGCATTTTTGGATAGTGGAAGCGAGTATTCTATTAGGGATTTATTAAAAAGCGTGATTGTGGCTTCTGCCAATGATAGTGCAATAGTTCTAGCAGAAGCGATTGGGGGAAGTGAGAATAACTTTGTCAAAATGATGAATGCTAGAGCCAAAGATTTGGGAATGGAAAATACTCTCTATGCCAATTCGACGGGGCTTCCACAAGACACTCAATATAGTACTGCTAGAGATACAGCCAAATTGCTTGGTGCAGTCAGTGAGTATCAAATATATAGAGAAGATTGTCAAATTTGGATGGACAAATTGGTGCATCCTAGTGGCAGAGAGACAGAACTAGTCAATACCAATAGGCTTATCAAGTACTATCCAAATTGTATCACTGGCAAGACGGGGTTTACAGATGAGGCTGGATATTGCCTATCTTCAACTGCAGAAAAGAACAATTTTCATTTGACGTGTGTTGTTTTGGGTTGTGAAAAAATGTCAGATAGATTTACCGATAGCATAGAATTATACAATTATACTTTTGCTAATTTTGCTTGCGAAAAAATGGTAGACAAAGACAAACTAGTAGACAATTCGATAATTGTCATCAGAGGGAAAGAAGATAGCATAGATATTAGACCCTCTCAAGACTACTTTGTAACCAAGAATAGAAACGATAGTAGCACATATGATATTAGTTACGATTTTTGGGACAAACAAAGTGCGCCAATTAGAGTAGGTGATGAGGTGGGCAAAATGTATATTAAAAAAGATGGTGAAGTAATCAAAGAAATACCACTAGTATCAGATACAAATGTTGATAGACAAAATTATGGAGATATTATTGATAAGATTATAACTAAATTTGGATTTTTTTAAAAAAACCAAAAGATGAGATTAAATTTAATAATCTTGTCTTTTTTTTGTTTTGTATCGCTTGCTTTTTTTTGATGATAAATATATACTAAATATGTAGATATTCTTTAATTTTCAAATAATTAAAGTGGTTTATAAGAGAGTTATTTTTTTTAGAGTTAATCCAAACAAAAAGAGAAGAAATATGATTGAGATTATTGAAGTAAAAACAAAAAAACAAAAGAAGCAATTTGTTGATTTTCCAACAAAATTATATAAAGACAATAAATTTTATGTGCATCCTTTGAGAAGTGATGAATTGAAATGGTTTGAGCCAGATAAGAATGTTTCTTATGATGAATGTGACATAATATTCTATTTGGCAATGAAAGATGGTGAAGTTGTTGGCCGTGTATGTGGAATTGTCCAAAAAGTATATAACGAAAAGACACACCAAAAGAGAGTAAGATTTGGCAGACTTGACTTTGTCGAAGACTTTGAAGTAGCATCTGCACTGATTAAGGCTATTGAGGATTGGGCGAAATCAAAAGGTATGACTGCTGTTCACGGGCCTCTAGGCTTCCACGATTTGGATAGAGAGGGGTTGTTGGTCGAGGGATTTGACCAATTGGCTACATTTGAGGAGAATTATAACTATCCATATTACGCCGATTATTTGGAAAGATTGGGCTATGCCAAAGAGATTGATTATCTAGCATTTAGAATTAATTTGCCAAAAGAAACTGATGCTAGAATCAAAAGAATTAGAGATATGATATGCAAAAAATACAATTTGCATATTGCTACTGCCAAAAACAAAAAACAGTATTTGGATAAATACAAAGATGGTATCTTTGATGTTTTGAATGAGGCATATGGCGATTTGTATGGTGTAATTCCTTACAATGAGAAATTGAAAAAACAAATAATAGACCAATTCAATTTGATTATCAAAATGAATTATATTATCACAATTTTGGACGAAAACGAAAGGGTAGTTGCATTTGGATTTGCTTTGCCTAGCCTAGCAGATGCCGTTAGAAAGTCAAAAGGAAAGCTATTCCCTTTAGGACTATTCAGAATTTTGCACGCAAAAAATCATTCGCCACTGGCTGATTTTGGCTTGATTGGAATTAGAAAACAATATCAAGGAAAGGGTATTCCTGCTATTATTTTGGATTATATTATTGATTCTGCCAAAGATTTGGGCGTAACAACAGTAGAGACCAATCAATCGCTAGAGGATAACCACAAAATTTTGCAAACTTGGAAAAATTTTGACGATGTAACTAATCACAAAAGATATAGATGTTATTTAAAAAACTTGGAAGAAAAACCAAAAACTACTACAAATAAAAAAGATAGTGCAAAAAAAGGTTCTTCAAAAACTAATCCTACCAAGAAAAAAACCACTAGCACCAAAAAGAAAACTTCGACGGCTAGCAAGACTTCTACCAAATCAAAAACAACTAAGTCGGCAACTAAATCAACATCCAAGTCAAAAACTAAATAATATAAAAAAATCCAATAATTAAAAAACATAATTATTGGATTTTTTGGTGCTAAGGTGTGAGTTGTAATAACTGTGAATTCTAAAAAAGAATTTTATCAAACAACTTGCAAAAAATTGAGTTGTAAATACTAAATATGTTTGATTAAAATTAAATCAAAACTTTGTTTAGATGATATGTTCCTGTTAGTTTTTTATTTGATTTTAGTTTTGACGAGTTTTGAAATAACCTTTTGCATTTTGCATTTTTTAGAGAATGTACAAATACAACATTTTTGTACAAATTAAAATATTCTATTGCTACATTGTGCCAAGAACGATGTAGAGACTTTTTGGTATACTCTTTCATACGAGGTGTGATTTTTTTGGATTTGACAATCTCATAAATCTTGTTTGCCCAAATATCCGAATTTTCTGGCAAAGCAAAACCATTCTTGTCGTCTTCGATAAGTTCGCTCGCACAAGAATCTGTTATCATCATAGATGGCAGACCAAAACTGCCAGCCTCTAATGCGACAATTCCGCAAGTGTCAAAAGTGGAGGGGAAAAGAAACAAGTGAGACATTTTGTAATATGCACCAAGCAACTTTCTATCTCTAACCACGCCAGTAAAGATTACTTTTTCTTTTATATCATATTTCTCGGCGATTGATTTTAGTTTGTTTACATAGTCGCCTTCGCCAACTATCAAAAATTTGAAGTTTGAGAAGCCTAATTCCTTTAATTTTTTAAGACATTCTAGGCTAAACTGAATATTTTTGTTTTCTACCACTCTACCTACAAACAAAAACAAAAATTCATTTTTGATATTGTGTTTTTCTTTTAATTTCTCGATTTCTACACTCAAGTCTTGGTCTTGATACTCTGTTGCGTTTCTTATTACTCCTACGCGTTTTGGACAATGATATATTTTGCTACGTAGACTTCTTGCAAAGCCTTTGCTCACAGTAAAGACATAATCACTTTTGTTGATTGTCTTTGTGATGTAATTCATCATAAACTTTCGCAAAAATTTGCTATTTAATTTTCTTTCAAAGTCTGAATCGTATGCAGTATGAACTGTACTAATGACAGGAATATTGTGCTTTTTGCCAAATTTCAAAGCATATTTGCCTAGCGTGAAAGGAGAGCGAATATGGATTAAATCGTAATTCTGTTTTCTCAAAGTTCTATTCAAAGACAAGTGAAAGTGTGGCAAACTTGCTCTATAGCCCTCAGTTGCAGGCATAGATTTGCATCTAATAATTTTGTATGGCGATTTGTCTTTGTATTTGGGATAGCTTGGAACAAGCAAGTCAAGTTGTGCTATGTGATTGGTATTTAGGATGGTTGCTATATTGTTTAGACCAATGGCTGGCCCGTCAATTTTTGGATAAAAACTATCAAGAACACATAATATTTTCATTTGTAAATTACCTTTTGACATCAAAGCAATTGCCACTATTTTGTATAATGGATTAACTTCATTTTTATACATTTAATATATATATAATTGTATTACTAGTATATAAAAATTACAGAATTTTTGCAAATAATTTGAGTAAATAAACAAATTTGAGATTATATATTGTCTTTTGACGCTTTTATAAATAAAAATTATACATCTATATATATAATAAATGTATAATTTTGTGTGTAGTGAAAATTTGAGTGAAAAGAAAAAAGAGCACCTTGATTTTGGGTGACCCATTTTGAAGACGCTCTTTTTTTATTTGATATTTCTTTTGTTTTGTGACTTTTTCCACATTTTGCCTGCAACTTTGATTTGCACAGATAGTGGGGTGATTTTGCTTACAACATTTGTTAATTTATTAAACCAGCCGGGTATATATTGGGCTTTGTTTTTTCTCACTTTTTTTAGCGATACTTGTGCAATTTTTTTGGGTGAAACTGCTGAGAGTTTGCCTTTTAGTCCTTGTGCCTCAATTGCTTTTTTCATATCTGCTGATGTTGCGATTGCACCGGGCAAAACGGTGAGGATATTGATATCTTCTTTTTTGTATTCTTCTCTAAGTGCAAGCATATAGTTTTTTAAGTAGGCTTTGGTTGAAGCGTACAATGCCATAAAGGGTAGTGGATAATTGCTAGCAAGACTGCTAATGGTTATAATATCTAGATGCGTAGCAGATTTGTTTTCGATAATGAACTTGGTTACTTTGGATGTAGCGATATTATTGATAGTTATGCATTTTTCGATAGTGTCATAACTTGTATGTTTTTCACTGCCTTCGCATATTAATCCCGCATTATTTATAAGCAAATTTACTTTTATATCTTTTTCCAACAAAAAAGTGAATAGATTATCTATGTCTTGGCTTGATGAGTAATCACATCTAAAAGTAATGATGTTTGAGTCGGGATATTCTTTTTCAATAGACTTTTTTAATTTATTTAATTTTTCTTCACTTGTACCAAGCAAAAGTAGATTTTGATTTTGGGGGATAGACGCGTATACAAAGGCTTGACCCAAGCCTCCTGTAGCACCACTTATTAAGGTAAAAAATGTATCATTATTATTCATATTTTTAGTATAATAAAATTTTTTGTCTTTGGCAACGAAATACAAAAAAAGAACATAAAAATATGTTCTTTTTTTGGTTTTTTACCTATATTTGCCTTTTCTTCTAATCAACAAGAATAGTACAATCAATACTACAATGCCAATTGCAACGCAAACCAAAATTATTTTGGTTGTTTTGTTGATAGGGTCATTCTTGGTGAATTTGTAAGAACTGATAAGTGAACCATCTTCCGATACAATCTTGACTGTATATGTTCCTTTTTGATTAATCTGTATCGTTTCTACAGTTCTAGTGCTATTATCATCTACTGTAACATATTCTTTGTTGTTAATCAAAATCTTGCATCTACCTACTTGTGTATATATCATACCTGGATTGTAATTCAAAGTAATGGTTTCTTTGGTGGCACTTCCATTATTGATGCTAGATATGATAACTGGTTGTTCGTTATTTAACCAAACATTGAATGTAAATATTTGATAATCTTTCAAAGTTTGGTTGTAATATTTCAAAGTGATTTCGAATACGCTATTTCCTTGAACGGCAGCGGTAAGCCAAATCAAACTGCCAGAATTAATGTTCTCTCCAATTTTATCTTCTGCACTATTGACTTCGCCTGATTTGTAATTTTTGAAATCCTCAGTCATTTCGACTTTTTCGTTATTGACTATTTTAACTATCTTTTCGATTTCGAACCCAGTACCTTTGGATACATTAAAGCTCTTATTTGCATTATCTATCTTGACTATTACAAATTTGTATGTAGAAGAAACTTCTTGGTCGGTTTGAACTGTAGTTGCATTAATTTTTACTACATAAGAACCAGCCTCGCTAAAGGTAAATTCTTTGTTATTAGGAACAACAACTTCTTCGTTGTTTCGAGTAACAGTTATACCTAAGTTATTGGTATTATATAGTGTTTCACCAGCTAATTGTGAAATAATCTTGATGGTAACTGAACTATTAAATATTTGGTTGTTGATAGGTGACTCGCCATTAACTTCAAATAATATTTGGTTGATTAAAAATATTTGAAGGCTATTGGCAGAGACTCCGCCATTTGAGCTATCACCAAATGTTTGGATTCTTCCAGCCAAGTCTCTTACAACAAACTTGTGTAATCCGACTTGGGATAGGGTGAATTTAGCTTCGGTATTGTTATCATCAATATCATTGTATGTAATTGTTTCAATCAAATTTCCATTGTAATATCTATCAACAAACATTGTGTTGCCTGCAACGTAGTTGGTTGAATTGTTGATATCTTTAAATTTGAATGTAACATATAATGCTTTGTCAGGTCTTTTGATTGATGCACTATTTCCATATATATTGTTGGTTGTATTATTTTCTGCAGTTGAAACAAATGTTGTTGCCAAATTGTAATCAGTATATTTTAAGAAATAAACTTTGACAAATCTATAAGTATAATCATTATCACGTTTGTCTTTTGAATATATTCTAAATTTTGCATAAGGAGTTGCTGTTGCATTATCTACACTTAATTCCATTAATTGTGAGAAAATATTTAAGTCAGATTTAACTTGAATATCCAAATATTGCGAAACATCTCTATTAATTTCGATATTCTCTATAGTAGAAATTAGGTCGGTATTATTTCCCGAAAGAATATCGCTAACTTCAATTATTGTATCACTTTCGATATTTTTGAAACTAAAGTAGTCTATAGTGGTGAAGTAATTGAAGACAATTAAGTTTCTACTCTCATTTTCTGTTTCGTATGATTCGTTTCCCACAGTGGCAGAAGGGGAAAGTTTGGTAGAAATTTTATTTTTGATATTAGCAACTGAATATATTCCTATATCATTATCGCCTCTTGAAAAGGATATAATGTCACTCTTATTATTAAGCGAATTGACAACATAAGCGGTGTAGTCACCTTGTTTGGTTATTGTATAAGAATTGGAATTTGTATATTTTTCCGTTTTTACAACATTATTCTCGGTATATGTTCTCTCCAAATATATCTTGCTATCAAAGTCAATTTGCTTTTCTGGAGCATATCCATTTGTCCAAGCTGTTGTTACTTGGAAGTCTTCGCTTAGCGTAATATGTTTGGTTGTATCCAAGACATTTCCATTTGCATTACGAATTATTGGTTGTTGAATATTTGTGTAAATGGCTAGTTTGTGATCGTATACCAAAAATTCATCAGGGTATTTTTGTTCTTTGTTCCATTCATATTTGTTTTGACTAGATAGGCTTGCAGGAATGGTTTTGATATGATATTTGGTTAGGTCTGAAACTCCATAGAAAGTAATGGTTGTAATAGTATCTATAGATGCTATTTCTATACCATAGGTTCTAAGTGAGTCAGCATTGTAATATTGGTCATTATTGTATACTATGAAATTGTCACTATCGCCAATCTCATTTTCTTCTACTTCTCCAATAAATTTGATATAAATATCATATACACTATTGTCATAAACAAATGTAGCTGTATTGGCGGTGTAGGTGTAACCATCTGTATAGCTCGCACTATTATTTGAGAAACTTAACATTCCACCAGATTGAGATGTGGTGCCAAACTCGTAGAAGTAAGTATTGACTCTATTGAAGTTATCTGTGATTGTGAATCTATACACACCTTTGTTTAGAGTATAAGTTGTGCCTTTTTTGTATTTTTCTATATCAGTACCAAAAGGATTTCGTGTACTGCTATCGTCAGGGTCTTTTGGTGACCAGCCACCTTGATATATAGCTGTGCTGATATTACTAATATATGTTGTTCCTTGCATAGCAGGAATAATCATATTGAAATTGTTTGAGTTGTTTTTGAATATAGGCTCAAGTATGCTACCAGCGACATTATATACAAATTCATAATCTATAAGCTTATTTTCGTATATTGAAGATTTGAAACCAAGCCTGTCGACAATTGTTATATTTAGTACATAACCATATTGACTATAATAATTACTTGTTTTGCTAGATAACATATCGTTATAATTGTCAATTTGTTTATTGATTATTTCTAAATATTTGGTATTAAAATCATTTCGTAATACGCCCGTGTATTTGTCTTTGATGACATTGGAACTATTGACAACATATATGGTTTCGTCTTTTGGACTATAATAAATACTAATAGTTTCTTTTAGATTGTTAGAATTAATAGTGATATTGGTCTTGGCGAAATAATCGCTTGTTTGATACTTAGTGAATGCCAAGTTGACACCGCTAATATCTTGAGTGATTGTTGCGTTTGTAAGCATTGCTGTAATTGCATCTGATGTAGCATTTTTCTTGTATTCGTATTTAAGCATTGTATTGCTATAATCTGGTAGATAAACGCCATACACACGATAGTTGCCAGCCTCATCTTGTTCTATTATTTCGTAGAAATTGCCGGGCTCCAAGAATCTATGGACACCATTGTCTCCTTTTGTTTGAGCACAAATATCAGAAACTTTGATTGTTTTGTTGAGAGAGGTTTCACTATCCATAATACCATATGGAATGTAGTAATAAATAGAGGTGTCTTCTATTTTTGTTGTTTCATGACTAGTCAAAGCTACTGCACGGCTAGGGGAGAATTGAGGATTTCCCGGTAAATATGTCGTTTCGTAATATGATTGGTAATCATCTGGAGTTTTTGAGAATTTGTAATTTGACTCGCTAACTCTTCGAATATAAATACCGCCACTGCTATCCAAATCATCAATTTGTTCAAATACAAAAGATGAACCTTCTCTATAATCTAATGCAAAGAAATAATTCTCCAAATCACTTCTTTCAAAATCAAAATCTGAGTCAGTAGTGAAATTGTAGTATTTCTTGTAATTTTTGAATAGAGTTTGATAATTGGTAGTGGTTGCTGTACTTTTTTCGGTATTGTATACGTATTTGTCCAAACTCATAAGTTTGGTCAAATTGTATTCTGGCTTGATTCTATCAATAGTTACCTCAAAGGTTGTAGATGCATACGAGATTTTATTTCCAGACATATTTTCTTGAATATAGTTATTGGTGCTTCCTACATAATTAATAGTAATATAGTATGTAGCAAGGTCTGGGTTGGATTCTTTGTCACTATCCAAAAGTCTATAATTGCTATATGCCTCTTCGTCAGCGTTTAGTATTGTATCCAAGTTATTATCAAATACAACTATAGCATATTTGGTAACGCCATTAATTACGTTTGAAAACATTGATGTTGTCATTCTTGATTCGGATACAAACGACGTACCAATATTTTTGCCATTAACTCGATTAAAAATCAAATCAGAATTACGATAAATTTGGATGTTGTTTGGGTCAATCTGTGCTTGAGTGTCATCTTGGGTAATATCAAAAGTAAATATCAAACTTTCGTTGTTGGTACTATAAAGTTTGGCATATCTACCATTGCTACCATTCATTATGTCAGACTTATAATTCAAAGATAATGGCTCTAATTGACCACTTTCAAGGTATTTTTCAAGTAGGGCATAAGTGATGGTCTTTTGACCGCTACTATCTGTTGTCTCTGTGATTGGAATACTATTATTGGTTGTTTTGTCTTCGTCATAGTCGTGTCTACCATAATATTTACCGTATGAGTCTCCGACAGGAGCTGTGTGTTTGATATAGAATGAAATGTCTAATTGGTTGGCATTTTTATTAAAGTCGGTAATTGCTCCAGTATCATCCTTGATTCGATGTCCACCTTGATCCTTTAGATATACATTATAACCATTAGAATTGCTATCTTGCAAATACAAATAGTAACTATTGTCTCTTGTATCAGATTTGCTATAGGTACCTTTTAGCCAATTATCCATTGCAGTCGAATTGAATATTCTTGAAGTATCAGTAGTTGACTCATTGATAATATTATCATTGCCCTTGGATAATGTTAAATCGACTTTGTACATTTTGTTGGAATAATAACTATCGTTAAATAAGAATGTATCAATCTTATTCATTAAATTGTTTATTTCTTCGGTAGTCAAAGTATGATTTGCATTCTCTTTCTTAAATGGCTCATAGAATTTATTAATGATATCGGTTTGGAATTTGTTGTTGTATGCAATGAAATTATATTTGTCTGCTGTAATATCAAATTCTACCAATATTTTGTTGGTTGAGAATAAATTTTTTGCTTCGTTATAAGTATTGCTATTAGAATTGGGTTTGGTTGTTTGAGAGTTGTTGATATCGTCAGAATTAATGTATTTTTTCAAACTTTCTTCGGTGTAATCACTACCCAAAACAAAGCCAAAATCTTGTTTCTTAGTTAGTAATTGCTCGCTTATAGAATTAAGTGTTGTGACATTAATAATTCCTGTTCTGTCTACGTAATAGATATAATAAATAATTCGTGTATCCAATCCCAAATCAATTTCTTTGTTTGTATACATTCTTTTGAAAATATACAAACCTTCTTGGGTGACGGTGTTGTTTTTTACTTGAGAGTCTGGAACTGGCTCAATCATATTTGAGAAAAGTCTCTTTCTGTCTTCATCTTCGACGATTTCATATGCAGATTTATTAACTTTGTATATATGTTGAGGATTGCCACTACTATCTGGTTCTCCTGCTTCTCCTTCCAAATCGTATGGGTAGGAGTGTTTGGCAGACATCTCACCATCTTCATTTGTTAATTCTATGTAATATGTAAGCGTGTCGGTAGTTGATTGGTTTTTGGCATATACCAATTTCAAATATGTTTGTTGGTCAACTATCGTTAAATCGCTTGGTAAGTTTTCCGAAGATGCTGTCAAAATTTCTACACTAGAAATTGTATAATTATTATATAAATTCTCATATTGAGAAGAATTTAATTGATAAAATTTATAAGTAAGAGTGTAATCTGGAATAGCGTCATCTTCAGTAGCTTGCAAAGAACTTATGTATAATTTTGATAATGCATAACTTCCTTCGTTGCCAGTAATAGGGGTAGCTTTTGCTGGTGAGTCAGAAGTAACATTGTCAAAAATGCCATAAGCATAGGTTTCTGTTTTGTCCAAAGTTAGCCATACATATCCGTCAATTTTGTTTCCTTGTTCATCATATATTTGGAAAGAAAATTCGCCTTGACCAATAGAACCGTAATACTTGCTATCGTCATTTGAATAAGCATATACAAATCTATTAAACTTCTCACGATTGGAGTCTACTGCTTGATAGTAAGTATATCCAGATATGTTTTCCCAACCAGTTTTCTCATAATAACTATCTAAATGAATTTGTTTGCCATCCTCGCTGATTGGGTTAGCAGGAAAGAAATAGAAATTATTAGGGATAGTTGTTTCTTCAAATTTCATAGTGGTTGTGCTTTCCGAACTCTTTAGCGATGTCAAGTCGTTGACAGTTACTTTGCTAATTGGCAATAACATATAATAATCGTCTTCAATTTCTTGTATTTTTGTGTTATTAAATGTCTTACTTTTGGTTGAGTTAATATATGTAAGTATTTGTTCAAGTATTGAAGATGTATTATCTTTGGTATAATTATCTAATACTTTGTCATTATCGAAAACAAAGTCTTTAGGGGTCTCAATTTTAATTGCCTTATAATCTCCCCAAACCAATTCGGTGGTGTCATTGATAATGTCATTCTTTGGTTGTGGGTCAAGATAATAACGAGGAGTAGTGGTATCATAGAATATTACATATCTACATTCGTTGCCAGCTTCGTCAGTCATACTAAACAAATACAAACAACTAGCAGTATTAGTGAAATAATTGCCAATAGACACGGAATTGTCGGTATTATAATTATAAATATATTGGTTGGAGTATTTATAACTATCTTCATTGGAACCATTAACTTTGAATGTTGTAGTAATACCAGTTTCGGAACCTATTTTTAAAATATTGTCATATTCAGTAGAATTAGCAGATATCAAGTCAATCTTTTGCCAATAAGTATATATCTTTGCTCCACTGTCTTTTGGACTATATCTAAATGTAAAATTATAATTAATAATTTGTTTTCCTGCTACATAATATGAATTTGTTTTGCTTACAGAATACGAACCATTTTCATTTTGCACAGCAGGTAGAACTTCCATTCCGGAGATATTAGATTTGTCTATTATAAATTCGTGAGTGCTAGTAGATTCTCCACGAGAACTATAATGAAGAGTAATTTTGTATTTACCATTGCAATCTGTTACATTGTGATTATCTGGATTGGTTTGGATATAAACATAGTACTTAGTATCTTCATCCTCAGGAGTTTTGAATTTAGTGGTAGTATTGACATAACTAGTTGTGCCAGATATTGTGGTTACATTGCCTTGTTTGTAAGTGGCTTGATAAGTTTTGTCATTATTATATGTTAATCTTTGTATATCAATATAAATATCGTTTTGGAAATATGTAGGAATGTCCCAAGACAATTGAACATTTCTATTGGTATACTTATTTGTTCCTAAGCTTGTGATGTATTCGGTAGTATCTCCATCGTTGTCTTCGTCAAGAGTGTCTTGAACCTTGATTTGGATGCTAGGTGAACTATTATCTATGATAAATGTAAATATTTGATAGAATGGTGTGGTGAAAGTTTTGGTTTTATCCAAAGATTTGTAATTGTCATAAGTATAGAATACTACTATTTCATATAGTCCATCGCTACTGCAATAAGTGTCTTTGGTATAAAGGTCTTTCGACTTGGAAGTCCCATAATCTATGTATTTTTTATTACCATCTTCATATATTTTGTAATCATTATATCTATAGATGTAACTTTTGGATACTTTACCATCGTAGATTAGAGAACTTAGATTTTTCCAAAATACAGGTGTAATATCTGTTGTGATTAAATTGTTGATATCAAACCCATTCTCTATAGCAACATTTACTAGTCCTTGTTTGCCATTCTTTGACAAGCTCTCAAATGCGGATATGTTCGGAGTAGTCTCACCGGTTTTCGTGTTGGTTGTGTAATAATTTACCTCAGTTATAAATTTGGTGATATCCGAAGTGTAATCTACTTTTGCTCTATTATTACTATATCTCAATTTGGCTTTTTCAGAAGTTTCTTCGTCAACAACTTTGCTAAAGTAAGACATAGATCCAAATATGTGAAGGGTGTCTTTGCTAATAATAGGGGAGGTTGTCTTATATTCTGTTTCGGAGTATGTTGCCAAGGTCTTTAGAGTATCGACAAGTTGTCGTATATTTGCCCAATCTTCAGAAAGCGTTTCATCGTTGGCGTTGTTTTTTAAATTTGAGACTAAATTAATTTCTCTCTTGGTTGTATCTTCAGTATTGCAAACATATTCAACGTTCTCTTTTTTGGATGTGTATTTAATGGATGAATTTGTGTCTGTGATGTCGCCAATATTGTAAGTAATATTTAAATAGTAGTTACCAGATTTATCAGTATTAATATTGTATTCTACGGAAAAACCACCTAAGCTTCCTATGTTTCCGTTACTTACCGTATTTGAATTTTTGAAATAAATAGTGGATAGAAGGTTTCCATCTTTTTTGGTGATAGTCAATTTGTTTGCATTAGGGTCATAAGTATAGATGACTCCATTCAAAGTAACAGAATTAGTAGAGTCTAAATATCCCCATACATTCAAATACAAGACATTAGAAGTTTCAGCACTTGGTCCTTCTGTGGTTTTTTCATATTCAAGTGAAACATTTTTTATGGCTGTAATATTTGTGCTGGTATCAGAGTCGTTTGTAAAGGTAATCTTGCTGTTGGAGTCTCCTTTTGTACAAATACAATTGTAATTATAATCGAATTTGTATATACCCAAATCGTCAAGTACCAAATTGTAAGTAAAATCAACTTGATTTAGACTAATATCTATTTGATTGTAATTAAGCAATTTTTTAAGAATTTCTGTATTATGATATTTTGGATCGTCTAAATTTAGAGTAGTTTTATAATCATAATTATCTTTTTTGATGGTTGCTATTTCAACTGCGTCACTGTCATTAATAGAATAAGAATATACGGTACCATCATCCGTTTCGGTAATTTTAAGGTATTCGATTTGGGGCGATGTACTATCAAAATTCTCTTTTTGGTTTGGAAGGCTTAATTCCCTTTTTTCATAATCGTAAGTTGTATATTTTTTAAGGGTGTATTTGCCATTGTTTTCATTCAAAGTCTGTGTTATTTTGTACTCGAAATCAATTTTTTTGGTTTCGAGCAAATCCATAATATCTGAATATTCTGCACCAGCCTCAATATTTAAATTTGATGTGGTGGATAAATATAGATATTCGGCGAGTGTTTTGTTTTCATTGAAATATCCTAAGATAAATACTCGTTTGATTAGTTTGCCATCATCATTTTCGTAGGTAATAGTTCCTTTGGGATATTTCGTACCATCCGAAGTTCCATTCGTAGTCAAAAGGTAATAATCCATTTTAAAATTGGATGTGATGGTTTCGGTTATTTCTTTGTTTTCTCTATAGTAACTTAAATTGTATTTTTGAGGGTCGTAGCTGATATAAGGAAATTCATTAGTGAAATTGTAGAAGTATTCATTTGTATTGTTTTTTTCTACATAACCTAATGTTGCATTTTGGATAGTTGGAGTAGTACTATAGTTGGAACTATCAAGAAGATAGAATACATAGGTATAGATTGTAGGATTATCACTAACTTTTGTCCATTCGCCATTATTATCTTGTTTATACGCTATAAATTCAAAAGTTATTTCGTATCTACCTTGAGGATTGTTGATGAAATAGGTATGATCTTCATTATTTGAACCTGCATTTGAACTATAGCCTTCCTCATAAGCTCTGATAGTGGTCAAATCAAAGTATTGATTCCAATAATAAGAGAATAGCTTTTTTCCATCTAAAGATGTCGATTTTGTTTCTTCCAAAACCAAATTATGAGACTTTCCATCCCTTGTATACAATACACCTTCTACAGAAAGGGTATTGATAGGGGTAGTGTTACTTGTTTTTAGTTCATCTAGGAAAGGTGTACCAAACCCTATGTAAAAGTTTTCGACTTCAAAGTATTTATTCTTTTCGTCTGCTTTGGTGAAAGAATTGTAATTATCTAGTAGTACAAAGTCATTATCGTCAGCTTCGTCATAAAAAACTTCCTCAATGCTTCCGTTTAATGTGTTTTTGTAATATTTGGTATAAGAAGGGATAAAATCTCCACGCACGACTTCACTATCATATCTTTCTAATAAATCAAATGTTTTATCATTGGAAGTAAGATATACATTGCCAAGACTTGAACTGTAATTAGATAGTTTGTTTGAAATGGTGGATGTATAATAAAATTCGAAATCTTCATTGTTTTGAACATTGCCAGTATATGAATATTCAAAAGTTTTGAATGTTTCTTTGTTTTCATCTGTTCGCTCAACCATATTATAATTACTTGCTTGTTTAATTTTGGTTTTGGCGGTGACGAAATTGATATTAGCGTTTAAAATATCGTCCTTTGTAAGGGCATTGACATCTCTATTCACAGGCACAAAAAAACACAGTCCAATAAATAGACACATAAAAATAATACCAATACTAGTTATTAGACCACTTAATAATTTGTTCCAATTAAACTTTTTGCTTTCCATTTCTTTTCTCCATTCTTCCATAATAGTTCAAAATTCAATTTTTGATAATTGAATTTTGGATATAAAAATCCAAAATACAATTTTTTACTAAATAATTTTACCACAATCGACAAAATCTAACAAACAATTTTGCATACATTTATATAATATTTACATATATAATATATTTTGTATATTATCTT
>CAZIRR010000016.1:0-19685 GCA_964541825.1 uncultured Christensenella sp. | reverse complement strand
CTCCTGCTTGTAAGGCAGATGCTCTCCCAGCTGAGCTAAACTCCCACACTGCACTTGTTATCTTTAAGTACTTTATTAATATACCAAAGATTAAAAAAAAATGCAACACTTTTTAATAAGTTTTTTAAAAAAAATCAGATTTTTTTTAAAAAAACTTTATTCCCTATCTAATCTAAATAAAAAACACTTCAAATACACTCATTAAATCAATATTTTGCGAAAAAGTATCTGATTTGATAAATATATTTGAAGTGAAAAAACCATTTAACTATTAGTTACAGTTTTTAATTCTAGAAGTTTTCTTAGATGTTGTTCTAGATTTTGCATTATCAGTACCACATTCTACTTTTTTACTAGTTCTTTTTGAGCCAGTCTTTTTAGTAGTAGTACTATCGCATTTTCTACAAGCCATAATCTACCTCCTTACAACAAAGCATTGCTTTGTTATTTTATTTTGGATTTTTTTCGACAAAATATGATACGTTTTTGTATCCAAATTATGTAAAAAAAATCGCCCGTCATATCGGAGCGATTAACCAAATCTTTAATTGTAATATCTATATACTCGGATTGAGTGCAAAATGGTAAATAAGTAATATATTACAAAATATATCCCAAAAGCCACCAAATATATCCAATTTGTCTTGAATACTATATCATTTAGTATTCCACAAGTTATAATTAGCAATCCTGCTATTGCACCTGTCACACCAGCAGAAGTGTGCGTCTTTTTCCAAACAATAGGAAATTTTCTAACCCAACTAAAATTAAATATCGAAAAAGAATTAAATCTTTTGCCCATTTGATAATAAGTATAAGCTATCATAAATAGTCCAACACATACTAGAATAATTGTAGACAAAGGCAATACCAATTGGTCACCAATACTGTAATTACCAAATTGAACAACAATCATTATCCAAGTATAAAGCATAGCAATGGATACAGCTATATATGTAACAATATATCTATAGTGATGCGGAATACCATAAGTCTTGATATCTATAATTAGAATAATAGCACACGCCAACAATTGTGCAGAAGGCATAATAATATTAAACCATCTATCCACAACTTGATCAACTACAAATGACGAATTAAATCTAAATGCAACCATCTGAGGCAAAAAGAATATGCACACAAAAACAGCAAAAAAATTCATTAAACTCAGTACAAATAACAATCTTCCTCTATTCATACAATCCTCACAAAAATTATTTTAGGCAATAAAGTCGATTATATTTTATGTGAAAATATATGATTTGTCAATATTAAATGTTAATAAATATTATAAAATTAAGAAAAAACACCCTAGAATTTATGGGTGCTTTTAAGTATTATTCTATAGAAATAATGTAATAATAAACAGGTTGTTCACCAGATATCATATTTATATCGCAATCAGGATATCTCTTTTCCAATTCTTCAGTTAGAGCATTGGCATCATCTTCTGCCACGTCTTTGCCATAGAACAACGTAATATTTACACTATCTGGACTAACCAATTTGTCGATAAGTTGGATCGTTGTATCTTTTACTAGGCTACCTTTTGCAATAATGCCTTTATTATCCAAACCAATAATATCGCCTGTTTGCAAATCAAAACCATTTACGTGAGTTGTTCTTACAGCATAAGTAACTTGTGCGCTAATTACACTATCTTTTGCATTGGTCATAGCCTCGATATTTTCTTCAACTGTAGCATCAGGATTGAATGCCAAGACTGAAGATACACCTT
Organism: uncultured Christensenella sp.; assembly: GCA_964541825.1. Lineage (GTDB taxonomy): Bacteria > Bacillota > Clostridia > Christensenellales > UBA1242 > UBA11490. The sequence goes on along the minus strand of CAZIRR010000016.1, from coordinate 17,947 downwards.
CTGGAATAGACTTTGTAGGTATAACGTGCAATATTTTCTTAGTTAAAGATTTGGCCTGTTCAGCGGCAAGAATAATATTTTTGTTATTAGGAAGAACAACAACATTCTTTGCTGGTATTCTATCTACAGCTTTTGCAATATCTTCGGCAGAAGGATTCATTGTTTGTCCACCTTCTATCATATCATCTACAAGCAAGTCTGCAAACACATTGGCAATTCCTTGACCTGGAGCAACAGCAACTATACCTATTTCTTTTAGATTTTGTTGACGTTGAGTTTGCGCACGTTTCAATTCTCTATTTTGCTCAACCATATTTTCAATCTTAATATTAATAATTTCACCAAGCTCTAGAGCGGTGCCTAATGCCAAATTTGGTTGATTGGTATGAACGTGAACTTTAACTAATTCCAAATCACCAAAACAAACTACGCTATCACCAATATTGGATAGATTTTCTCTAAATTTCTCTATATCGCTTTCGGTAGTTTTCTTTTTCATATGAGTAATCATAAACTCAGTACAATAAGCAAACTCAATATCAGCCAAATTGTCTAGATTTACGTAGAAATCGTTATTATTCATAGCCTGGGTACTTATTAATTGCTCGATATTAATATCAAAATCTTCTTCGCCAAGAATAACTTTTTGCATACCTTTGAAGATAATAATAAGCCCTCTACCACCAGCATCAACAACACCTGCTTTTTTAAGTACTGGAAGCATTTCTGGTGTTTGTTGAAGGATTGCTTCTCCGTCATTTAAGATTGCTTCAAAGAATGGCTCAAAATCAGAAAATTTCTTGCAATTCCTTTGTGCAGACTCAGCCATTATTCTAATAACTGTAAGAATAGTGCCTTCTTTTGGAGCAGCAACAGCCTTGTATGCTATAGTTGAGCCTTCGGCAATGGCTTTGGCAAAAAGTTTGGTTGTAAGTTCTTTTTCGCAAGTACCTACGACATTGCTGATACCCTTTAGAATTTGAGAAAGAATAACACCACTATTGCCTCTTGCACCTCTCAAAGCCCCTGTAACTACAGCTCTAGAAATAGAAGCAAAGTCATTTTCTAAGCAATTATTAAGTTCTTTTACTACGTTATTATATGTAAGACTCATATTTGTACCAGTATCACCATCTGGAACTGGGAAGACATTAAGTGAGTCTACGAAACTTTTGCTATCATCAAGAATTTTCGCACTAGCAATTATCATTTTGCGAAACATTGTACTGTTTATTGTTTTTTGCATAATTATATATCCCTTTCAAGTAATTAGTGTTTAAAATTAATTAAACTCTAACTCCTACTACATTTATATTTACACTATCAACAATCATACCTGTAAATTGCTCTACACCATATTTAACAGTAGATTTCAAATTATCAGTAACAGTGCCAATTGACACGCCATATTTAAGTATAGCAAACAAATCTATATAAATTCTGTTGCCAACGGTAATAATTTTTATGCCTTTGGTCAATTGGTTTTTGGATTTTACGGAGCCTTGACCGACAAGGTCAACTACGCCATAACAATCCCTAGCAATATGACCTGTGGCACATGCGATTGCTTCGTCATCTATTGTAATATTACCATAAGCATTGCTTGTTTTTACAGCCATAGTCTTCTCCCTTTATCCAAAAATTGCAACACAACTCTGATTGTTGTTATAATTTTTGTTTATTTACATAGAAATTATTAAACAAATTCCTACATCAATCATTTTACAATACTTTCACATATTTGGCAAGAGATTTTCTAAAATTAACACAAAACAATAATATATTATTGCTTATTTTTTGAAATACAATATAAAACTTTTAAAAAAGTCTTGCCATATGCAAATTAATTTGATATAATCTACTTGTTAAAATCGAAAATGGAGTAATATCGTTCCATATTTAGTTTATTACAATCGAAACAAAAAATTACCTTGGGGGTGAATTTTACAATGGCAAAAGAATGTTTTATATGTAGTAAGAAAAAAGTGGCTGGAAACCAAGTAAGTCACTCTCATATCGCTACTAGGAGAACTTGGGGTGCAAATCTTCAAAAGAAGTCTATCGAAGTTGATGGCAAAATTCAAAACGAATATATTTGCACAAGATGTCTAAAAACTCTTAAAAACGAAGAAAAGTAATTTTAGATTTCTTAATTAAAAAATAGAGATGTACATAATCTGTACATCTTTTTTTGTTTTGAGGATATTATCAATTTAGTTAATTTCATTTAGTATGCTTATGGTATCGGTTATTTCTTCTTGAGCATCTATTATATGAATGGAGTTATATTTCTCCCTACTAAACATAAATGATGATTGTCCAACAATTAAAATATCATAAGACTTATATGCATTATCTAATTGTTCTACATTTGTAACCAACAAAACACTATGGCAACTTGTCAATGTCATAGATAATTTGTAATCATTATTAAATTTACTATTTGAAAAATCTACCGTTAATAATATATTCATTATTCTGAGAAATGTTTTCTGAAGACCAATTTAAAAATTGGTTTAAGAATTTTTGGAACTTTAAAGCAAATAATTTTCATATACCCCTCGCAAATTTTTGCAAATCTATATGTAATATTATATGCTACAAGATTATTTATTGTTATAATGCTTATCTATTTTACTAAGCAATTTAGGTTGGTTATCTGATTTATAAAATGCCGACCCCATAACCAAAAATTTTGCTCCAGCTTGTATAACTTGCTTGAAATTATCCTCATTAATTCCGCCATCAACTTCAAGAATTATATCTTTATCTTTGATTAAATCCCTGGCAATTTGGACTTTTTGCAAGCACTCATCAATAAACTTTTGACCACTCTTACCTGGAACTACAGTCATAATCAAAAGCAAATCAACTTCCGATACAAGTCTACTTATGATTTCTATAGGAGTATTAGGATTGATAGCTAGTCCCATTAAAATTTGTTTGTGTTTTAGGAATTTTTTGATTTTTTTAAATTCTTTTAGACTTTTAAGAGCCTCGTAATGAAATGTAATAATTGATGGCTTTAATTCAGCATATTTTCGTACATTATCATACACATCTGACACCATCAAATGGACATCTAGAAGTATATTTGTATTATTCCTAGCATTCCACAAAGTCTCGAAATCTAGACATTTATTCTCTACAAAATCGCCGTCCATTACATCACAATGCAAATATTCTACTCCATATGTTTCCAATAACTTGATATAATCTATCAACTTTTTCTCTGGACAAGGATTGGAACTTGGTAAAACTTTAATCATATTTTTTCTCCCAGTTTTCTTTTAATTTTTTGTATAATTCTATATATCTGTGATATCTATTTTTGCTAATTTCCCCTAGTGACACAGCATTACATATCCCACAATCTCCACCTTCTTTGATATGCGAGCAATCTATATATTTGCAATTATCCAAATAAGGCTCAAATTCTATGTAATAATCTGCCAATTCTCTATAATCTATATCTAATTCCAAACTGCTAAAACCTGGGGTATCTGCAATCATAAAATCATTACCTATATGTATTTGATTTACCCTAGTAGTATGCTTACCTCTAGATATTTTTTCACTTAATCCCTGTGTCTCTAATTTTAAATTTGGAAGAAGAGCATTTATAAAAGATGATTTACCAACAGCCGATTGACCACAAACGGCCGAAAGTTTATCTTTTAGAATATCTTTTATATCGTCAATGCCTATATTATTTGTCGAACTAATCACAAAAAACTTCAAAAAGTAATACTCTTTCTTTATACTCTCCACAAAATTCTCATCTGCCAAATCACTCTTATTTATCACCAAAATTGGCTCTATATTATTAATTCTACAATAAATAATTAATTTGTCAACAAGCAAGAAATCGGGTTTTGGCTGTGGTGCAATAATTATCAAAAGTTGGTCTATATTTGCAACAACTGGTCTAGGAATTATATTTTTTCTAGGATATATTTTGGTTATAATATATTTATCTTTGGAGTACACATTGTCTATCGTATCAACATTATCCCCTACGACAACTCTATTTTTTCTAATAGTCTTTAGGCAACTACACTCCACAATCTCTCTGCCATTAAATACAGAATATATATCCCCTATTACTTTTACTACTTTATTAATAATCTTATCTCCTTCAATAATTATTTATTAATATTTCTTAGTCTTCTTGCTACTTCCATTTTTGAAATCTTTTTTAAATTTATTATCAGATTTTTTTAATTTATTAAAGTTTTTATTAAATTTATTATCAGAATTTTTATCAGATTTTACATTTTTTTCGTTAGCTTTAGACTTCATCAACTTAGTTGGGTCTTTTACTTTGGAAAGAGTATTTTTGTTTGGAAGAGGCTTAGCATTGGGTGTTTTCCTCTCTTTTACAACAATCTTGCCCTCTTTTAATTCTTTATTTCTCAATTGTCCGCAAGCACCCTCGATATCATCTCCTAGACTCCTTCTCATAGTTGCACTTACTCCAAATCTATTTAAATTATCTAAGAATTTTTTGCAACTGTCTACACTTGGACTTTTTAGATTTCTACCATCTACCTCATTAAGTTTAATTAAATTGACGTGACATGGCAAATTTTTAAGAAGTATCGATAGTTCCTTGGCATTAGTCATAGAATTATTAATGCCATCAATTAGAGTATATTCAATGATAATACGTCTATTGGTAATTGTATGATAATACTCTAGTGCTTCTATAACTTCTCCTATAGAGTATCTTCTGGCAATTGGCATAATTTCTTTTCTAGTAGCATCATTTGATGCGTGCAAAGAAAAGCAAAGAGTAACTGCATAGCCCAAATCTGCAAGCTCTTCTATTTTGCTAGGAATTCCGCACGTCGATACCGAAATATTCCTCACACTTATATCAAAACAATCGCTACTTGTGACTATTTTTAGGAATTTTTTTACATTATCGAAATTATCTAGAGGCTCGCCACTTCCCATCAGTACCACATTAGTTATCTTTCTAGACTTGAGACTACCTCCTAGATATTTATTGACAGCCACTATTTGTCCCAAAATTTCACCACAAGACAAGTTTCTAACAAAGCCATTTAAACCGCTTGCACAAAAGGCACAATTCATTTTACAGCCGACTTGTGTGCTTATACAAAGAGTATTGCCAAATGCATATGACATAAGCACGCCTTCTATAATATTGCCATCATTTAGGTCGTACAAAAATTTGATTGTTTTGTCTTTGCCCCCACTGGAAATTGCTTTGCGAATTTTGATAGGTTGCATTATATAATCCAAAGACTTGAGCTTGTCCAAAAAATCTAGAGGAATATTAATATTGTCCCCATAATCCTTGCCATTGTACATAGCATTGATTAATTGGTCTATTCTGTACTTAGGCACATTAAATGAACTCAAAATGCCATATAATTCTTCTTTTTCATAATCTAATAATATCATTATTTTCTTCTTAACCTCGCTATAAAAAATCCTTCTGTTTGGGTCAAATTAGGATAGAATGTATACAAATTATCATCATTAAATATCTCTATCCCAGGGACATTTATTGATGTTAATTCAAAGTCTTTGTGATTTTTTAAAAATTTTTGTATAACATTTTTATTCTCTATATCTATGATTGTACAGGTAGAATATTGGAGTATCCCACCTTTTTTAACATAATTTGCACTTGTCTCCAAAATTTTGTACTGGATACTTGCCAATGTTTGAGCATCACTTAGAGACTTATTTAAAAATACATCTGGTTTTTTCCTAGAGACGCCCAAATTGCTACAAGGAACATCACACAAAACAAAATCAAATAAATTTATCCAATTTTCGTTTAGTCTTGTCCCATCTTGCAAGCAAAAATGAATATTTTGTACATTATAATTCTTGGCATATTTTTTTACCAAATCCAATCTATGACCATAAATATCGCAAGCAAACACATCTAATTTTTGATTTTGACACAAATATATCGATTTGCCACCCGGTGCTGAACAAACATCTAGAACTTTGCCCTCTTCAGCTCCCAAAACATTGCAAGTAATAATGCTAGGCAATCCTTGTACAGCGTAAAGACCTTTTAATTCTTTAACTTCTAGCAATTTTGAATAATCGACATACATTGTATAATCAAAAAGACTAGGCTTATAATTTACATCAAATTCTTCTAATTTGTGTTTAAAATCGTCAGCAGATATACTTTTTGTATGGACTCTAATGTGAGTGAGTGTTGTCAAATTAGTAGCAAGCAATTGCTCTATAAATTCGATATCTTTTGTCTTTTTTAATTCATTTATAACCCATTCTGGATAACTATATTTGATACTTAGATATTTAGTCATATCTTTTTTGCTAGGTAATACTATATCATTGGAAATAAGTTTCTTACTCACCGCATTTACAAAGCCGAAACTATGCTTATCTACCCTTTTGGTAATTTCTACTATTTCATTAACCAAAGCAAAATGAGGTATACTATCTATAGTTTTGCTCGCATATGCCACTATTTTAAGTAGTAACAATATCTTTTGCTCGGGTAATTTTTTCAAAAAATTAGATATAAAATATTCAAGAGTTATGTCTTTTTCTAGAACACCATATACAATTTTTGTAATAAGGGCGGTATTTACATTACTTACACCTTGCAAATATTTATTAAGTTCTATACTTACATATGATTTGTCTATACATACTTTCTTTAATATTTGATACGACGCATTTAATTCTTTATTCACTCTGCTTTACTTCCAATATTTATTTTCTTGCCGTTTAGATAACCTTTTGGAGACATCTTTTTGCCATTTATAGGCAAAAATTCAGTTATTTCTACTAGACCTTGTTCACACTTTAGTACAAGCCCTTGTTTATTATTGGCTATAACAACTTCACCATTGCAAGCATTATCATATTCTTGTGAATATTCCCTAATTCTAGCATTGTACAATTTAAAATAAACTCCATCAATTGTAATATGTGCATTTGGCCACATTGCAAGACCTTTGATAACTCCTACTATTTCTCTAGCAGATTTATTAAAATCCAAATTGCCCATATCTGCACTGAGCATTTTGCAAGAAGTAGCCTCATTATCATTTTGTTTTTTATAAGAATAATTACCACTCTCTAGACTATCAAGGGCTTCTACTACTATTTCAGCGCTAAGTTTAGACAATTTCTCAAAAAGAGTTAGAGCATTATCTTCATCTTCTATAGCCACTGTTCTGCTCATAAGAATATCGCCATCATCTAGTCCTACACCCGACTTTAAAACTGTTACCCCAGTCTCTTTTTCACCATTAATAAGCGACCATTGTATAGGGCTTGACCCTCTATATTTAGGCAAAATACTCCCGTGAAGATTGATAACCCCAAATTTCTTTGCAAAAAGAATATTCTCGCCAATAATTTGACCATAAGCACAAGTAACTATTATATCCGCATCAATATCTAGAAGTGTGGTAACATCATCTTTTCTAATCTTTTCATATTGAAATACCGGAATATTATATTTAACTGCCAATTCTTTGACTGGTGTAAACTGAGGCTTATTGCTCCTACCCTTTGGCTTGTCGGGTTGAGAAACAACAGCTACAACTTGGTGTCTACTATCTATAATTGCTTGCAATGAAGGCACAGCATACTCAGGAGTTCCAAAAAATATAACTTTCATTTATTTCCCCTTCTTTTCTTTGTAATCTTTGATAACTTTGTCTATATAAAGAATGCCATCTAGGTGGTCGATTTCGTGGCACAAAGCTCTAGCAAGCAGGTCAACACCTGTTATTACAAATTCATTGCCAAATCTATCGCATGCTTGAACAGTCACCTCTTCTGGTCTTTTTACATAGCCACTTTCACCCTTGACAGACAAACAACCTTCTCTCTCAATTTGTTCTCCAAAAGAATCAACAATTACAGGATTGACTAATTCCAATTTCATATGATTTACATCTAAAACCACTACACGTCTAAGAATACCAACTTGGACACCAGCTAGTCCACAACCATCATTTTTGGTCATAGTTTCTCTCATATCATCTAGAAGTTCCCATAATTTTTCATCAAATTCTTTTACTTCTTTACTTTTCTTCCTAAGTATTTCATTGCCAACTTGGATTACATTTCTAATTGCCATTATTTTTCTCCTAACTAAGCGAATTCGGATTAATCTCTACAAAAACGCTAACTTTATTGTTTTTTATTTGGTCAAGAGATTTATAAATCTCTTGGATAACATCATCTTCGATATTTGTATCAAATCGCAAAACTATTTGATATCTATGTTTATTTTTTATTTTGTTTACTGGCGATTTCATTCCTTCCAAAAAGAAGAATTTTTTGCCATATTTAATTCTAAAATCTTTTAATTTCAATATTAATTGATGGGTAATCTCTTTGACGATATCATCATCTACAGATGTAAGCAAAATTCTCACAATTTTTGCAAAAGGTGGGAATTTGGTTGTCTCACGTAAATTTATCTCTTTGTTATAAAATTTTGCATAGTCATAATTAGCACTTGTCAAATATACTGGATTTTTTGGGACATATGTTTGCAATATTACTTCTCCTGCCACATCACTTCGTCCTGCCCTGCCAGATACTTGTGTCATCAATTGAAAAGTTGTTTCATTTGCTTTGTAACTATAATTGAATAGAGATATATCTGCGTCAATAATTCCCACAAGGGAAACTTTTGGGAAGTCGTGACCTTTTGTAACCATTTGTGTACCAACTAATATGGCAGGTTTCGTTTTGCCAAAATTAGTCAGAATTTCATTATAAGAATTTTTGGTCTTGACGCTATCGTTGTCCAAACGGAAAATACCCACATTTGGGAAATGCTCTTGGATAAGTTCAACTATTTGTTGTGTTCCAGTTGCACCTAATTTGATAGAATTACTGCCACAATCAGGGCATTTGGTAAGAACTCTAAATTTTTTGCCACAATAGTGACATTTCAGAACTCTATCTTCTTTGTGATAAACAAGATTAGCATCACATTCGGTGCATTTGGGAATATAAGAACATTCTCTACACATAAGATAAGAGCTAAAGCCACGTCTATTGATAAATAATATTGCTTGATTTCCGTTCTGAATAGTTTTTTCTAATTTTTCTAGAAGACAAGAACTAAGCATTGTAGTATTGCCGTGCTTAAATTCTTGGGTCATATCCACTATCTCTATATGTGGCATTGGTTTTTGATTAACACGAATAGGCATTTGTGTTAGATTGTACTTGCCAATTTGTGTCTTATAAAAAGTTTCAATAGATGGAGTTGCAGACCCCAAAACTAGCGGACATTTATTAAATTTGGCGCGGAATTCAGCTATATCGTGAGTAAAGTATCTAGGATTACTATCTGAAATATATGAATTGTCGTGTTCTTCGTCTATGATTATCACGCCTATATCTCTAAGTGGTGCAAATATTGCAGACCTTGCACCTACCACTATTTTTGCTTCACCGCTAAATATTCGATACCACTCATCGTGTTTTTCCCCCACGCTCAAAGCACTATGCAATACTGCCACATTCTTGCCAAATCTATTGCTAAACACCCTAACCATTTGTGGAGTTAGAGATATTTCTGGCACTAGCATAAGTGCGGTTTTTTGAGATTTAAGCATAGACTCTATGACATTCATATAAACTTCTGTTTTGCCACTTCCTGTTACTCCAAAAAGGACTATCGGCTTGTCTACAGACTGGCATATATCTTTTACACAAGATTGTTGTAGAGGTGTAAGGACAATAGAATTGTCTACTTTTTCGCCTAATTGTAAGCGATTTACCTTGGATTGTTCGAGATGTAATACATTTTTTTCTAGTAAGAGTTTAATATTATTCAGTCCAAATTTGTGAGAAACATCTGAATATTTAGCTTTACCAACCGAACGCAAATATTCGATTAGTAGAGGTATATTTTTCTGTCGTTTGCTAATGTTTGGCAGATATTCTTTAGCTTTTTCTTCGTCCAATGTTAGATACTTTTCTATCTTGTAATCTGCTCCACCTCGCACTTGACTAGGTACAGCAAGCCTGATGCCATCAAGAAGACGAAGATACAATTTGTCTTTCATATATTTGATTAATTGTATAATCTCAGGCAAAATTAGAGGTTTATCATCGCAGACGGCAAGCACTGATTTTAATTTTTCCACAGGGCAATCGGTACTATCTTTGATAGACATTACATATCCTTCAATTTTTCTATTCCCAAAAGGAACCAAGACTCTATATCCTGGGACTAAAAAATCCAAAGAAGAAGGGATATCGTAATCAAATACCCTATCAACTTCGCTAGCCAAAACATCGACAATAACTTCTGCTATCAAATCTATCTCCCTACACTGAACTTAAAAAAATTCTACCGCTCAAACAATATAAAATATGGAGCGATAGAACTATCTAAAACAAACTTGAATACACAATGCACACAAATTAAAGACTAGTATCATCGTCCAAAACAATAGTACCATTCTCAACTTCGTCAACTGCACGAGTAACTTCTGGAATTTCCTCTTTTTGCTCTTCTGTAAGAGTTTCGTTTAAATATTTGGCACGCTTGCCTACGATTACTGCAAGTTTATACGGATTACCTGCTTTTGCTACAAGTTCGTCAATTGGTGGTTCTAATAACATAATTACTCCTATAATTTATTAACTTAAATATATTAATAATATATATTTTAATATATTCCAACAAATATTTCAACACTTTTTAATGAAAATTTTAATAATTACAATCCAATTTTGGACATTTCAGCTTTTAAATCTTCCAAAGTGATTATTTTTACACCCAGGTTTTTTGCTTTTGCCAATTTACTACCCGCATTTTCACCACAAAGCAAATAATCAGTCTTGCTACTAACAGATGATGAGACATTTGCCCCCATATTATCTAATATTTCACTTGCTTCTGTCCTAGATAATCCATCTAGAGTGCCAGTGATTACTACAGTTTTGCCAGAAAAAATGCTTGCTATACTAGAATTTTTGTTTTCATCAAGTCTTACACCCAAAGATAATAATTGGTCAATTAATTGCAAATTTTGTTCGTTGTGGAAGAACTCCGCAATGTTATTTGCAATAGTTTCACCTATATCTCTTACTTGTAATAATTGTTCTACCGATGCATCTTTTAAATTGTCAAGGGTTTGGAAGTTTTTGGCCAAATCTTTGGCAGTTTTATCTCCTACACCATTGATGCCTAGAGCATAAACAAATTTAGATAGAGTACATTTTTTACTTTTTTCAATACTTTGTAGCATTTTTGAAATCTTTTTAGATTTAAACCCATCAAGGACTTCCAAATCTTGTTCTCTCAACAAATACAATTGACTAACACTTGTAATATTCAATGTATTAAGTAAGGCTAATACAGTCTTTTCGCTAAGACCTTCAATATTCATCGCATTTCTACTAGCAAAGTGGGTAATTTTACCTACAATCCTATCAGGACACAATTCATTTGGGCAATAGATATTGACATCTTCATAAATTAGTGGAGTATGGCAACAAGGACAAAATTTTGGTTTTTCAATTTTTTGACAATCTTTGCTATGCTCAGCGACCCCCAAAATTTCCGGAATAACCTCATTACTCCTTCTCACAAATACTCTACTTCCAATTGCGACGTCTTTGCGTACAATATCGTCATAATTATTAAGCGTTGCCCTAGCAACAGTTGCACCAGCTAATTCTATAGGCTCTATTTCACATACAGGAGTAAGTTTTCCCGTCCTACCTACTTGCCAAATGACATCTTTTACAATACTAGTTAGTTCTTGAGCTTCGAATTTGTACGCAATTGCCCATTTAGGGAATTTCTCTGTATATCCTACTTTTTCTCGTACATCATATTCATTAACTTTGATAACCATTCCATCAATTAGGATATCTAGAGACAATTTGTATTCGTCTACTTTATCTATAAGTCGAGTAATTTCTTCAAATTTGTTGACTATATGGAAGAAGTCAAAGGTATCAAAACCTTCATTATTTAGAAAATTATGACACTCCAATTGGCTAGGCATTTTGCCATCAATAGAGAGAATATCATACATAAAGGCATCTAGATTTCTGCTAGCTGTTACCCTAGTATCTAGATTTCTTATAGCTCCGGCAGCACCATTCCTAGCATTTTTGAGTGGCTCTTGAGCCTTTTTGTTGTACTTCTCCAATTCTGACAAACGCATTAAAACTTCGCCCATCACAGTAACATTTTGTCTAAATTTGATAAATTTAGGCACATTTTTGATAGTCTTAACTTGTTCGGTTATATTTTCGCCTACCAGACCATTACCCCTAGTTGCACCTTGTTTGAGAATACCATTTTCATACTTTAATACTACTCTAAGCCCATCAAATTTGTATTCAACACTAAAAGTCTTCGCACCAGCATTTGTCATATCGTCATACCAGACACGCAATTCGTCATAAGTATTGGCTTTGTTTAGACTATACAATTTTTTCTCGTGATTGACTTTTTCAAATTTGTCCAATATAACATCGCCAACTTTTTGAGTAGGACTACCATCATAAATCTTGCCTGTTTCTTTTTCCAATGCAACCAATTCATAATACAAATCGTCATACTCTTTGTCAGAAATAAGTGGATTATCTAGAGTGTAATATGCGTAATTATATTTTTCTATGAGTTTAATTAATTCTTGCATTCGCAAAAGTTTATCCATAAAATCTCCTATTTTTTAAGTATTTGCAAAGGTGCAAAATTTAATGACAAAGTTTTTACGCCCATCTTACCAAAGTCAACTGAAACAAAATTATTGCCACCCGCACTATCAACTTTGATAATAGTCCCTACACCAAATTTGGTATGAAGAACTTGAACGCCGACTTTGTATTCGTCAAAATTTTTCTTTTGATTATTTAACTTATTATTTTGTAGACTTTGCAATTTATTAAGGATATCTTTGCCAGAAGTATCAGCATTGCCAAATTCTCTCTTCCTCTCGGAATAATTATTTTCAAAAGAGTAATTATTGCTAGAATATGCAGAATTTGCACCTCTACCCGAAGAATTGTAATTATACTGGGAATTGTAATTATATCCCGAATTATAGCCAAAATTTCTATTGTAATTATTGTCATAATCACAATCGTTATTCCACATTCTCTTCTTTGGCACAGATATTCCCATTTCTTCTACAAACCTAGATACAATGCTATCTTTTCTCTCACCATATAGATATCTAGATTTTGCCCTAGTGATATACAATTTTTTTCTAGCACGAGTAATGCCAACGTACATAAGTCTTCTTTCTTCTTCCAATTCGTCGTTACTATCCAAAGCACGACTTAAAGGGAATTTGCCCTCTTCTAGCCCTATCAAGAATACATAATCAAATTCAAGACCTTTGCTGGCGTGAATAGTAGATATTGATACGCAATTTTCGTTCTCATCTTCTTCGCTTAAGTCACTCTGAAGAGTTACACTTTCCAAATAATCGGCAAGATTTGCATCGTCATTTAGATATTCATAATCCTTGATAAATTGCAAAAGTTGATTAATATTGGCCTTTCTATCGATATCTTCTTCTGAATTGGTATTGTATATTTCTTTGATTTCAGCTCTATTTACGACATATTCTGCAAAATCAAAAAGAGATTTTTGGCTGTATGCTGATTTTAAATCAATAAGCAAACTAGAAAATGGCTCAATTTTATTTTTGATAGTACTAGAAATATCTAGTTCTCTGAAATTTTCTATTAAATCGGTAAGTGGACGTCTAGTTTCTCTAGACAAAGTTGTCAATTTATCAATAGTTGCTTGACCAATGCCACGCTTAGGATAATTTATAATTCTAGTCACTTTTTCATTATCTTTTGGATTGACAATTAGAGACAAATAAGCAAGGACATTTTTAACCTCTAGACGTTCAAAAAATTTCATAATTCCGCTAGTTTTATAAGGCAAATTGTAATTAAGTAATTTTTGTTCTATATTACCACTTAGAGATGTAAGTCTCATAAGAACGCCAATTTCATTTAAATCTACACCTCTAGATTGCAAAGTATATATCATTCTAGCCACATACTCCGCCTCGTCTTTTTCATCTTCTCCTTGATGAAAGGTTACTTCTTCTCCATCTTCATTTTCTGTAAAAAGTGTCTTATCTATTCTTGCTGTATTATTTTTGATAAGAGTATTTGCCATTTTTATGATATTTTTTGTACTTCTATAATTCTGTTCCAATTTGTAAATTGTTGGCTTAAAGTCGTCCATAAATTCACGAATATTGCCAATATTTGCACCTCTCCAACAATATATACATTGGTCTTCGTCCCCTACTACAAAAACATTTCTATATTTATCTCCTAAGAGTTTAAGAATTTTGTACTGAACAAGATTGGTATCTTGAAATTCGTCAACGTGAATATATTTAAATTTCTCTTGATAAAAGGCAAGAACTTGAGGACAGGCCTCAAACAATTCAAGAGTTTTCAAGAGTAAGTCGTCAAAGTCTAAAGCGTTATTAATTTTTAATTGTTCTTGATATTCTTTGTACACACGCACAATATCTTCGATATCTTGCTCGTATTTATTGTCTCTAAGATATTCGATAGGTGCAAAGCCTTGGTTTTTTGCATTTGAAATATGCCAATCACATTTCTTGCCGATATCTTCTTCAATATTTAAATCTTTGATAACTTTCTTCAATAAATCCTTTTGGGCTTTGTCATCATAAACAGAAAAAAATCTATCAAAACCGTCTAATTTGGAGATATTTTCTCTAAGAATACTTGCACAAAAAGAATGGAATGTCTTGATAGTAACACCACACACTCCACCAACCATTTTTTCTATTCTCTCTTTCATTTCTCTAGTTGCCTTGTTTGTAAAGGTAATAGCTAAGATATTTGCTTGATTTATGTTTTTTTCGTTAATTAGGTAGCAAATTCTATGAGTAAGTATTCTAGTTTTGCCCGAACCAGCACCTGCTGTAACTAATTTTGCTCCTTCTGTATCTGTAACTATAGTTCTTTGCATTTGGTTTAGGTCATTTAAAGAATACATAATATCTCCTCATTTGTAAATTATAAAAAATTATATCATATTCAAAGATATTTTCCAATTATATTGATTAAAAAAATCTACCAGCAAATAATTTTTAAACATATTTATTTACATATATAAATAATGCATCACTGTTTGAAATAGTCGTCAGATTAAGTCAAGCTGTCCTTTTCACGGACGACTTTTTTAATCTTCCTATATTATAAACCATATAATGTTGAAATTTAATCAAGTTTAATTTCAAGTCACCAAACACAACCACCACGATAAAAGCATACAAAAAAACCTACTAATGGTTTGAAAATTAATTTCTCCCATAAGCAGGTTGATTTTTTTAAATATTTACAGTTTTTGACTTACACAACTACAATTATTCAGGTTTGTAATTATAATGAATAGTTGCATTTTTTAGATTATCGTTGCCATTATCAATAGAGATTTCATTCCATTGGTTTTGCGTACCGCCATAATATACATTCTGCAAATTATCACAGAGTCTGAATGCACTTGTTCTTATACTTATCACACTTTCTGAGATTGTTATACTTGTTAGCGACCAACAGAAGTAGAATGCATTATCGCTTATCATTATCACACTTTCTGGGATTATTATACTTGTTAGCGATGTACAATGGTAAAATGCATAACTCCCTATAATTGTTACGCTTTCTGGTATTGTTATACTTGTTAGCGATGTACATTCGTAGAATGTGTTTCTTCCTATACTCGTTATACCTTCTGGAATTGTTATACTTATTAGACTTTCACAATTACTGAATGCATAATCTCCAATAGTGTATAATTTGCTATTTTCCCCTATGATTACTTTTTCAACCCCGCAATTTTTAAAAGCATTATCTCCAATAACCGTAATTGAATCTGATAATACAATTTGAAATTTATTAGAAGAATTCTCAGATATAAGAGATTTACCAGTACCGATACCTATAACTGGTTTATCATTATATGTACTTGGCACTAGTATTTTATTTGATGAAGGTATATTGGTTATTGCGCTTATCCAATAAGAATTCCCGTCATAAGATAATTGGTAAGTGAAAAATTCGCTTCCATTTTCATTACGATACTCAAAGTCACATGATGTACATTTATAATCATTTAATTGATGTCCGACAGCTTCGCCTTCTGTAAGTGAACATCTTTTACATGTTTTAGGTGTTAAGCAAGTTGCGTCCAAAAAGTCATGTCCTAGAGCTGAAAAAACTTCTTCAGTTAGCAAAGTTTCACAAACTGTGCATATTTTTTTCCTAGTTCCATCTGTCGTACAAGTAGGCTCGATAACAATCCACTCACTTTCGGTATGTGGCAACTTATTTATTTCAATATCTTCTACTTTACCACAAACAGTACAAATATGTCTTTTGCGACCATATTCAGTACATGTTGTAGCTTTGCGAATTTCCCAATCTCCATAAGTATGGCCTAGAGCTGGAGTATAATATTCTTTAATATCTCCGCAAATTTTACACATAGCATACTCAACTCCTTTCCTTGAGCAATCTGGATCTTCAATTAGACGATATTCTCCATACTGGTGCTCGACATATTCACGATAGGTACATCTTGCACATTGTGAATATGTGTCACATGTTCCACCTTGCATATCATGTCCAAGTTTATTTATTGTATCATTTTTCTCCTGCCCGCACACTGAACAAGTTCCTACTTTTACACCATTTTCTGTACAAGTTGGCTCTTTTGTCGTAGTCCACGAATAAGAGTGACTTGATGTTATTGATATTGCTCTAATATAGCTATATTCACACGATTTACAATATACACTTTCTCTACCTGCTTCTTTGCAAGTAGCTTCTTGGCTCACAGCATATGTAAAATCGTGAGAAGCAATAATTGTTTGAGTTTCATACGTTCCACATGTTGTACAAGTGCGTTCTTTTTCTCCGTTTGTTACACTTCCATCTGAATGACAAGTAGCAGATTTTGTAATAGTCCATTCGCCAGAGTGTCCAGTTTTATAAATTATTCCTTCTTTATATTCAGAACAATTACTACAATAAGAATATTTTTTTCCGTTTTCTGTACAAGTTGCATTTTCTTGAGTATACCAATTTTTATAATTATGCCCTAAAGCATAAACAGTACCCGTTTGTTTATCTCCACACACAAGACAAACTCTTTCTTTTTCACCTTTTTCTGTACAAGTTGGATCTACTGTAGTTGTCCAATCTCCATATGCATGACCTTTGCCAGTACCTTCTGTATAATAACAGCGAGAGCATTGTCTTCCGCCAACACAAGTAGAGTCTTGAAGGTCGTGAGAATTATATGCAGATATTATTTGATACTCTACCAAATCACAACGTTCACAAATTCTTTGTTTTTCTCCCGATACAAAACAGCGTGGTTCAGCAGTAATTTCCCATTCGCCTATATGCCCAAGAGCCACAACTTCTTCTCTTTTGATATCTCCGCATACTGAACACTCTGCAGTTTTCTCACCAGCTTTAGTACAAGTTGGTGCTGTAGTTTCGGTTAACTCTCCATAATTATGCTCAGCCAATTCTCCATATTCATTACTACAACGCTCACAAATAGCCTTTTGTGTACAAGTCGCATTGCCACCTGTATGACCCAAAGCGGATATGATTGTTTCTGTAATAGGAGTATTCCCGTTTTCATCTGAAAAAGTTTTGCCACAATCACTGCAAAGATAATGTGCCACAATACCATCTTCAGTACAAGTAGCAGATACTGCAGAAACTGCAACCAATGTATGTTGATGATTAGCATTTCCTTCATTACCACTTTTGCAAGCAGTCATAATAAATGCACACGACATCACACAACATATCGCTATTAAAAAAGTTAGAAACTTCTTTTTCATAAAAATCTCCTTTTATTTTTTATACGTCTATCTTACAGATAGATGTATCTTTT
>CAZIRR010000015.1:0-21265 GCA_964541825.1 uncultured Christensenella sp. | reverse complement strand
GGTCGGTGGTTCGAGTCCACTCATCTCTACCATTAAAGCATCCGACGTAAGTCGGTTTTTTTTGTTATTATTGAGTGATGATTGCTTGCAAGCAAGAACGAAGATAATAACAAAAAAATAGTAGTTGCATTAAGCAACGATGCTTTAATGGTAGATGTGAGGACGAGAACTACAGGTTGATGATACTCCCAGCCCTTATATCCCGTTTTAACGGGAATATAAGGTGGGAATTATTGAATATTATCACATTGTATTGTGCAATACAGTGTTACATAGTATTGCCAAACTTGTTTTGGCATAAGTGGGGGTCGGTGTGTATTCGGGGCCCCGTCAGTTTCACTGACACCCGAAGATTGTCGCTTCGCTTGAATGCGAGTCCACTCATCTCTACCATAAATAATATCTAACTTGGGTCAGATTTTTTTATTATAATAGAAAAAACTATTGTTTATCTTTCAAATATCTTTTAAGCAAGAATGTTAAGAAATATGGGAAAGTATAAAAACTCCCATTAAACCCTATATTTTTATTGCAAAGTTTTATGCCATATTTTACGTCTTTATAAGAGTTTGACTTTATCAAATTATTTAATGAAATTGTTGCACCATCATTTGCCTTAACTTCAACTGGAATAAGTGAATTTTCATCTCTAACAAAGAAATCCATTTCAAGCGTTCCTTTTTCATTTCGATAAAAATAGAGTGGGTATCCTTGTTTTGCAAGCATATCTGCTACAATGTTCTCATAAATTGCACCTTTGTAGGTGTTAAAATTTTTATTAAGACGCAAATCATTCTGGGCTTCTTCGTCAAGAGAAGCAATCAAAAGTCCAGTATCTTTGAAATAGATTTTGTAGTTATCTGGATTGTAGTTGCCTTTTAGTGGCAAAGACGGACTTTCCATACAATAACAAACATTTATAATTCCTGCACTTTCAAGCCATTCAACAACACCTATATAATCCCTACTTCTTGCTCCTTTGCTAACTTTTGAAATTTGGAACTTTTTATTATCTTTGCCCAAAAATACTGGGATTTTACGATAAACATTAAGTATTTTTGTTTTGTCTAAACCTTCCGCATATTTTGTTATGTCTTCTTCATAGTCTAAAAGCAATTGCTTTTGAATTTTTAGTGTTCCACTGTAATTTTTATTTTCAACAAAAGAAGCCACAACATTTGGCATTCCGCCCAAAATCAAATATTCTCTAAAATTTTCTTCCATAACATTCATCATTATATTTGAAAGCGGTTTAATTTTTCTCATACATTGATACATTTCATCAATTTGACTTTCTTTGTATCCTTTTGCCCACAAAAATTCTTCAAAGTCCATTGAGTGCATTTCGTAATCTTCTTTATACCCAACACTATTGGACTCTATTTCTTTGTAATTTATTCCCATAAGAGAGCCAGAACAAATAACATCAAATCGTCCGTCAATTTTGAAAGATTTTAGAGCAGTAGCACACTTTGTGCAGGCTTGAACTTCGTCAAAAAAGATAAGTGTTTTATTTGGCACGAACTCAAAATTTGGATTTTTGAGTGAAATATTTTTAAGTATATTATCTACTTCATATCCATCGTCAAAAATATCCTTGTATCCACTTTGCAAAACAAAGTTTATTTCAACGATATATTCATAGTTTTCTTTGGCAAAATGTTTTATTGATTCCGTTTTTCCAATCTGCCTTGCGCCCTTTACAATTAATGGCATTCTGTTTTCACTATTCTTCCATTCAACCAAAAATTCATTTACTTTTCTTTTCAAAAACATAACTTTATCTCCTTACAAAACAAGTTTACACAAAATTCCATTAAAAATCAAGCATATTATACACATTTTTCCAGTCATTTTGATAGGCAATTTACACATTTTTCCAGTCATTTTGATAGGCAATTTACACATTTTTCCATTTTTCTTGTATTTCAGTGTCGTTTTTATTCGTGTTTTCAACCACACTCGTGAAATTTTTGCGTAAATACGCATTTTTGATGTCAACTGTTGTACAAAAAAGCACCTTTCACAGGTGCTTTTTTTGTGTGCGATATATAGGCACACAAGACTAGAGTAATCAAAAATATGATTACGCATTCGGGAATCGCAAGACTAGAAGTACAATCTAAACCCCGCTACCCTAAAAAAGTGTAATGTAGATAAATATATGAAATATATCTTCATTACACTTTTATCTTATACAATATATCTACTTTTATACATAGAATTTTTTATTTTTTTGTTTACTCTGTCTCTGTCGCTTCTGTATATCCAGTCTTGTCAAAATCAATCACAACATTCTCAAAATCATATTTTTTAATTGTTACCTGAGAGTAATCATAGCCCAATTGACAGTTACAATTTCCATATTCAGTCATATCAAGTTTACCATCTACAAATACAATTTTTAGATAATAATAATGTTCAAAACCATCACTAGAAGTTGTTGAAATTCCAAAGTTTTCTAGATTTGTGCAAATATAAGTAGTTTCATTGCCATTGACAGTTCTTACAAAATAATCATATTCAGATATTAGTTGCAATAATAACCTATATTCATATGCTACATCTCCAACCACACAAAGAATATTATGAATGTTCGAATTTTTTATATTATAAAGTTCTTTACTTTCATGAGTAACACCATCTTTATCTACATAACTTTCGTAACAATATTCCGAATAAGAATTGTCTCCTATTTTACTTTCATAATAATACTTCCTTATAGCATTAGTATAATCGCCATAATCATAATATTCATCTTCAATCAGAAATTTAAAAGTATTGTCCTCAAAAACATATTTGTATGTAGTGCTTACTATTGTTTCAAAAGGAGAAGGTAAAGAATCCTTAGCACTATCATTTGTAGATGCAGATCGAACAGAATCTTCACTATCTTCATCAGCTGCTAAGTTCAATCCAAACTCATAATAATCATATTCTATAGTCACTGACTTAGGAGAATATTCTGTAGTAGAGGACACGAATTGATTGAGAAGAAGATTAAGAAGTGTCTCTTTTGCATAATCGCTATCGTTATTAAGTTTCTCTTTGTTGGTCTCGTTGCTATCTTTCATATCTTGAAGATAACTATTTAGATTGTCTAGAGTACTATCTAATACTTCTTGATTTATATCAATACCACTCCCTACAGTCTCAGTACCTGCTGTACAACCAGTAGCAAGCATTGTGCCACCTAGTACTAGCGCTAGACTCATACCTGCCAATATTTTTTTACTTTTCATATTCTTATTTCCTCCATATTTTTATCGTATTTACATACTAAATCTATTATAGTATACCCCCCCCCCCGAGAAAAAAGTCAAACATATGAAGTCATTAAATTAAATTTTTTTATTAAAAAAACCTATCACGAGATAGTGATAGGAATATATATTAGTTTATTAAAAAATTTTTGCGAAAACGCATAATTATACATCTAGTTTTCTTTTGATTATCTCTAGTCTTCTATACAATTCGTCTTTGCCAAGCACACAACAGATTGAGAATAAATCTGGCGTATTAGTCTTGCCAGTAAATGCATATCTAATAATATTGCACAAACTAGCCAAATTTCCATTATATTTATCTGGGTCTTGCTTATACAATTTATTATCCAGACAATAATTATTATTTTCTGCAAGTTTCTTTACCCTTGCAAACCATTCATCTTTCTCCAAATTTGCCTCAAAAAGCACTACATATGTTTGCAATATTTTGTATAATAATTCATTATCTATCTGTGTAACTGTCGAGAAATCCAAATTGATTTGCGAGTAATCATTAAACATATAATCATAATAATCTCTCACCATAGACCATTTAAACAAATCTTTTCTAGGCTTAGCCACATCTCTATCTATAGCAAAGACATCAATAGCAAATCTTTCTCTCTCCTCTAAAATTTCTGCAAATTCATTGTCGTAATTCTTTGCCCAATTCAAAACTTCTCTATATACCTCTTCTGCACTAAGTCTGGAAATATATCCTTTGGAAACATCGTTCAATTTCAAAATGTCAAACATTGGATTGCCACTTCCAATCTTATTTAGAGCAAATGGAAATTCGTGATAATCTCTATTTGGATTTTTCTTTCGCCATTCTTCAAAGTCGCTATTAAGCAAATTAAGCAAATATTCTTTAACTGCCACAATTGGATACCCGTCTTCTAGATACCATTTACAATTGGCTTCTGGGTCTTTTCTTTTACTCAATTTTCTCTTTTTGCCATCATCAAGTTTGCAGATAGTAGGAGTATGAGCATATGGGATAGGATTAAATCCAAATTTGCCGAATAATTCGATATGGCTAGCTACCGATTGATACCATTCTTCTCCCCTAGCAATAATGGTGCTACCCATCAAAGTATCGTCTACAGCGTGTGCAAAGGCGTATACTGGTATACCATTACTTTTGATAAGTACTATATCTTTGCCATTTTCTCTTACTTCCCTTTTGCCTTTGATTAAGTCTACTACCTCAAAGGATTTCTCAGGGTCACCAGTCGAAAGCAGTCTCAAAGCAAAAGATTTGCCCATATTGATATTTTCTTCTATATCTTCTATAGTCAAATTTCTACAAGGGTCGTGGTCAATAGTATCATTATTTTCTTCTATCTCTTGTTCCCTTTTGGCTACAATATCTTCTTTGTCTTCACACTTACTACAGAAGCAAGGAAATGCACCACCCCTCGACACCAAGTATTTGGCAAAAGTATTGTATATTTCTAGTCTCTCACTCTGGATATATGGAGCATACTTACCTTTTTGCCCAAATCTACCTCTATACCCCTCACTTGGCTCAATTTCAAATTTGCTTAGAATATCATATAGAGATACTCCAGCATCTTCAATTTCTCTTTTTTGGTCGGTATCTTCTAGTCTAGTATAAAAAACACTAGATTCTCCCCTAGTAAGCATTTCGTGCATTACACATTGAAACAATCCACCTATATGCAGATACCCCGTAGGGCTAGGTGCAAACCTAGTAACCACTGCATCTTTTAGAAGTGTCCTACTTGGATATTTATTAAAGTAATAATTAATGTCTTTGTCCACATTTGGATAAAGAATATTTGCCAATTTATTAAAGTCCATTTTTTCCCTCTCAAATATAAAATTATGCAATCATCAAGCTCATATCTTGGATAAGCTTGGTATAGGTATCTAGCACGAAACTATCCATAAATTCAATAGTGCTTAGCTTTGACTTGGTAATTGTGCTTAGATAACTACTGTATGATACACCTGGCACCAATCCAAATTTAACTTGAGCCAAGTCATAAACATCTTCGGAATTGTAGATTTGTTTAAATGTCCCAAATCTCTGATTAAATACATCTATAGAATACAAAAAGTCGTTCACTATAGCTAGAGTATCATCATAATTAATACTACTTTCTTCTAGTCCAGCCGTAATATTTATAGATAGAGGCTTGATATCCACCAAATCATCTATCAATACAAATTCATTGTCATTATCGATAATTGCTCCCATATCACTAATCCCTTTTGACCCCACAGCGTAATCAAATACTTTGAAATTGGTTAGATATATGATATAAGCAATATCCACATTGCATTTATCTATCTTGTATTGCAAATTGGTAGAATTGATAATTTTGTAATCTTTGATACAATATTGTTCAAATACATCTATAAAGTCATAAATAAATGTAAAAGCACTATCTATTATCTTATTTAATTCATAAGAATAATTAGTTAGATTAAATTCCATTACATCTGTTACATTTTTTGTAGCATCACAAAACGATGTGTATTCATCTTTGAACTCATCTAATTTCTGATTGACATCAAGCAAACTAGCGTACAAATTATTCATTACCTTTTTGTCGACTTTTGCACTAGATATTTCTTTGTAAAATTTTTCATTATTATTTTCATAATAATTGAAGACATAATCAAGTAATTTTTGCTGATATTTAATTACAGCGTATTTTTTTTGCAAATTTGTTACAGGAGTTAGATTGTCTATAGCGTTCACGACATCTTCAGAATATTTAATGCTTATAGTATTTGGACGGTCGCCATCTGCAAAAAATTTATTGTCTTCTTCAATTACACATATTTGAGTTGTTTTTTCGTACAATTTCTTGATATCTTCATAATTTTTGTCACTATCGCAAGCACATAGACACATAAGTGCTATCACTGGCAATATAATCAAACTCAAAAATTTTTTCATACTATCTCCTCTTTAAAATCCAAAAACATTAAGGACATAAGTCAAAGGTTTCTGTGCTTTTACCTTTATGTCGCTAAGTTCATTACCGTCCGCCATCTTGGTTTTGTTTAAATTATGCTTATTTAGAGCTTTTTCCAATTGTGATACATATTTATTGAATAATTCATTGTAATTAAGCAAGTATTCATATTCATTGTACTCTACAGTAAAGATGCTCTCGCCATTTTTTACTCTTTTGTATTTATCCAAAATCAAATGTGCATCGTGCGAGAAAAATTCTTCTTCTTTCAATTTTCCCTCGCTAGCAGATATCTTCACACTTCTAGAATATCCATCAATTAGACTAAGAGCAGTGTCAAATTTAATCTCTGAATAATTAGATTTGATAATATCAAATATATTCGATATTAGTTTTGCACTACTATTTAGACATCTCCTATATTTAGTCCTAAAGCTATTATAATTGCCTAGTAGCACAGTCATCTCTACTTCTGTCCCAGTAATACTCTCTTGACAATCATTAAGGATATCTATAGACTGATCCAATTCCTTGAGATATTTGATATATTCATTCACTGTACTCTTTAGAGCTTTGTTAAGTGAACTATTCCCTCTAGAATTTTTGATATAAGGTATAAGTATGCATATCATATCTTCTAGATTTTCTTCCATCACAATATAACTATCAAAATAACACGTTACATTGCCACCCTCATCATATGTCCTAACGATATTTTCCGATAGTGCTATTTCTCTTATCTTCAATATCTCATTACTTGTATCGCTATTACTAGGTATAGCATTGGAACTATCCTTGCCAATATAATCGAAATCTTGCAAAGCTTCTATCTTTTCTTTTATCCCCGATGATTCTCTATACTCTATCAATTCGCAAGTCCTATTATAAGCCATTACCTCATCTTTTTCTCTAAAGAAAAATGCCCATATCCCAAAGGCTACTACACCCACAACACAAACAGCAACAATTATTTTTACCCAAAATTTCATAATTCCCTCTTTATTTGATTTTAGAATATCAAATTATACATTTGTAGTCAATCAAATGCTAGGTTTAGTACTCAACATTTTTAAGCACCAATCCTTTTGCCAGCATTGTCTTACCCGCATATTTGCGGTCTTTTGCTTCAATTATCGCTGGCATTTCTTCAAGTTTGATTTTCCCTAGACCTATACTTATTAGTGTACCCATTATTATTCTTACCATATTGTACAGAAATCCATTACCGCAGATAATAAGTTTGTATAGATTGTCATTAACCTTCTCAATATCGCATTTATATATAGTCCTCACTTTGTCTTTGATATCAGTATTGCTTGCACAAAATGTAGAAAAATCTTTCTCGCCAACAATAAACTCAGCACCCTTGCACATATCTGCTATATTCAATTCCCTTGCCACATACATAGCATTATCGTCATAGTATGCATTCTCCATACCTATATAGAAATAATACTCATATGTCTTTCTTTTGGCAGAATATCTAGCGTGAAAATCTCCATCAATCTCCCCAATCTCTAGAATTCTAATATCTGTAGGCAATAGGACATTAGCATAACTTAGCACTTTGTGAGCAAGTATTGGAGCATTTACATCGAAGTGACACACTTGACAAATAGCCGACACCCCCGCATCAGTTCTCCCACTTGCCACCACTTTTATATCTTCTTTGCACACAGTACCAAGCACCCTCTCGAGATTGCCTTGTATGGTATCTTTATCTTTTTGTATTTGAAATCCAGAATAGTTTTTGCCATTGTAACTAATCTTTAGAATATATCTCATCTATTCCCCTTGTATCTAAATTTTAATCATACATATCTTAATTTTAATATATATTGCAATTTTTTTCAATTGTTTGCAATCAAATTAATGGTATAAGTGCGAATTAATTGACTAAAATTATAAGTTGTTATAAAATTATTTTTGTAAAACTAATTAGTTTTGGAAGGAGAGAATAAAGTGAAAAAAATTACTATTGACGGAAATACCGCCGCCGCAACTATTGCATATCAGATGAGCGAAGTTGCTACTATATACCCTATTACACCTAGTAGCACTATGGCAGAACTTTGTGATAGCTGGGCTAGCGAAAACAAAACAAATATCTTTGGTCACAAAGTCAAGGTGGTAGAAATGCAATCAGAAGGAGGTGCTAGCGGAGCTTTGCACGGCAGTCTATGTTCTGGTGCTTTGACCACTACATTCACAGCTAGCCAAGGCTTGCTTCTAATGATTCCGAATATGTACAAGATTGCAGGAGAATTGACCCCTTGTGTTATGCATGTAAGTGCTAGAGCTTTGGCTACACACGCATTATCTATATTTGGCGATCACTCAGATGTAATGAGTGTTAGGCAGACTGGTTGGGCTATGCTTTGTGCAGGTAGTGTGCAAGAAGCTATGGATATGTCCCTAATATCTCATTTGTCTACACTACAATCAAGTGTGCCTTTTGTACATTTCTTCGATGGCTTTAGGACTAGCCACGAGATTAATACTATAGAAGATATTGATATAGAGAGCATTAGACATCTAGTTCCTTTTGACAAGATTGCCGAATTCAAAGCAAGAGCCTTGAATTCCAATACCCCTCACCAACAAGGGACTGCTCAAAATCCAGATATCTATTTCCAAAATAGAGAGACTGCCAATTCTTATTATGATAAGACTCCTGCTATAGTTCAAGATTATATGGATAGAGTTGGAGATATTACTGGCAGACATTATCACCTATTTGATTATTACGGAAGCGATAATGCCGAGAATATCATAGTCATTATGGGTAGCGGAGCCACTACTACAGAAGAAACTGTCAAATACCTCAACGAGAAATGCGGTCAAAATGTAGGCGTAGTCGTAGTTAGACTATATAGACCTTTTGATACCCAGAGTTTCGTAAATGCTCTACCTAAGACTGTGAGAAATATAGCCGTACTAGATAGGACAAAAGAGCCAGGTGCAAATGGCGAGCCTCTATACAAAGATGTAGTTTGCGCACTAGCTGAGCATAATATTAATGTCAATGTTTATGGCGGAAGATATGGACTGGGGTCCAAAGAATTTACTCCTACTATGGTCAATGCTGTATACGAAAACTTGATGTCTAGCACTCCAAAAAATCACTTCACTGTAGGCATAAATGACGATTTGACACACACTAGCCTACCACTAATCCACAAGATTTTCCCAAGCGACGAGAGTGTAACTGCTTGCAAATTCTATGGCTTTGGCGGTGATGGCACAGTTAGTGCCAATAAGAGTTCTATCAAAATAATTGGCAATAATACCGAGCTAAATGGTCAAGCATATTTTGAGTACGATAGCAAAAAGAGTGGTAGTGCCACTATTAGCCATTTGCGTTTTGGCAAAAACAAAATCAATGAAGCATATCTACTAGACAATATCGACTTTGTTGCCGTACACAAAGAAACTTATGTAAGCAAATACAATTTGCTTAATAATGTCAAAGAAAACGGAACACTCCTTCTTAATACCGGCTGGAATGTAGAAGATTTGGAAACAATGCTTCCTAATAGAATGAAAAAAGAAATTGCCAGCAAACACATCAAATTTTATACAATAGATGCAGACAAAATCGCTGGAGAAATCGGTCTTGGCAACAAAATCAACCTAGTAATGCAGTCAGCATTCTTCAAACTTATCAATATTATTCCTATTGATATAGCAATAAGCGAAATGAAAAAATATGCCGAAAAAAGTTATGGAAGCAAAGGTCAAGCAATCCTTGATATGAATTTCAGAGCAATTGATAGCGGAGCAAATAATATAGTAGAAGTTAATTATCCAGAGAATTGGGCAAATCTAGACGAAATAGAACAAGTCTTTGATAACAATTCCGAGCAAGAATACTACGAGAAGATAATCAAACCTATATCTAGACTAGAAGGCAACGATTTGCCAGTATCAGCATTCGACCCTAGAGGTATTGTCCCTACCAATACTGCCAAATTAGAGAAACGTGGCGTTGCTACACATTTGCCTTGCTGGAATAGCAAAAAATGTATCCAGTGTAATATGTGTGCATTTGTTTGCCCTCACGCAGCTATTAGACCACATCTAGTCAAACCAGAAAATTTAAATAATGCTCCAGACGACCTAAAATCTGCAAATGCTATGGCAGAAAAAGACTTGAAATTTGTAATGCAAGTAAGTAGCAAAGACTGTACAGGTTGCGGAGTTTGTGCTAGTGTCTGCCCTGCCAAAGAAAAAGCAATTACTATGACAGATGCCACATTACTTATGGAAAAAGAAAATAAAAATTACGAATATATCAATTCTATTCCTAGTGAACAAAGCGGTGTATTCAAGCCTAATACTGTCAAAGGTAGCCAATATAGAATGCCGTATTTTGAATTTAGCGGTGCTTGTGCAGGCTGTGGCGAAACACCATATCTCAAGGTTATTAGCCAAATGTTTGGCGATAGAATGATAATAGCCAATGCTACAGGTTGTAGCAGTATATATGGAGGCTCTTCCCCTACTTGTCCATATGTCAAAGACGACCAAGGTCACGGTATAGCTTGGGCAAATAGCTTATTTGAAGACAATGCTGAATTTGGCTATGGTATAGAAATAGGACATCTTATCCAACAAGACAATCTAAAAGCAAACTTAAACAAAATCTACGATAGCCACCTAGACGATATCCTAGATGACAATATCGAAGAATATCTATCTTGTGACAATGTAAATCGTCAGAGAGAATTAGCAGATATAATTACAGATAAATTGGAAGAGATAGAAGTTGCTGACGACTTAAAATGTGTAAAACAATCTATCCTAGCCAACAAAAACAACTTCTCCAATCAATCAATATGGATTGTTGGTGGAGATGGCTGGGCATATGATATTGGTTACGGCGGTCTAGACCACGTCCTTGCTAGTGGTGAGAATATCAATATTTTAGTACTAGATACCGAAGTATATAGTAATACCGGTGGTCAAGCTAGCAAATCCACTCCTATGGGTGCAATTGCCAAATTTGCAAGCAATGGCAAACGTACTAACAAAAAAGATTTGGGAATGATTGCCGCTCAGTACAAAAATGTATATGTAGCCAAAGTTGCTATGGGTGCAGATATGAATCAATTTATGAAAGCCATAGAGGAAGCCGAGAGCTACAATGGCGTATCTATAATTATAGCCTATGCACCTTGTATCAATCACGGCATCAAGATGGAGAATAGCCAATTAGAAGAGAAAAAAGCCGTACAGAGCGGTTATTGGCATTTGTATAGATACAATCCAATGCTTAAGGAACAAGGTAAAAATCCATTTATTCTAGATAGCAAAGAGCCTACTCTAGACTACGAAGACTTCCTAAAAGGCGAAACTAGATACAAATCTCTAATTGCCAAAGACGAAGAACTAGCACAAGAACTATTTGCCGAAGCCAAGAAAAACGCTGAGGACACATACAATCACTACAAAATGCTAGCTGAAAAATGCGATTTCTAAAGTATTATGCATAGTTCTATTTTAATATTATGCAAAGCACAAAAAAGCACCAATTATGGTGCTTTTTTATGCTTATTTATAATTAAACACAAGTCTAGTTTAATCAAGAATATGATTACAAAATCTGACTTATTATATTTATAATATATAATTAGTATTTTTCAACTGAACATCATACTAGATAATAGACAATTTTTTGTCTCTATTTTTCTTAATAATAGATATTATTTCTTTGGCAATATTCTCGCTAGTTAATCCAAATTTGCCATACAATTCATTTGGTTTTGCACTTGCACCAAAGTCATCTACCCCGAAGCATTTGCCATATTTCCCTACATATTTGTACCAGCCACAAGTACTCCCCGCCTCTATAGAGAATATTGATTTCATATTCTCTGGGATTACACTATCTCTATATTTAGCCGATTGTTCATCAAATAATTCTACGCAAGGCATAGAAACAACTCGAATATTGTATCCTTTGTCTGCTAGCAATTTCTTGACATCTAAAGCCAAGCCCATCTCACTGCCTGTAGCAATTATCACGCCATTAAGTTCTCCTTTATTCTCGCTAGAGGCAATATACCCGCCATATTTTACACTATTTATATCGCTATCGAAATTGATTAGTGTCTGTCTAGAAAGGATAATATTGCTAGGCTTATCTGCTTGCAAAGCACACACATAAGACCCCTTTGCCTCACACATATTGGCTGGACGAAAAGTATACATATTTGGAATACTCCTAAGCGTCCATAATTGCTCACAAGGTTGATGAGTAGGACCATCTTCGCCCACAGCAATACTGTCATGGGTAAATATAGATATAGCCTTCAATCCCATAATTGCTCTAAGTCTAAGTGCAGGCTTCATATAATCGCTAAAAGACAAAAATGTACTATCTATAGGAGTAAGTCCGCCACCATATAGACTTATGCCATTGCTTATGCAACCCATTGCGAATTCACGAATGCCTACTTTTAGATTTCTATTAGCAAAATTATCGTTAATTGCTCCTGACCCCGCAAATATTACTTTTGTACTCGAACTCAAGTCGGCAGAAGAAGCAATAATATTGTGATAAGCTAGACATAATTCTTGCAAAACTTTGTTTCCCATATCTCTGCCAGATATATCTTTTGTAAGTTCTATATCTTGGACAAAATTATAGCCTTGGGAATAATCTTGTTTGAGAAATTCTTTTAGCAATTTATAATCCCCCGGATATGCCCTGCTATACACTTTCATTTTTTCTTTGTTAGACTTTTTGAATTGGTCAAATCTTTTCCTCAAAAATACGAAGTCTCTAGTCACATCTTTGTCCATTTGAAAAGGTGGAGTATTTACTTCCAATTTTTGTCTAAGCAATTTTACATTCTCTTCTCCCAAAACTTGTCCGTGAGATTTATTACTCCCCTCCAATACACTACCAAAGCCAATTTTTGTATTGATTTGGACGAAACTTGGCTTATCTTTGCATTTCTTAGCCACAAGTATTGCTTGCACTATTTGGTCTACATCATTGCCGTCAGATACCTCAATTGTATTGAATCCAATACTTTGCATATAAGCAAGTGTATTTGTCCCCATAACGCCCGAAATGTCGCTATCTAGGGTTACTTTGTTGCAATCGTATAGAATTATTAGTTTATTGAGTTTAAGCGTCCCAGCTAGGCTTAGAGCCTCATAACTCACGCCTTCCATCAAACACCCCTCTCCCACAAGGGCATAGGTATATTTATCAAAAAGAGCTATGTCGTGTTTGTTAAATCTATTTGCCATCAATTTTTCGGCAATGGCTAGTCCTACGGCATTAGCAACTCCCTGTCCTAGAGGTCCTGTTGTAGAGTCTACACCGCTTACCACTTTGTATTCTGGGTGTCCAGGAGTAATACTCCCCATTTGTCTAAAATTCTTCAAATCGTCCATATCAATTTTGTATCCAAAAGCGTGCAAAGTAGCATACAAAATACTGCTTCCGTGACCAGCCGACATTACAAATCTATCTCTAAACAAATTATCCGCATCATTTGGATCGACATTTAATATTTTGGAATAAAGAGAATACAGAATAGGAGCAGACCCCAAAGCAATCCCTGGGTGGCCACTCTTTGCATTTTCTATCATATCCACAGCAAGAATTCTCAATGCATTTACATTTTTATTATCCATTTTCATATTCTAATCACCTTCTACCTCATAAAAACTTAGCAATTTTTTCAAAATTGAATCCACCAATTCTTCATCTCTTTGCCAACCGCAATCGACCACTATATCAGCTTTTTTTTCGCAAATAAAATCTCTATCACCAAATAAATCTACATTTAGCAGTCTCGTACTATCCGACAAGTTCTCCGTCGATAGTTCTTCTTTGTATCTATCCAAATTTAATCTTAAATATATAATCAAACAATAATCTTTGACAAATTTATAATTATTTTCGTTATTTAATAATTGATACTCGACATTAACAATGGTATTTTCGTATGTACAAATTCTTCTGAGAATAGCACTTTCTTTTTTTTCTAAGTATTCTTTGCCACACACTTCTTCCATTTTGGTTTTATCAAACAATTCAAATTGTATTATCTCACTCGCATTAGCATAAAACATATCCAATTTTTTGGACAAATCCAATGCATACTTGTCTACAAAACTATTTGACAAACCAATTAGGCAAATGTTTGCTTTTGACATTAACACCCCCTCTGAAAGATTGTTGATATTTTCAAAATTCATAAACAAATCTTGAAACAATCTACCATTTTAAATATTGCAATTTGTATTTAAAAATCTACAACATTCTATTTTATTAATTTTACAATACTTTTACAACTTTTACAATAATATTAGGGTAAATTTATTGAAAAATTCACTTTTTACTTGTAAGAATTGTTTTTTCTCGTTGTTTATAATAAGTGTAATGTTTATTTTGCAAATCAAATCGTCTTTTTTTCTGCCATAACCTATAATATGGTAGCAATAATACATAAAGTATGTATACAAAGCTAATTATAACATATATGTACACACTTACAAAATTGTAATCGTCAATATTTTTGATAATATCTCTTTTGATATTATCATCTAGCGAAAATACTATATTCCCCATAGTGTAAGTACTTGAAAAATTGTCAAAAATAGTGGTATTTGGGGATTTATCATAGTCAAGTAGTCTTTTTAGAGTCTCATGTGCTGGGTGTCCATATGTATTTTCTCCACTACTAACTACAACGTAATCGGGGCTAGTTATTTCCAGAAATTCCACACTGCTGGAATATTTGCTTCCGTGATGCGACAATTTCAATATGTCTACGTCCAACAAACTATTGTCAAAATTATCTACAAGTATTTCTTCCATATCTCCCGACATATCTCCACCAAGGAAAACTTTCTTGCCATTATCATTAATTATTATAGCAGGAGAAAAATCATTTGTCGATAAACTATTTATGTTATCTACATAAACATATGGAGCAAGAATATTTACTTTAACGTCAAATTCATAGAAAACTTTGTTTGTCACTATCTCTGTCTCTACAGACTTGCTTTCAAGAGTATCTAGTATATCTCTATAAACAGCATTTTCACACGATGGAGATTTGTGTTCGGACACCTCATAAATTGCCGGCCTGTAAAATTTGCCGACATTATAATTATTCAAAATAAATTCCATATTCCCACTATGGTCAATGTCTGGGTGAGTAAGCAACACATAATCAATATTTTTATTGCCTTTGAGTACTATATGGTCTAAATAATTTTGCAATTTTTTCTCATACTCTTTTGTTCCACTATCCACAAGCATAACTTTGCCATTGGAAAAATTAATTGCAATAGCGTCACCTTGCCCCACATCTAAAAAGTGTATTTGTGTCCTAAAACTAGTAGAGATATTTGGTTTCAAAAATAACAATACTTCCAATTGTGAAGCAAATAAGCCTGATATCAAAATCACCACAAGAAGAACAATCAATATTATATTTGTAGTTTTACTTCTTGTAATTTCTTTTTGGGTCATACTTTTATTTTTCTCCAACTCCACCAATGAGTTTTTAGTTTTTTCTTTTTGAATAATTCTTTGATTTGTGGCATCATTGCTTTGGTAGCCTTGTATCCTTCTTCTATCATTTCAAGCATTCCATCAGTTTTGGAGGCACTAAATCTTTTTAAGTCTGGCTTAACCATAATATCAGAATTCAAATATCCCTTTATTGCATTACTTTTCATCATAACACCAATGCTTGCCATAAGCAAATCTATATATTTGCTAGATTTAGCCCCTTCACCGCGGGTAGAATTGATATCTATAGACACCACTGCATCGCACCCCAATTTTCTCAAAACATCAGCAGGAATAGTATTCTGAAGCCCACCGTCAAAGAGCAATTTGTCTTCGAAGCTTACAGCCTCAAATACTGTAGGCACAGCACAACTTCCAGCCAAAGCTTTGCATAGTCGCCCTTTTGTAATATCTACTTCATTGCCACTCTTCATATCTACAGCAACTGCACAAAAGGGTGTAGAGAGGTCTTCTACATTTATATCACCCACAGTATTTATAACAATTTTTTCTATACCCTCAGTAGAACTTGGAACGAGAGGAATTTTGCTAGTACGAATATCTTTTACTCGAATTTTCGTAGCAATTTCTTCCATCTGTGGACTTCTGACGCCATATGCCATCATAGCGCCAACCACCGACCCTATAGACGTGCCAGAAATATAATCAAATTTGATATTTTCTTCTTCAAAAGCCCTAATTGCACCAATTAGAGCAAAGCCTCTAGCACCACCACCGCCCAATGCAAGTCCTATTTTTTTGTATTTCTTAAGTTTAGGAGCAACTAAAATTTCCATAATTCCCTCATTTTATCTAAATATATTATATACTAAAAACTCGTAACTCAACAAACAAAATACACAATTTTATTTAATTATTGCTTCTATATATTTTTCTATCTAAAAGATTTTCTCACCAAAAACCAACCTAAAAAATGCCATACAATATAAAATTTTAAAAATAATTTCGATTAAAAAATAGAAATCGTGAAAAATAAGTGTTTTGAATTAAATTCAAATATTATAATTGTTATAATTTCTTTATCAAATAAATTTTGAATTATTTTCGATTTATTGTAAAATTATATAGAATAAAAAAAAATAAAATTTTAAACTATATGCACAATTTAAAATAGGCTATCAAAAAAATCAATAATATTAATATAATTCAAATATAATTCATAGACAAAATAAAAAAGGAATTAATATGTTTTTAATTACAAAAAATTGGTACGAAAAATTAAAAGAAGATTTTGAAAGTCAATCATACAAAAATTTGGAAGCTTGGCTAAATCAAGAGTACAAATCCAAGACCATATACCCATCTCCCGAAAAAGTCTTTAATGCACTCAATTTGGTCAAGTTTGACGATGTAAAAGTAGTAATTATAGGTCAAGACCCCTATCATAATCCCAATCAGGCACACGGTTTATCATTTTCTGTCGAAAAAGATATAGCTATTCCTCCATCTCTTATAAATATCTACAAAGAATTACAAAGCGACCTACATTGTTATATCCCCAATAATGGCAATTTAACCAAATGGGCAAAACAAGGTGTCCTACTGCTAAATAGTGTATTGACAGTTGAAAAGAACAAACCCAATAGTCACAAAAACAAAGGCTGGGAACAAATTACCGGACAAGTTGTCAATTTATTAAATAAGAGAGAAGACCCAGTAGTCTTCTTGCTTTGGGGAAGTAATGCCAAAGCAATTGGTAAAAATATAGATACAAGCAAACATTATGTATTAACAGCCGTTCACCCAAGCCCAATGAGTGCCAATCAAGGTGGTTGGTTTGGTTGTAAGCATTTTAGCAAATGCAATGAAATACTAAAAAAATTAGGGAAAAAAGAAATAGACTGGCAAATAGAAAATATATAAAAAATCACTATTTACAATTAATTGTTTTTGTAGTAAAATATAGTATACGTTATTAAATTACAACTTTATCTTGATTACAAATATTTTTATTAATGTACTTGAAAGTTTTACAATTCTCAGTAATTTAAAATTCTAAATTAATCAATATTTTAAAACCACGATTACACAAAAATTCAATTAATTTAAATAGGAGAGAAAAAAATGAATTTATTACTCAGTACTTTTACAGAAATAATTTTACCAATAGCAATTTTTATACTAGGCATAGTTGCGTGCGTATTTATATACAGAGCTGTACGCAAAAAATTTAATAAACCTATTGATGTTACTCTGCAAAGAAATGCCACCCCTCAAGTCAAGCTAAAAGAAAGTTTCTGTACAGAAAAAGAAATGGTTTTCTTGTATGCACTTCACAAAGCCCTACCTAGAGAATGCATCTCATTTCCCAACGTTGGAGTATCTAAACTCATAGAGCCAAAAGGTAATCTAGTAGATTACAAATTGGTTATGGACAAGTATATAGATATTTGCGTATTCTTAAGGAATGGAATGAAACCAATCCTTGTCATAGACTTATTCGAACCAAGCCCTGCATCTCAACAATTAAAGAAATTTGATGATAATGTTTTAGCTGTTCTAAAAGAAGTAAAAATACCCGTTCTACACAAACAAATTCAATCAGAATACAATATTGAAGAATTAAAGATTGAAGTATTAAATGCAATGAATGGGACAGTAGTTACCTATCTAAAGGACAAAATTATCAAAGAAAATGTCAATAAAGTGTAGTTTAGTGTCATAAACTCAAACATTTTCTCAAATTTAATATATATATAAAAAAACAGATATTTTATCTAATTTTTAGAAATTTATCTGTTTTTTTGTTTTTTTTTATTTAGAAATTAATTTAATCGCTTCTGTACTAGCAATTGCACCATCAGAGCAAGCCGTTATAATCTGTTTCAAAGATTTATAACGAATATCTCCCGCAACAAAAACGTTAGATATATTTGTGTGCATATTTTCATCAGAGCATATTTGATTGTTTTTGGTCTCAAGTTTATTTTTAAATAAATGTAAATCTGTGCATTTGCCCATATCTACAAATATTCCATCACAATCAAAATTTTGAATATTATCATTTATTTTTACGCTGACATTTTTCACAATTTTATCGCCACCAATTTCAATTGGTTTTACATTATTATATACAGTTATACTATCATTTTTATAAATATCTACTATATCAAATACAATAATATTTTTTGTAACATTAAGCAAATAATCAATATCATTTTTGGCACTATTACCATTAGTGAAGACAGCTATATTTTTACCCTTGTACAAATTTCCATCGCAAACAGCACAATAGCTCACACCTTTCATTTTGTAGGTATCTTCGCCACGAATATTTAATTTTTGATTTGTCATTCCACTAGCAATAATCAAAGTTTTGTATTCAACAATTGAATTGTCTTTCATAATTATATTTGATTTATCGAAATCAATCTCGACAATGTCTCCAAATTGAAATTCGACTCCGAATTTAATGCACTGCATTTGCATACTTGTCACCAATTCCAAACCACTTATAGAATCAAATCCCGGATAGTTATTGATGCTATCTAACGTGGCTGTGGTCCCACCAATATTATTATCTTCTATGATAAGTACTTTTTTATTTGCTCTACCGCCATATATGCCTGCTGTCATTCCTGCCACACCGCTACCAATTATTACAATGTCATACATTATCTTATTTCTCCTATTATATATACTCACTTTCTATATTTGAATTATTCCACTGTGTCTTACTCAAAATTTAATATTTCAAAAGTAAATCTTCTTATATGCATATTCAAATTTTCAATTTCTTTCTTTTAATATTTCCACTTTCTCAAATTTATTATATCAATTATATATCATAAACGCAAAAAAAGTTGGCAATAAATGTCAACTTTTTTATCTAAACATAATTAAACTAATTCAACAATAGCCATTTCTGCATTGTCGCCATTTCTAGTGCCTAATTTCAATACTCTAGTATATCCACCGCCAACACCAAGAGTTTCTTTTCTCTTAGCATATTTAGGAGCATAAACATTGAATATTTTTTCGATTAGAGGGTGTTTAATATCTTTTGTACGTTTAACGAAGTCTGCTTTTGATTCTTTTTCTGCTCTTACTTCTTGAATATCGTACAATTTACTCATCAAATCTCTTCTAACAGCAAGTTTCTTCGCACCATCATTAACTACTTCTTGGTTTACTTTTACACCCTTAGCATCAGTAGTAGTTTTTGTAGTTTTTACTACGTCTTCATATGTATTGATAGCTTTTGTTAAAAGTTTCTCAGCATATGTTCTTACTTCTTTTGCTTTTTCTAGTGTAGTTTCGATTTTTCCGTAC
The DNA here is from genome assembly GCA_964541825.1 of uncultured Christensenella sp. Lineage (GTDB taxonomy): Bacteria > Bacillota > Clostridia > Christensenellales > UBA1242 > UBA11490. The sequence goes on along the minus strand of CAZIRR010000015.1, from coordinate 1,208 downwards.
CAAAGAAGATTTGTAGCAAGACTGCGGATAACTGACAATCTTTGATCTGTAGGTCTATTTAATTTTCTCATTTATACAAATTCTCCCTTAAATTATTCTTCGTCATTTCTTAGTGACAAGCCAAAGCTTTGAAGCTTAGCAGTTACTTCTTCTAAAGATCTCTTACCTAAGTTCTTCACTTTTGCAAGATCGCTTTCAGATTTCTTTGTTAAATCGGCAACAGTATTTATACCTGCTCTCTTCAAACAATTGTAACTTCTAACTGACAAGTCGATATCTTCTATTGTCATCTCCAATACTTTTGTCTGTTTGTCTTCTTCACGACTAACAAGAATATCCATTTGTGACATACTCTCTACCAAATCTACAAACAATCCAATATGATCTTGAACTAATTTGCCAGAAAGAGATATTACTTCTCTAGCAGAAAGAGTACCATTAGTTTCTACTTCTATTGTAAGTTTGTCATAGTCTATACTTTGACCAACACGAGTATTCCCTACAAAGTAATTAACCTTTTTAACAGGAGTAAATATGCTATCTACAGCAATATATCCAATAGGCATATCTTCTCTCTTGTTTGCATCAGCAGGAACATAGCCTCTTCCTCTACCGATGTATACTTCAAGCTCAAATTTTGCAGTATCATCTAATGTACAAATATGAAGATCTGGATTCAATATTTCAACCAAATCATTTGGCTCAAAATCTGCAGCAGTTACTTCTCCAGCACCATATTTATTTATTCTAAGTATAGTTGTGAAATCTTTAGCAGTATCAAAACTTTTTACTGCCAAATTTTTGATATTTAAAACAATGTCTACAACATCTTCTGTAACACCTTTAATTGTAGAAAACTCGTGTTGAACACCATTTATTTTAATTCCAATTGGCGCAGCTCCAGGAAGAGCAGATAGAAGAACTCTTCTTAGACAGTTGCCAAGTGTAATTCCAAAACCTCTATCCAATGGCTCCACTACAAATCTAGCGAAACAACCATTGTCAGTTTCTTCACAAGTAATTCTTGGTTTCTCAATTTCCATCATGTGACTTTCCTCACTTCAAAATTATTATTTATTATTTAGAGTACAACTCTACAATCAAATGTTCACGAATGTTAAGATCAATATCATCTCTTTGAGGCATTGCATTTATTTTTCCAGTAAGTTTCTCAGTATTGAATTCCAACCATTTAGGCATAACAACTT
>CAZIRR010000014.1:0-21837 GCA_964541825.1 uncultured Christensenella sp. | reverse complement strand
TTTATGCAAGGGGTTTTTGAATATTTATTCATTTATTTTTTTATAAAAATTCATACTTATGCATAATGGAAAATCAAAATGTATAATTATGCAATTTTATGTATAATGGCTTTATTTAGCCGATTTTTAATGGTTTTTGAGACAAAAAATCTAAATTTTGTACCTTTTATGCATAATTTTTGCATATTTAATCACTCAAATCAATTTGATTATAAAATAATAAAAATTATTTTTGCATTAAAACTTGATTATCAAATTCAATTCTTTGCATAAAAAAGACTGCCCTATCAAAGTATTAAAAATATTATATATTTGAAATACTTTTTTTGAAATAAGCAGTCAAAAAACTAAATATAATTTTTACTATTTCATATTGTAGATATTCAAAAACTCGTCTACACTAACTTCCAATTTATTAAGTCCTTCTCTCTTGATAAATTCTATCTTATTGTCTTTAGCTCCCCTGCCAACAATAACAATATATGGAACACCTATCAATTCAGCATCATTTAATTTTACACCAAAGCTTTCATTCCTATCATCAAGCAAAACAATATCTTCTTTTTCATTTAACTTATTGTAAATTTCATTGGCAAGCTTAACTTGAGTTTCATCTTTAGTATTGGCAATAACAATTTCCATTTTGTATGGAGCAACAATCTCTGGCCAAACAATTCCTTTTTCATCACAATTTTGTTCTACCAAAGCACTAAGTGTACGGCTAACACCTATGCCATAACACCCCATAATCATATGTTTAGATTTACCTTGTTCATCTAAATATTTACAATCTAATTGTTCGGCATACTTCGTTCCTAATTTAAAAATATGACCAACTTCAATTCCTCTAACAACTCTAACAGGTCTAGAACAACGAGGACATTTATCTCCCCTCTGCATTTTCTTGATATCTGCAAAATGGTCAATAGTCAAGTCTTCTAAATTAGCATTAACAAAATGATAATCTTGCAAATTAGCACCAATTACAAAGTTTGTCATATATTTGACATCATTATCAGCCACAATCGTGCAATCTTTCAAGCCAATAGCGCCAACAAATCCAGCAAACGATCCTATGGAAATAATTTGTTCTTGAGAAGCCATTTCCATATTTACAGCACCTACAATATTCGCAAGCTTGACTTCCTCTATTTCTCTATCTCCACGACACAAAGCCACAATTATTCCTTTGTCACTAGAGTACACTACAGCTTTTACAAAATTCTGACTAGTGGTATTTAGAAATTCAGTCAATTCATCAATAGTTTTTACATCTGGAGTATGAACCATTTCCCTTTTTAATCTTACGATATTTGAAGTATCAATTGGCATTTCTACACATTCTGCTTTTTCAACATTTGCACCAAAGCCACAATCACATACCAATATTTCATCTTCTCCAATGTCGGCTTTAACCATAAATTCCGTTGACCCAGAGCCACCCATTACACCATTATCAGCTTCAACTGGCACAAAATCAAATCCCAATTTTGTAAAGATATTATTGTATGCAGTCTTCATTTTATCAAATGAAATATCTAGACCTTTTTCATCTACATCAAATGAATATGCATCTTTCATAATAAATTCTTTTGCTCTTTGAAGTCCAAACCTTGCCCTGATTTCATCTCTATATTTGTTTTGTATCTGATATAAAGTTACTGGAAGTTGTTTGTAACTATTGATACTATCTTTTACAAGATAAGTAAAAGGCTCTTCGTGTGTAGGTCCCAAGCAATAATCTTTGCCAGTACTATCTTTTAATTTGTACATTGTATTGCCAAAGTAGTCCAATCTATGGGCATAGGTTTCTTGAGGAAGTAATATTGGCATTTGAAGTTCAATTGCCCCAGCCTTATTCATTTCTTCCCTAATAATTTTTTTGATATTCTCAAGCACTTTTAAACCCAAAGGCAAATATGTGAATATTCCATTCCCCATTTGTTTGATGTATCCAGCCTTTACCAAAAGTTTATGACTATTGATTTCTGCATTGGCAGGATTTTCTCTAAATGTTTTAAAAAACATTTCTGTAAGTTTCATATTTTTCTCCTAATCTAATAATTCTTCTTTAAATTTTTCTAAATCTTGTTTAATTATGGTGACTTTACCTTTGATATTATTTAATTCCAAATAACAATCTTTTGCAATAGCCATTCCCTCTTCATAAAGTTTTACACCTTCGTTTAGAGGCAAATTTTCATCTTCCATTTTTTCACATATATTTTCCAAATTTTTTATGTTCTTTTCAAAATCCATTTTACTACTCCAATATTTTACAGTTCTTATCTCCATCTATCATAGAAATAATTGCGTTTTGTCCATTACTTAACTTAGATATTTTATTTATGGCCTTGCCATCTTGCATAACTTTTGAATATCCCATACTAGATATTTTAGAGGGATTATTATTATTTAATTTCAATTCTGTTTTTTCCAAATTTTGCAAGTATTTATCCAAGATATTGCCCAAATTATTCAATCTATCAGTATTTTTCTCGATTGTTGATATCAATTTGCCAATTTTTATAGAAGATAAATTATTCATTTTTTCATAGATAAAATCAATATCTTTTTTATTTAATTCAAATTTATTTCTTAGACTTCTCTCCAATAAATTTATGCACTTATTGATTCTTTCTATTTCCAAATCTTTGCGCCAAGCCACAAGCTCTGCTCCAGCGGACGGCGTAGGCGCACGTAAGTCCGCCACAAAATCAATAATTGTAAAGTCAGTCTCGTGACCCACCGCCGAAACTATAGGTTTGGGACATTCATATGTAGCATTGGCTACAATTTCGGTATTGAAAGGCTCTAAATCTTCCATACTTCCACCGCCACGAGCAACAATTATCACATCTACATCATAATTAGCAAAAAACCTAATGCCTGTAGCAATTTCATTTTCCGCACCAACACCTTGCACCTTAACAGGATACAAAACAATATCTATAGTATCATTCCTTCTAGAAGTTACATCTATAATATCTCTAATAACTGCACCTGTTGGACTAGATACAACACCAATTCTTCTCACCCTTGCGGGAATAGACTTCTTCCTTTCTGCATCAAAATATCCAAGCTCCTCCAATTTTGCTTTTAATTGCAGGAACTTTTCATAAAGTAAACCCTTGCCATACGGCACAATTGATACAGCATTAAAAGATAATTTGCCACCTTTTGCCCAGTAATTAATACTCCCTCGCACCAATACAACATCACCAATATTTGGTTTATCAAAATTGCTTGCTCCAAACAAAACACAGGGCAAAAGTCCACTCTCATCTTTTAAATTAAAGTATGCATTGCCTCCAGACACATTGTAGCTACTCACTTCTCCGTACACACAAATATTTTGAAGCATAACTTCTGCCTCAAAAATACCCCTAATGTAATTATTAATTTGTGTTACAGATAAAAAACTTTCACCCATTATCTCAAAACTCTTGCAAGTACTCCATTAATAAAACTAAAACTCTTGTCTGTAGAATATTTCTTGGACAATTCTATCGCTTCATTCAATACAACTTTGTCTGGAGTTGTATCTGAAAATTTTAGTTCAAAAATTGCAAGGACTAGGATTGCCAAATCCACTTTGTACAATCTATCTATTTGATATCCTTCAATATTATTAGTAATAATATCCATAATCTCATCGTAATGAGCATTAACTCCATCAAACAATTCATTTACAAAATTTCTATCGTCATCATTTAAGACAAATTCTTCCGCACTCTCAAAAATATCCAATTCTGGCTCGTGAAAAAATTTCTCAAAAACCAATCTAAAAGCAAATTCTCTACTCTTTTTTCTACTCATAATTATCTCCTATTCTAAAAGAAAGAAACCCTTGCTTACAAGGGTTGCAATACTAAATAAGTTCATCTTTTGGGAATTCCACACCAAGAACGTGAACATTTATTCTATTAATTTTGACATCTATCATACCAGACAAACTATTCTTGATATTCTCTTGTACCCTATAAGCAACTTCTGTAACATTATAACCAAAACAAACATTGATATAAACATCTACATTCATAGCGTCTTTATTATAAGAAACTTTTACACCCTCATAGTAGTTATTACTAAACCATCTTTTTAGCACAGAACTAAATTTGGTCACTATACTACTAACACCAGCAATTTCCTTGGTTGCTAGGTTTATAACTGATAGTACAATATTACTACCATATGTAACATTTCCTTTAGCTTGTTTTTTGATATTGCTTTTGTTATCGTACATCATATATCTATCCTTCCCAAATTTACACAATTCTTTCAATACTAATAATATACCACAACTTTATAAAATATGCAATTAGAAAAAATAGAATAAAACTGATTTTTTTGATTAAACTTCTGTAATATAAATATTATCTATAGAATAATCTGAATTATTTTTGACAACATCAACTATTTGAGCCACTTCTGCATTTGTAAGCCCACTAGTTTCTACAATAACATTTATAGAATTCGCAGTTGCAGAAACTATCACATCGCTAAAGCCTTTTGCTTTAATCAAATTTTCTATAGCCATTACACTATCCATATTTGTAACTAGTTTTAGTCTTTCTGCTTCAGCATTTGCTTTTGCTTCTGCACTGGTAGTCTCGCTAGAAATAATAGCATCTAGATACAATTTTTCTTGCTCTCTAGTATCTTTTCTATCTGTCCTATAATTATTAAAGAAATTGGCAGATGTTTGTAAATTTGCATTGGCATTGGCTTCTTGTGTTGCTCTATTATTTAGATAAATATTTACCCCGCCTGTAATAAGTAGCAATAAACTAAATACTCCTAGAATAATACCTTTCTTGGCTTTGCCTGACATTTTTTTATGTTCTTTGGGTGTTTTAATTTTCTTTTCTTTCATTATTAATCTCCTTTAAATACCTTTTAATACATTGATTTTATCTGTAGAAATATCTAATAATGTTGATACAGAATTGAGTATATCCAATTTTATACTTATATCTTGAGCGCCAGTAGATACCACAATCACCCCCTTCACTTTAGGTAATTTTTCTGTAAGCACCAATGGTGTTGAGCCATTCTTTGTGTCAATTATAATAGGAGACGAAGAACTTGTAGTTGTAGTTCCACTCTGACTGCTACTTGTTTTTTCGCTCGTATCGCCAGCATAAACAAGTTCTGGGCTACCATCAAGTGTTATCATTACTTTTACATTGCCTGCACCTTTTATTTGCGATAGGACTTCTTCCAATTTTGACTCTAAAATATTTGTATATTCTAGCGTTGTCTGATATTTACTCTCGATATTTGTAGTCTCGCTTGTGCTTGTCCCTTCACTTTTGGTCATCTTTAAAAAAAGTAACGAGCAAACAACGAATATAATGACAAGTATTACAATCTTTAAATTTTTGCCAGTGAGTATTTTTGCAAAGTTAAATTTTGATTTTTCTTTTTTGTGAGAGGCATCATCATTAATTAGATTTTCTATTTTGATAATTTCTTTATCCATAAATTACTATCCTTTCTTTATCAATTTCTACAATTTTCAAAATGCTCTGAATAATAACTTCATACTTATTTGTATGTGTCAAATTTTCACTTAGAACTATATTTGTTGTATCTACATAAATATTTTCTATCTGATATACATTATCTTCCATATTACTTTCTATTTCGACATCTATTCCTTCAATATCATTATTTTTTAAACAATTAACGATTTTCAAAATATAATATTCATCTTTTGAATTTTGCAAACTTAGATTTAAACTATTATCAACAAAAGAATTAGAGAAATCTTGTGACAAATCAATCTTTAATATTGGAGTCACCATCATTACTATTGCAAATAGTCCAAACATTGATTTGCAAAAATTATTAGTTTTGCCATTTGGATAAACAAAATCAAATAAAACAGCTAAAAATATAACACCTATTATTCCAATTAACCAACTCGACACCTAAATTCTCCTAAAAAATATTCGCAGTACACATAATTAAACATATTGTTATTACATACATAAAGGATATCCCTATAATCAGAACTATTGGAAGAATTAATATTTTGCTACAAGACGCCAAAAATGTACTAATTTTTTTGCTACCAGTCATCTCAAGTATCCCGCTACTTAATTGTAGTGCAAGTTTGTACACAATTATCATAAGAATTGGAGACAAAATAGTTATAAGCAAAATTAAGACACCAATAAGTCCAATTGAATTTTTGACTAGTACTGAGCCTAGTATCAAAAAGTCTATTCCATCAGATACATATGAGCCGATAATAGGAATATAACTTTTCATTGCAAATTTTGTAGTCTTGATACTTACGCTATCATACTTACCCGCAGATATCCCTTGTATACTCAAAAAACCCATAAAAATAGTAAAAACAATCCCCACTGTCCATTTAAACATAGACATCATAAATCCACCTAATTTGTCAAGTTTAATAGTATCTGTAAGATTACTAAGTATTGTGAAAATAAATATAGTGATAAATAATGGATACAAAAATTTATTAAATACTATATTTACAGTACCAGTAAGAACTGCCACTAGAGGATTGTATATAGATATAGAAGCAATAGACCCGATAGATGCTAGCAACGTAATTAAAATGGGAAAAACAATTTGCATTTGTGACGATATGTAGGATATTGTTGTATTTGTACTTTGTAAAATGTTTTTGAAAGCAATAATTACAATGAGTACAGTAACAGATAGGAATACAAAATTGATTACATCACTGACACCCTTATTATCTGGTCTCATATTGCTAATAATGTTACATAAAATGCCTATAGCCACCAATGTAAATACAAAAGGCAAAATTGTTCTAATGTCGCCAAGCACTAGGGATAATATTGCTGTAATTACAGAAGAATAATTTGTAAAATATTCCCCTTGCAATATTTGATTTAGTTTATCTTTTATACTTGATTTAAACAAGCCTACATCATCTAAACTATCAACCATCTCTTGCATTTCGCTCAAATCTACACCATCTAAAATTTGAGAAACACTACTCGCAAGCGAACTTTCTACATCTTGACTATCGGCAGAAACAAAAATATCTAGACTAAAAGTAGAAAAAACTGCAAGTGTAAGCAAAATAATAATTATTATAAATTTCTTTTTGTATTTAATTTTTTTTAAATTATTATTAAAAATTATCATAGCAATTCCAAAACTAAATTAAATAAACTTGTAATAATAGGCATACTCAAAGTAAATATAAGAATCTTGCCCGCTAAAACAATTTTGTCTGCTATAGAACTATTGCCACTATCTATACAAACTCCAGCAGAAAACTCAATTAAATATCCCACACCTATTATTTTGAGCAATGTTGAAAACATATTTTTGTCTATGCCAGTCTTATCAACTATTTGGCTAAAGTATTCAAATATTTGAGTTACACCATTTAGAATATATGCTATTAAGATAATACTTCCTACGATTATACAGATAAGCGAATATTCTGGCTTAATCTGTTTAAGAAGTACAGTGATTACAGACAAAACTATTCCTAATATTAATACTTTAATTAGTTCCAAAATTTCTCCTAATATATCGAAAATAAAGTTTTTACCGTAGTAAATAAATCACTTATCATATTCACCACAGAAAAAAGTACTACGATTATGCCTGCAAGTGTAACAAACGTAGCTATCTCATCTTTACCAGCAATCTTGAGAATTTGATTAATAACGGCGGTAAGAATCCCAATCCCAGCAATTTTAAAAATTATATCAATATCCATAACCCCTCTAAATAAGCAATATGCAAACTATCAAACCTACACCAATAATTAATTTGAAATACATCAGCCCTTTTTGCTTGACATCTTCTTTTGCTTTTTCATTTTCTTCGTCAAATATTTTCAAGTAGTAATTGAGATTGTTTAATTCAAATTCCACATCTCCTTTGCCCAAACTTTTGTAAAAATCATTAATAATAACTTTTTTATCTGCCAGTATTAATTTTGAAAATGGGCTTGATGTATTTTTTAGGATATGTCTACTTGTTGGATTGATTTCTTGGAAGCAATTAGTAAGTAAATTTTCCAGATTGTTTTTATTAAAAGATATATTATTTTTCAAATACTTACACACGTAATTCAAATCAATAAACAATTTCGATTTAAATAAATAATATAAATATACAAAAATAGCCATTAACACAAACAAAGCAAATAACATTATCAACAAAAATAATTTCATTACACACCTATCAATGTTAAATTTTCATTGTACAACCCCTCAAGCGTTCCAATCCCATCTGAAGAAGAAAGCAAAACAAAACGCTCAAACATTTTCTTCGACAAAAGATAAGCAAAATCTTTTTTATTCTTCAAATCAAAAATTGAATCTGCGTGTATTGTAGCTATTACTTTTACTCCACAAGTTAATGCATTTTCTATAAACCCCAAATCTTTTTCAATATTTATTTCATCAGTAATAATAACATCTGGCTTCATACTTCGAATACCATTATTAAACCCAAATTGTTTGCTACATTTTTGATAAAAATCTACATTATTTAGTTTGATATTTGTATCATTATAAAAAGAACTCATAATCTCACCTCTCTCATCTATTACCAATACATTGATAAGATTTTCTCTCTCAGATATTTGATATATGATGTCTTTAAGAAATGTTGTCTTTCCTGCACCAGGTGGAGATAATATAAGTGTACTTTTTACTATCCCATCTTGCACTAAATATGGATAAACATTTAGGCTACAATTTTTGATAAGATGAGGAAATCTAAAATTTATTGAAGATATATTTTTAAGAGTTTTCATTTTTCCATCGATAGATACAAGTTCGCCACACACACCAATTCTAATGCCATCACAAATAGTTACATATCCCTCTAACAATTGGTCATTAATTGTGTACATAGAATAATTGGAAATTTTATTTAGAATTGATTGCAATTCTCCATATGACACGCTTATTGCATTATCACAATTTTTACTAAGTTCATTAGTTTTTAAATAATAATTTTCTCCCATAATATTAGCAACACTTGGCATATTTGCTCTCAGCCTAAGTTCGCATAAATTCTGATATGGTATTTTATCCAGGGCAAGAGATATTCTATTTGGCAAAATATTTTCTAACATACACACTCCCATTTTCAATATCTTATTTTCCACAGGCCTTCAATATTAAAATTTACAAAAAAAATACACCAACATTTAGTTGATGTATGTCATAATTTTACATTTAATTATTTTTTGAGACATTATCATAGATATTTTTCAAAATAACAGCGTCTCTTCCTTGATATTCTCTACTTTCGCATATTACTATGCATTCTAGATTGTAATCTTTCAAAAGTTGAGCTAAAGGCTCAAATTCTGGGCCATAAATATTATCTTCAAGTGTAAGATGTTTTATTTCTCCTTTTGCTCCATATTCAATTTTACTAAAGTGAATATGTGCCATTTTTGTCCTCTCAAAGCCAATCTTGGATATACTCAAATCAATTATTTTTTTGTAGTCATCATATGTTTTAAGCGTGCCTTGAGTAAGTGCATTTATATGTCCAAAATCAAATGTAGGAATATATTTGTCATAAATAGTACAAAAATCCAAAATTTCTTCGTATGTACCAATTTGTGCAGACTTACCCATTGTCTCCAAACAAATATACATATCGTCATACCCGTTTTCTATTATTTTATCCTTTAGTACTCTTAATCTTTTTTTTGTTAATTCCACCGCTTCTTCTCTAGTCATTTTCCCTTGAGATGCGGGGTGAACAACCAAATGAGTTCCCCCAACTAGTCTTAGTTTTCTCAAACTTTCCAAAACATAATTGTAACTTTTTTCTGCCATTTCTTCTGTAGGTGTGGCAAAATTAATATAGTATGGTGCGTGGATAGAAATTGTTATATTATACTTTTTCATTTCTTCGCCTATTTTGACAGCTGTATCATCTGGCAAAGTAAATCCTTTACCAAATGAATATTCGTAGGCATTTAGGCCTTTTCCAAAAAGCCACTTAGGGGCTTCTAATGTTCTTTTGAATCCCTCATCATAAAATGTTTTGCAATTGCCTGCTGGCCCGAATTTAATCATATTTTTTCCTCTAAATAACAATCTATTTTTAATTGATTTTCTCTAGGTTTTGCAACTCCTATTAATTTATCATTATACAATATAAAAGAATTATTTGCAATTCTATCGAAATACACAAATTTGCCATTAATTAAATCAAAATACTTATCTTTTTCTATAGAAATTTTATCAAATGATGTAAGAACATCTAGCGGAGAAACCACAACTTTGGACAAATCTTCACACTCAAGAATATCATCAAGCGGATAAGAATTGTCTAACTGAAAGTATCCCATATCACATCTTTGCAAATTTGTCATTGTAGCATATGTTCCTAAAATATTTGCAAAATCTCTACCTACAGCTCTAATATATGTCCCCGAACTACAGACTACTTTGAATTGATATTTATTGATATCAACTTGTTGCAAAAACTCAAATGCAAAGATTTCAATTTCTTTTGGAGATAATTCAAAATCTATGCCACTTCTTGCAAGTGTATATGCTCTCGCACCATTTATATTCTTTGCACTATATTTGGGTGGCATTTGTAGTTGTTTACCAAGCATTTTATGTAAATTATTCTTGATATCGTCTGTAGATAATTCCTTTTTTAATCTTTTGGTTTCTACCCCTGTAATATCCAAGGTATCTGTTTCATATCCAAATTCAAAAACAACATTGTAAGTTTTCTTTTTGTCGAACATATAGTCAAAAAGTCTAGTAGCTTTGCCTATAGCAATAGGAAGCAAACCTTCTGCCAATGGGTCTAGAGTTCCCATATGTCCAACTTTGTCTATATGAAAATGTTTTTTTATTTTCTGAACAACAGTATTACTTGTTATTCCAGATGGTTTATACACATTAATAAATCCTATCATACTTACCTATCACTATTTTATTATACTAATTAATGATATACAAAAAAATAAAAAATAGCAAATATCTTGCTATCTTTTATTAATTAAAATTTCATTCCTGATTTAATCTATCCTCATTAATTTTGTTGATAGTTTCTTCAATTTTACTTCCGTATTCAAAACTATCATCTAGATAGAATGTTAAAAATGGAACTTTTCTTAAATCTACAGTATGTGCCAATTCTTTACGAATAAATCCCGCACTATGTTTAATCTGATTAAATACTTCTTCTCTTGTTTCTTCTTCAAAAATAGACAAATAAACTTTGCATTGTTCCAAATCTGCTGTTGTATCTACTTTTGTAACAGTAATAAGTCCTTTGATAAGCGGATTTTTAATTTCATTAGCAAGTATATAACTAATTGCCTTTTGAATCTCACTATTTACTCTAAGTATTCTTTCGCTCATTTTTCACTCCTATATTTGTTTTAGAGAGTATGCTTCCAAGATATCGCCAACTTCCACATCGTTAAAGTTCTTCAATTTAATACCACATTCATAGCCCATTTTAACAGATTTTGCTTGGTCTTTTTGCTGTTGAAGGGTTTCAATTGCTGTATCCATAATGCATTCACCACGTCTCATAACTCTAATGCTACTATCTCTATTGACAACACCATCAGTTACATAACTTCCTGCAATATTTCCAATGCTACTAATTTTGAAGATTTGTCTAACTTCAACGTGGCCAGTGACAACTTCTTCAAATTTTGGAGCTTGCATTCCATTAATAATATTTGTAATGTAATCAACAGCTTCATAAATAACTTTTGAAAGCATAATCTCAACTTTTTCTCTCTCTGCCAATTGTCTAGCTTTTGCTTCTGGTCTGACATTAAATCCTACAATCAAAGCTTTGCTTGCATTTGCAAGAATAACATCACTTTCGTTAATTCCACCTACTCCAGAATGTATTACTTGCACCTTTGCTTCGTCATTATGTATTTTTTCTAGAGTTGATTTTAAAGCTTCGCAAGAGCCTTTTACATCGGCTTTGATAATAACTTTTAGAACTTTGACTTCGTGGTCAGCAGATTGTTGCAAGAAATCTTCTAATGTAATGCCATTACTTTGCTCAATCTTCTCCATCTGCATTTTGCTAATTCTCTCTGAAACTATATTTCTAGCCATTTTTTCTTCTACAACGTAAGCCATATCTCCAGCTTCTGGACACAAATCAAATCCCAAAACAGATACGGGGTCGCTAGGATATGCGTGAGTAACAGTATTGCCTTTGTGGTCCATCATCGCCCTAACTCTACCAGATGCCACACCACTTACCAAGAAGTCGCCTATATGCAATGTTCCATTTTTGATAAGAATAGTTGCAACAATTCCTCTGCCTTTGTCAACTTTGCTTTCTATAATTGTTCCGCTAGCATCTTGAGAACTATCAGCCTTTAATTCTTGCATTTCTGCAACTAATTGTACAGCTTCTAGCAATTTATCAATATTTTTGTTTTGTTTAGCAGAAATAGGTACACAAATTACATCTCCGCCCCATTCTTCACAAAGTACATCATATTCTGTAAGTTGTTGCTTAATTCTTTCTATATTTGCTTCAGGTTTATCAATCTTATTTATTGCTACAATCATAGGAACTTTTGCGTCTTTTATATGATTAATTGCCTCTACTGTTTGTGGCATTATTCCATCATCTGCTGCTACAACCAATATAGCAATGTCAGTAAGTTTAGCACCCCTAGCCCTGATAGCTGTAAACGCTTCGTGTCCTGGAGTATCAATAAATGTAATTTTCTCCCCATTATAATTAACAGAATATGCACCAATATGTTGAGTAATTCCGCCAGCTTCTCCCACTATTACATTTGTATTTCTAATAGCATCAAGAAGAGATGTCTTACCGTGGTCAACGTGTCCCATAACAGTAACAACTGGAGGTCTTTTTTCGGTAGCATTTGATTGATTTTCAAACATATCACGCAATTTTTCTTCAAAATTTTTGGCAATATTTTTTTCTAATGTTACACCAAACTCTTGTGCAACAAGTTCAGCAGTAGGAAAATCTATTACCGAATTGATATTAGGCATCATTCCTAGCATCATAAATTTTTTGATAATATCAACAGCAGGTTTGCCAATTTTTTCTGATAAAATTTTGACAGTAAGGTTTTCGGTATCGATAACAGCTTTGTCTATAACAACTTTTTCAACAACTACTTGAGGTTTTGCCTTTTTGACTTTTGTCCTAACTCTACCCATTCTTTCTTCACCGTCAAGGTCAAAGTCATTGTCGATATCAATATAACCCATCTTCATTTTAGCTTTTTTGCTTAATTCTTTTTTCTCGGTATCAAAGGATTTGGTTTTATTTTTATTGCCAAAAGTTCTATTACTATCATTTTTTGCGATAGTTTCTACAATTTCAATTTTTGGAGCTTTTGGTTTGTAGCCATTATTATCTCTAGGAACAAAAGATTTTTTATCTAAATTCTTGCCATCTTTATTAAATGCAGATTTGCCATCTCGATTATTTTTGTTGAATTCTTTTTGAGGTACTTTATTAAATTTGACATTAGTATTAGTGAAATTCTTATCCTTGACAGCAGTCTTTTCTGTAGGCTTTTTGTCGATAGAATTAGAATCTACAACTTTTGTCACTTTTGTATCTACAGCTGTAGTTGTCTGAGAACTTGGAACTTCGGTCTCTATCTTAGTTTCTTTTTGAGCAGTTATATTCTTCTTTAATTTATTCTCATACTCTTTTAAATTCTTGCAAAAAGTATCCAAAGCCATTTTTGACTTTGAAATATTTGTAACAAGCAAACTAAGTTCACTTCCACTCAAAATCCCACTTAATTTCTTTAAATTATCAAAAGATACTGCATTTTTATTATTTTCTTTATTTTCCAATATTTACCTCACTAGAAATATAATCAAGCATTTAATTTATCTATTTCTTGACATATGACATTGCCAAGATTTTCGTCACAAATAGCAATGACTTTACAATTATCTCTTTTAATTATATCACTCAAAATAAATTTTTCAAGAGTTAAAAGTTTTATTTTTTTAGACTTTGCAAACAAATCTAACTTATTTTTCATTTTTTCACTCAAAGTTTGACAATAAATGATGATTTTTGGATTTTTTTTGGATTCGAATAATTTATCATATCCAAAAATCACTTTGCCACTTTTAATCGCAAAACCGATATAAGAAATTAATTTACTTTCTTTCATACTCTTCCTTAATCTTTTCATACTCGTCAAGAGGAACATTTGTCTTAAATGTTTTATTAAGCAATTTATTCTTAATAAGTCTATCTAGGCACTCTTGTTTATCACAAATATATGCACCTCTTCCATTTGCTTTGCCAGTCTTATCCAAAGAAAAACCTTCGTCATTTTTAACAATTCTGATTAATTCTTTTTTTGGCTTGCATTCTCTACAAGAAATACAAGTACGCATTGGAGTTTTTTTAATCATAATTTCTCCTTAGTTCAAATCTCCAAAGGCATCTTCTCCATCAAACAAATTGTCGTAATTTTCTTGAGAAGTTGCTTCGTCTAGATTTAGTGATGGTACAACACTCTTGGCTTTGACATCAATTTTCCAGCCTGTAAGACGTGCTGCAAGTCTAACATTTTGACCAGCTTTGCCAATAGCCAAACTCAATTTATCATCTGGAACAACGGCAAGAGATGTCTTATCTTCCATATTTGTATGAATATATAGAACAGTTGCAGGGCTAAGAGCTGATACAATATATTCTCCGGCATCTTCGCTAAATGGAACAATATCTATTTTCTCTCCATTTAATTCATTAACGATTTCATTAACTCTCATTCCTTTGTTGCCTACACAAGCACCTACGCAATCAAGATTTTTATTGTCACTATACACCGACATTTTTGTTCTATATCCTGCTTCACGAACAATATTTTTGATAACTATTTCGCCACTTGCAATTTCTGGTACTTCCAATTCAAACAATCTTTTTACAAAACTTGCAGAACTTCTAGACAATTGTACATACGGAGTATTATAGCTCTCTCTAATAGATTTGATAACAACTTTAATTCTATCGTTAATTTTGTACTTTTCACCAGGAATTTGGTCTTTAAGAGAAAGCACGCCTTCAACTTGTGTCATACCCAAATCAACATAAATATTTTCACCCTCTATTCTTCTAATAATTCCTGTAACAAGTTCGTCTTGCTTAGTATTAACCTCGTCCATAACTTTGCTTCTTTCGGCTTCTCTCAATCTTTGCATTACTACTTGTTTGGCAGTTTGAGCGGCAATTCTACCAAAATTCTTTGGAGTTTCTTCTTGTTGTACTAGATCGCCTACTTTATAACTTTTCTTGATTAATTTAGCCTCAGCCAAACTAATTTCTTTATCACTATCCAAAACTTCAGTAACAACTGTTTTGTAAGAATAAATTTTGATAGTATTCTTCTCTGGATTTAATTTAACAAAAGCACTTTTTGCTTCACCAAAATTCTTCTTGTATGCACTAGTAAGAGCAGCTTCCAAAGACTCTATGAAATACTCTTTGTTTATTCCTTTTTGTTCTTCCAAATCATTTAATGCTTGAAAAAAATCTTTATTAACCATTATAATTCCTCCTAAAAATCCAAATGTGCGTGAATATTTGCAATCATTTTTCTATCTAATTTTTCAATATTTTCTTCAAAATTTACTTCAATTTGTTCGTTATTAAAATTGATTAATGTCGCTGTTATTTCTTTGTGAGACTTGTATGGTTTGTAGAATTTGATATCGACTAAAGTATTAATATGTTTATTAAAATCATAGTCATTTTTAAATGCTCTATCCAAACCATAAGAAGATACATTGAAACTATACGAAGCACCATTAGTAATATCATTCTCGTCCAACGGAATATCCAAAGCTCTAGAAACTTTTTCACAATCATTAATTGTGATCCCCTGTGGGCTATCAATAGTAAGTGCAAGTACATTCCCACTAAATTCTTTTTTGTACTCCAAATCAACAAAGATATATCCCATATCTTCTACTACAGGCTTTATAATCTTCAAGCCTTTATCGACAATTCTCTCTGCCATAAAATCTCCTATATACAAAATTTAAGAGTGAACTGCAAAAGTCCACTCTAATAATCTAGTATTAACTATATTTATAGTACCATAATAAAAGACATAAATCAAGGCTTTTTTGCCAATTTATATAATTTTATGTAATATTTGTATTAAGTTTTATTACTACATCGGCAGTAGCCATTGCATCGTGTACTGCTCTATGTGCGTTTTCCAAAGATACTCCTAATTTTTTGCATACGGTACTCAATTTAAAGTTTTTAAGTCCTGGAATAAATGCTCTTGCCAAATACAAAGCATCTATTTGTTTCATATCAAATATAAAACCATTATTTTTTCCGAATTGACTTATAAATTTGTAGTCAAAATCGATATTGTAAGCAATAATCGTAGTTCCATAACAAAATTTATAAAAGTCTGCAATTACACTTTTGATTGGAGGAGCATCTTTAACCATTTCATCGGTAATATGAGTTAAATTAACAATTTCATCAGGAATAGAAGTTGTAGGTTTGACAAAAGTCTCAAAAGTCTCAATTTTTCTACCTTGATGCAATTTGACAGCACCTATTTCTATTATTTCACATCTACTTACTTCTAGTCCTGTTGTCTCTATATCAAATACTACAACGTCATTATTCATTAAATATTCGCCAATTTCTTCTCTAACTGCAAATAGATTGTCTTGTTCTATCTCATAATAAGGCTCAATATTCACACACAAATAATGGTCAAAAGGCTCTTTTCTTATCTCGACAGCAATTTCTTCAGCCTGCACTTCTTCTACTTTTTCGGCATAAGCTATTGAATCTGCCTTGAAATTAATTCTACCATTGTAGTCTTCTGTATTTCCGTGAAGGATTACATAATCTCCATCTTTAAAATTAAGCATTTTTACTGCACAATCTTTTCTAGGGAAAACAACACAGCTCATCTTGCCAGATTTATCAAACAAACTGAAACTAAAGTATGTTTTGACTACAGCATTACCTTCTTTGTCGACTCTTTTACTTTCAAAAGATTTCTGAGTAAAAAATCTAATATTCCCGGCTATTTCTATACTATCCATTGCACAATCAATGCCAGAAATTTCTATAGGAGAGCCATTAACTTCGCCTATTACATTTTGAATATTTTTCACCTTGAAAAATTTTAATTTAGAATTATTTGAAGAAATATCATCTATAAAATTGTCTTCCAAAACCACATCTTCAAGATTATCTGTATCCAATGAGTTTTTGATATCCAAATAAAAATCTTCAAAGAAAAAACCTTGACCATAAGTGAGAATGTCATTGTAGACCACAGGACTAGACAAATGATTGTAATTGAATTTATTACAATTAATAGTTACATATATATCATCGTCAATTTTTACATCAATATCTTTTTTTTCAAAATCAACTGCTACACTTGAATAATGTTTGTTTATAAAATTATGAATAATATCTCTAACCAATTCAATATCTACATAAGCTTTTTTACATTTTACTACAATATCTATATCTTGAGGTAAATACTCTTGAATTAATTGGGTTAGTCTTGGTTTGTCTTCATCTTTAATTTCGTTCTTGTACAAAAATTTGAAGACACATTCTTTTTTTGTTTTATCAAAAATAACACTTACAAGTTTAAAATCCAAGTAAGCGTTATTTGTTTTTTTGTTAATAAAATTAAGTAATTCCATAATTTCCCTTTTTAATTTTTCTTTAGAAAATTATTAAATGCAGAAAGTCAATAATAATAACCAAAGCAAACAAAATCATAAGTCCAATACTATGGATTTTGGCTTCAATATCTCTTCGAACAGGCTTCCTAAATATCCATTCAAATAGGACAAAAACCATTCTAGCACCATCAAGTGCAGGAATTGGAAGCCAATTGAATACCGCCAAGTTTACTGCAATCAACGGGAATAACAACAACAAATTTTTCAAATTGGTTTGTGTAGAGACTGCAATAGTTTGGATAGTAGTAATAGGTCCACCCACACTCTCAAGACCAATTTTGCCAGTGAACAAATCACCGATTATACACAAACATTCCCAACCCATATCAAATGTATATGGGACACATTTAAGCAATGCTTTGCCAAATCCGTATTTAACATAATCAGTTTTTACACCAATTATTTTCTCTTCCACGATTTTGTTGCCATCATTATCCAATTCATATTCATTATCAGAATTAGTTTTGTATACTGCATACTTTTTAACTTTTACATCTAAAATTTCGCCGTCACGATTTATTTTCAAGATTATTTCGTCACCAATATCTTTATCACTCATTAATTTGACAATGCCACCATTTATAAATGTAGGCTCTACACCATCAATCTCTAGAACAATATCGTTCTTTTTTAAGACATCTTTGTTTTCATTTGTAGCAGTAACTTCAGTAATTTGAACTATTCCCGACCCTACACTCATAAGCAATATGAACGAAAATATAATTGCTGACAAAAAATTGAAAAAAGCACCCGAAAACAATACAATCAATCTTTTCCAACAAGGGTAATTATTAAAGCATTCGGCATCTTCTTTGCCGTCTTCATCTTCGCCTTTAAATGCACAATATCCACCAAGGGGAATAAGTCTAATACTAAAGACTTCTCCACTTTTCAATCGTTTAGAAAAAATTGACTTACCGAAGCCGATAGAAAATTCTTCAATTTTAAATTTTAGAATTTTTCCTGCTAAATAATGTCCCAATTCGTGTATCATAATCATTAACATCAAGACCAATATAGCAAGGATTATATATAGAACGATCATTAAAATTCTCCGTATTATATAAGTATAAACATAGAAATAAGCACACACAAAGCATTGAAGATAAGTCCATCAACTCTATCCATCACACCTCCGTGTCCTGGGAAAAGCGTGCCATAATCTTTGACCCTAGCACTTCTCTTTAGTGCGCTAGCAATTAAGTCTCCAATTTGTCCCACAATAGATGTCACAAATCCAACAATAGCAAATTTCCATATAGCGAAATCAAATAGAACTGTAGCTTCTGCAAATATTGTATTAAATGTGAATAAGTAATATACCAATATTCCACTCAATGTGCCAAAAATTAGGCCACCTACTGCCCCACTAATAGTCTTTTTGGGAGAAATAGTAGGACACAATTTAGGCCCCTTTAGAGCCATACCCACAAGCAAAGCAAAAGTGTCCGTCATCATTGTTACTGCAAAGGTAAATACTATAAAGAAAAGTACAACAATATCGCTATCAGCAAGTGATTGACTATCTACAAATGCAAATTCGAAAAAGTGATTTATAGCAAAAAGACATACAAATAAGATTGCAGGATATACCATTACAAAGGCAGAATTCATACTCTTTTTGAATGCATATTTAGAATCACTCTCAAAAACACCATACTTATCTTTTTCTTTTTGAGTACTTGTAGTACTTAGATAAGTAGACAAAAAGTTAATAATAAATAATGCAATTATAATGATAATAAAGTACACAACATAAGAAAGAATATCTCTTTGATAATATATACCAAGCATCATAGCAATATACATAATTGCAGGGAAACAGGCAACGATAAGAGGGCTAGTAAAACTACGCCTTCTCTCCAAAACTCTAGTAACCTCTACAACACCCATTACTGCCATAACGCCCACAAAGACATCGAATGCATATGGAGTATAGTATCTAGAAGCCACAAATATAGCAGTAATTAGCAAAATAAAAACACCAGTAATTAAACGTTTTTTCATAAAGTACCTTTTTAGTTTAATTTTTAACAAAAAGTAAATTAATTAAACTTCCATTATTTCCTTTTCTTTTGATTGACTTGATTTTTCGATATTTGCTATCTGGTCATCTAGAATTTTTTGGACATCTTTTTCAAGAGAAGACATCTCATCTTCTGTAATAGAACTATCTTTCTTCATCTTCTTGAATTCATCTAGTACATCACGTCTAGCATTTCTGCAAGAAACTTTGGCTGTTTCTGTAAGTTTATTCATATCTTTGACAAGTTCTTTTCTTCTTTCTTCTGTAAGTTGAGGGAATACTAAACGGATTACTCTACCATCGTCGCTTGGATTTAATCCTAAATTTGCGCTCTCAATAGCCTTGGCAACAGCTTTTAACATAGAATTATCCCAGATATTTACCAAAATCATTCTAGCTTCTGGCACAGAAATAGTAGCCATTTGGCTAATAGGTGTCATTGTTCCATAGTAATCTACCATAATTTTTTCGATTAATTTTGGGTTTGCTCTACCTGCCCTAATTTGTAAAAGTTCATTCTTGTAGTGGTCAAGAATTTTATTTAAATTTTCTTTGTATTCTTCCAAATACATTTCTATTTCTTCATTATACATATAAAATGCTCCTAATTTTAATACTTATATATTCTACTATAAAATGTCTATTTTTTGCAAGAAAAAAGCAGACAAGTATTGCAAATAATTAAAAAAATATCTCACAAAAACTGTGAGATATTAAAAATACACATATTCTTAGAGGTATATTATTGTTGTTGACCCATTTGAGACATAACTTCATCTGCGAAATTGTCTTTTCTCTTTTCTAGACCTTCGCCCATTTCATAACGAACAAATCTTCTGATAGAAATTTTTTCGCCAATTGTTAGGATTGCTTCGTTAAGCAAATCTCTAATAGTTTTGCTAGGGTCTTTTACAAATGGTTGGTCAAGCAGACAAACTTCTTCGTAGAATTTCTTTACTCTACCTTCAATCATTCTATCAACGATAGCTTCTGGTTTTCCTTCATTCAATGCTTGAACTCTCAAAATTTCTTTTTCGTGATCAAGAACATCGGTTGGCACTTCTTCTTCGTTGATATATAGAGGCTTAGCAGCTGCGATTTGAAGAGCGATATCTTTACAAAAAGCAACGAAATTATCACTTCTTGCAACAAAGTCTGTTTCACAATTTATCTCTTCTAATACACCAATTTTGCCACCCATATGAATGTAAGAATATACTAGTCCTTCTGCAGCAATTCTATCTGCCTTTTTAGCAGCTTTTGCAATACCTTTTTCTCTCAACCATTCGGTTGCTTTGTCAAGGTCACCATCAGATTCTGTCAATGCATTTTTACAGTCCATAATTCCTGCATTAGTTCTTTTTCTTAGTTTTACAATATCTTCGTTTGTAAACATAATCGTGTACACTCCTAATTTAAAAATTATTCTTCAGTTGCTTGAGAAACTTCTTCTGCAACTTCTTCATTTTGTTCTGCAACTTTTTCTTCTACAGGCTCTTCTTCGGTAGATGGAGCAACGCCCTCTTTTGCTTCTATTACAGCATTAGCAATAGCACCAGCAATCAAAGATACCGCTCTTATTGCGTCATCGTTACCAGGAATAACATAATCGATAGGCTCTGGGTCACAATTTGTATCAAGCAAAGCAACAACTGGAATACCCAAAGATTTTGCTTCTTGAACAGCGATGTGTTCTTTTTTGGTATCTACTACAAACAAAACATCTGGAAGTTTTGTCATTTCTTTGATACCGCCAAGATTTTTCTCAAGTTTATCTCTCTCAGCTTTTAGTTTGATAACTTCTTTCTTAGGAAGAAGATTGAATTCTCCAACCTTTTCCATATTCTCTAGTTTGTTAAGTCTCTCTACTCTACTTCTAATAGTTTTGAAGTTTGTAAGAGTACCACCTAACCAACGAGAATTGATGTAGTACATACCGCATCTCTTAGCTTCATCTTCGATAGCTTTTTGTGCTTGTTTTTTGGTACCTACGAATAGTATAGTCTTACCTTCGCTTGCTACAGATTTGATGTAGTCATAAGCTTTGTCGATAAGTACGAC
>CAZIRR010000013.1:0-24424 GCA_964541825.1 uncultured Christensenella sp. | reverse complement strand
CTTTTTTATTCTTTTTTGCCCCTATCTAATTGACACATATCCGGGTGTTTCTTTTGTTTACTAATAATGTTGCAAGTTAAACTCTTAGAAGCAGTCTTATAGTCGAATATTAGCAATAGAAATTCAATTCACAAAAATCAATACGTGCTATATAACTGATAAAGTCGATAAAAAAAGATACCCTAAGTAGAGTATCTAATATAGTGAACTGGCTCAAAACTTCTAACCTATATACCTTCACTATATGAGTTCCACGAATATGCGAACTTGTCAATTAAGACCATCTAGGTTAATAATATTGTATTATATTCTAAAATAATATGTCAAGTATTCTAGAGGTATAAGCTTTATTCACCAGAATTTTCTTCAAAATCATTGAAAATGATTAGTGAATTTGTAATTGTATTGGGGGTAATTCTCTCGCCAGTTACCTTGTTTGCAATATAATTCTGTATAGCCTGGAAAACTATTGTAATTTTGATAGAAAGTCCCGAATAACTATCGTCAATATAACTAGGCACTGTAATAGGGTCATTCAAAAATGGCACTATAACGTCTTCGCTAGTAGCATCTACTTCTTTTAAAACAGACGTGCCTTGGGCGTTAGTTGTAGGAGTCTCCAAATAATAGTAATACCCCTCGAAAAAAGCCCAATTACTGCCATCTAAAATATTCGTTTTGAGTAGGATTGTCATATCTTCGGCAACATTATGTTCCCCTGTTTCAGAAAAAGAATTGCCTGAGGTATCAAAAATACTGACTTCCATTTTGGCTCTAAGCAAAGGTTTGGTTGTACTTTGGTTTACTTTGCAATTGGCATAAATAGAAAGTGGAGCATTAGGAATAAGCACACCATAATCTCTATCTATATCAATATCCAAATTGCACGAACTCACTGTATCTTCTATAGAATTGTATGCTGTGCCTTTGCCTACAGCTTCTATACTAACACGACCAGATAATTGCACATATTTTGTAGCCCAGTCAGACGAGAAAAAGAATGCAACTGTCAAGGATACAATTGTACACAAAAGAAGTATTGCAATTGGCACAAGAGACATAGACCTCTTTGCACTAAAATTTTTCTTTTCCATTCTTCTCCAGCTGAATTTTAATTTTGCAATATAGGCATACACGCATACGACAAAAAGTATGAACATATGCTCATATGCAAAGAATTACTTGATTTTTATATTATTTTACCCAAAATTGAAATTTTTGTAAAGAAATTATATAACTTATAAAAAAATACCGAATATTTATTACATCAAACAACCACCATATAATTCAAAAAAATACCCTATTATTTTAAATAGAGTATATTTTTTAGATATATTTTTAATTATTATTTATTTTCTTCATTTTCCAAGAAGAAGTCAAAGGCCTTCATAATTTCGTCCAAATCTTCTTTAGGATTAAGAGCGTCTTCCAAATCAAAGCCAGAAGATTCTGGTTTCTTTCCTCTTTTTCGCATAAGATTTTGGGCAAAGACATTATTCTCGTCATAATCATCACTATTTAGGTAGTTTTCTGCCATATTTCCGCTACCTTTTACTTTAATTTTGTCCAATTTTCCGCTCAAATCAATCATTCTAGTATTTTCTTTTTCTGTTTCGTTACTCATAGCATTTAGGACATTTTTTGATGGGTCATTTTTATTTTTTGAATTAAAAGCATAGTCCATTTTGTTGAGAAGATTTCTTATGTAATTATCCGAATTTTTGTGCAAATCTTGTCTAATAACACTTCCGCCCATTCTATTGTTTTGTACCAAAACTTCCTTGATAGTATTGCTAAATTCTGAAATTTCATTTTTTAGAATAGATGGGACTTCGCACATATTTACTTTCATTACAATATCTTCCCATTGTTTATATAGCAGTCTAATTCTCTTAATTTCCAAATCATATAATTTGCTAGCATTATTCTCTATTTGCTCAGCCTTTTCTACTGCAAAAATCAAAGCTTGAGAAATTTGTTTATCTTTGTCTTTGTAATTATCCAGTCTTTCTTGCATAGTGGAAAGTTCGTTTTTTAATGCAAAAACTCTATCCCTCTGCTCGGATAGTTTTTCTTCATATTTTACACTTAATTTACCGATAAAAGCATCAACCTGTTCAGTATCATAACCTTTTTTATTAATATCAAACTTTGCCATCTATTTTCTCCTTGTCTAAATTGATATTCCTACAAATAATTATCCCCAAAATAATGCTAACTATTGCCATTCCACCAACCCAATACCACTCTATCGATAAGAACTGAAATAAGAGTATTGGAATGATAATAGATACATTTAGAATGAGAACTTTGATATAAATTTTCAGCTTGAGAATAAACAAATTTATAAGTGTAGGAATAATTGGAATGATTGAAAATACAAAAATATAATCATTTATGTTTAATTGCAAGAACTCTATAAAAAGAATTGTAATTGCTACCAATATTAGATTATTGGCAAACCACATTGTAGAAGAACTAGAAAGAATAATTCCTTTGCATATAAGATTAATGCCAATCAAGACTACGAGAATGGAAAAAATCCAATTTCTCATATCTCCAAGCAATCGATATTTTATATCTATTGAAAACAATGCAATATAGCACCCAACTAGCACAAATCCTAATAATTGAACAATTCTAATTCTTTTCAAAACTTTGCCTTTTATTTATTTGGCTTCTTTGCCATTTTTCTTATTATTAACCAAAAGCAAAGTACATATGCCAATTACCCCAACAATTACTAGTATCAAACTTAATAATTTGCTTACAGGGTAATCACCTATAAATAATGTTTGAGTCTGGTCTCTAAAAGACTCCAAGATAAATCTAACTAGTCCATATCCAAATAGATATGAAAATGTCGTAATTCCTTTGATTTTAACTTTTCTTAAAATTATCACTAGGACAATAAATAAGCACAAATCAAAAATACTTTCATAGAAATTGGTAGCATAGTGATAACCGCCATTTACATACAGAGAAATAGGAAACCATTGCAAACTTTTGTTTGTCACTTCTACGCCATAACAACATTTGCCAAATATACAGCCAATCCTACCAAAAGCTTGGCCAATAGCTAGCACGGGGACAACAACATCGCAAGTTTTTACAATGCTTACCTTGTGTATAAGACAACAAATAATTAATCCCAAAAATCCGCCAATAACGCCACCATATATGGCAAGTCCGCCATTCCAAATAGTAAAAATCTCCCAAAAGCTAGTAAATCCATTGAATATAAGAAAATATAATCTAGCACCCACAATTGAGAAAGGGAAAATCCACCAAATAAGCGAATATGGATAATCTCTAAGAATTTCTCTCTCTTGACACAATTGTTGGCAAAGTGCTAGTGCGACCAAAAAGCCCAAGCCTACCATTACGCCATACCAGCTAACATTTACTCCAAACAGCGTAAGAGCAACCAAAATCAAAAGTGTACCGACTGCACACCCCATAGTTGTCCAAAAATTTTTAGTTTCCCACGTAAAGCCAAAAATCCTAACAGTTGACCTTCTGTAATCTTCCAATTTTTTACCCATAAAAACTCCAAAAAATAATTTGTTTGATTGAAAATTTTGTATTCAATAATTATAATGCAAAACGAAAAGCAATATTTTTTTATAATAAACAAAGCCTTTTGTATAGACAAACTACATAATTTTACAAATATATATTAGCAACTATAAAATATTTTGTCAAACAAGAGCAATTGATTATATACAAGAAAAAAGAACTAAGATGTAAAATCTTAATTCTTTTTTTGTTTTTATTAAAAAGTTTTTTGCAAATTAATTTGCTCAAAGCATTTATTTATCTAGCAATGCCATCATTATCTTTGTTTTGTTCTTCATTGTCGTTTGTTGTTGCCGAAGCATTTGGATTTGCATTTTTTGATTGTTCAAATTTTTTCTTTGCTTCTAGCAATTGCACCAATTTATCTTCTGGCAATTGCAATGTTTCAGATGCTTTTTTGTTGGTTTCTTGTGCATGAACAAGAAGTGCTTTTAAATTATTTTTATCAGCTTCGTTACCGGTTTTTTTGACTTGTTCGACATATTTTACAATGTCTTCTTTGTCATAAACTTCTACTGTTGCCGAAGTTTCTTTTGGTTTGGAATTTCTATTCTCAATTTCTGCCATAATATCGTTCATAGCTTTTGATTTGTTTTTCATATTTTTAAGCATATCATAGGCTTCTGCGTCACCGGTCTTGAAATTAGAGCTTAGTGCAGACACCTTTTTACCAGCAGCAGCATCTATTACTTTTTCTTCTGTATCTAATTGTTCTTTGATGATATCTTTTTCTTCTTCGTCTTCAGCATTTTCCATTTCTTCTTGGGCTTTTTCTCTTGCTTTTCTTAATTCTTGCAAGTTGCCACCCATAGCCATAGTTTTGCCTTTTTGGTCTTCATATTCATTCAATTGTCTTTTTGCTTCCAAGAATTTCTCAACTTGCTCTTGATATTTCCCTTTTAATTCTCTTTGTTTGCTACGAAGTTTACTTAAATTTTTAGCTTTGGACATATTTGCTTTTTTATAACGATTTAATTTCTTTAGTTTTTTGCAAGACTTCATATTTTCTAAAGAACTTTCTATTGCAGACCTTTCATTTTCGATTGCACGTTCCATAAGTTCCAAAGATTGTTTGTATGCATCACATTTTGCTTTTTCTTTTAGGAATTTATTATACAATCTATCTTTTTTGCCAAGTCCTGCTACTCTACCTACAACTTCACCAACAGCACCTGCTCCAAGGCCAATTGCTGCTCCTATTCCTATAGTTTTTAGGGTAGGGATAAAGTACATAGCTGTAGAAATCAATGATGAAATACCACCTGCTGCAAATACACCATATCCTGCACCTAGTAATGCACCCGCACCAATACCGCAAGCAGTAAGTGCTAGAGGGTGACGTTTTAGCCATTTTTTGAATTTCTTGGCTCTAGACATCTTAGGCTCTGCAAGCATATCCATCATCTCTACGCTTTTGCCTTTGAATGTCTCTTTCTTTGGCACTGGAAGTTTGATAGAAGGCTCATTTTTTGCACTTGGTATTTGAGTTTTTGGGTCTTTTTTCTCTTCTTTGTTTTCTACCTTGGTTTCTACTTTTTTATCGTCTTTCTTTTGTTCTGTAGCAGTCTCTACAGCATTTTCTGTCTTAGTTTCATTTGCTTTTTGCTCTACTGTTTTTGACTTATTCATTTCTTCGATAACTTTGGCAGATTTGATAACAGCATCTTTTAATGAAGCTATTTCTTTTTTCATTTCTTCATTTTCTTTATTCAATTTACTAATAATTTCGTCTTTTGTATTACGAGGGTCTGGATTATTAGGTACTGGAGCGCCCATTGTTCCAAACATATTTGTCAATTGAAATTTGATTGCTCTATTGATGTATTGATCCAAATTTTGTGTAGAGTTCTCTGGATATTCAAATGGACGAGAAATGGTTGCATTGTAGCCATTAGGAATATTAGCAATACCATTGCCTCCCATCATTACCCCGGCTGTAAGTCCTTGAGAACTAACGTAACTACCTACTCCAGATGCTGTCAATTTGCTTATACTATCTTTGAATTGTTGCATCATACTTATAGCACTATCAAGTTTTTGATTATTCTCTGCCAAAGCATTTTCGATAGCTTTTACACCCAATGCCGATGCTAAAATATCTTTGCCATTATTGGACATTAGGAATTGTTTAACATCGTCGACAGACATTTGATTATTTCTGCATTGATCAAGAATCATTTGCAAATGTTCATCTTTTTCGTTATCTCGAATATTAAGTAGTCCCAATAAACTTTCGTTTTCCGCACTCTCGTCTAAGCCAATTCTTCTTAGGATATATGCAGTTTGTTTGGACAATTCGTCTTTTATATCTTTCTTAACTGGGATTTTAACAATGTCTGATACAAAATTTGCTATTTCAGATATTTCTTCGCTATGATTTCTATTAATCTGAGATTTAACTTCTGCAATATTTGCACATCTATTTAAATCGCTATCTTGAGCAATTTTGGTCAATTGATTGACGAATTCATCATTTGTAATTATTTCTTCTACGAATGATTGAATATTATCCATATTATCATTAACTTTGCCATCAAATCCACCCATTGATTGAAGGATTGTACCTGTAATTTTGTCAACAACAGCTGTTCTTATCAAGTCATTATCTACAAGTCTATGAGCAATAAGTGTATCTTCCACAATTCTATCTATCTTTTTGTCAGATGGTGTTTTTTCTAAAATTTCATCAAGCAGAGGATTATCGTTCTCTCTAATTCTTGCAAACAAATCTTGTGCATATGCACCAAGAAGTTTAGAAATATTCTCTTTGCCTTCAGCACTTAGACTAGCGTCGTTTGTAAGCAAATCGAAATAATGAGCCAAAGTATCATTGACTAGACCATTTGCTTCTTCATTATTTCCATTAACAATTCCATCAACAAGCAAAAGTTTGATACGAAGATTTTTGTCAGAAGCAAGAACTGTAGACAAATTATCTCTAACATAATCATACATTTCTGATTCTGATTTATTATCATTTCTCATATTCTCAATGTTTGAAATGAAATCTTGAATAGATTTGTTGAATTGAGAATTATCTTTGTTATAAAGTGCCGAAATTTTGTCTTTAATTGTTTTTTCTACAACGCCTTCCAATGCAGATGTAGCCACATTGATATTGATATTTTGTACAGCTTCGATTACTTGAGACAATTGGCTTTCGGTCAAAGTTCCTACAAATTTGTCCAAAATACTTTCTATTTGTTCGCCAGTTGGGACATTATCTCTGCCAATTCTTCCTGCAATATCTTCAAGTTTTTGATTTACCTTTTTTACTTCTTGTGAAATATTATCTTTGTCTACAATTATTGATTTTATAGCAGTTTTTTCGGTAGACGCAGATTTAACAGGAACATCTATAATATTGATAGCATTCTGGTCATCTGGCAAAATGGAAGCAAAGGAAGATACTGCCTCTGTGCTAGTATCAATACTAGAATTAACAGTCTTCGCCCCTTTCAACATAAGACTAGATTTACCCTCATAACCTTGAGGAATAGTTCTAACAACTTGATGCAAATTAGGACACCCATTCTTCTGAATCAAACCCACATTGATGCTAGAAAATTGTTTAGGATAAGAGATAGTTTGAAGCATTGGGAAATTGGCGATGTATTTACTAATATCCTTTACAACTTTGTTTTCGCTATTGTCCTTATTAAGTATAGGAAAAACAGCAAGAGAAATTATCCCCTCTTTGTCTTGTTCTGGAATATCTATCAACCTACATTCTTTGGTTGATGCTACTCCATTTTCAATCATTTGATATTTTACTTTTATCATTTCTTCAAATTTTTGAGCCATCTTCTTTCAAGACCCCTTTATGTAAGATTTTTGTTTCCATTTTTCAAACATTTTTACAATCTAATTACTTCTTGCATAACTTCTATTTGTCTTTTGTTATTGCTTGCCAAATTATCATACAAATCTTCGAAGTTTTTTGCAACGACATTAATATTTTCTATTACTTCGTAAATATTTACGCCATTGATAGTCTTACTAATAATAATGGAAATATTGCGAATAGTATCATTAGCAAGTTTGCGGTATGCCACGATATTGCTTGCAAATTTTTGATTTAATTCATTGTATTTACTCAATGTATTTGCCACAAAATTAATTTGATTTAGTTGTTCAGCTTTATTGTTGCTTGTAGCAAAATCATTCAAGTCATTTACCGCTCTAAATATTGCTGTTAGCATAGAATTTCTCAAATACAAATCTTGGAAATCTTTGGCATATTCGACCAATGTCCTAAGACCTGTAATTGCGGTATTTATAGTAGCCACCAATTCTTTGTTTGGCTTATCTGGTTTGGACTTGTCCATCTCCAACCTAACTGCCAATTCTCTGAATTTATGGACAATTGAAGAATATCTACCCATTTCTTCTTCGCTAGGCACAGCACCTTTCAAAGAAAATTCCAATTGATCTAGCACTTTGTAATGATTTGCAATTTTTTCTTGAAGTTGAGTAAGTGAGTTTATTTCTTCTTCTATTTTTTCGCCATAATTGAATGCTACAAATTGTTTAGAATTAAACTCGTTACTTACAAGTTCTTTGTCTTCTACTCCGCTACTAAGTTTATTTTCGAAAATGACTTTTTCTTCTGTTAAATTAGAATTAATCTTGGTTGCGTGAATTTTCAATTGCCTTTTCAATTCATTAGCTTCTTCCAATTTGTTTTCAAGTTTGTCTAGAAGAATCCTATGAGTATTCAAAGTCTTCAAAATTTTCCTTGATTTTTCTGCTTTTTCTCCATCAGTATCTGAGCTAAAGGAAATATTGTAGAATTTTTTGTACATAGCAAGAATTTGATTAAGCAATTTGTCATAATCGTCTTCAAATGTTTGTGTACAAGAAGTAGTAAGTTTATCTAGTTTAGCAAGTTTTTGTTCAACGAACTTATTCTTATCCCCCTTGATATCCAAAGGAGTAAAATCAAGAGCCATTGAATTCAAATTATCAATAAGCGCACCCTCGTCTAGAAGTCTTAATTGCTCAATAGCTGAATTTAAGTACTCTCTACTAATATTCACTCCAGCGATATCCAATTCTTCTTGGGTAAGTTTTAGCGAAGACATAGATGTAAGAAATTTGACATAATCCTCTTGGATATCATTTTGCAATTGTTTACTTTCGATAATTTTGTTTTCAGACAAAAAGTTGTCCAAAGTTTGCAAAAATTCCAACATCTTCATCTGAGCAAAAGATTTGTCATCTTGCCAAGACGAAAAACTTGTAAAACTGGTATTGTAACTAATATCAATTATTTGAGCAAAATCTGATATTTGTTTTTCTAGATTTATATCCCTACTATACTTTCTAAGCGATGCTCTTATAGTGTCTATCAAATACTCACACGATAGAGAAGTAACAATTACTTGAGATATTTCGTTTAAATCTATAAGCGAGCCTATCTTTAATTTTATTTTGGTTTCCATTCTTCCTCCAATTACAATGCTACATAATTTAGATAATTCATAGGTATCTTTGTAATACTTAACTATATTATACTAAACTTACAAAAAAAGTCAATATGTAAGCAAAAAAAAATGACATTTTTATACATTTATTTTGGCAAAAACAAGCAAATTTATTTGACAAATAAAAAATAGCACCCTAATTAAAAACTTGATATAGGTGCTATTTTTCAAAATCCAAGGGATATAAGCAAGGCTTCATTCACATTTTTCATACACTTTTCGTCTAGAACGCCTATTTTCTCTTTTAATCTTCGTTTGTCTAGCGTACGGATTTGTTCTAGCAAAAGGACGCTATCTTTGGTAAGTCCATATGTTTTGCCAAGTTCTATATGAGTGGGAATTTTCGCTTTGTTTATCTGACTAGTAACAGCTGCCACTATAACTGTGGGGCTATATTTATTGCCAATATTATTCTGAACTATTAGGACAGGTCTTACTCCGCCCTGCTCACTACCCAGCACAGGACTTAAGTCAGCGTAATACAATTCTCCTCTTTTTATTTCATTCATTTAGCCATCTCTCATAATAAATTAAATCCACCACATCAACTGCTTGAAAATCTTTGTCGAGTTCTTGGTATATAGGACACAATTCCTCATAAATAGACTTTATGTCCTTACTTATAGTATGCCAACAAATAGGTGTATTGTGATGATTTGTTTTTTGATTATTTACACTTTTTAGTCTAATATTCTTACTTTTTATTAATTTTTTCACTTAACTGCTCCAACTGTTTATAACTAAGCCAATTTGGTCTCGATTTTTAGTAATTTATGCAAATCATTTTTTATTATTATCATTTTTTCGTAGTTTTTTTAATTAGACAAAAAGGTCCATCTTTATTTATTTTTCGCAAAAAAATCCCACACAATGTGTCTTTTTGTGTGGGGAATATTTTCAATCCAAATTCTATTTATTCTTGGTATTCTTATCTTCTTTGTCTATTTCAACTATACATATAGCAGTAGCCATTTCGTCAGAGTGAGATATGCTTATTTGAATATCTGTAACACTCATAGATTTAAGCATAATTTGACCTGTACTAGATAATACTTGTAGATATGGTTTGCCACTTTCTTCGTGGCGAATTTCTATATCATTCAAATCTATTCCGCCACCTATTCCTATACCCAACGCCTTTAAAAAAGCTTCTTTTGCCGAAAAAATACCTGCCAAGCTAAGAGTTTGTCTATTGTTGTGAGAAACATAATCTATTTCGTACGGAGTGAAATATTTTTCCAAGAAATGTTCGTTCTGCACAAATTTTTCCATTCTTACTACATCTAAAATATCTATTCCTACTTTCATTTATTTCTCCTCCTTCAATCTATTAACCAAGCTATTTATCTCTGAAAAATCATATCCTCTAGAATACAAAAATCTAGATAATTTTTGACAATTTTCAAAATTGATTTCTTTATTTTTCATATATTTTTTTGCAACATTTTCTATGCTACTGCTATCTACATTGTCTAGATATTTATCTATAATATCTTCGCTTACGCCCTTTAATTGCAATTGTAATTTCAATTTTAATTTACCATATTTATCCGAATAAGTCAAGATATATGCTCGAGCATAATTGTCATCATCTAAGTATTTATATTCGGCAAGTTTATCTATCACATAAGCAATTGTATGGCAATTATAATCTTTTTTCTTTAAATAATCTTTTACTTGTTTGGTAGTTTTTAGATTAGACCCTATATACTTGATAGCTTTTGCCAAAGCTTTGCCTTTTTCATCTTCTAGTATGAGATTATTTAAGTGTTCTTCGTCAATTTCTTGTCCCACTTTGAGATGTTCTCTTATTGTCAATTCTAGAGAAATCCCTGAGAAAAATTTTTCGTCAAGATACAGATTGACACGCTCGCTATTATTTTTTTGAATTTCTAATTTTGTTATTTCCATATTTTATTACACTACTTCTATATTGTATTTTATTAAATCAATTTTCTCTTTGGTATCAAATATTATTTCGACATCGTTTGAATAGTTGATATTTATGATATCTACACCAAGGCTAGACAATTGTCTTTTTATCCTCTCGCCATCTTTGATATCCACCAGTACTCTACATCTGATTTTTTTCTCATTTTCTACAATTTCGCATTTGTCTATTACCCCTACTGCACTTGTAGAATATGCTCTAATTAATCCGCCAGCCCCCAACTTTTTGCCACCGAAATATCTAATAACTACACACAAGATATTTTCCAAATTCTTTTTTTTGAGAACTTCCAAAATTGGTCTACCAGCAGTACCCGATGGCTCCCCATTGTCACTACATTTCTCTAGACTAGGAGATGTCAAAATATAAGCATAGCAAATATGTGTAGCATCGCTATACTTTGTCCCCAAATCTTTTAGTATATCTTTGCATTCAATATCGCTCGTTACCGGATAAGCAAAAGATATAAATTTGGATTTATTAATAACATACAAATCTTCGCATTTAGTAGTAATAGTTTTCATAACTATTACATTTTAACAATTTTTTGGAGAATTTACAATTTATTTTGTTTAATTTATTTTGTTTAATTTTTAAAGTTTGCTAGAATTACTATATAAGATATGAAAATTTTTTGCTTAAGCCTAAAATATATTATTTTTACACTTACATATAAATTAGCATATCCAAAAACAAATAGGAGTAATATATGGAAATTTTGAAAGAAGTAACTGAAATGTGCAATGTCAAAAATTGTCAATCGCACGGCCCTGCTGTTATTCCACAAGAAGGACATTGGGACAAAGTAACAAAAATCGAAGAAATTAGCGGATTTACACATGGTTGTGGCACTTGCGCTCCTCAACAAGGAACTTGCAAACTATCTTTGAACGTTAAAAATGGAATTATCGAGGAAGCATTGGTAGAAACAATTGGTTGTAGCGGAATGACCCAATCTGCCGCTATGGCTGCCGAAACACTACCTGGCAAAACTTTATTGGAAGCCTTGAATACAGACCTTGTATGCGATGCTATAAATGATGCTATGAAACATTTATTTTTGCAAATAGCATATGGCAGAACTCAATCTGCATTCTCAGAAAATGGACTTCCTGTAGGCTCTGCTCTTGATGACTTGGGCAAAAATAGAAGTAGTCTAGTTGGTACTCACTATAGCACAAAAGAAAAAGGTACTAGATATTTGCAAACAGCCGAAGGATACACAAATAGACTAGCACTAGATGAAAATGACGAAATAATTGGCTATGAATATATCAATCTAAACAATATGATGAGATTAATTAAGAATGGCAAAGATGTAAAAGATGCTTATAACGAAAGTATCAAAACTTATGGCAGATTTGAAGATGCTGTCAAATACATCGACCCTAGAAAGGAGTAGAATATATGGTAACTTTTGAAGGATATGATAGAAGAATAGACAAAATTAATGGCGTACTAAAAGAATATGGTATCAAAGACTTAGACGAATGCAAAAGCATTTGTGAAAATGCTGGCATAGATGTAGAAAGTATTGTAAGAGAAATTCAACCAATATGTTTCGATAATGCTGTATGGGCATACACTATGGGTACTGCAATTGCACTAAAGAAAAATGAAGTAAGTGCAGAAAAATGTGCCGAAAATATCGGTATTGGTTTGCAGGCATTCTGTGTAAAAGGCTCGGTTGCAGATAGCCGTCAAGTAGGTATCGGACACGGCAAACTTGCAAGTATGTTACTTAATGAAAATACAAAATGTTTTGCCCTTCTTGCTGGACACGAAAGTTTTGCAGCAGCAGAAGGAGCTTTGGGAATTGTAAGAAATGCAAACAAAGCTAGAAAAGAGCCTCTAAGAGTTATTCTTAATGGACTTGGCAAAGATGCTGCTTATTTAATTTCTAGAATTAATGGTTTCACTTATGTAAAAACTAGATACAATTTCCAAAATCAAGAACTTGAAATTTTGGAAACAAGAAAATTCTCAAATTCATACAAATCAGAAATAAATGTGTATGGTTGCGAAGATGTAACAGAGGGTGTGGCTGTAATGAAGCACGAAGGAGTAGACATCTCTATTACAGGCAATTCTACAAACCCTGTTAGATTTACCCACCCTACAGCTGGTATTTACAAAAAATGGTGTAATGAGAATGGCAAAAGTTATTTCTCAGTAGCATCAGGTGGCGGTACTGGTAGAACACTTCACCCAGACAATGTTGGCGCTGGCTCTGCTAGTTATGGATTAACAGATACTCTAGGCAGAATGCACGCCGATGCACAATTTGCAGGCTCTTCTTCTGTACCTGCTCACGTAGATATGATGGGATACATCGGAATGGGTAATAACCCAATGGTTGGTGCTACCGTTTCTCTTGCAGTCAAAGCATTTGAAGCACTTAAATAAACAACTGACCAAATCAATTTTTGATGTCAAATAAACAAAAAGTCACGGAAATTTTCCGTGACTTTTTGTTTGCATTTTTATTAATTTATGTACTTGATGAAGTTCTCATTTGTATAACTCATCATAATTCCATATCTCTAGTCCTAGTTCTATATGACTAATCCAAATTTTATATAAAAATGATTATTCCTTTAAATATAAATATTATTTATACGCAAATATTGTCTACAATCAAATACTATTTAAATTACAATATTACAAATTTTGCCTGGAACAAAGATAATTTTCTTGATATTTTCAGCAGTTTTTAGCACATCAATATTTTCTTTTGCTATTGCAAGAAGTTCGTCTTGAGTAATATTTTTGCTTACTTTTAGTACGCCTTTCAATTTGCCATTCACTTGCACTGGAACTTCTATCTCATCTAATACCAAAGCACTTTCGTCAACTTTTGGCCATACCGCACACTCAATACTTGCACCATAACCCATTATTTCAAATACTTCATTTGCTAGATGTGGAGCAAAAGGACTTATTAACAAAAGCACTTTTTTATACTCATCGTGTGTTATTTTGCCCACTCTATATATTTCGTTAATCAAAATCATTATAGCAGAAATAGCAGTATTAAATTTGGTATTGTCAATATCGTTTGAAACTTTCTTGATTGTTGAATTCAATATAAACTTAAGTTCTTCAGTTTCACCATCGCCTTGAGCCACGTCTTGCAAATTCCAAATACGTGTAAGAAGTTTGTTGCAAGCTCTAAGACCATCTTCACTCCAAGTAGCCTTTTCGCTATACTCTCCTATAAAGCTCATCCAAACTCTCAACGCATCTGCACCGTATTTATCTAACATCAATCTTGGGTCTACACCATTACCTGCTGACTTACTCATTTTTTTGCCATCAGCACCCATAATCAAGCCTTGAGAAATTCTTTTCTTAAATGGCTCGTCTACAGGAACCAAGCCCAAATCATACAATACTTTTACCCAAAATCTTGCATACAAAAGATGTCTGGTTGTATGCTCATTTCCACCATTATATAATGTAACTGGAAGCCAAGATTTAAGAGCGTCCATACTTGCAAATTCGTGGTCGTTGTGAGGATCGCAATATCTTAAGAAATACCACGAAGACCCTGCCCAACCCGGCATAGTATCTGTTTCTCTTCTAGCAGAAGCTCCACAACAAGGACAAGTGGTATTTACCCAACTAGTAATCAAAGACAAAGGACTTTCGCCATCTTTTGTAGGCTCATAACTATCTACTTGTGGAAGTGTAATAGGCAAATTCTCTTCTTTTTCTGGTACCCAGCCACATTTCTCACAATAAATCATTGGAATAGGCTCTCCCCAATATCTCTGACGAGAGAATATCCAATCACGCATTTTGAAATTAAGTTTCTTTCTGGCCACACCCATTTTGATTAATTTTTCGGTAATAGCAATTTTGGCTTCTTCTACTGTTAAGCCTGTAAATTCTTCTGAATTCACAAGTTTGATGCCTTTGCCCAAATAATCTCCCTTTTCCAAAGCCTTTTCGGATACATCGCCCTCAATAACTTGAATTTTTGGGATATTAAATTTATCTGCAAATTCGAAGTCTCTTTGGTCGTGAGATGGGACAGCCATTACAGCTCCTGTGCCATATCCAGCAAGGACAAAATCTCCAATATACACATCAACTTCTCTATTATTTACAGGATTGATAGCAGTAATTCCTTCTAGTTTACAGCCTGTTTTTACTTTGTTCATCTCTATTCTATCAAACTCAGATTTTTTGGCTGTAGCTAGTCTATATTTTTCTACTTCTTCCCAATTCTTTATCTTATCCTTTAGACTATCTACTATTTTGTTTTCGGGAGCAAGCACCATAAATGTTATGCCATAGATAGTTTCGATACAAGTGGTGAATATAGAAAATTTGCCACCTTGTTTAATCTGAAAATCTACTTCCACTCCTTCACTTTTGCCTATCCAATTAAGTTGGCTAAGTTTGATATGGTCTAGATAATCTGTCTTATCCAAATCGTCTGCAAGCCTTTCGCCATAATTGGTCATCTTAAGTACCCATTGAGCTTTGGTTTTTTGGGTAGTTTCGCTATGACATTGGCAACACTGACCATCTTCTACTTCTTCATTTGCCAAAACCCCACAATTTGCACACCAATTAACTGTGGTTTCTTGTTTTTCTGCAAGGCCTTTTTTGAAAAATTGAATAAATTGCCATTGTGTCCATTTGTAATAACTCTCATCACACGAATTGATAGTTCTATCCCAATCGAAAGAAAGTCCCATACTCTTGACTTGAGAGTGGAAAGTCTTGATATTTCTGGCAACTATTTCTTGCGGAAGTCTATGCTCACGAATAGCCGTTCTTTCTGCTTCCAAGCCAAAAGCATCAGTACCAAAAGGGAAAAGAACATTTTTGCCACACAATCTCTCTTTTCTTGCAAAAGCATCAATTGCTGTATAACTCCTACAATGTCCCAAATGTAGACCTATGCCACTAGGATAAGGAAATTCAATCAAAATATATTCGTTTTCTTTGCCTTCTTCGTGATTCTTGACCGAATATGTATGATTTTCTTCCCATATTTTTTGCCATTTTTTCTCTATTTCGCTAAAATTATATTCTCTCATAAAAAATCCTTGATATAAAAATTAATCAAGGACATTTTAACATAAATATTATTTTTTTTCAACTATAACAAATATAATTAATTTTTTTTTGGAAATATATTAAATTATGAATTTCTCATTGAACAATCTCATTGCAAATCAAAGATATCTAAATTGTCAATTTATTAAATTTTTTGACACCACTTGAACTTAGCAATATTATTGACAACGTGGCAAGAAAAGTGTAGAGACTTAGAGTAATTATCAAACTTAAATTGCTCGTCATATTCAACAACCCAAATATAATTGGAACAAATGCCAATACATAACCAATAATCATTGTTAGTACCAAACTTAGACTCTGCTTGACTACTTGAGTTTCGCTCTCCCATTCCAATTTGGGCAAAAGCAAATTAATATATGTCCCACCGAAAGATAAGATAATATTAAGCAAAATCGGCAATAAAACAAAAGAAATACTTATCATCAATCTTTCTTGCATAATCACCACAATTATTATACTTGTAGCCAGATGAACTGGCAAATAAATAATCATATTGAGCAAACTTTTTGCAAACAAAACAAGCTTGGGGTCTACGGGAGTACATTTGAGTATCCACAAATATTTTCCTTCCAAAGATATAGAACTACAACTAATAAGGGTAGAAGAGCATAATATTAACCAAACGCACATAAATAGTGACAAAACATCATCTTCCATTCCAAAGAAAAAATCATTTATTCCTATTCTTCCTTTAACAATAACAAATATTGTTATCACTATCATTGCAATTGGAGATATTATTGTATTTACAAGCAATATTGGAGTAGTAAAATATTTCTTTATTTCTTTCTTTAGCAATCCGCCCCAGAGGCTTGTAGAAGAAAATTTCACTTTGGATTTATTACTATGATAAGCCTGGTAACTTTTGCCAAAAATTATACTATAACAAAGCAAACCTATAGCAAAAATCCCAAAGATAATTAAACATAAATATAATAAATTCAAAAGATTGTTATTATACACAATTCTGACACACAAACCCGCTAGAAAATTACTATTCAAGAAAGAATCGACAGTTGTGATATTTTGCAAACCCATAATGGTAGAAGAATAAATATATATAGCCATATATCCACCAAATAGAATAATTGCAATCAATGTTTTAAGCAATGTAGCAAATTTCGTTCTATTAAAAAATCTAGTAATGACAAAATTTAACATATAATTAATTCCTACTCCCAAAAGAGGAATGATAAACATCAAAAGTACACACCACATTATTACAAGAAATGATAACTCTATATAAACAGAGTACAATATAATTGTAGGAATAATAACCATTGAAATTAGTGCTAGATTGAATAAATATTTTGACAAAGTCTTGGAGATGACTATATCTATTTTTTTGATAGGCATAGACAAAAGCAAATCACTATCGTTTGTTTGCCCTTTTTCGCTTAAACTCTGAAATGCTACAATTACAATAATCATTATAGCAATCTGAAATGAATTAAATAATGGCACTTGACCTAGCTTAATTGCTCCCATTGTCTCAAATAATTCAAAAATTTGCAAAGCAAAGACTAGAGAAATACTAATGTATCCTAGTATACAAAATGTAAGAACTAATCCAAATTTTTTTCTAGATTTTTTGCCTTGCAATGCTCCAAACATACATTTTATGCTATTTTTGAGAAGAATTCCTAAATTACTCATTTGCCACTCCCAAAAAGACTTCTTCCAACGATTTATCTTGTTTAATATCTTTCATCGTTCCATATTTGACAATTTTGCCATCTTTGATTATGGCTACTTTGTTACACAATTTTTCTGCAACTTCTAGCACGTGGGTAGAGAAGAAAATTGCTCCACCATTCTTGCAAAAATCTTGCATTATTTCTTTTACTTGAAAGCTGGCTTTGGGGTCTAGGCCTACAAAAGGCTCATCTAATACTAATAATTTTGGACAATGAACTAAACTAGCAATTATAACCAATTTTTGTCGCATTCCGTGTGAATAATTGGATATTGGTGTAGCCAAATCTTTTTCGATATCTAGAAGGTCGGCATATTTATGTGTAAGTCTAGTTCTATCTTCTTTGCTTACTCTATAAATATCGGAGATAAGATTGATATATTCTATACCTGTCAAATTTTTGTAAATATCAGGATTGTCGGGAATATATGCCAGCATTGATTTTACCTGCATAGGATTAGTCTTGATAGATATCCCATCTAGAAGTATATCCCCACTCGATATA
The DNA here is from genome assembly GCA_964541825.1 of uncultured Christensenella sp. Lineage (GTDB taxonomy): Bacteria > Bacillota > Clostridia > Christensenellales > UBA1242 > UBA11490. Next base: position 6,110 of record CAZIRR010000013.1, on the reverse strand, counting down.
TCATTAATACCTACGATACTTTTGATAGTAGTAGTTTTACCCGCACCATTAGGCCCTATAAAAGCAAAAAGGTCTCCACCTTTTATTGTGAGAGAAATATTGTCTGCACCTATTTTTCCATTGGGATAAACTTTTGAATAATTTCTGATTTCTAACATTATTTATCTCCTTTTGCCTTGAAAATTTCTTCGGCAAATTTAACATAATCATCATATTTTGCAATAGCAATTCCTTGATTTTTGTCTCCTAGCAATAGCAATGTATCCCCTTCTTTGATATTGAAAACATCTCTTGCTTCTTTGGGAATAACTATTTGCCCTTTTGATGTAACCTTGGTTGTCCACAAAAATTTGTTTTTATCTGGCATTTCTTCTCCTTTTATGAGTAAGAATATTCTTACTTTTCCTAAAAATATTACTATTTCTAATCATTATTGTCAAGTTCTTATTCAAATTTATTTAAAAAAAAGTATTAGACAATTAAAAATCTAATACTTTTTGAATTTCTTAAATACAAATTATGCTCTATTGGAACTACCGAAAACTTTGTCCATTTTATCTTTGACAACTTGTTTGATTAGTTCCATACCGGCAGAATTATATTTCCTCATATCTACATTTTCAGGATTTTCGCTTAGAGATTTTCTAATTCCTGCCGTATAGCTAATTCTCAAATCACTATCGGTATTTACTTTGCACACATTCATACTACAAGCACGTCTAAGCATATCTTCTGGGATTCCACACGAGCCTGGCAATTTCGCGCCATATTCTTCAGCAAGTTTAACCATATCTTGAGGAATTGAACTTGCACCGTGTAGAACTATTGGGAAATTTGGAAGCAATTCCCCAACTTTTTCTAAGATGTCAAATCTAAGTTTTGCTTCGCCTTTGAATTTAACTGTCCCGTGACTAGTGCCTATTGCTATAGCCAAACTATCTACCCCGGTGGCTTGGACAAACTCATACGCCTCATTTGGGTCGGTATATCTAGCATCTTCGTCACTTGCACTTACTTCATCTTCTACCCCTGCTAGCACGCCAATTTCTGCCTCAACAGTCGCACCGTGAGAATGAGCATATTCACAAACTTGTCTAGTCAAAGCGATATTCTCTTCTTTTGACAAGCTTGAAGCATCTATCATAACATTGGTAAATCCTGCATCAATTGCATTTTTGCAATCTTCAAATGTTTTGCCGTGGTCCAAATTTAAACAGACTGGTACAGACATCTTCTTGGCATAAGTTTTGGCCATATTGGCTAGGACTTCTGCTCCGGCATATTTAATAGCGCCAGTGGAACATTGTACAATAACTGGGCTATGATTTTCTTCAGCGGTATCCAATATACTCTTTAAAGTTTCCATATTTACAAAATTAAAAGCACCCACCCCATAATGTCCATCAAGTGCATTTTGCAAAATTTGTTTTGAATTTTGTAATTCCATAATCCATCTCCTCGAAATTAATATTTATATTTTACAACAATTATCATTTTTGCCCAAACAATATGAGTATTTTATACAAAATTTTTTAAAATTTATGTGCTAAGTGAAATTTTTATTTGTGTTTTTCTTAATATTAGTTTAAAATAGATATGATAAGAATAAAATATATAAATATAATTCTTAGGAGTAAAATATGAAGATTGCATTTATAATTCCAGTACTAGAAGAAATAAATTTGGAGAAAACTTTTAATAAGATAAATGAAGCTTGCGACATTGACCACGATATATATTTTGCCATTAACGGCAAACTAAATAGTTTCTTTACACAAGTGAGAACAACTTTTTTAAGCGAAAGCCGTGTCAAAGCATTTATGGTAGACAGACCAGTAAATGAGCATAAATTAATTACTTTGGGAATGGAAATGACCGAAGATTATGATGCCACAATTATTTATTCTGGCAAAGAAATACCTAATGTAGATGTTATCAAAGCTTTTTTGTCTAGTTGGAAAGCCGGCAATAAGATTGTATATCTAAAGAAAGAATATTCTGGGTTTAAAAAAATTAGCGTCAATTTAAAAAGAGCAATATACAATATGGGCATCAAAATGCTAGGAATATTTAATGACAGATGTGCCGAAACAGATATCCAACTACTTGATAGTGACGTTGTCAAGACTATTAATCAACTTCCTCAGAAGAACAGACAATTGAGAGTGCTAGATAGCTTTGTAGGATATCCTACAGACGTTATTCAATTAGAAATAGACGGCAAAATGAAAGAGAACAAAAATTATGATGAGAAGATAAAAGCTTACAAAATGTGTGGGCTAATATCTATTATTAGTTTAATCGTTGCTATTTCTATGATTGCTGTAGCCACTGTCGGAATTATACTTGAATGGCAAATGTCTGCCGTAGTATACATTACATTCTTTGTAATTGGAATATTTGGGTTGGTATTGTCTTTCATTTATGCCATAAAGAAACAATTACATTATCGCGTAGGTCAATTATTTGAAACAAGCGAGCTTAAAGATTTGGCAAATAAATTGGAAAAATACAATATCTCCAACAATAATTAATAAAAATTAAAAAAACTCAGCCTCATATATAATTGGCTGAGTTTTTTCATTTTTTTATCCATATCTATTTATTTCTGTTTATTTATGGCTTATTTTTGCTATTTTTATTTACTTTTTTCTATTCACTCTTGTCTATAATTTATATGCATTTATATGAGATTTTTATGTGTTTTTTGGAGTTATCTTTTTATAAATTTCTTATCTTGTCCTTTCTTCTCTCATTTGATATTTAAAGTTGCTATAAAGGTCGTTCAAAACTTTTTTGTACTCTTCTTTGACAGTCTTGGCTTGAGAAGGATATTTCTTTTCGTTGGACATAATCAACGACCCTCTTTCACAATAAAATTTGTATTTAGATGCCAAGTCAAACAATTGCTTCATATCTACAATATGTTCGTGACCACCAAAGCTAGTAGGTCTTATTAAGAATTGTTTGAATTTATTTAGAGATTCATCTATATAAACTTCTTCATATATAATATTTTGTGCAATTTTTTTATCTTCGTTCATAATAATTTTACGATCATTTAATTGTGTTCTAAAGAAGTTTCTTACGCTAACTCTAGCAAAACGTTCAAGTGGAGAATACCAATAAAGTATAGACTTCATATATTTTTCAAAATCACCTTTGTTATTAACCAAGTTTGGGTCTAATAGTGTCGATTCATTGAATACAGAAAAATAATTTTTGCACTTAAGAATTTTCTGTTGGATTGCACCTTTGGAGTATTCTTTTTCTTCGGACAATTTATTAAATAGCATATCATCAATAGGCATATCGATGATTATTTTTTCAAATATATTTGGGTGAGATGAAGCTTCTCTACTTAATGGCGTATATTTATGGAGTATTTCAGGCATAATATTGTCTCTAATATTTGCCATATCTCTAGCATGTGCGCACTCGTGAAAAAGCACTGCCATAAACTTAAGCCCTGTACAATTATCCAATAAATCAAGATTTAGATATATCTCATTTTCACTTCTATTGTAATTTGCCAAGCACAATTTGTCTACTTTATTTGACGGATTGGAGATGATTCTAATTGATGGCCTATTTCTTTTGTCTTTTTGGAACAAGAAATCCAGATATTTATCTACTATTTTTATTTTGTCTTCAAAAGTCGCATAATCCCAAATTCTTTTTTCGAAGCAATTGGGAATTTCGTCAAGACTAGGCATATAATATTCAAATTGATTGAGATCGGTTTTCATTTTAAACATCATTTTGCCGTCTTTTGACTCCAAAATTTGTCTAAGCAAAAAATTAGAGAGATTTTTATAACTCCCTGCGCGTTTGTCTCTATCTATTAATATTTCGGCATACTTTTCATATTTGCTTAAATCTTTTGGTAAATTCATTTTTTCTCTTCCTATAAATAGGATAACATAAAGTTTTTTGAATTTCAACATTTATTTAGAAATTATATATAAATATTTATTAAATAAACATACTCTAGGACTTAAATTTCAAACTTAATTGTTTATTTGCTATATCTATTTATTGAAAATATTAAACGCAAAACTTGTAATCAGACAAAAGGACATCTCATATAGGCATAAACAATTTTTATTTGGGAATTATTAATAAAAAAAATCAAGGAATATAATAAATGTTTAATAGAATAGAAAAAGAAAAAATGCTTGCTAAAAAGCTGGTAGAATATTCTTGTAATATCCAAGACGGCGAAAAAGTACTTATTAGTTATAGCGACACCCCAACTACTTTTGTAGAAATACTCATAGAAGAAATTTACAAAAGAAATGCCATACCTATTATTTATCGCTTGGACAGGATTCTGAAAAGGAGAATTCTAAAAAATGGCACGGCAAGAAGTTTTGAGTACTTCAAACAAATTGTTTCACCAATTATGCAGAGTGTCGATGCCGTTATTTTGATTGGTGGGTCTTTTAATGATTATGAATTAAGCGACATTGATGGAAATGTACTTAGAGACTTTCATACTATATACACCGAGCCTATTCATTTCAAAATCCGTTGCTCCAAAAAATGGGTTTTGCTAAGATATCCTACCCCTTCTTTTGCTCAAAGTAGTAGAAAAAGTAGTGAAGAATTTTACAAATTTTTCTTCGATGTATGTACGCTTGATTATAGTAAACTCAATGAAAAAATGACACCCCTCAAAGAACTTATGGAAAAAACAGACAAAGTAAAAATAATTACCCCTACCACCAATTTGTCTTTTTCTATAAAAGGAATGACAGCTATCAAATGTAGTGGCGAATGCAATATCCCCGATGGTGAAATATACACCGCACCAATAAAAGACAGTGTACAAGGACATATTGAATTTAATATCCCCGCTATTGATAACGGCATAGAATTTAATAATATAAAGCTAACTTTTGCATATGGCAAAATAGTAGATTTTCAATGTAATAACAATGAAAAATTGAGAGAAATCCTTGACACAGATGAAGGGAGCAGATATCTAGGAGAATTTGCATTTGGGCTAAATCCATATTGTGTAGAGCCTATAAAAGATATACTTTTTGATGAAAAAATGTGTAGTTCTATTCATTTAGCTATAGGCTCTAGTTATGACGATTGTTTCAATGGTAACAAAAGTGCTATACATTTAGACTTAATTCAAAGCCACAAAAGTGAATATGGCGGTGGTCAAATTTATTTTGATGACAAATTAATTTTTGAAAATGGGCTATTTATATATCCTAATTTAGTTGATTTAAATCCAAAAAAATTGATATAATATAAATATGAATGGATATATCCATTAGATTTTAAAAGGAGACAAAAAATGAACAAAACTATTAGAATTGGTATAAATGGTTTTGGAAGAATTGGTAGACTTATTACTAGAATTGCCGAAGACTTTGACAATATTGAAGTAGTAGGTATCAACGATCCATTCCTAACCCCTGATTATGCTAAGTATTTGCTAGAAAGAGATAGTATGCACGGCAATTTCAAAGGTCAAGTTGATGTAAATGGCGACAACCTAATCGTTAATGGCAAGACTATCAAATTCTTCGCTCAAATGAACCCAGAAGAGATTGATTGGAGAAGTGTAAATGTAGATTATGTAGTAGAATGTACTGGCAAATTTACCACAATTGAAGGAGCAAGCAAACACCTAGTAGGCGGAGCAAAGAGAGTAATTATTTCTGCACCTAGCAAAGATGCACCAATGTTTGTATATGGTGTAAACGAAAATACTTACACCAAAGATATGACTATCGTATCTAATGCAAGTTGCACAACAAACTGTCTAGCTCCTCTTACAAAGGTTGTCAAAGATAACTTTGGCGTAGTAGAAGGACTTATGACTACTGTTCACTCAACTACTGCTACTCAACTTACCGTTGACGGTCCTAGCAAGAAAGACTGGCGTGGTGGTCGTGCTGCTTCTGGCAATATTATCCCTAGTTCTACTGGTGCTGCCAAGGCTGTGGGTAAAGTTATCCCAGAACTTAATGGCAAATTGACAGGTATGAGCTTTAGAGTGCCTACTCTAAATGTATCTGTAGTAGACTTGACTGTTAGACTAGAAAAAGAAACTACTTATGACGAAATCAAAGCAGTTATGAAAAGAG
>CAZIRR010000012.1:0-25733 GCA_964541825.1 uncultured Christensenella sp. | reverse complement strand
ATAATATCATAAAAATATGCAAAAATCAATAATTTTTGGCAATTTTAATAAAAAAAGTGCAAAGATATACTTTGCACCACAAATCATACTATTCGTTAGTTGTAGAAGTTTCTTCTTGAGCTTCGCCCTCTCCGTCAACATCAACACCCTCATCTTTAAGCATTTGATAATATTCTTCAAATACTTTGTCGATAATAGCATCGTCTTCTACAATAACTAGACATTCTTCGTCATCGATTTCGTCTATAACAAAAACCAAAGCCTCATCGTCAGCAATACCTTCTATATTTGCTACAGGTTTCAAAATTGCGTAAGTTTTTTCTTCAATAGGAACAAGTGCGATTTGTTCAAATTCTACTTCTTGATTGTCCTCATTATAAAGTTTGATATTATCTGTGTTATTCTCGTCCAACAACATATCGATTGGTGATAAAAATTCTTCTGCCATTTATCTATTCTCCTTAAAAATTAAATTATTATTTTCTTACATCTAGGTAATCTTGCAAAATAATAGTTGCAGATAGTTTATCAAGAACTTCTTTGCGTTTTTTTCTTGAAACATCGGCAGAAATTAAAATTTTTTCAGCCGAAACTGATGTAAGACGCTCATCAAGAAAATCAATGCTAGCCGAAGTGTATTTTTTGAGTTCTTCAGCAAACTCATACGTTTTCTCAACTCTAACGCCTTTGGAACCGTCCATATTTAGAGGTAAGCCCAAAACGATTACTTTTACATTATTATTGTCAGCAATCTCTGCTATGTGCCTACAATCTTCGTCTAAGCTTCTTCGGGTATAATTCTCATAACCCGAAGCCAAAAATCTAGTCACATCGCTCAATGCAATACCAATTCTAACGTCACCGTAATCAAGTGCCATAATTCTATAATACGAATTTTCCATATAACTTATCATATCACATAAAGTTAATTTTGCAAACTCAATTTAACTAAGAAAAATATTTTTTGACAAATTATTCCAAAGAATTTTCTTAATCAGTCATCTTTTTTACTTGTTCCTTTACAGCCTTTTTACCTTTTTCAACCATTTTTTGAGCAGTAGAATTATTGGATACAACCAATGCCCCTGCTATAAAACCCAAAGCCATACCTATAAGTACACAATCTTTCATAATAAACCTCCTATAATAAATCCTACTTTATTTTGGCAATAACTTACAAAAATATACAAAAAAATAATGACTATCGTATTTTAATCATAAAATGCGACAATCATTATATCTAAATTATTTTTTAAACCAAGAGAATAATGATTTTTTCTTAGTTCCTTTTTCTTTATCTTTTTTATCTTTAATTTTCTTTTCTTTAGATTCTTTTTGGGAAGTTTTTACATCTTCTACAACTTCTTCTTTGATTTCTACTTCTGTCACAGTTGTTTGACTTTCTACAGTTTTATTTGCATTGGTCATCTTAAATTTATTTAGCAAACTATTCAAGTTTTCTGTATTGCTTTTCATCTTTTCGTTTGTTTCTTTATTCTTAATTTTGTCATTAAGAGCATTTATGTGAGATAATTTCATATCGTTTGCTTCGATTTTTTGTTTCTCTCTATCATTCTGAATATTTGCTATTCGTGTACTTTGTTCTAGAATTTTAGAATTTTCTAATGATTTTCTTTTTGTTGCTGTAACTTTTGTTATATTATCCACATCTTGCGCAGAGTGAGATTTATCAATATTCACTATCTCTACAGTTGTCGTGGTTATTTGGTTATTTGGAATATCTTTGACTATTTTGGTTGTCTTTTTTCTTGTAACTTTTGCAGGAATTTGCTCTTCAACAATAGTTGTTACCTCTACCGGCTCGGACACTTTGTTATTTGAAATTATTACTTTTTTAGAACTTTTTTCTTTATTTGATACTTTGTCCTTTTTAACTTTCTTTTTTGGAGTATCCAATAAATAATTTTCGTTAATATCTACAATTTTTTTGATATCAATTGCTTTTTTTGTGGATTTCTTAACTTTTTTCGTTTGAGGAAAGTCTTTCATTGGCTCACAAGGAACTATTTTCCCTTTTTGCACACCTACTCTGTATTTTTTGATAAGCAAAGCAAAAGTATCCAAGATTATTTTGTAAACGTGCTTTTTACTATCTTCCAATTTGGAAAACTTTTCCAAATCATTTTCGTTAATTTTAAGTGCTTTTTCGATAGTTTTGCCTTCTACAATCTCACAAAAATATGAACAAAGAGCCATAAATGTGGTACAGCCACTCGCTTTGTATGTAATTCTTTGGATAACATTTTCGGTATTAATTTGTGCAAAAAACTTAACAACATCTCCAAATTCATTTTTCTTGGAAATAACTTTTGCATTAGCATTCTTCAAAGCATACAAATTAGTTAAATTATTTAGTCTATCAATAACATCTTGATTATACATAATTAATTATCCTTTTTCTTTTGTTTAATTGGGCTTGCTTTTCTTAATTTAGCAATTTCGTCACAAAGTGTTCTTACTACATAATCGATATCATCTTTTGTAATATCAATATCAAATGAAAATCTAATAGTTCCTCTAATTTCGCTATCACTAAGGCCAATAGCTTTGAGAACGTGGCTTTTTTCTAGACTACCAGATGCACAGGCTGAGCCAGAAGATACAGCGATACCTTTTAGGTCAAGTAGCATAATTAGATTTTCACTCTCTATTCCATCAAAAGTAACAGAAACTATATTATTAACTTTTTGATACTCATTACCATTAATTTTGACATCTGGAATTTCATAAGTAATTTTTTTGATAAAATACTGGGTTAGTTCATAAATTTTTTTATCTTTATATGCCATATCTCTTAGGTTTAATTCCATAGCTTTGCCAAAGCCTACAACACTAGGTACATTTACAGTCCCGCCACGCCTATTCATTTCTTGTTCACCGCCGACCATAAACTTATTGATTTTGACGCCATTTCTTATATATAATGCACCAGCACCTTTTGGCCCGTGGATTTTATGAGAAGATATACTCATTAAATCTACGCCTAATTCTTCTACATTAAGCGGGAAAGCACCTAATGCTTGTACCGCATCAATATGGAAGTAAGCATTGTAATATTTTACAATTTCGCTAATAGCCTTTATATTTTGAATAGTGCCTATCTCATTGTTGACAGCCATAATAGATACTATAGTTGTAGTAGATTTAATCTCGTGTAGCAAATCTGATACAGAAACAAGACCAGAACTATCTACTGGTAAATACGATACTTTGAATCCTTCTTTTTCTAATTGTTTGCAAGTATCCAAAATGCTATGGTGTTCGATACAGCTAGTAATAATATGCTTACCCTTGGACATATTGGCATATGCTACACCACGCAAAGCCCAATTGTTTGCTTCAGTTCCACCACAGGTAAAGAAAACTTCATTACTTTTTGCACCTATGCCTCTAGCGATAATATCCCTAGCATTATCTACTCCCGCTACAGCCTCTCTGCCAAAAGAATGTAAACTACTGCTATTGCCATAGATACTGGTGAAATACGGCATCATTTCTTGCAAAACTTCGCCGTTTATCATAGTTGTAGCAGCATTATCCAAATAAACTCTTTTCATAAATTCTCCCCAAAAACCAAAAATAAATAAATTCAAATATTTTTATTTATATATATTTTAAAACAAAAAAGCAACTATGTCAATAGTGCCTTTTTAATTTGAATATAATTATTTTATAAGTTCTTTTAATTTACTTTCACTAATTAATCCAACTGAAGAATTAATTTCTACACCATCTTTAAATATCTTTAGATGAGGGATAGACATTATTCCATATTCTTTTGCTAATTCTTCATTATCATCAACGTCAATTGTTGCCAACTTGCATTGACATTCTTCTGCAACACGTTCAAGTGTTGGTTTAAGCATTTTGCAAGGCATACACCAAGTCCCAAAAAAATCAACAATAACAATGCCTTTGTAATCCAATACTTCTTGTTTAAAATTATCTTTGTTTATAATTACTTCCATACTATTCTCCTTTTATTAATTTCTCCAATACATAAGCCGATAGCATACAACCTACCATTGCAGGGAAATATGCAATACTACCTATAGTTTCTCCACAAGGAGTAGATTTATTAGCAGAATAAACAACAGTATGCTCAGAAATATTCAATTTCCTCAGTTCGTGACGCATAACTTTGGCAAGACCATCATTAGATGTAGAATATATATCTGCAATTTTTACATCAGGTATACCTATTCTATTGCCAGCACCCATAGCACTTACTATGGGAATATTATTATCTTTGGCATATTTAATAAGTGAAATCTTACTTGTAACCATATCGATAGCATCAATAATATAATCAAACGAATTCAAATTAAAATCCAATACATTGTCTTTTAATAATTTCTTATTGATAGCAAATATTTGACAATCTTTATTGATATCGAATAGTCTATCTTTCAAAACATCGACTTTGTTTTTTCCAATTGTCGAATCTAGTGCAATGATTTGTCTATTTTTATTGCTAACATCTACCACATCAAAGTCAACTAATGTAATTGAGCCAATACCCGACCTAACAAGCATTTCGGCGACATATCCGCCTACTCCTCCTACTCCAAACAATATTACCTTGGACTTTTTTAATTTGGAAATATTATCACCTATTAATAATTCAAGTCTTCTAAACATTTTGTTCTATATACTCCGCAACATCATTTGACCAAACTTTAATCTGTTCACCAGTTTGCATATTTTTGATTGTCATTTTATTTTCATTGATTTCATCATCGCCAATAACTATTACAAATTTTGCATCTATTTTGTCAGCATATTTAAATTGTGACTTTAAGCTTCTATTCATCAAGTCGCTATCAATATTTAATCCTTTTTTTCTAAGTGCATAAACAAATTTGATAACATAATTTTCGTTTTCTGTATTGCTTGCAACATAAGCATCAATTACTTTGTTATCGCAAATCTGAATATTCTTACTCTCCAAATATCCAAGTAATCTTTCTATACCTATTCCAAAGCCAACAACTGGAGTATTCTTGCCACCCAAACTTTCGACAAGCTTGTCGTATCTACCTCCACCGCCAAGAGCATTTTTGCCTAAATTTTCATCATTATCCCAAAATTCAAATACTAAGTCTGTATAATAATCAAGACCACGAACAAGCCTGCTATCTACTTCAAACTTTGCACCAAGAGATGTAAGCATTTTCTTGATTTCTTCAAATTTATGTTTACATTTTTCACACAAACAATCAGCAATTGATGGTGCAGACTTCAAGATTTCTTGACATTCTCTACTTTTGCAATCAAGCATTCTTAGTGGATTGGTCGTATATCTTTTGTGGCAATCTTCACACATATTAGGCAAATTTGGCTCAGCAAAAGTACGCAAAGCATCTTTATATGCCGTTTTGCATTCTTCACAGCCAAGATAATTAAGCTTAATAGTAGGCTCTATGCCGAAACTTTTGTAAAATTCAAGTGCTATTGTCAATATTTCTATATCGCTAGCAAGAGAATTTGCTCCAAAAATTTCCACGCCAAATTGATGGTGTTCTCTAAGCCTGCCTGCTTGAGGCTTTTCATATCTATAGCAAGGAGTAATATAGAATAATTTAACTGGCAAAATTTCGTTACCAAGACCATTTTCTATATAAGACCTCACTACTCCCGCTGTACCTTCTGGTTTCAAAGTAATACTTCTATTGCCCTTGTCAAAAAACGTATACATTTCTTTGTTGACAATATCGCTACTATCGCCATCAGACCTAACAAACAAATCTGTACTTTCAAAAACGGGCGTAGAGATTTCTTTTAGATTAAACTTATCAGATAGTGTATTTGCAACACTTCTTACAACTTGCCATTTATAGCTGTCTTTAGGCAAAATATCTTTTGTTCCTTTACAAATATTTATCATTTTTTATCCTCCAAATAACAATCAATCAGATTGCTAAACTTATTATTACTTGATAGGGATAGACTATGCAAAGCCCTGGTTGAAGCTATATACAATAAATTTCTATCCACTTCTGTACTATAACTATCGTCTACATTATATATTATTACTCCATCAAATTCAAGTCCTTTGCTATTATATATTGAAATAATACATACTCCATTATCATAACTATCGACATTATCATCAATAACATTTATTTCTATATTTTTATCCAAAAATTTCTTATAAAGAGATGATGCAATCTTATTAGTTTTAGTAATGATAGCAATAGATTTGTACCCTTCTTTTTGAAGATTGTGTATCTTTTCATTCAATTTGTCTATTTCATTTGAGATATTGGTTTGAATAAATTCAATAGGACTTGAATGTCTATTTACAAAATTTACATTATGTTTTTCCCCAACTTTATTGTAAAAATCTACAATTTCTTCTGACGACCTATATGTTTTGTTTAATTCGACATAAATATTCTCACCACCCAAAATTTGTGGTAAATTATGATACAAATTTGACGAAGAAGAGGTAGACAATGTTTGATTGTAATCACCAAGCATAGTAAGTGGACAAGAATAAATATTTTTTAAAATATAGAGTTGTACAGCACTATAATCTTGCATTTCGTCTATAACTAAATATTTGATATTGTCTTCGTGGTCAAGGCCATATATAAACATCTTGAAAAATAAAACACCATAGACATCTTCATTTTTAACTTTGTTATCAACCAATTGCAATTTTTTGCCAATAGATGATAGGAAATTCATATATGCTTTTACGCAATTTTTATTATCAATATGCTCATACAATTTCATAAAGATATACTGCTTAAATTTAAGCATTTTGTCTACACTTTTTACTCTATAGAAATACATATCAAATATATTGTCGGTAATCCATTTAAATCTAGTAAACAAATCTCTATCTTTGTATTTTCCAAAGAATAATTCTTTAATTTTTTTACCATCAATTATTGTATCTTGAATTTGAATACTATCTATATCAAAATTATCTATATAATTAGCATTGGCATATTTAATCATTTTGTCTAGAAATTCATAACTTGTCTTGTAATTATAATCACTCAAATCTTGAGTCTCAATAAGTCTTTCGATTTGCTCAAATTTTTTCTCAACAATTAGATGTTTTTTTAGATATTTTCTAGCAATATTATCCAATTGAATTTTTTCTATATCTTTTTCTGCCAAGTCTGGCAATACTGAAGATATATACGAAGAAAAGGCATTATTTGGTGATACAAAATGAATATTTTCTGACTTAATTTTTCCTTTCATTTTATACAAAAGATATGCAATTCTATGAAGAGCGATAGCTGTTTTACCCGAGCCTGCAACACCTTGAACTATCAAATTTTTGTACTCATCTCCACGAATAACGTCATTTTGCTCTTTTTGGATTGTTTGTACTATTGATTTCATTTGATTAGTAGTATTCTTAGCAAGTGCTTCTTTTAGGATATCGTCTTCAATATTTATCGTACTATCGATATAATAATTAAGTTTACCCCTCTCTATGCCAAATTGTCTCTTCCTATCCAAAAAGCAATCAAGGACAGTAGTGTCAGTTTTTATTTGACATTTTCCCTCTTCTACGTCATAAAAAATGCTTGCAATAGGAGACCTCCAATCCAACACTTGATATTTATCTTGGTCATCGACAAGAGAATTCAATCCAATATAATAATTCTCTTCTACATTATCATCACTTGCACGCAACAAAAGGCTGGCAAAATATGGTTTATTTTTCATTTTGCCATAAATATCTTGATATTTTGCAATGTCTACCGTATCGCTTTCGAGGTCTTGCAAACGACCTTGCATATTGAGTAATTCAACAACATCTTCTTCATTAATTTTGTTTGCATTTCTATTAAGATACTCAAAGTATTCATTATTGGAATTATCAAGCATCTTGTTTAAATTGCTTGAATAATTGTGTAGATAATCCAATTTTTTGTCTAGTAAAGATATTGTTTCTTTTAAATACTTTTCTTCTTTTTCAAATTCAATTTTATCCATAGTTTTCTTCTAGATAATTATTCTATATAATGTATTTTGATAAATCGTATTTTTTGGTTGTATCGGCAAATATTTTATCAACATATGCTTTGTCAATATTGATATCTATCATCTGATGCTCGCCATTTGCATTAAATGATATGTCTTCAAGCAACTTCTCCATAATATTATGAAGTCTTCTTGCTCCTAGATTTTCGCTAGTTTCATTTTCTTTTTCGGCAAGGAATGATATTTGTTTCAAGGCATCATCAGTAAATGTTAAATTAATATTATCAACTTTAAGCATTTCGCTATATTGCAATGTAAGTGCATTTTTTGGTTGAGTAAGAATATTGAAAAAATCATCAGCATTAAGATTGTTCAATTCAACCCTAATTGGAAATCTTCCTTGAAATTCAGGGATTAAATCTTCTACCCTACTTATGTGAAATGCACCTGCTGCGATAAATAGAATATAATCAGTCTTGATTGTTCCATATTTTGTAGTAACTGTAGAGCCTTCGACCAAAGGCAAAATATCTCTTTGAACACCCTCTCTACTTACATCTGGACCACGATTAGAAGCCCCCTTGCCTGCAATTTTGTCTATTTCATCTATAAAAATAATTCCATCTTGTTCGGCACGTCTAATAGCTTCGCTATTGACACTATCATTATCAATAAGTTTGTCACTTTCTTCGGCAATCAGCAATTCATATGCTTTGGCAACAGTTAATTTTTTCTTTTTCTTCTGCGCTGGGAAAATACTACCTAAAACATTGCCTAAATCCATATCTGGACCCATACCTTGCATAATGCCGATAGGTTTGGCTTGCTCAGCAATAAAAATCTCTATTACTTCATTATCTAATTTGCCACTCTGCAAATCATCAAGCACTTGTTCTTTTAATTTGGACGTTTCCATATCTGGGAATTGCTCTTTCTTTATAGGTAACAAAGCTTCCATCAATTTGCTTTCGACAATTACTTTTGCCTTGGTCTTGACTTCGGCAACTTTTTCTTCTTTGACAAGTCTAACAGAATATTCTACCAAGTCTCTAATCATTGACTCGCAATCTCTACCGACATAGCCTACTTCTGTAAATTTGGTTGCTTCAACTTTGATAAAAGGAGCTTTCACCAATTTAGCAAGACGTCTAGCAATTTCTGTCTTACCAACACCTGTAGGTCCTTGCATAATAATATTCTTAGGGGTAATCTCGTCTCGAAGTTCTTTGGATAATTTGCTTCTTCTATATCTATTTCTTAGTGCAATTGCCACAGCTTTTTTGGCTTCATTTTGACCTATAATATATTTATCTAATTCATTAACAATTTCTTTTGGTGACAAATTCATATTAAACCTCCTCAATTGTCAAATGATCATTGGTATAAACACACATATCACTTGCAATTTTCATACTCTTTTTGGCTATTTCCATAGCATCTAAATCGGTATTTTCCATAAGCGCTCTAGCACTAGCCATTGCATAAAGACTACCGCTACCAATTGAACAGACATTGCTCTCTGGCTCAATTACTTCGCCTCCACCCGATATGATAAGCATCATATTTTTATCAGCGACAATCATCTGTGCGTCTAATTTTCTAGGATACTTGTCATCTCTAAATCCTAAAGCTACTTCGACTGCACTACGCAAAAGATTTCCGCTAAATTTCTGTAACAATTCTTCAAATCTTGCTTCCAAAGCAAATGCATCTGCTACTGAGCCTGCAAAACCTATCACCACTTTGTCATTGTAAATACGTCTAACTTTCTTAGAATTGCTCTTCATAATAACGTGTTCGCCCAAAGTAGCTTGACCATCTCCGGCTATAATTGTTCTCCCATCTTTTTTGACTCCTATAATAGTTGTTCCTCTTAGTTCCATTAAATTTTCTCCTTTATTTCTTGAATTTTTTGTAATGACAAATCTTTGAGAAATGTATTTTTTTGAATTTTGTCTTTACATTTAAATTCTCCATAATTAATAAGTCCCAAATTGGCACTCATTGGCTCAAAATTGCCTACCTTGTAAGCAATATATTTGCACAAAGCACCAATCAAGGTATGTTTGTCAAAATCTATCATTTCTAAATCATTTAGATATCTATACATCTCAATTCCTGCAACTAGGCCACTTGAAATACTCTCAATATACCCTTCAACACCCGTTATTTGTCCTGCGAAAAATACATTTGGATAATTTTTCATCTGATAATATTCATTGAGAATATTTGGTGAATTTATATATGTATTTTTGTGCATAGTTCCTAGTCTTAGAAATTCGGCATTCTCAAGTCCCGGAATAAGCCTAAAAATTCGTTTTTGCTCCGAATATGTTAAATTGGTTTGAAATCCTACGATATTGAAATATTCATTGCCAAAAGTTTCTCTACGAAGTTGCACAACAGCATATGGAGTTTTATTGGTCTTAGGGTCTTCTAGACCTACAGGTTTCAATGGCCCAAATCTAATTGCATCTTCTCCTCTTTTGGCCAATACTTCTATAGGCATACACCCCTCGTATACTTTGTTCTTCTCGAAATCTTTGAGATTAACAATATCTCCATTAATTAATTCATTGTAAAAATGCAAATATTCTTCTCTAGAAAATGGGCAATTGATATAATCTTTGTCACCTTTGTCGTATCTATCTTTGAAATATGCCTTGTCCATATTAATTGAAGAAAAATCTACAATAGGAGCAATTGCATCAAAGAAATACAATTTTTCTTCGCCTATCAATTTGCAAATTTCATTACTTAATAAATCTGAAGTAAGTGGACCACTTGCAATAATCGTAGGCTCATTTATATTTATATTTGTAATCTCTTGTCTAATAATATTGACATTATCTAGATGCGATAGATAATCGGTCACTTTTTGACTAAATATATCTCTATCTACAGATAAACTAGCTCCAGCAGGCACACGACATTCGTCTGCAATTCTAATAAGTAAACTATCTAATTCTCTCAATTCTTGTTTAAGAAGCCCGCCAGCGGTGAGAATATCATCACTTTTGAGAGAATTTGAGCAAACAAGTTCTGCCAAATTTATATTTTTATGAGCAGGTGTGAATTTGGGCTTCATCTCAAACAAATTTACTTCTATTCCTCTCTTGCTTAATTGATACGCACATTCACAACCAGCAAGTCCGCCACCTATTACATTAACTATCTTTTTCATCTTCACCTTTTTTTAAGTTCTCTTGGAAATCACACTCAGGATTGCTACATTTAATACGTAGTCTCCCATAAACTTCTTTTTTGGTCATATAACTATTGCATTTAGGACATTTTTTCTCAACAGGAATCTCCCAAGATATAAAATCACATTTTGGATAATTATTGCACCCATAGAAAACTTTGCCTGTTTTTGATTTTCTCTCAATTACATCGCCACCACACTTAGGACAAATTCCAACCTTTTTGACTATATTGTGGATATTTTTGCATTCTGGATAATTACTACAAGCAAGGAATTCGCCATATCTACTTACTCTCTTAACCATTTCGTGTCCGCATTTCTCACATTTAATGCCAGTATGCTCTGGCTCTATTGGTTGACCAACCAATTTTTCTAGATAATCATTAAATTTTTTCATTACAGGCAAATAATCTAGCCCATTATTGGCAATCTCGTCCAGTTTACTCTCCATATCTGCTGTAAAATTAACATTAAACAAGCCCTCAAAACCCTTCATTAAGAAGTCAATTAATTTTTCACCTAGTTCAGTAGGTTTAAGATACTTGCCTTCTTTGTCTACGTACTTCCTACTTGTCAACAATGTAATAGTTGGAGTATATGTTGCCGGTCTACCTATTCCCTTTTCTTCCATTTCTTTAACTAGTGATGCTTCTGTATATCTAGGAGAAGGTTTAGTAAATTTTTGAGTAGTAAGCATTTCTATAAATGTCAAAATATCCCCTTCATTCATTTCTGGAAGTTTAGCATTTTCACTCTCGTCCTCATCTTCAGTCTTTTCTTTTTCTTTTTTACTTGAATTATATAGTTTCATAAAGCCATCAAAAACTGGAGTTTTACCATTACATTTAAATGTATAGTCATTATTTTTGATTTCTATACTAACACTATTAAATGTAGCTTCTGACATTTGGCTTGCTAAAAATTTGTTGTAAATAAGATTGTAAAGTTTATAATTTTCTGGACTTAAATATTCTTTGACAGACTGAGGAGTTCTATCTAAAGATATAGGTCTTATAGCTTCGTGAGCATCTTGTGCAGAAGATTTCACCTTGTATTGATTTGGAGTAGATGGAACATACTCTTTTCCAAATTTATTTAATATAAATTCTTTGGCAGATTTTTGTGCTTCTGGAGCAACTCTAACACTATCTGTTCTAATATAAGTAATAAGTGCTACTTTACCTTCGTTACCTATCTCTACCCCTTCATACAATTGTTGTGCACAAGATGTAACTTTTTTAAGCGATAGTCCCAATTTATTTAATGCATCTTGTTGCATAGTACTGGTAGTAAATGGTGCTGATGGGTGAACTTTTGTAAGTGACTTTTTAACATTATTTACTATATATTCGCCATCTTTTAATTTATTTAAAATTTCATCTACTTCTTCTTTGTTTGACGGTACAATTTTTTTGTTTTTGAATTTGACTAGGCTAGCTTTGAAAACATCTGAATTATCTTTCTTTAGATTTGCCACCATTGTCCAATATTCTTTTGGCACGAAATTCCTTATTTCATTTTCTCTATCTACTACAAGTCTAAGTGCTACACTTTGGACTCTACCAGCAGATAAATTTGGCTGAATAGCTTTGCAAGCTTTGGGAGATACTCTATAACCCACAAGTCTATCTATTACCCTTCTTGTTTGTTGAGCATTGACCAAATTTAGATTTATACCTCTAGGATTTTCCAAACCTTTGTTAATAGCATTCTTGGTAATTTCGTTAAACTCTATTCTAATAGGGTCATTTACATTCAATCCTAAAATATTGCACAAATGCCAACTTATCGCTTCTCCCTCTCTATCTGGGTCGGTTGCAAGGTAAATTTTATCCGCCTTGGCACTTTTTTCTTTGAGCATTTTAACTATATCTTGTTTATCTGGCATAATGGTGTATTGCATTTCAAAATTGTTCTTGACATTAACACCCATTGTTTTTTGAGGTAAATCTCTTACGTGTCCTTTGGTTGCTACTACCTCATAATCACTTCCTAAGTATTTCTTTATAGTATCCTTTTTACCGACACCTTCTATAATTACTAATTTCATAATTCTCCTATTTTCACTATTCTTTACATTTACAATAACCAAATATACACAAACTTAGGATATATTTAGATATTGCATATTTTATTCAAACTATGATGCCACTAATAGTAGCATAAAATCAACGACTAAATTCAGATTGAAAAAATTATTGGTCTTTGACCACATAATAATTGCCAGGGTGTTTTTCTACAATCCCTTTGATTTCCATTCTCATAAGCATTGTAGACAAAACTTTGGTTTCTAATTGTGTAGATTTCTGCAAATCATCGAAACTTAATTCTTGACCAAGCAAAACATCGTAAATTTTTTGCTCATCAAAAGATAATTCTAGTACACGGCTTTTGCTATCTTTTTGTAAAGTTTTGCCATAAAAATCAATAATTTCACTAGAACTAAGCAACATTCTTGCTTGACCATTTTGTATAATCTTATTGCAACCTACTGAATAAATATCATTAATTCTGGCAGGAAGTGCAAATACTTCTCTATTATAATCCAAAGCAAAATTCTTGGTGTGCATACTGCCACTCTTTTCGGTAGCCTCAATAATAAAAATTGCTTTACTAAGACCAGCAATAATTCTATTCCTAACTGGGAAATGAAATGTAAGCGGTGGCTCATTAGGTTTGTACTCAGACACAATTAATCCGCCTTTTTCGACTATATCCTCAGCAAGTGGGATATTGCAATTTGGAAAAATATTTAGAAGCCCACCGCCCAAAACTGCAATTGTCTTGCCACCGACTTCTAGACAACTCTTGTGAGCAATAGTGTCAGCACCTTCTGCAAGACCACTTACAATAGTAATCTTATTGGAAGCTACATCTTTGACAACTTTACCGCCAATAGCTTGTCCATATTTGGTAGCTCTCCTAGACCCGACAACTCCCAGACATTCGGTTTTAAGCAGACTTACATCACCTTTGCAATATAGAAGAATTGGAAAAGCTCCTGTTTCTTTTAGTAAATTAGGATAAGAACTACTTACACAAGTAACCACTATTATTCCCAATTTTTCATAATTTTCTATACATCTATCTATATATACAAAATTATTATTAGATTTTAATTCACTTATTTCATTTGTATCAAAAATTTTGGCTAATTTATTTTGATAATTATTAAGATTGGTAAATAAGTCTTCAAGGTTATCGAAATTATCTATAACTTCTCTTGCTTTTTTGTATGTCATAAAATCAAACGTGGTAAGCCACATAACTACTTTTTCTTCAAAACTATACATATTAACCCCAATATTTACTATCTAAAGACCTATAAGATACTGCCTCTATCAAGTGTTCGTCTTTTATTTGTTCGCTTCCTTCCAAATCTGCAATTGTCCTAGCCACTTTCAAAATTCTACTATACGCTCTAGCACTTAGATTTAATTTTTCAAAAGCATATCTAAGCATAGCATCACTAGTATCACTTATTTTGCAATATTTCTTGACCATTTGGTCATTCATTTTTGCATTGGAAAAAGTGCCACTATTTCTATATCTATTCAATTGGATATCTCTTGCCTTGTCTACTCTACTCTTAATGTCTGCACTAGGCTCTTCTAATTCTTCTGACCTAAGTTCGTCATAAGAAACGCTGTCAACCTCAATATGCATATCTATCCTATCCATTAGTGGACCAGATAGTCTATTTAGATATTTTCTGATAGCTTGTGGTGAACATTTGCATTCTTTATCTTTTGACCCATAGTTGCCACAAGGGCAAGGATTCATACTAGCTATCAATGTAAAATTTGCAGGATACTCTACAGTTGTATCTACTCTAGATATAGTAATAACTCCATCTTCTAGAGGTTGACGCAAAGTTTCTAGGCTATTTCTATTGTATTCAGGCATCTCATCTAAGAATAATACACCTGTATGAGCAAGACTTATTTCTCCCGGTTTTGCCTTGCTCCCACCGCCAGTAAGAGCTAGCATAGTTGACGTATGATGTGGTGAACGAATAGGACGAGTAACAACTATCCCTTCTTTGCTATCTAGCACACCTGCTATACTATGGATTTTGGTTACTTCCAATGCTTCTTCAAAAGTAAGTTCTGGCAAAATACTTGGGAAACATTTAGCAAGCATTGTTTTGCCACTTCCTGGTGGGCCTATCATCAAAACGTTGTGACCGCCGGCAGCAGCTATTTCCAAAGCTCTCTTTGCTTGAGCTTGACCTTTGACATATTTAAAGTCCAGGGACTTTTTCTTTTTGTTAATTATATCTTCAAAATCACTATGTTGTGTAGGAGAAATATCTATGTCACCATTTAAGAAATCTAGTGCTTGTTTTAGGTTTTCTACGCCATAGATTTCCATTCCTTCTATAAAACTAGCTTCTGTGCAATTATCTTTGGGAATAATTACTTTTTTATATCCATCTAATCTAGCAGAAATAAGAATAGGAAGAACTCCATTAATTTTGCGAACTCCGCCATCTAGGCCTAATTCGCCTAGTATTATAAATTCATTGATTTTGTCTGATTTAATTTGGTCAGAAGCTTTTAAAATACCAAGAGCGATAGGCAAATCGTAAACTGGTCCTTCTTTTTTGGTATCGGCGGGTGCAAGATTGACTGTTATTTTGATTACAGGATACTTTAGAACAGAATTTTTGATAGCAGACTTAACTCTTTCTTTACTTTCTTTGATAGAAGTTCCGACAAGCCCGACTATATCATATCCTGGCAGACCTTGATTGATATCAATTTCGCATTTAACCAGATAACCGTTTATTCCGTTCAAACCATAACTTTTAATAGTTGATAGCATATGCACCCTGCCTTTTTATACTCTTTTGATTATACATACAAAAGTTTTTTTTCACAACTAAAATCAATTACAAAAAAATAAATTTTCATCGAATTTTCTATTTTAAATTATTGTATATATAATAATTATTATATAATTTATAAATCAATTCTTAAATATAATTTTTTGTTAGTATATTAAATTATATTAAACAAATCAGAGTATAGTTCTGTAATATGTTTCCATAAAAAAAGTTTGAGATATTTCACTCAAACTTTATTTTCTTATTAGTTCATAGCTTTAGTTTTGATTTCTAATAAAACATTTTTGATAAATTCATCAAGAGAAATAGAGCCTTGGTCGCCAACACTTCTCTTTCTAACTGATACCGAATTAGAATTCATTTCTTGATCACCCACTATTAATGAATAAGGAACTTTTTCAAGTTGTGCTTCACGAATTTTCTTACCGATTTTTTCGTTCCTATCATCTAATTCTACTCTAATGCCCATATCTTCCAATTTTTCTTTGACAGATTTTGCATAATCTAGATGTGCATCAGCAATATTCAAGATTTTAACTTGCACAGGAGCAAGCCAAGTAGGAAAAGCTCCTGCAAAATTTTCTATAAGTATAGACATCATTCTCTCTATAGACCCATATATTACGCGGTGAATCATAATAGGCTCTTTTTCTTCTCCGTGTTCGTCAATATATGTTAAATTAAATCTCTTAGGAAGTTGCATATCCAATTGGATAGTACCACATTGCCATTCTCTACCAATACAATCTTTAACGTGAATATCTATCTTTGGACCATAAAAAGCGCCATCACCCTCGTTAATTTTGTATTCCAATCCCATATGAATTAGAGCATTTGCCAAAGCTTTTTCAGCCATTTCCCATTCTGAAATTTCGCCAATATGGCTCTCTGGCATTGTAGATAGTTCAACTGAATAAGTAAGACCAAAAGTAGAATACACTTCATCAACCAATTTCATTACATTTTTAACTTCTTCTTCTATTTGAGTAGGAAGCATAAAGATATGTGCGTCATCTTGGGTAAAACATCTAACTCTAAGCAATCCACTAAGTGTTCCACTTGCTTCGTGACGATGAACTTTGCCCAATTCGCCTACTCTTAGAGGAAATTCTTTGTAAGAATGTAGATTTTGCATATAGTAAAGCATTCCGCCCGGACAATTCATAGGCTTGATAGCAAATGTCTCATCTTCACAATTGAAAGTATACATATTATCTTTGTAATGGTCCCAGTGTCCAGAAGTCTCCCAAAGTTTTCTATTCATTGCCATAGGAGTCTCTATCTCTATATAACCAGCCTTGCGGTGTATTTCTCTCCAATACTCAATAAGTTGATTTTTCAAAGTTAAGCCTTTTGGCATATATGTAGGCATACCTTTGCTGTAATCGCTTATGAAGAACAATTGCAATTCCTTGCCTAGTTTACGATGGTCTCTTTTTAGAGCTTCTTCCATTTGATGAATGTATGCCTTTAGATCTGCTTTGTCTAAAAATCCATATACATATACTCTCTGAAGCATCTTATTTTTTTCGGAGCCTTTCCAATAAGCACCACTAACTCTATGAATTTTGTAAGCAAATCCACGCAAGAACTTGGAATTTTCTACGTGAGGGCCTCTACACAAATCTACAAAATCTTCGCCAGTATAATATATAGAAATTGTCTCATTCTCTGGCAAATCATTGATAAGTTCTACTTTGTATGGCTCATTTGCAAATAGTTTAAGAGCTTGTTCTCTACTAACTTCTTCTCTTCTGAAATCTTCGTTTCTTTCTATAATTTCTTTCATTTTGTCTTCAATTGCTTGAAAATCGCTATCGCTTAATGACCTATTTATATCAAAATCATAATAGAAACCATTATCAATAGCAGGACCAATTGCCAATTTTACATTATCTTTGCCAAACAATTCTTTGATAGCCTTGGCTAGTATATGACTCATACTGTGTCTATACATTACTTGTTTTTCATCTTTTTCGCTCATAAATTTTCTCCTAATTAATAAAAAATATCCTTGTACGCAATCGTGCATATCAAGGATAATAATATCTACAATCTCAAAATCAATATGAAAATCGTCCTAATACGCACAATATTCTATACACATAAGGACGAGAATTTCTAAAAACCCGTGGTTCCACCTTATTTGGTTTAATATAAACCCACTTTACTGCCAAATTACACAGTTTGGCTACTGCTACACTCAAAAAGTGGTTTCACAAAATTGCTATAATATGTAGTTCTCACCATTCTACATTCTCTGTATCTATTGAGCAATCTGCTACTTGTCTTTTCTCAAAATGTTATTTAAATTTTATATCCAAAAGCATATAATGTCAAGCATAAATTTCACTTTTAATGCAATTTTTTATACTGTTTGGTTTAACGAGCAAATTTTATAGCATATAGTTAAATAAATGTAAAAATTTTACCATACTAAAATATGTATTAATATAAATAAAATTGAATATTTATAAAAGCATACTTACCCTATCCTCAAATATATACGAGATGATATTTGTCACTTTGCGACTAAGAGAATTAATACTGCTAATTATTAATTTTTTGGGAGCATACATTATCAAATTTGCAATTATTCCTATCTCATCACCCATTTGAAATTTTTTCATTTTATTTCTATGTTTATCCAACAAACATAATTCAGAATTAATTTCTTCCAAAAAAACTATATCTGACTTGGTATGTATATTAAGCATTAAAAATTTGAGAAATCCAAGGTAATCTTCCTCACTATTAGAAGAGAAATGGAAATTGTAATAATCGACTTCATTTTGCCACAAATCAAATATATTGTGCAATCTAAATTGCACAAATTGACGGATATGTACATTTGAGGTAAGACGAGTTACCTGCATTGCATACTTTACTTCGCTATATAGGCTTGCATTAATTATACTTGATACGAAATAAGAATTTAAGCTTTTGTCACTAGAAAAGATATTTAGATTTTCTTTAAGATATTCCAATTTGGCAATCTTTATGATTGTTTGATAAATTAATTTTTGTACTCTTTTCAATTTGTTATTTTTGACTACACCTATACTGCAAACTAAATCTCTTTCAAATGTAATGACAACCAATGCATTTTTATTCATAAGTAATTTAATTTTGTTTTTAAGTTCCAAAAAAAGCAAAATATCGCTCGGCTTTCCATACAATGTTATTTCCCACATAAAAACCCCTTTATGCTATTATATGCAAAAGGGGTTGATTTATTTTAATTTTTTTGCAAATATCTAGAAAAAATCATTTTAAATTTAATTTAATTTATGTACTTTTTGCCTGTAACAACAACATTTACACCTAAACCTAGGACATTTTCTATGACAATATCACCAATATTTGCATTATCAATATTTAATTTTGATATTTCTTCAACTACATCAAAAATTTTTGACTTAGGTACTTCTTTATCGGTCTTGACAGGAATTACTGTATCTTTCGATTTAACTAAATAAGTAACAATTCTATGGGGGCTAATCAATTCTTCTTTTGCATATTCTTCACCCTTGGGGCAAGCATTGCCAGAAATACTTTTGCCATCAATTACTATCTCACAACCACGTGGACATTTAATACAAACTAAATTCATTTTTTCTCCTCAATAGATATCGATATATCAGATTTTAGTATATCTTTTTTTATTTTTATACTTGTCATTTCACCAGGATTAAGTGCCAAAGCAAATTTTTTGAATATTTCTACACCATTACTAGAGACCACTATATTTGCATTTTTCACTTTTTCGGTAGTTCTAAAGAAAACTTCTACATCTTCACCGCCTTCAAAGTAAGTGCTAGGAACGGTATATCTTACACGTGAGCCTGCAAATATTTTGTGTTCTATACCTTTCACCATTTTTCCTAAAGCATAGAGACCGGCATTCTTGCCCGCAAGCATACTCTCACAAGTAACGTTATCTACCAAATCGTGGACTTGAAGTACATTACCACACGCAAATACACCCTCGGCACATTCCATATATTCATTCACAACAAATCCATTTGTCATAGGATTAATAGGCAGATATGACACCAAATCATTTTCTGGAGTTAAACCTACAGATAATAGTACCAAATCGCATTCTATAAATTTTTCTTCACCAATACAATTGAGATTATTATCAACTTGTGAATACTTAATGCCTGTCACTCTGTCTTTACCTATAACTTCAGTAATTGTCGTACGATAAAAAATCGGAATATCAAAGTCTTCTAAACATTGTCGAATATTCCTAGGCAAACCGCTTGAAGTAGGCATAATCTCCAAAACCATTTCAACTTTTGCACCTGCCAAAGTTAAACGCCTAGCCATAATTAGGCCTATATCTCCACTGCCCAAAATAACAACTTTTTTGCCCGGTAATTTACCGTGAAAATTTACAAGTTTTTGTACCTGTCCAGCCGTCATAACCCCTGCTGGTCTTGTACCTTTTAAGAGAATATTTCCAGCCGTTTTTTCTCTACACCCCATCGCAAGAACTATAGCTTTTGCTTCAATTATATCTGCACCTTGTTCATTAACAATATATATTTTCTTGCCATCTATTTTAGTTACAAAAGTATTGAGCAATATATCAACATTTGTTTTTTCTAATAATTGTTCAAATTTGTAAGCATATTCTGGACCTGTCAATTCTTCTTGAAAGTAATGCAGTCCAAAACCATTGTGAATACATTGATTAAGTATTCCACCCAAGCAATTTTCTCTCTCTATAATTAATGTCTTTGCTCCGACTCTATCACTCTCAATTCCTGCACCCATTCCTGCAGGACCGCCACCAATTATTACAACATCATAATTCTTCATTATTTAATATTCCCCACTATAATTCTGCTATCTTGATTTTCTTTTATAACTTCGTCTATAGGCATATTTCTCTCTTTGGCAATAATCTCCATAACTTTCATAAAGCAAAATCCTCCTTGGCATCTCCCCATTCCTGCACGAGTACGTCTCTTAATCCCATCTAAAGAAATAGGCTTTAGAGGAGAATGGATAGCATTCTGAATTTCTGCCAAGCTTATCATTTCACATCTACAAACAATCTTGCCAAAATTCGGGTTATCTTTGATTAATTTATCTAATTGATTATGATTTAATTCTGCTATCTTTGGGAATTCGTGTCGCCTAATCATTTTCTTTTCTTTAATATTATCTAATCCCAATAATTTAGCCACTTCTTCTGCTATAGCAGGACTACTTGTAAGACCTGGAGAACAAATACCTGTAACATTAATAATATCGCTATTTTTAGGGTCAAGTTCGATAACGAAATCTTTGCCAACAAATGTCCTAACACCAGAAAAAACTCTAATATTTTTCTTAAGATTGACGTTATTTAGCATTCCTTGAGCATTATTTTTTATTTCTTCTAGGCCTTCTTGTGAAATAATTGTGTCATTATTATCTGTCAATAAACTTGTTGGTCCTACTATAATATTATTATGAATAGTGGGAGAAACCAAAATGCCTTTGCTATCTTTGGAAGGAAGAGGAAATACTGTATACTTCAAATCAATAGCCTTTTTGTCTAGTAAAAAATACTCCCCTCTGCGATATTTAATATCATAAGTGGTACTATTTAATATTTGGGCAATTTCATTGTGTTCACCACCACACGCAAGGACTATCTTTTTTGCACAAATTTCTTGTTTACCGTTGTTTAAGATATAATAATCTTCATTTTTTTTGAAAGTTTTGGTCATAAAATTAAAAACTATATCCGCACCATTAAGAACACTTTCTTCAGCTAGGGCGATTGTAAACTTGTATGGCGAAATAATTGCAGAATTTTTGGCAAACAATCCACAAGAAATATTGTCTGTAATATTTGGCAAAAGTTTGATTAATTGTTCTCTATTCAAAATTTCCAAATCTTGAACGCCATTTTTCAAACCTCTATCAAACAATTCTTGCACTTTGGCAATATCATCACCAATGACCAATGCACCATTTACTTGCAAATCGACATCAAGTTCACGACAAAGTTGAGGCATAAGTTTTGCACCGCGAACATTAAGTACTGCTTTCTTTGACCCCGGAGTAGCATCAAACCCTGTGTGGATTATTCCGCTATTAGCCTTGCTTGTCTCGGTGGCAACATCACTATTTTTCTCTATAATTACAATTTTTTGATTAAGCCTAGTAAGTTTATTTGCAATTGCACAGCCTACAACCCCTCCACCAATTATTGCAACATCATAAATCATACACTCCTCCACACTTCTAGTACCATCATTAATATTTGTTGGTTATTTTAATAAATCGAGTAATTCATCTATCCGCTTAAAGTAATACATATTACATTATTTGTATTATTTTTATGTTACATATTTTGTTTTATTATGTCAAATATTATCAATTAAATTGCATAATTTCAAAAGTAATGATAAAATTTAAAAAAGACATAAAATTTTAAATAATGTCAATTTATTATTGATTTTTAAAAAACAACAATGGAGTAATTTATGAAAAGATACATTATTGGTCTAGACGAAGGTACTACCAGTGCAAGGACATTGATTTATGATATCAAAACGAATAAAATAGTTAATATTGTCAACGAAAAGTTTAAACAATATTTCCCTAAACCTACGTGGGTAGAACATAATGCCAATGAAATATGGCAAGCCTTAGAAAAGACTATGTATACTGCCATAAAAGATGCAAAAATCAAATATGAAGATATAATTGGAATTGGGATTACAAATCAAAGAGAAAGCGTAGTTGCCTGGAACAAAAAAACTGGTGAAAGTATTTGCCCTTCTATAGTATGGCAATGCAGAAGAACTAGTACATACTGCGACAGTTTAAAAAGAGGACTAAAAAAATACATTAAAAAGTCAACTGGTCTTATTGTTGATGCTTATTTTTCTGCCACAAAGATTAAATGGCTACTAGAGAATAATGAAAAAGTAAGAAAATTACTTGATGAAGATAATTTGTGCATTGGCACTATAGATAGTTTCATTGCATACAAATTGACCAATGGCGAAAAATATATTACAGATACAAGCAATGCTAGCAGAACAATGTTATTCAATATAAACACATTACAATGGGACGATAAATTACTTAAGAAATTTAATATTCCTATTAAAATTCTGCCAAATGTTGTATCAAATGGTCAAATCTTGGGTATGGCACATACCAAACTAGGAGATATTCCAATAGGCTCTATTCTAGGAGACCAGCAATCTTCTTTGTTTGGACAAGGTTGTTTTGAAAAAGGATTAGCAAAAGCGACTTATGGTACTGGTGCATTTATTTTAAGCAACACAGGAAATACCCCTATCCATAACAAAAAGATGCTCACCACTATTGCTTGGACTATTAATAACAAAACAACATACGCATTGGAAGGAAGTATTTTTAATGCAGGAACTGTTGTAAATTGGTTAATAGACGATTTACAAATTTTGGAGAGCAATAAAGCTTCTAGCGATATAAGCAACACTCTAAAAGATACTGCTGGCGTATATTTTGTACCAGCATTTACAGGAATGGGTGCGCCTTATTGGTGCGGAAATGCAAAAGGCTCTATAGTGGGACTAACAAGAAATACAAATAAAAATCACATTATTCGAGCAGGATTAGAAAGTATGGCTTATAATACTTATGATATTATCAAATGTATGCAAGAGGAAGAAGGCTCAAATATAAAAGAATTAAGAGTAGATGGCGGGGTGAGCAGAAATGAATTTTTGATGCAATTCCAATCAGATATATTATCAAAAAAAGTTATCAAAGCCAGTTCTTCTGAATGCACTGCACTAGGTACAATATATATGACCGCTTTGTCTTTGGGATACTTCAAAAATATCTCTGAGATAAAGAAATTGATTGTCCCAGGCAAGATATACACAAATAAAATTAATCAAAATATAAGACATCAACTAATAGATAATTGGCACAATGCTATAAGAAAAACACTTGGAGATATTAAATGAAATCAATAAAAATAAAGGGCTACAAAAACTTTGAGTTAGCAGGATATTTATGGGATAATGTGGAAAACCCTACTTGTGTAGTCCAAATAATTCACGGAATGCAAGAACACGCCAAAAGATATGGCAACTTTGCCAAATATTTAAATGAGCAAGGAATAATAGTTTTCGCCAGCGACCTAAGAGGTCACGGTCAAACTGCACTTATGAACAATCTTCCTTTTGGCTACTCTGATGGCGATATATTTATGGAAATTGTACAAGACCAAATAATAATTACCGATTACTTGAAGAAAAAATTTAATTTACCTATAACAATATTTGGACATAGTTTTGGCTCAATGATTGCCCAAAGATATATGATAGAAAATAGCTTCAAAATAAAGAATATAATTATTTGTGGCTCAACATATACCAATTCACTATCTTTTCGCACAGGATATAATGTTGCCAAAATTTGCAGATTTTTCAAAGGTAAAAAGGCTAAAGCTACACTAATTGAAAAAATGTCCATAAAAAAATACGGCAAAAAATTCAAAAATGGCAATTGGCTTTCAAGAGATGATAGTAATTGGGAGAGATATAAAAATGACGAATTATGCGGACAAGTATTCCCCAATAATTTCTATTGGTCTTTCTTCAAAAATGCTCGCAATAATTATAAAAATCTGAAAAATATTCCCTACTATCTCCCAATACTTTTGATATCCGGGGCAGACGACCCTGTAAGTGGCAAAGATGGAATAGTTAAATTATTCTTTACTTATGGCAAAGCACAGAAGAAAGTTTATCTCAAAACATACTCCAATGCACGACACGAATTAATCAATGAAATGAATAAAGATGAGGTATACAAAGACATATCTGATTTTGTGATAAATAGCAAATTAGACTATATTCCTATACAAATTCAATAAAAATAAAAAACTTATAATTAATTATTGCAAATGCAATATGAATAATTATAAGTTTTTTTGAATATTTACAAATCTATTGATATGTTTTTATCTTTAACTTCGAATTTGGTATAAGTTACACCACATTCATCAAATAATTTTTTGGAAGCAATATTGCTCTCTGACCCACAATATTTATCGGAATTATAGATAACTTGCTTTATCCCAGACTGAATAATTGCCTTTGCACATTCATTACAAGGGAACAAATCAACGTATATTTTGGAGTCTTCCAAGTCTTTCCTAGAGCCTCTAAAATTAAGTATGGCATTCAATTCCGCGTGACAAACGTAGAAGTATTTGGTATTAAGCGGATTCCCCTCTCTCTTCCAAGGGAAATCAACATCATCAAACCCATTTGGAGCGCCATTATATCCACAGCACAAAATTCTATTATCTTTGGATACTATACAAGCCCCTACTTGAGTATTAGGGTCTTTGCTTCTTTTTGCAGAAAGCATTGCAATTGCCATAAAGTATTCGTCCCAAGTTAAATAATCTTTTCTTTCGTCCATATATTTTCACCTATATTTATTTACTACTTAGGTAGTATATCAAAAAAAAATATTTTTTGCAATTATGTAAACATATATTAAACATTTTGGGCAAATAATCATATATATTAACAAATGTATTTTTTAGAAAATCCAAAAAAATATATTTTTAATAAAAAAAATTTACTTAAACACTTTACTAATTTGAACTTGTATGCTAAAATATCATTGTCTGAATTTGATGGCACCTTAGCCAAGTGGTAAGGCCCGGGTCTGCAAAACCCT
>CAZIRR010000011.1:0-26726 GCA_964541825.1 uncultured Christensenella sp. | reverse complement strand
ATTCCCCTTGGGACTACCATTTAGCACCTACCTTTGGTGCTTTTTTTATTCCCCCAATGGGAATCGGTATATTGCTTTTCGCAATATACTATGCTTTGCCAAGCATTACCCCTGTTACCTCTTGGGTACTCGCAACCTCGTCTTGCTTCGCAATCCACCCGAGATATACAACTTCGTTGCATAGACGTTCCCCTTGGGACTACCATTTAGCACTAACTCTTACCTGTCCAAAAAGTGAATATCTTTTTATGAATAATACAAAATATAATATAATTTAAATTATATATAAATATATGGTAAAATTGTTTGTTAGATTTTGTCGATTGTGGTAAAATTATTTAGTAGAAATTTGTAATTATGTTTAATTATGCTAATTACAAAATCTAAATACTATTAATTATTTTTACTACTAAAATGGAAGAATGGAGAAAACTAATGGAAAGTAAAAAATTCAATTGGAACAAAATTTTAAGTGGATTAATTGCAGGTGTTGGCTTGGCTTTGGTATGCATTTTCTTGGGCATATGTTTTTTGGTGCCTGTTAAAGTAAGTATCAAAGCACTTACCAAAGAAGATATTGAGAATTACAACATATCTTTCGTATCCGCCAAGACAAAAATTAGGACTGCAGAAAATTACGAAAAAGTCAAGTTGTCCGGCTATAACGATACCGACTTCTATACATATCAGTACAAATATTTTTTGGATAGCAATGACACCACATTATATTCCAAAACAGATGGTAGTAATACTCTAAAGAATTATAGTACCAACCTTGGCAATGTAAATGTAGGTTTAGGCAATCAAACATTGACTTTGTATGAGAAGTATAGTAGCAAAATTTCCCTAGCCGATACTAATAATGAAATGTTTATTCCTACCAATGTCACTTCGTACAAAAATACCATTACTGGCAGTATTGAAGACGTTTTCTATGATGAAGCTGACGAGAATGATTTTGTTTTGCTAAATAATTACAATAGTTATGCAAAGAATTATTCCGATAGCACCAAACCTTTTAGTGTAGAAAACTTCTATCTTTCATTTGGTACTCCATATATTGACGAACAAGAACATACCACCCCACTTTTCACGTTAAGTGTTCAAGGTTATCTATATGCAAATGGCCAGCAACACAAACTTATTTTAAACGAAACAAAAACGGTTTATCTAAAGGGTGCAGATACTAGCAACCCATCATTCCCTTCTCGTTACTGGTATCAATATTTCGACTTAAACAATCTATATGCATACAAAGATGACTCTGGCGATAGCTCAAATTTTTATGCCATAGAAGACCAACAAGGCAAATACGAAATTACTTTTAGATTCATAAAATATGATTTTGATGCCAATGGTGAATTAATATATGACGAAAAAAACACAGAAGAATTTGTTTATTCATTCTACCTACTAGATAGTGCTAATTACGACACTATCCCCACCATTACAAATGCCGAACTTGGAGCAATGAGTTTAAATAACGCTAGTCAATATTTTTATAATTTCACAAACGACTATCCTACTCTAACTTACGACCCTTCCAAATTCAATTTAAGTTATACTAGAGAGAATAGAGAGATAAGCGAAACTATTACATCGAACTTTACTCTAAAAACTTATACTCTTAATGGCAAAAATTATCCAATGGGTATCTTGACTTTTGTAGATAATAATTCCAATAACAAAAAACAAGTAGTTATCCTAGGATATTATAACGAAGACAAGACAATGGTGGAATATTTATACCTAGCCAATAATGCAAAAAACACAATTAATATCCCTACTACATATAAAGAGATACTTCAATTAGTTGACAATGAAAAACTTGATTTCGAATACAAAACAACACAAATTTTGTCGTCATCAACTTCTGGCAATACAAATACATATTCCATAATTAAATACTATACTTACGACTACGAAAAAAGACAATTGAGTGTAGCGAATAATTACGACCTTGACAATGCAACAAGCGAATATATCCGAAACATTAGCGAAACCAAAAAGTACGATAGCACTACTCAAACATTTACAACTACTGGGGATTTAGATGTAACTATTCACAATTATTCATATTCTACAGACAATACTACTTACACATCACTAGCAGAAATTTATGATATCAATGGTAGTATCGTTACCAATTTAAAAATTAATAATTCACTAGATAGCACTACTCACAATGCTAAATTATTAAATAAATTAAACTATCTAGACAAATTAGATACAACACCGTCTTTTGAATATGATTTAACATTTGACGACCTAGGCGTATATACTTTTGATTACAATTACAATTGTATTGTTTACAATGAGACAACCACCCAAAAAGATACTATTATCAATAATTCAAGCAATAGTACCAATACTCTAAATATCCAAGATTTCTCTCAAGTCTATACTAAATACACTTCTGCCACATCTAGTACAAAAACTCAAGATTTAACTATAAACGTTTGGGGATACTTAAGCACAGAAAACAAAGTTACCCTAAACGGCATTGAATACACCTACACCCCTAATGCAAACAAGATATCCTTTAATGACGGAGGAGATGTCTCTGTAAATGTAGGATCGACAAATTCCAGAACAGCAAGCCTTGGTAATGCTCAAGTTGATGCTAGTTATGCAGTCAATACAGATAGCACTGGTCAATTCTATCTAATCATTACATACAAAATTGGCACTTTGGCTAGTTCTACTGATCAGACAAAATATGTGGCTACTAAACAATCTGAGAATTACATTATCAATTATGAAGACAAAACAGATAATACAATCAATTTAAACTATGACCAATCTCAAACAGACAAACAATTATCTAGTACATTAATTAGCAACAATAGTAATGAAACGATTACAACATACTGGTCAAATATCATTAATTTGTTTAAACATCTAGAAGAAAATACTGTTTATTCCCTACAAGACTATTCTTCTATATCAACTAATGCAAGTCAAGACCAATTACACATCTTTGGCTCTATGACATACTTTAACAAAGACAATCCAAATGCAACCAATACCACATCAAATAATGGCAAATATAAATTCAGACAAATTGATAGTAGACAAAAAACCAATTACACCGCAGATATAACTAAATATGTAGAAAGCAACAAAGGTTTCTATAGCAATACCGGTTTCAATATCAATACCGACCTAAATAATATGTCAGATGGCGGAAAAACTGGACTTACAAATGTTGCAATATATAGAGGCTTAAATGTAAACGATATTATCGTTACCGACATCACACCGATATTTTGGAAAAATTTAAGTTCACTACTATATAATGGCAAAGTATCTCAAAGCTACATTTATAGATATTCCAATTACAAAATAGAAAACGAATATATCAATTATGGCGATTGCGAGCCTGCACTATATACAAAAGATACATATTGTTCACAAGATGGATTGTACGAAATTGTAGTTCTATATAAATACGACAATTTCAAATCTCTAGATTCTGATTACAATTATAATAATACTGTATTCTATCAAGTATTCTCATTCATTATTGACAATCAATCTCCTAAGATGGAAATTAAAGTTCAAGACACTTTAGATATCGATAACGATGGAGACACAGAAGAATATATTACCAATTTAAGTGGTAAATACACAAATAAAAATATCCAGATATCTTGGGATATCCCTACATTCTTCCAAAATGATGTGTATATAGATATAGAGAGACTATCTTACTCAAATGAGAGTCAATTCAAGGCTACGTACAAACAAGGCTCTATATCTAGCGAATATGGTCAAAGTTATGTGTCTGGAACAACTTCGTTCCAAAAAGTAAATTTGTATGACAAAAAGTATTATGTCTACATTACTAGCGATAGTTTGAATCCAAGCAATGGTAATTACAAAGTTACCCTTCACTATAGTTCTAGAGGAGCATCTACTAGCACCGAAGAATTCGTAATAGACAAACAAAATATAGACGGAATGCAAGTCCTTCCTGCTATTCAAAATGCAAATGGAACTTACTCCGTCAATTACGACAACCAATACTACACCGCTGGCAAACAAATTATTAATTACGATTTTACTTATAGATACAATCCAAAACAAAGTAAAGCTAAAATCTCTACATATTGGTATAGGATTGATTTGATTTCCACATCAGAATACGACCAAATTCTTGATGTTAACAACAACGAACAAGCCATAACAACTACATTTAAAGTCAATGGCTCCAACATTGAGGATTTCAGTTATCCAAATCAATATATCTACAATTACAATACTGACGAAACTATATTAAATGCCAATTACTTTACATCAAATAGTAGTTGTATTTACTTATTCAAAATGGTTGACGAAGCCGGTAACGAATGTAGATATGTAGTATTCTATGATACCACTACTCCACGATTTGCCCTATCCCCAGAGCCAAATGAGAATAATATCATCAATGATACCACCGTTCTTACTTGGGGAGACTACAAAGCAATCAAAATTGAAACTCCAGAAGATTTTGCATTTGATAGTAACAATAGTCTTAATAATTACAATAAATCAACCAATATTTCAAATAATTTAGAAGAAGTCCTAACATATATTAATTCTGCAAGTAGTCAGACTTTCAATAAAACATCTATCCAAAAAATTGAAAACGATTATTATATGTTGCTTCCTATCACCGCAGTAACTATCAAAGATGTATCTTCTTCTACTTTAAATACTACGGGTAGCACCACATCTTTGACTTTTGAAAATGATAGTATTCCAGATAATTTCTATTTCTTCCCTGCCGACCCAATTACCGATAGTCAAACTGAGCAAAATATTAATATCGGAAGTTATTATTCACCAACTAAAATAGATATAAGTGTCTATTCTTACACTACTGCTATTAATTCTGATTTGCAATCATTCAATAGATTTGTATCAGCCACAGCTGACCAATCTACTACAAATTATTATGGAACTGTAGGCAAAGGCGAATTTACTTATCAAATATACGATGGTCAAAGAAACAAAGTCGAAGGCTATGTTTGGATGACTCTAGACAAAACTCAAACATTTGCATATGGTATATTTGATACCAAAACTCCCGACAATCCACAAAAAGCTACAGCAATTACTGGCGAAGAAGGAAGTTATTCTCTATCCAAATTGTATATGAGTTCTCTAGAATCTACCGATAAAGACAAAATTCCAGATTACACTCTTACATATCAATTCTATCAATTAAATGATGATATGTACGAAGATTTATATGCAAATTATACTCTAATTAGCGTAGCATTATTAAACAAAGATAATGCCCCTTCTGGTATCACAATTAATGACAAACAAACTTATTTGCAATTAACATATAGAAGCAAAACAAATTATTCCGAATATCTAACTTATTATATAGAGCTTACCAACGAAGATGGCAATACCCCTGCTAAACACTCTTATCCATATGATATTCAAGGAGTGGCAGGCGAGCCAGATAGTCAGGGCAATCCTCAACATATTTATGACGTAAATAAATCAGCCTACAACATATCTAGTGGAGACGAAACAAGAATATTCACCAATATTATCAATCCTACACCAGATACTACAGGCAAATCAAATACTGTCACTCAAGAAGGTTTATACATTTTCAAACGTATGTATACCAATGAAAATATAGATTTGGGACTAGATACTAGAATAGTTTATTATGTTTACTATATCGATAGAACAGGCATTATCAATGTCACTACCCTAAATTCTATAAGCGAACAACTATATACAAGCAAACAAGATATGGGATTTGTTTTAGGTAGCGATTATTCTGATGAAGACTTGAAGAAATATTTTGATTCCAATGACCTAATGAATTCTCAATCAGAAAAAGATATAAGTGCAACATATAGCAGTACATACAATAATATTTCCAATTTGTTTACAACAAACAAAATATTAGTTCAATTCAATGTAACTGCGGACAAATATAATTTCACTGCATTTACCAATAAATTTGCAAACAATGTTCAATCAAAAGTAGATGAATTAACAAATACTCTTGGACTTGAAAACGAGCAATTCAATTATTTAAAACAATTGGTAACAGCATTCTTATTTAATAATGCTTATTACTCAAACAATCTATATAAGATTGATTTGACACTAGCCAAAGGAAATTTAAGTATTATCAACGAGAGCGAAAGCGACGATACCAAGATTTACAATACAAGTGCTATTAATAATTATCTAAAAGGTAATTATAGCACTTCTGGCAATAGAGACAATAGTTTCAATTTGTACTTACAAGATAGCAATTCAAACGCATATAATATCTATCTAAAAGATAATAGCGGTTACAAATTGTGGGAAAATGGAGTACTAGTCAATAGCAATTACAATCCAAATCAATTAGACATATCTTTCTATATCAAACACAATGCTCCAACTGGAGATAGTTATGGCAAATATTATGGTAGACACAACTACGACGAAGACCAAAATTCGAGCCATAGTATTCCTATCAAAGAATATATCGATAGCAATGGCAATATGCAAACTACATATGCTCTACTTGAGACATATTTGAAAAGTGGACAATTAGAGCCACTATCACTAAATTATAAGTCAGAAGTAATGAATGGTAGCAATGGCAAATACGTTACACTTTATAGTACAAATAACGAAAGTTTGATATTTACTTTTGATATCACCCAAGACGATACTCAAGCACAAATCGACCCTAATAATATCAAAATTTACAAAGGCTCTATAAGTGACTCCAATTTGATTTTCAATAGAGTAAATGGTACAAATATCGCTACTACACTAGTAAGCGCAAGTAGACAAAGCACATCTATATTTACCAACGAAATCTACGGAGTTACCAAATATGCAATTGTAGTATTTGATAATAACTTAGACGAAATTTTGAATGCTGACGAGACAGCTTATTCCAATTTTAGATTGTTAGATAGCAAAGATAATAACGATAGCGAAAAATACTATATCCAAATTAATTATGTAGGAGATAAGAGCAATTATATCCAAGAAGATAATAATGGAAATAGAATATCTTATCATTCTACAACATACGAAGTTACTATAGATAGAAACAAGCCAGAATACAACTTGACCAAATTGATGAATCTAGACAAATATGTATACAATACAGTATCCACTACCCCAGACACATCAAATTACGAAAGTGTATTCAATAGTTACAAACAATTCTATCATTTCGAAGAAGACGAAGACTTTAATTTCGAGAGAAGTGATTTGGAAAATTACTTCTTCGCTCTAGACTATAGAAAAGATAGTTCATTTGTATTTGAGAGTATAAATGAACTAGATAGTAGCGGTGGTATTTATATTAGAAAGGTTAGCCCTACTAATTATAAATTCTCCAAAACTCCTGACGATTACAAATCTTATTATGAGGCAACATACTTGCCAGGCAATCCTCAATTCTCTTCAAATAGAGTTACTGTACTTACTAAATATTCTAGTAGTAGCACAAAAATTTCTGATAGTTCTACATATTATTATCTAGCATATGGTGCTATGTCTAATAATACCGAAGACAAAACTATCAAAGTTTACGATATTATGAGATTTTTGGAAGTAGGTCAATATTACGAAATTATTGAACAAGATGAAGCCAAAAACTATAGAGTTTATGCAGTATATCTTCCAGATTATCAGAATACACAAATTAAATTTGAATACAAAGAAAATTCAAATGCCGACACAAAAATCGGTACACTTAATTACAATTCAAACCCTACTATTCCAAATATTAGCGGTATCGAATTTAATCTAACCAAATATGTTACAAACGATTATTTTGTCAAAGCAATCTTAACTATTACATCAAACAATCTTAAAGAAACTTTGAATATTTACTATAGTCCAAAAGATACAACTATATATGTGACAACTTCCCAAAACGTGATTAGAAATAAATATGAGAATGTTTCCCTTGTAGACTACAAAGAAGAGTTTATTCAAGTTATCAACGATCAAATATCTGCATACAACGACATTGTTTCTGCCCAAAACGAACACGGTTATGTTATCAATTTGGTACTAGTAGATAGATTGGGTATCAAATCCACCATTTCCGAAACAAAATTATTTGACTACGAATTTACTTACAATGTCGCAGGAAGCGTATTAAAGCCTATATTTGGTAGAAGTACTAGCAATTCAAATATGTTTACAATGACTATCCCAAAAATGGACGGTACCACATATATCGAGCAAGTTAGTGCGTATATATTCCAAGGCGGGTGGTCTCCAAAAGACCCCGATGATTCATGCAATTCATTTAGCAAAACAGCAAGTGAATTAAAAGAAGGCACAACATATTACCTAAATAAAGGCGTTTACAAATTTGTTATTACAGACAATTTCAAACGTACCAATACTTATTTCTACGAATATGGCACCAGCAATCAGTCTGGCGGACTTCTTAATTTCAATGACAAAACTGTAGTTTATTCTGATGGCTATACTTATACATCAAAGTCTGCCAACTTTGTATATGACAATAGCATCTACGATATTTACATCAAATTTGTAGGAGAAATTGAAGAAAATATCTATCTAGATAGCGATACCAATCCTCACATTGTATATAGTAGCACATCTAATGCTAGCGAAAGCGACCTAAAACAATATGGTATCAAAGTTGCCAAGATAGACAATATTACAACAATTTCGTTCTCCGGTGTATCCGAACTTACAAAATATCATATTAAAACTATCCCTGCTAGTATCTCTAGTCAATATAATTATACTTGGGGTGCAGAAAATAATAGTGATGAATATTTGGTATATGACAATAAATTAGCTATATATACAGCTATCGAATCCCCTATTATTAGAAATGCAAACGGCAATATTCTAGATACTAGCGAGCATCTACATCTAAGCGAAGACTTCGAAGTAACTACCGCTTGGACAAATGGTTATGCTCCAGAGAAACAGATTAGTTTTGATAGCAAAATTTATTTGGTTAGAACTTATACCGAAAATAATGTCATTAGGACAGAAACATATTCAAACTCAGATACTTATGCTATCACCAAACCAGGTGAATATACCGCATATGTAGTCAATTCTCTTAATAATAAGAGTGAAGCAATTTCATTCTCTAGAGGCGAAAGCGAAATTGGCATATATTCTGTTCTAAATGTAGACAACAAAGTATCTTCCAAACTTAGCCCTTCGGCAAAAGTTAATAGCGAAAATTATGAAACAGAAGACGAAAATAGAACACTTATAGAATTCAATTACTATACAACTATTGACTACTTTAGTTTCAAAGATTCTACAACTAATGATATTATCGAGCCTAGCATTCTTGTTGACAAAGATGATGACGATATTTTCTCTAGTATATCCAATATCCAAATCAATAGAAATGCTAGCAGATATATGGACATTCAAGTAAAATCTGATTTAAGTATCTTTGTGCAATTGTACGAATTGAAAAAAGATGGAGATACTCCATATGCCAAATTTAGAATTTACTCCAAAAATAAAGAAAATAAAGATTATACATATAGATTTGTAAAAGTTTATTTCTTAGATAGCACCGACTA
The DNA here is from genome assembly GCA_964541825.1 of uncultured Christensenella sp. Taxonomy (GTDB): domain Bacteria; phylum Bacillota; class Clostridia; order Christensenellales; family UBA1242; genus UBA11490. The sequence continues at coordinate 17,157 of CAZIRR010000011.1, read as the reverse complement.
CAATTTGGTAAGTACTCTTGTATCCAATACTTCATCATCTATTCTTGATAATAATTCCAAAAACAATAATATTTACGATAGCAACGCAGTAATCAAACGTCCAGACAAAACTCTTTACGTTGCATTTAGATTTAAAGATTCTACAAATTCCACCAAATATGTAGACGGAAATACAATCTATATCGATAGATATTTCAATGGGAATTTGGTAGAGACTATTAGTTATACCAATATTACCGAACAAACCGAAGCTAAATTTACCCTATCCCAAGTTGGTTTACATAAATTTGTTGTTAGAGACTTGGCAGGAAGAATTCAAGTATTTGGCAAAGATACATCTTCTGCAAACAATCTTCAAATATATTTAATTAATCAAATATTATTTGAAGTTAATGGCAACACCCCTATTGACAATCAAATATTCAATGACGATGTTACCATCAAAATTCAATCAGAATTAGCAGGTGTAACTCTATACAATACCAATACAATTGGCGTTAAAGTTACTCGTAACGGCGAAGAAGTAGGCATTACAGATGCTGGCGAATTTACATTTACAGAGAGTGGCTCTTATGTTGTCAAGATGGACGCAACCACCATTCTTGCCGACCAAGAAATTTCCACTACATACAAATTTGTAATTATCAAAACAGATATTGCAAATAAGAGCTTCAATGTTTCCAAAGGCACAGGCTTTGAAATTGACAAAATTTACAAAGTAGTCAATAACGAACGCACCGAAATGACTGAAGCTTTCAAGAATGGAGAAACTGGTGAAAATGTAAATTCTGGCAGTCTTATTTGGCTAACAGCCAACAATCAAGGCAATAGTATATTCGAAATATCTTTGAAATATTACAACCAAAATCTCAAAGATTATCAATACTTCTCATTTAATGTATGGCTTAATAATGACCAACCAGTTATTATCTCATCTATTAATAATGGAAGTTCTACCAAAGAAACTATTACTCTTAGTTTCAACCCAGGCATTATCTTCACACAAGTAGGCAAATGCAAAATCCTTATAAATGATAAAGAATATCTATCTATTGCTGACAATAGCGACAGAGCTGTACAAACAATTACTATCACCCAAAAAGGCACATACAATATCAAAATTGTATCGGAAGATGGCTCACTTATTAGTTCATACAAATATACCAAGAATGACCCAATAAGCAAAACTACAACAATTGTCATCGTATGTGTAGTAATTGGATTTGTAGTCCTAGCTGTACTATTCTTGTTGATTAGAAGAAAAGGAAAATACAGATAAAATTTTCTCTATCAAAATAAAAAAAGAACATAAATAATTTATGTTCTTTTTTCTATTTCCTTTACTCTTCAATAAAATTGGGTTATACTACATATATGGAAAACAAAAACAATTTTTATACTTTAATTACAGGTGCTACTGGAGGGTTGGGTCAAGCCTTTGTTTTTGAGATAATCAAAAAAAATCAAAATATTATTATTACCTCTACTAGCAACGACAAACTAGCATCTCTAAAGTCCAAAATTTTGGATACCAATCCCAATATTGATGTCCAGACTTTCAAGTGCGATTTTAGTTGCCAAGATGATTTAAATGGCCTAATTGCCTTTATAAAAGACAAACACTTCACTATTAATATGCTCATCAATAACGCAGGATTTATATGCGAAGGAAGCACACAATTCTCAGATGTACAAACACTCCAAAGATGTATACAAGTCAATAATTTGGCAACCGTATTCATAACTAAAAATATTTTGGACTTACATAATATTGATAGCCACTTGGATATCATCACCATTAGTAGTTTGGCTGGCAATTATCCCCTTCCATATATGGCAATCTATGCCTCAACCAAAGCTTTTTTAAAAAATTACTTTCTTTCGCTTAGATATGAGTATCGCAAACAAAATGTCAATTTTTTGGTAGTACAACCGGGAGCCATTGCTACTTCAGATAGTATGAAAGAGGCTATTATCGCACAAGGACTAAAAGGCAAATTATCTGCCGTACCTCCACAAAACATTGCCAAAAATTCTCTCAAAAAAGTTAAAAAGAATAAGTCGATATATATCCCAGGAACTTTCAATAAACTTACAAATATAGTAAGCAAACTTACCCCTCTTTCTCTACAAATCAAAGTAGCAGGCAAAATGTGGAAAAAATCACAAAAAATTAGAAATATTAAATAATTCTTAATACTATGCAATCTATAAAAAAAACCAGAATTTACTGAATTTTTTATTCATTTAATTCTGGTTTTTTATTAATTCGTCTTTTTGCTCGATGACGAGTTTTTGTTTTTAGTTGTAGTTTTTTTAGTGGTTTTAGTTGTTTTCGTCATAGTTTTTTTAGTAGTAGATTTAGATGTCTTTGATGTTGCCTTTTTATTTTGTTGGCTTTTTGCTGTAGAACTTTTCTTTGAAGTAGATTTTGTTATTTTTTCGTTCAAACTTTTTATAAAACATCTATAACGTTTGTGATTTTTGACATCGTCAAAATTTTTCCACGTTTGCAATATTTTATGATTATTCTCAAGTGATTGATTGGTCTCTACAGATACAACACCTATTTCTTTAGCTTGACTAATTACATAATCTAGTATAATTGCTGTTAGGCCTTTCCCTTGAAATTCTTTCTTAACCCCTACCAATCCAAAATCAGCAACCTTGCAATGTTTCTTTTCGTGTAAAATTCTAAAAGCTCCAAATGGGAACAATCTACCTTTTGACTTCTTCACAGCATTTGCAAGACTAGGCAAAGCAAAACCAAAAGCCACTACATTTTCTTTTTCATCAAGTAGAGTAATAATAAAATTCATATTAATTATCATCTTGAATTGGTCTATTATTTGCTTTCTCAATTTATCGTTATATGGAATAACTCCATACAAATCACCATAAGCCTCGTCTATCAAATCAAATATGCCGTCTTTGTACTTAGCAAGATATTCATTTAGATTTCTAGCAGTTGCAATATGAAGTTTGTATTTTTTCATCATCATATCGCCTATACGTTTAATCCTAGGGTCGGTTTTTTCTGGCAAATTAATTCTAAATGCAAGATAATCTATTTCTTTTTCATATCCCAATTTTTCTAGATATTCTTGATAATAAGGATAATTATAATTCTCCTCAAAAGTAGCAAGTTGGTCAAATCCTTCTATCAAAAGTCCTTCTCTATCCAAATCGTTGAAACCCAAAGGTCCGTGAACAGTATCCATACCTTTTTCTTTTGCCCACGATTCTATAGATTCAATCAATGCTTTTGCCACATCAAAATCTTCTATAAAATCAAGCCTGCCAAAGCGAACTCTCTTGGAATGAGTTTTTTCATTATACACTTTTTGCACAATGCCACATACTCTTCCTGCCACTTCTCCATCTTTTAGTGCCAAATAAAAAACAATGTCACACTCTTCAAAAGAAACATTTTTTTCTGGATTAAACCAGTTTAATTCATCTCCTCTCAATGGGTGTACATAAAATTGATTATCTTTATACAATTTTGTAGGAAAATCTACAAATTGTTTTTGTTGTTTTTTGGTTTTTACTTCTACAATTTCTATCATAATTATTGACTTCTTCCCTATGCTTTAATTTGGTAAAAAAATCTACCATCTTTACAATATAATTATATATTTATAACTGCAAAAAATCAAGCAATAGCAACTGAAAAATAAAAAAAAAAGATAGCAATTATTTTCTGCCATCTTTTACTTATTACTCTTACTCAAATATACCAAAATTTGCTAACACTTTATCAAATACATTTGCAAAATTTTGTTTATCAATTTTGGACTTTGATACAAGAGGAATTTCTGCAATAATTTGGTTATCTTTTTTTATGATTGCACTACCCACCACATTGTCAATTTCAACTGGAGCATTTAGTTTCTCAATCATAATGTACTCTATATCATACTTACAATTATCATCGATATGTTTTGTTAGATAATAATCATATAGAGGAGCTATATCAATAGTATTTTCTCGACCTCTAGATATATATATATTATTGTCGATTAGAGACTTGCTATCAAGCACTTTTTCGCTAGTAAAATGTGCAAATGCGTAATTATACAATTCTATACTCTCGGTAAATCTGCTAGCCATCGAATTACAACCAAGAACTACACAAGTTAAATGTAGATTGTTTTTCTCAGCAGTAGAAGACAAGCAATATCCAGCCTCATCAGTATATCCGGTTTTACCGGTTAAACAATTAGGATAATATCTAATTAATCTATTTGTATTAACAAGTTCTGTTTCTCTACCACTAGGGTGAATTAATTTGTCTAGCCATATTTTACAGTCTTCTTTGTATAAATCATACTTGCTTACAATATTTAGAAGTTTGGCAGTATCTTGTGCTGTACTATATTGGTTATTGGCAGGAAGTCCAGTTGAATTGGCATAAAGTGTATTTGTCATACCAATTTCTTTTGCTTTTTCATTCATAAGCTTTACAAAATTATTTTCACTACCACCGATAGCTTCTGCTAGAACTACGGCACTATCATTAGCCGATGCCACAATTACACTTTTGAGCAAATCTCTAATACTATATTCACTCCCACTATCCAAAAATGCTTGACTACCCTCCATATCACAAGCATATTTGCTTGCAACCACTTTGTCGTCCAAACTAATACTTCCGCTATCAATATGCTCCAGGGTGATAAGCGTTGTCATCAATTTGCATATACTTGCCACCTCATATTTTTCATTTGAATTGTTCTCGAGCAATATATTTCCACTGCTATCTACAACAATATAACTTTTAGCTGTTATATCATCAAATTGTGTTTTTGCAAATATTTGATTATTATCTACTCCCCCAAAAAACATAGTACATATACACAATAAACATACTATAGCTACAAATATCTTTTTCATAAAATCACTCCATTATTATTTTTAAATAGTTTGTGTAAATCACTCCTGTATTATGTAAAAAAAAGAAGATATATTTTTTTGATATTATCAAATAAACATATCTTCTATTCCATTATTTAATTTTTATTATTTACAAAGCAAACTCCAATAAATACAATGCTGGAATCTCTGATTTTAGACTCCCATTAGAATTGTAATATTTAAATTCAAACTCAATATAATTTGTATAGTTGCTATTTGTAGATATTGTGCTAGCCACACCATTTTTGCTAGTAGAGGTTGCCACTTTTGTCATATTAAATAATTGATTACAAACATTCAATCTCCCGATATTCATTCTTTCTCCTGTTGTTAGAACATCATATGGAATTTCTTTAAAAGCATTTTTTATAATATTTTCTTTGCTTACACTTGAAAATCTATATTTTTCAGATGTGTCTTCGTCTTTGAATATAGATGCAATATTCATATATTTATTCACACTAGGCACACTCTGAAGTTTCAGATGCCCATTACTTGTAACCATCTCATCTTTTTTATTGCTCTGGCTATCATCACCTTTTGATGGGTCATTGGAATCATTATCAATAATAGTTCCATCTTCCATAGTTATACTAAATGTACCATCATCAAATTTTATCTGCTCATTATAAGCCTTGCCAGTCTCATCTACTAGATTTGTTAGAATTTCTATCTCTTCTGTTCCACTTACCGTCGTCAAACATATAGACACATTATTTATATAAAAATTCTCTTTGCTATATGATGAATGTGTTATTTTGGGAATAAGAATAATTTTCTTTATTTTTCTTGGAGTACCAACTTTGACAGTTTCATTTCCCAATTCATCATCGCCTTTGACTTTATCGGGATCATATTTTTGTATATCATCTGTACCTATGTTGCTCCAATCATCTTTGCCATTACCAGTTGAAGTTTCACTCTGTTCGGCATCGCATATATCTTCCAGTTTATCAAAGAAAATATATTCATTTCTCTCAAGTATTGGGAAAATCGTCTTATCATAAAAATTATTATAATTTGCTATATCAAAGCAATAATTAGTGCCAACAGATATATTTCTGCCATTTTTAACCAATTTAAAAGCATTGGATATTAATTCTGGCAAAACACTTTCATACCCCTTGTACTTTTCAAATGTTTCGTAATTTTCGCTTGTTACAGTATTCATTTCACTTCCATTGAATACAACATTCTTACCATCTATCGAATTTTGTATATTAGTTGCCCCAACTAGCGAATAAGCAACATAATATAGCACATTCCACATATACTCTTCACTAAATCCAATAGTAGATATATTCTCATTTGAATTTAATGAATAATTAAATGACTTATAATAATTCTGCAAGCAATAATTCTGCAAGCCTGTATTTGAAGTCAAACTTAGATTACCTAGATTGCTCCCAAGCGATACAGGATTTACATAAATATATCTCAATGCATTAGCTATATCGCCTACAGACAAATTAGTACTTTTCCACACATTGCTTGTAAGATCTGTGGCACTATATTCAAATATAGGCTGACCATCGGTGTCAGTTTGAGGATTTCCACTCTCATCAGTTAGTTGTGCTAATTTATATCCGCCATTAATAGAATTTGGATATTTAAGAGTACTAGTCTCATTGTAGATTGTTGTTTTTACAACATTATTAAATGTAAAACTTGCATTAAAGTCTGAGATATTACCATTAAATACACCATCACCATAAGCATATTGAAGAGAAGCACTTATAACTGTAGCAAGGGCATTAAATTGTCTATTGATAAGAGTATTAAAACTAACCAATTGACCAGTGTAGTTATCATAAAAAACTTGAGCATCATTGTCTATATCATATACACCTATCGCGCCCATAAATACTGAATTATAGTCACTAATTTCATCATTTGATTGTCCCGAATAAGGATTATCAAACTTGGGAGCTTCACTACTTCCTCCCGAACTAGACGATGGACCACTAAGAGTGCCGGCACCCAAATGCCCACCTATACAACCAGATAATGAGAAAGTCGAAAGCATAGCCACCAGCATTATCGCTAGTGTCTTCAAAAAACCTATCCTTTTCTTTTTCTTTTTTCCCATACGCATTCCTACATATACATTTCTTCTTATACGTAGTTTACCACAAAATTTTAAATAAATCTAATAATTCAATCAATAATTACAAATATATGAATTATTGCAAACAAAATAGAAGACAAAAACAAAATAATTATTGCGAGTACAAAAAAATATAGACAATTACGTATAATCATCTTTAATTCTAAACACCTATCTTTAGATACAATATTTTTGGCAACAATTGACATTATACATATATACAATAAAAACACACAAATACCTAACACACCCAAAAATAGCACGCCACAAATAACTCCCGACAGCCCCAAACAAACAATTACTATACACAAATCAAAGGCATATACATATGCCATCAAAAACAACAAAAAGACATTTATGCATAGCATAAATTTGTTTCTTACAAAGAATATCGTAAATACACAAATTATGGCAAAGAATATAGCCAAAGTTAAAAAATAAGAAAAATAACTAATATCATTACAAATAAACTGATATAAATATTTATTAATTAAATTGTCTACTTCCAAATCACTTGAATAACTAGCCGATGTAAATATCCCCGTAAGAAATCCAAATAAAAAGATAATAAAAAACACAAGTAGATAATTTCTGTAATCCATTACAAATCTACTTGCTATTGACATAATATTATTCTTGACTCTTTGCCATCTTCCTTCCATACAAAAATATATGAAAATTTAATGCAAAATAATTCGATTCTGTAAAATTATTTTTATTTATGGCAAATTTACTTCTTCCACAATATGTGCTACAAATTTTCTACTAGTCACATTACCATCACAAAAAGTATCTTTACCATATAATTCGGGGTGTAGAATACTTGCACTCTTTATTGCCAGTCTAATACTCTTCTCTACATTATCTATCGTTGTACTATTCTTTTCTGCCACTTTTGAATAAACATTCGTTGTCAAAAATTTCATCTCTTTTTTATCTTTGGCAATCATTTCTATACAATCTTTGAGATAAACAAAACCTATATGTTTTGGAGATATTTTATAGTTCTCCAGCATTTCTGTAATTGTATTTGTAACAAGTGCTTTTTTATTATCTTCAAATACTTTATTGGCTTCCCTAACCAAATTTTGCAAATTGCTTACCATCAAATTTACTTCATCATAAGAATAAACATAAATATCTCTTTCATTGACGTTTATATCTCTTTTATCAGGTGTAAAATAAACAAATTTATATTCTCCATTATTTCTACATTGACAAAAATTTGATACCAATTTAAAATGATTTATATTCTTTATATCTAATACTACAACACCTTTTTTATTCCCTATCACATACATCATCAAGTCATCAAAATCCGTTAAATACGCCATTTCAATATTATTATTCGTACATTTATTTCTTAATCCGTATGCTGTCGCTATGCTTCTTGTATAAAAAGCAACATTATATCTTTCTTTTTCCATTTATTCTACACCTTGATATTTTATTTTTTTGTTGATTTATTAAGCTAAAAACAACCCGACTTATTTAGTCAACGTTGCAAGTATATCATCATTTATTCAAAAACGCAAACATTTTTGTACAAAAATTTACAATATTTGTACAAATTGTACAAATATTTTATAATATTGTGATAAAATTAAATAAATTTACTTTATAAAAAGCCTCTTCCTCCCCACAACCCCCATATAATATGCACGACATCATCTGTATTTACAAAACGATTAATTTATGCTAAAATATTATTAATATAGAAATAAGGAGGTGTTTTTGATATGAAGCCATATCTAAAATCATTGCTTAATAATTTCAAAAACACATTTTTGACAAGAGTTGAAAAAGAAAGACCTCCTGCTGTTATATTTGATGAAAACAATTTAAGTGCTTTTGATGGTTGTGGAAAATTGAGATATGCAATAGAAGGATATATCAAAATAAACAATTTTTTGTGGCAATCTGATTGTTCCTATACTGATGAAGAATTGGAGGAGGTTGTCAAAGATATCATTGAGATTTCCACACAGATGTCAACTTTTCAAGAAGATACTGTGCTTTATCGTGGGACAAAAGTCAATTTATTCCCCGAATTGAAACATTTGAAACAAGGTATGGAAATTGATTTGAATGGGATTACTTCTACTTCTTACAATCGCAAAACTGCCCTATCCTTCACAGAAAATAATTGTGAGGACTTCGAGACTATCAACCCGCTAATATTTAAAATAAACGTAGAACAAGGTGGACTTTATACAAGACCCCCAGAACTAAAGGAGATATATGAAATAGAGAACGAAGTTATACTTCCACCCGCCAAATATCTCGTAACCAAAATAATGAAACGCAATGACAATACCACCATTGTAGAACTTACTCAAAAAGAATTATTAGATATTCACACGCAAATAATTAATGGCTTAAATTTTGTTTTGAATAACCCCAGGTCGGATATTCACCCTACCCAAGTCGAATTACTAAAAAACAAAGTTAATTATTACTTTGCAAACAATGTATTATCTTATAATAAAGATATTCAAGAAGAAAATTCTCTATAAGATATCTATTCATAAAAATTACTATACACCTAGGAGATTTCTAGGTGTTTTTTTTGAGAAAAAAAAGATTGGATATCTCAATCCAATCCCAAAACAATTTTTAATTAAATAAATTACTATTTTTTATGATTATCTTTTTTCCTTAATCTTAGCGGCTTTACCAGATAAATCTCTTAGATAATATAATTTTGCACGTCTAACTTTACCTTTCTTAACAACCTCAATTTTATCAATACGAGGAGAATGAACAGGGAAAGTTTTTTCAACGCCAACACCAAAAGATATTCTTCTTACAGTAAAAGTTTCTCTAACACTAGAGTTCTTTCTAGAAATAACAATACCCTCGAATACTTGGATTCTTTCTCTAGTACCTTCAACGATTTTGTTGTAAACTTTAACTGTGTCGCCAACATTAAATTCAGGAATTTCAGGTTTTAAATTCTCTCTTTCTAATGCTTCAATAAGTGTCATGTGACTTTACCTCCTATCAAACTAAATGTTCATACAAAATACTATTTTCAGAGGAACATCCGAAGTCATAAAGAATAATATCATATATTATAAATAAAATCAAGTGTTTTTTGTAAATAATTAAAAAACTGGCAAATTACTTCAAAAATTGCTCTTTTTTAATTAATTATTTTGATTATTATATGACATCAAACTACAAATTATTTATATTTAATTTCAAAAACAATTTTCTAAATGTGTAATATCTCCGCACAATATATCTATTACATCAAATCTGCACTCTTGATTAAGTCCTCCGTGCAATTTAAGATATTGTGTAGCCACCATTCTTATCTTTCTTTGTTTACTTGCCGTAACAGCCTCTCTTGGCAATCCAAAATAATCACTTTTTCTAGTTTTGACTTCTACAAATACTATAGTTTTATTCTCTCTAGCAATTATATCTATCTCTCCTAACTTTGTTTTGAAATTCCTAGACAAGATTTTGTATCCTTTGTCTTGCAAATATCTCACTGCAAGGTCTTCTCCGCCATTGCCAGTGATAGTATTAAAAGTTTTACTTTTTAATTCTCTTAATTCTTCCATTCTATTTCTCGCCCACAAAATTCCCTATAAAAGATTTTCTATGTATTTTGCTTGCTCCATACTTTTTTAAATTCTCTATATGTTCTTTTGTCCCATAGCCTTTGTGTTTCTTAAAATTATATTGAGGATATTCTTTGTCCATTTCAAGCATAAGTCTATCTCTAGAAACTTTTGCTAAGATTGATGCACAAGCAATAGAATAACTCAAAGCATCACCCTTAATAATGGACATTGTCGGAATGTCTGATTTATCCAATTTAACAGCATCAATTAGAACTATATCTGGTTTTTTGGATATATTCTGCATACATTGATACATTCCTAATTTCGTAGCGTTCAAGATATTAATTGTATCTATAGTCTCTTCATCTATAAATTCTACATCATAGGCAATTGCTGTTTCTTTGATTTTGTCAAATAACAAATCTCTCTTCTTTTCGGATAATTTTTTACTATCGTTAATTCCTTCTATTATTTTTTCTGTGTCGAGAGGCATAATGGCAATGGCCACACAAACCGGTCCTGCTAGAGGCCCTCTCCCAGCTTCATCTATTCCTGCTATTAATGTATATCCTTGCTTTTTACATTCATTTTCATAATCAAACATTTTTATCACCTTTGCGGTCTTTTCTGGTAAGTAGTTTTAGGTCTGACACACTCTCTAGACAGATACTGCCCATTTTGCCCGATTTGAAATCACTTATTATTGCAAAACAACATCTATCATAATCAAAGTCTCCACCACGTACCAAATATTTTCTACTCTCGCAAATCTTTTCTATTATCTCCAAATTTGTATCTTCATTGTCTATAGATATAGAATATCTTTTCTCCAATGCAGACTTATCTATTTCACGCATATCTCCCACAAATGCAAGTGCCAATTCTGGAATATCCAATACTTCTTCTTTTATACTTCCAATATAAGCCAAATGTTTAGCCACTCTATTATTATCAAATGCTGGCCACAAAGTCCCCGGCATATCCAAAAGCTCAATACCGCTAGCTATCTTTACCCACTGCTTACCTTTTGTCACACCCGGTCTATTGCCAGTTACAGTTTTTGCTTTGCCACAAAGATTGTTTATAAGTGTGCTTTTGCCACAATTTGGCACACCTATCACCATAGCTCTAAGTGTAGGATTCATATTTTTCGCTTTGAATTTCTCTATCTTACCCTTAAGTACATCTCGGATAGCATTCTCAACTTTTTTGCCACTACCACTAGCCGTACTATCCAACATTACACATCTTGTATTGTCTTTTTTGAAAAATTTTATCCATTCTTCCAATTTACTCTTGTCTGAAATGTCGCATTTGTTAAAAACATAGATTATAGGCTTGTCTCCTATAAAATTCTCAAATTTTGGATTAACGCAAGAAAAAGGAGCTCGACTATCCAGCACATAAATAATAGCATCAACCAATTTGATTTCTTTTTCCATCATACGCATAGCCTTGGTCATATGCCCAGGATACCATTGGATATCTAGTCTTTCTTCCATAAATATTCCTCCTTTCCTTTACTCCAAAATTTTGTGTTTGGGATAGCCTTTTGAATAATACTATTCATTATTTAAAAAATTGGCTTTATTTAGACATATATACAATTATATATTCATAATATAACTTATAAATACATCTTGCTTTTTCAATTATTTTTGTCTATATTATCTAGCAAATCTGGTCGATATTTTTTGGTTTCAAGCAGACGTTGTTCATTTTTCCACTTCTCTATTTCTTTGTGATTGCCATTAAGCAAAACTTCTGGGACAGGCAGTCCCATAAATTCTCTAGGTCTAGTATACTGTGGTTGTTCCAAAAGCCCCGATGAAAAACTCTCATCAACCACACTTGTCTCACTATGCAGAACATTTGGCACATATCTCAATACCGCATCGCACAAGACCATTGCTGGCAATTCCCCACCAGTCAAGACATAATCTCCTATCGAGATTTGTTCATCAATGCAAAGTTCGATAATTCTCTCATCTATACCCTCATAATGACCACAAACTATAATAATATGGTCATATCCCACAGATATATCTTTTACTTTCTTTTGATTTAAAACACTTCCTTTTGGAGACATATATACAACATAACTTTTATCCGTCTTTACACTCATTATTGCATCATAAAGTGGTTGAGGCGTCATAAGCATTCCATCTCCACCACCAAAGACATAATCATCTGTTTTTTTGTGTTTGTCAAGAGAAAAATCCCTAATATTTATTAGGTTTAGTTCAAAAATATTTCTTTCTTTGGCACGTCCCAAAATGCTCTGTTTCAAAGGCTCAAACATTTCTGGGAAAAGTGTTAAAATATCAATCCTCATATACAACCACTTGTTCAAATATCTCATTATTTAAATATATTGTCTGGGTATTAATTTCACTTCGCTCAATTAGTCCATCAATTACAGGTATCATACATTTTTGCCCCATATCCAAAGATAAAATGTCTTTTGAGCCGTAATTATTCACATCAATCACACGCCCTCTAAGACTATCTACACAGACATTCCAGCCAACTAGATCAAAAGATGTACTATTCTCCACTTCCATATCTGCAAAAACATCTTTGTTTCGCAAAGCCTCGGCACTTTCGCAAGAATCAATACCTTTGACTTTTAGGATAACAAATGTATCTCTTAGTGATACTTCTTCTATTTCATATGAACTATTATTTACAAAAATTTCTTTTAATTTTTTAAATTTTTTCAAATTCAAAATGCTTGGTTTCAATCTAAATGCACCCTTGAGTGCTTGAGGTTTTGTAATTGTCCCAACTTTAATTCTTTCCATATACAAAAATAAGAGAAATTAATCTCTTTCTCCTATTTTTAATATATATCTTTTGCCAGTTTTTGCACTAGCAGACTTCAAAATTGTACGAATACTGCCAGCAATTTTACCATTACGCCCTATAACTTTGCCAACATCATCTTTGTCAAGTTTAACAGTGATAATAGTAACTTTGTCGCTTTCGTCAGTAGTTGTAATATCTACATTTTCCATATTATCTACTAGATTAGAAACAAGATATCTAACTAATTCTTCCATAGCAAATACCTTCTTTATTTACTTTCTTTTTTCTTCTTATCAGTCTTAGGCGCTCTTTTTGCTACTGGCTCTAGTATACCTTCTCTTACAAGAATACTTCTTGCAGTCTCTGTAGGTTGTGCGCCATTTTTCAACCAAACTTTTGTTCTTTCTACGTCAAGTTTGATTTCTGCAGGTGCAACTAGAGGATTAAATGTACCCAATTTCTCGATGTAAGCACCGTCTCTTGCTTTTCTAGAATCTGTAACTACAATTCTATAAAATGGTGATTTTTTGTCTCCCATACGAGTAAGTCTAATTTTAACTGCCATAATAATTTCTCCTTTATCCTTATATATTAATTTTTGTTAATTTCAAATATCTCTATTTAAAAACCAAAAAAATTTAAAAACACATTAATTACATTCCAAAAGGCAATTTAAATCCGCCTTTTTTCCTACCATTCATCATCTTCATCATATCTTTAGATTGATTAAATTGCTTAAGCAAAATATTGATATCTTGAATGGTTGTCCCACTTCCGCTTGCAATTCTTTTTTTCTGACTACCTTTGATAATGTCTGGGTCTAGACGTTCTTTCTTGGTCATACTCAAAATAATGGCTCTGTTCTTCGCTAATTGCTTTTCGTCTATAGCATTGGCATCAAGTTTGAGTTTACTTGCTCCAGGTATCATAGCCAAAATATCTCCAATATTTCCCATCTTCTTTAAATTGTCAAATTGCACCAAATAATCATCTAAAGTAAAAGCATTCTCTCTAAATTTTTTCTCAAGTTTCTTTGCTTCTTCTTCTGTAATTGTTTCTTGAGCTTTTTCAATTAAAGACAAGACATCTCCCATATCAAGTATTCTGCTAGCCATTCTGTCTGGATAAAATGGCTCAATATCGTCCATTTTTTCACCAACACCACAGAATTTGATAGGTTTACCAGTTACCGCTCTTATAGATAGTGCAGCACCGCCTCTAGTATCACCATCAAGTTTGGTAAGTATTACTCCAGTTATATCCAATTTCTCATTGAATGTTGTAGCCACATTTACACTTTCTTGACCAATCATACTATCTACAGTTAGCAAAATTTCTGTAGGACTAACTGCTTTTTTGATATCAAGCAATTCTTCCATCAGTTCTTCGTTAATTTGAAGTCTACCCGCTGTATCTATAATTACAGTGTCATAGCCTTTTTTGTCAGCATACTTTATAGCATTAGTAGCAATTTTGACAGGTTTGTTTGTCCCCTCTTCATACACTTCTACGTCTACATTTTTGCCTACTGTTTTCAATTGACTAATGGCTGCAGGCCTATATATATCACAAGCTACAAGCAAAGGCTTTTTGCCTTGTTTCTTGAGCATTTTGGCAAGTTTGCCACTCATAGTGGTTTTGCCCGCACCTTGCAGACCGCACATCATAATGACGGTAGGCAATTTGCTACTCACCTGCAATTTAGAATTTGTACTGCCCATAAGAGCCGTCAATTCTTCATTAACAATCTTAATTATTTGTTGCCCCGGGGTCAAAGATTTCATCACCCTCTCACCCGTAGCTTTTTCGCTAACTTTAGCTATAAAGTCTTTGACGACCATATAGTTGACGTCAGCTTCTAGAAGTACCAATTTTATTTCTCTTAGAGCATTCTTAATCTCTAATTCAGTAAGAGTACCTCTCTTGGTAATCTTACTAAATATGTGATTAAGTTTCTCGCCTAAACTTCCAAACAAAGCCATAAAGCATTCTCCTTTAATCAATGTTGTCTAAAATATCCGATATATCTTTGGTAAGATTACTATTTGCATATTTTTTGTCCAAATTCGTCAATTCGCCATAAATATATTCTTGCAATTTCAATTTCCCAATTTTCTCTTCAAATTGTTCCAAATTCCTACTAGATTTCTCGATACAATCATTGATTGCCTGTCTGGACACTCCCAAATTTTCACCAATCTCAGCAAGTGTAAGATTATCAAAAAAGTACATCTTGCAAATATTCTGTTGTTTGGCAGTAAGCAATTGTCCATAAATCTCAAACAATCTAATTAATCTAAAATTGCTATATATATCCATAAAAATTTCCTTGAACATATGTAAAGCAATTTTGCTTTACACGTATACATTCTAATATAATAAATAGTATTTGTCAAGACTTTTATAAAATATTATTTACAAAATCTTCTGCATCAAAAGGCTCTATATCTTCTAGCCCCTCTCCTACTCCTACAAATTTGATAGGTATCCCAAATTTTTTGGCTATAGCAAATACTACTCCACCCTTAGACGACCCATCAAGTTTGGTCAGAATTATTCCAGAAATAGGCAATATTTCATTAAACATCTCTACTTGTGTCAAAGCATTTTGACCAGTTGTCGCATCTATTACAAGCAAGTTCTCCGAATTGCCATTCCATTCTTTTGCTACAATTTTGGCAATCTTCTTCAATTCTTCCATAAGTCCAACTTTATTATGAAGTCTACCTGCTGTATCAACAAGGACAATATCATCTTTTTTGGCTTTTGCACTAGTTATCCCATCAAAAACCACCGCACCAGGGTCTACACCTTCACCATACTTAACAATTCGACAACCTGCTCGTTTACTCCACTCGGCAAGTTGTTCGCTCGCTGCCGCTCTAAAGGTATCCCCCGCCACCATCAGAACACTTTTCTTATTCTTCTTGTAATAATTAGCAAGTTTGCCAATGGCTGTAGTCTTGCCTACACCATTGACACCTACAATTGTATAAAGCATAGGCAATTGTTCTTGCGACTTCTCAATGTCCAAAATTTCAATCATTGCATCTCTAAGCAATTTCCTAAAGTCTTCTTCAGTCTTAATTTTTTCCTTTTTTGCTTGTTTTTTTACATTCTCGACTATTTCACTACTCGCCTCAATACTAATGTCTGAGGAGACAAGCACATATTCCAAATCTTCATAAAATTCATCGTCTAGTTCGCCCACGAAAATTTGAGAAATTTTCTTGGATATGGCATCTTTGGTTTTCTTTAATGCCCCAAAAAATTTTGAAAATAAACCCATTATTTTTGCTCCGTATTTTTAATTGCTTCATTTAATTTGACAGAAACCAATTTACTTACACCTTTTTCTTCCATAGTTACTCCATATAGAGTATCTGCGTGTTCCATAGTTGGCTTTTTGTGGGTAATTACTATAAATTGTGTTTCGTGCGAATAACGTTTCAAGTACTTGGCAAGACGTGTAACGTTTGCTTCATCTAATGGTGCTTCTATTTCGTCTAGCAAACAGAATGGCATTGGTCTAAGTCTAAGAATTGCAAATAATATTGCAATAGCCACAAGTGCTTGCTCTCCACCACTAAGAAGAGAAATATTACTTAATTTTTTCTCCGGTGGCTCTGCTTTTATTTCAATTCCCGCTTCAAGAGCATCTTCACTATCCAAAATCTCTAGTCTCGCATTTCCGCCACCAAAAAGTTCTTTGAATACTATGCCGAAATTCGTATTGATTTTGTCAAATTC
>CAZIRR010000010.1:0-31633 GCA_964541825.1 uncultured Christensenella sp. | reverse complement strand
ATGATGAAGATGACCTAACCGATGAAGAAATAGACCGAATGATTAGAGCCCTTGCCCGCAAGAAAAAACAAAAAGATTTTGAGATGTAAATATATACTTTTTTCAATTAATGTGTTATAATTTTGCTGGGGAGTAATATATATGACAATACATTATAATCCGTTTAGAGATGAAAACGACAACATTATTCAATTTGAGCATTTAACTTATAGCAATCTTTCAGTCCTTGGTTCAATAAAAGAAAACTATTCCGTTGAATATAAAAGTGATTTTTCTTCAAGTGTAAAAGAAACAAAATTACCCAAGGCTGTATCTGCTTTTTCTAATAGAAGTGGTGGTTGGTTTTTTATTGGTGTTAATGATGATGGAACATTGTCTGACATTGATTTAACCAATATCAAGGAAGAAACTATATTTTCAATTGTAGAAAGTAGAGTTTCTCCAATTCCGGCTATCAAAGTCAAAATGATAGAAAATCCAAACAAAGTAAATTATGGTGTTATTGTTATATATATTTTTAATGGAGTTAATACACCATACATAGCAAATGGAACAGTTTTTGTAAGAAATGGAAAAAGTTCAGACCCTGCTGACAGGGCTTCAATGGATATACTATACAAACAATCAATGGATTATTCAAATATTACATTGAAATGTTTAAATGGTAAAAATGGTTTTTTTACAATAAATCAAGATAAATTAGATTGTTTAGAGTCTTTTCTGAATGTGAATTGTAATGTTGAAAATTATGATGAATTTCTGTCAAGAATAGAACAATGCAAACCAATTGAATTGTATATTGAAAACAATGGCAATCATTTTGATGAAAACATAGAAATGACATTAAAAATTCATAAAGATAATTATTTTGATATTGGAAAATTATTGAAAGGTTTCGACGAAACAATAGAAAAAGTTTTTATGAGGTTAATTTCTATTCCGCTTTATCATGAAATCGTTGAATATAAAAGTAGTGAAGGATTTGCACCAATAATTCCGCCAATAGAGCCCTTTCCGATGCAGAGTAATAAAGCAGACTATAATAAAAAGTATATGGAATATTTAATAGAAAGGGAGTGCAATTATACTTTATATAAGGAAGGAGACTACTATTATATAAAAATATTCTTTAAATCAATAAATTCAGGACAAAAGATGTATCTACCAACAACCTTGTTAACCAGTCGTTCTATTCAAAAAATTGAATATTCAATAACAAGTAAATTTTCAAAAGGTAAAATAAATGGAATGTTGTTACTTGACAGCAATTGACAGCAAATGTTTTTTTAAGCCCTAAATTATCAAGTTTTTTGCAAAATAAAAACCCTTGAAAGTGCCTTTATTTCAAGGGTTTTCAAGGGTTTTATGAATGGAGCTGGTGACGGGAATCGGACCCGTGACCCCCACCTTACCAAGGTGGTGCTCTACCGCTGAGCCACACCAGCAAATGCTGTTTTTTGATTGATTTTTGCGATGAATTTTTGTGTTAAAAAAGTGCTTTTTAAATTTTACCAATGTTGTGCGCTACCTACTGCGCCACGTTAGCATAAGGTAAGGAATGGGTATTGCTAATCATAAATGTGCCTTTTGGGACTTAACATTAATGAGTGATAAGCACTTTCGCAAAGAAAATCACCTAGTGATAGTATAATTGAATAAAAAATATTAGTCAAGATATTGGCTGTATTTTTTTTAAACATTTTAGTAAAGGGTAGAATTTTTAATTTGTTATATCTTTTTATTAAACAAAAAATATTTTTTGTGTTAAACTATTCTAGTAAAATTTTTTATTGGAGAGATGGTTATGAAAAAAATTGCAATAATTACTTGTGATGGATTTGAAGAAATTGAAGTTATTAGCGTAATTGATATCTTGAGAAGACTAGGTGCTAAGGTTGATATTTTGGGAGTGCAAACTTCTACGATAACTGGAGCGCACGGGATAACAATGCTTGCCGATGATGTTTTTGATTACTATAGCCATCTTGATTATGATGGAATTGTGTTTGGTGGCGGAATGGTGAATGCAGAAAGTCTAGCACAAAATGATGATGTGCTAAAAGTGATTGAGTATTACTATGACCAAAAGAAAATGGTTGCAGGTATTTGTGCTACGCCATCAATAGTCTTTGGTAAGACCAAAATTTTGGATAATAAAAATTTCACATGCTATCCTTCAGAGGAATTAATTGCCAATGTAAAAAATGGAAAGTTCATAGACAAATGTGCTTGTGTGTGCGATAATGTAATTACCAGTCAAAGCCCATATACAGCTATGTCTTTTGCTTTGACTATAGCTAAATATTTGGGCTATCCAATTGACGGGATACAAAAAGATTTAAAAGGAAATACTCTATGAAGATTTGCTCTCTAGCAAGTTCGTCAAAGGGAAATTGTACTATTGTCTACAATGATAATGAAATATTGATAGTAGACCTAGGGATAGTATACAAAGACCTTTTGGAAAAATTTGAATTATTAAAATTGGATATAAATAAAGTCGTGGGTGTAATTATTACTCACGAGCATAGTGACCATACCAAGGGTGTGCAAACTTTTTTTCGTGCTACAGGTAAACCTATTTATTGCCATTACAATTCGGTTGATGGTGTGCTAAAAAAGAATAAAATACCGATGAGCGGGATTGTTAGATTTGATGGGGATTTTAAAGTGGGGAGTTTTGATATATCTCCATTTGAGGTGAGTCACGATGTATTTTGTGTAGGTTATAATATTTATGAAAATACAAACAAGATAAGTATTGTGACAGATTTGGGGTATACTACTAATGCAGTGGTTGAAAGACTGTTTGATAGTAGATTGGTTATACTTGAAGCGAATCACGATGAAAAAATGTTAGTTGCAGGACCATACCCTGCCATACTTAAATCTAGAATTTTGAGCAAGAAAGGACATCTGAGTAATGTAAGTAGTGCCAAGGTAGTGGCAGAGCTTGCACAGCATAATGTTAGACAAGTATTGTTTGCTCATCTTAGTGAAGAGAATAATACTCCACAACTTTGCTATGATACTATTTGTGAGTATTTGGAGAGTGTGGGAATTAAGCCTCAAGTGAATATTAAAATGGATATTGCAAAGCCTTTGGGAATAGGTCCAATATTTGTAGTTAAATAAATGCCATCTACGCTGGAGGTGGTATTTTTTTATGAGGAAATTTTTTGTGACATCTGTGATGCTTGTTTGTATGCTTAGTTTTGGTTGTTCTACAAATCTTGCAGTAGGGAAAGAGATAGACATTGGAAATCCAACAAATATTGGTGATGTAGCTAAAGTGGTTGCTCTGGCAATTGTAGGAATAAGTGGCAATAGTGAAATTTCGTCTTCGGTAGGAAGTGGGGTGTGTGTGACAGAAAGTGGTTACATATTGACAAATTCCCACGTGGTTAATGGCTGTAGCGATATTGTTTTGTATTTGTCCGATAAAACGCAAACTACTGCAGAAATTGTGTATGAAGATACAATTCTAGACCTTGCAATTTTAAAGAGTGAAAAGATAATCCCATATCTTAATATTGGCGATAGTGACCAATTAAGCGTGGGAGAAGATATACTTGCGGTAGGGACCCCGCTAAGCTTAACGCTTGTTCATTCATTTACTAAAGGTATAGTTAGCGCACTCAATAGAACTCTTAAAGTTGGAGGAACAAGCGGTGAAGGTTATATGCAAAATTTAATACAGCATGATGCTAGTTTGAATCCTGGCAATAGTGGTGGGCCATTAATTAATAGTAGGGGAGAAGTAGTAGGAATAAATACGCTAAAGATTTCTAGTGGAGAAGGGATAGGTTTTGCAATTCCGTCAAAAAGTTTCAAGACGTTGCTAGGTAGTTTTGTAAAGAATATTAATTACGAAATTCCATATTTGGGAGTCTATGGATTTGATAATGAGATTGCTAATTTTTATGGAGTGACAGATTTTGAAGATGGTTTTTATATCTTAGATGTGGCAAATGTAAGTCCTCTAAAAAATGCTGGCATTGAGAAGGGAAGTGTTATTACAAAAATTAATAATGCAAAAATTATAAATACACTTGACCTTAAAAACGAACTGTATAAATTTACTGCTGATGATATTGTCGATATTGAGTTTGTGAAGAACGGTAAACTTTATTGTGTTCATACACATCTGGATAGAAATGCGTGTAGATAAATGATGTGAATATTCATCAAAAAGAAGTGCAGAAAGTAAGTGAAAAATCTGGACTTCTTTTTTTGTCACATATATTTTTTCATTACATAAATTTTGCCTAAAAACTTGATTATATTAAAATTATATAGTATTATATAAATACTTAGGTAGTTTTTTATTGAGGACGTAAACTATGAATAAAGAAAAAAATTTCAAAGTAAAAAATGATTATACAATGCTTGATGCATTTAAATGTTTTTTCTTTCTTGTAATTGCTATGGTGGGAGTGTCTCTAATTTTTGAGATAGTTTTGTCTATAGTTGCTTCAAGTGTGGGGAAAACTTTTGAAGAAATTTCTAGTAGTGAGATTGTGACAATTTTTAAATACATTTTAAATCCAATTGTCTTTATTATTTTTTTCTTTGTGTATACTGGGGTTAAAAAATTAAATCCAAAAGATGCTCTGTCTGATGGTCAAAAAATTAGTTTGCTTCCAATATCTATATCTATGGTGCTTGCTGTTATTTGTATATTCTTGTTTACGCCTTTTATGAATTTAATTGAATACTGGTTTAGGGGACTTGGATACTCAGCAGATAATACAATTCCTCTAGTAGAAAAGATGCAGTCAAGCGGAACTTATTTTTTGCTTGGAATATTAATTTATGCACTTCTACCTGCTATTGCTGAAGAGATGATTTTTAGAGGGCTTATACAAAAGGGCCTTTCTACAAAATTAAATGGTGTAGCAACTATCCTCCTTACAACAATTATGTTTGTTTTGGTCCACGGCTCTTTGCAACAGACTATATACCAGATGATAGTAGGCATTATGCTTAGTTTTATTGTGTGTGTAGGCGGGTCGATACTTTATTCTATTATTTTGCACTTCTTCAATAATCTTTTTGTACTGCTATTTAGTACTTTTGATATTGTTGGTTATTTATCTAGCAAAAATACAATATACTATAATGTGTTTTCGCAATTATTCCCAATCTTATTATTCCTTTTGGGAGTAGTTTTGGTGGCAATACTTTTCTGGGTGCTTAAATATCTTAGAAACAAAAATTTCTTTAGATATGACCCAAAAGTAAAAAGAAAAGTTAGGAAAATTGAGCCGGTTATTTTGAATGAGCCAGACAAATTGAGGCTTAGAGATTTGTGGCGAAATGCAAATTATTCTGAAAAAGTTTTCTTTATAAGCAGTTTTGCTTTGGTGGGAATAATTTGGATAATAAATACTTTTAGTGGATTTATTGCGTAGAAATGAAATATTATACAGTCGAGAATAAGCACAAATCAATATTTAGAACATTTGCCATATATTACATATGTATGGCTGTTTTTTGCGTACTAAGAATTTTGTCTGCATCGGGATTTATGGTAAGCGGAGAATGGGGAGACTTTGCTTTTTCGTTTATTGTGCAAGTTTTGACGTTGTTTATTTTGCCATTATTTTTGTATTCAATATTTTTGCAGGTTAAGCCAAAGCAAATTTTTAAGACTTGCAATTTTGAAAAAATAAATATTCCGACTATCCTTATTAGTTTTATGCTAGGGCTTTTGTGCTTTTTTATTAATGTGGCAGTGTCTTCACTGTTTAGTGGAATACTTACATTTACAGGATACCAATATCCTTCATATTCGTCTGGTGAGGCGAATTATTCTATTGGTGCATTTTTCTTGCAGATAATAACTACTGCAATTATGCCTGCTTTTTGCGAAGAATTTTTGCATAGGGGGATAGTCTTGCAGGGGACGAAACATATGGGATTTAAAAAAGCAATAGTTCTATCTTCTTTGCTATTTGGACTTTTACACTTTAATGTGGGTCAAGTGGCATATGCATTTGTAATAGGTTTGATTTTGGGTTTCGTTGCCGTTGTTTCCAAGAATATTTATCCTGCTATGATTATTCATTTTACCAATAATTTTATTAGTGTTTATTTGGAATTTGCCGAGGTGAGAGACTGGGCTTTTGGAGATTCTTTGAGCAAATTGCAGACAGCATTATCTAGTGGAAGTGGTATTTGGGTATTTGTATGTACTGCTATATTTATGATAATTGTCGTTGCACTATTGTGTTTGTTTGTGTGGCTTCTATACAAACAATCTATGTTAAGAAAAGTTAATAGAGCTATAAACAAAGTGTATTATTCGCCTAGTGTAGACAATGATGCACATGTTGTCTTGGATAGAGAAAACGAGATACGAGATTTATTAGAAAACAATACTCTTCTTAATCTTAATTACAAAAAAATGGACAATCCTATAGACATCGTTCTACCCAAAGAAAAGTATAGATACAAAGTAAAACCAATGGACAAACTATTTTTGTATACTTCAATATTGCTAGGTGCTTTGGTGACACTGTTTACCTATATTTGGGGGCTTTTATGAAGATAAATATCGTTGTAGTGGGTAATTTAAAAGAAAAATATCTAGTTGATAGCGAAAAAGAATAC
The DNA here is from genome assembly GCA_964541825.1 of uncultured Christensenella sp. Lineage (GTDB taxonomy): Bacteria > Bacillota > Clostridia > Christensenellales > UBA1242 > UBA11490. The sequence goes on along the minus strand of CAZIRR010000010.1, from coordinate 25,018 downwards.
TTAAAGAGAATAAGTAGATATCATAATGTAAATGTGATTGAGATTGCTGAAGAAAAATTGCCTAAAAATTATTCCTCGGCAGATATCTCCAAATGTTTGGTAAAAGAAGGATTGAAGATAAAAAATAATCTATCTGGATATGTTGTGGTGATGGATATTGGTGGCAAACAATTGGATAGTGTAGAATTTTCAAAGAAGATAGAGGGTGTGAGTTTGAATAATGACACTATTACTTTTGTAATAGGGAGCAGTTATGGCATTTCTGAGGACATAAAGAGAGGAGCGAATTTTCTTTTGAGTTTCTCCAAAATGACTTTTCCTCATCAATTATTTAGGATAATGTTACTAGAACAAATATATAGGGCGACTACAATTACCAATAATATTATGTATCACAAATGAGGCGATATATGACAAATGAAGACTTTATGAGATTTGCTTTGGCAGAGGCAAAGAAATGCGGTGAAAGTGGAGATGTGCCAGTGGGGGCAGTAATTGTTCTTGATGGAAAAATTATTGCCAAGGCATACAATCAGAAAGAAAAAAATAATGCTACTTGTGATCACGCCGAGATACTTTGCATTAAAAAAGCAAATGAAGTTTTGCAAAGTAGTAGACTAGACAATACAATTATTTATACTACCAAAGAGCCTTGTCTTATGTGTATGGGTGCTATACTTAGTGCTAGAATTGGCAAAATTGTATATGGGGCAAGCGATTTGAGATTTGGGACAAAAAGTTTAGCAAAAGATAATAATTTCAATCATAAATGCGATATTGAAGGCGGGGTTTTGGAGGAAGAATGCTCAAGTGTTTTGAGTGAGTTTTTCAAAAATTTAAGGTGAATTATGGAAGTTCAGACAAAATTAAATATAAAGATAAATGACTTTAAAAAGCGTAGTTTTATGTGTTTGATTTTAAACACGAAATGCACCAAAAATTCTTTTAATGGCAAAATCTTGGGATTGAGATTGTCTGAATGGGTTAAATTTGCTTGTGAAGACATACCTTCTTTTTGTGTTGATTTCGATAAATCTGAAAATGTCTTGGATTTTGCAAAAAAACATATTGATTTTGCTTATGATTATACTATAATTTTATTCGCCAATACTCCACTAGTGACACACGAATTACTCCTAAATATTGCCGAATATTGTGAGATTAAAAATGTAAATTTGTGCAAATTGCATAGTGGATATGTTGTCAAAAATGAATATTTAAAAGATAATAATAAATATCTAGTTGATAGTGTATATAGTGGAAATATAGAAGACTTTTATGTAGTAGAGAACAAGACTCAATTTACATATGCATTTGGAATTTTGTCGGGAAGAATTAATGATTTTCATTTGTCTCACGGTGTAGATATAGTTAGCCCAAATAATACATATATAGAGCCATATGTCGATATTGGCAATAATGTAAAGATATTTCCAAATAATACACTAAAAGGGAAAACAACGATATCTAGTGGAGTAATTCTAAAAGAAGGTAATACTCTTGATAATTGCAAAATAGGTAGTAATTCTTGCATATCTCATAGTAATATATGCGATAGTGTATTGGGGGAGAATGTATTTGTAGGGTCTTATACAGAGATAATTAATAGTTTAATTGGTAAGAATACAATAGTCGAGAATAAATGCACAATTAGTAATTATAGTGTCACTAGTGATAGTGTAATAAAAACAAATTCAAACTTGGGAGAAAATAATGATAGTAATAGTGGGGCTAGGTAATCCTGGCAAAAATTATGAAAAGACCATTCACAATCTAGGATATTTGGCGATAGACCATTTTGCAAAAGAACACAATTTTGTATTCTTAAAAGATAAATTCTTTGGCAAGGTGGCGGAAGGCAATATAGATGGCGAAAAAGTTGTACTACTTAAACCAGAGACTTTTATGAATGCGAGTGGCAAAAGTGTAGAGGCTTGCGTAAATTTGTACAAGTTGGATTTGAGTAATCTAATGATTTTGGTTGATGATATCGATTTGGAATTTGGTACGCTTAGAGTAAGAGCAAAAGGTAGTGCTGGTACACACAATGGACTTAGGGATATTGTGCAGAAAGTTGGCGAAAATTTTGCAAGGCTTAGAATTGGTGCTGGCAGACCTATGGGAAATCAAGATTTGGCTAATTATGTTTTGGGCAATATGTCGCTTGAACGATTGAATACTTTGGAAAATGTTTTTCCCAAAACGGATAGGATAATTGAATATTTTATCAAAAATAAAAAAGTTGAAGGCATAGATGTAAACAAGATTTAAAATGATAGATAAATTTGTGAGTGGGAATTTTAAATATCTTAAGAATGCTATAGATAGTGGTGAAAATGTAAGTGTTTTCGGACTGAATTTAGGCGAAAAATTGGCACTTTTGGATACAAGTGCTTTCCTTTTTTTTGTCGTTGAAAATGAAGACCAGATTTTGGAAATTGTAGATAAACTAGAGGGGTTGGGCAGAGTGTGTGATTATATCTCTGCACCAATTTCTCCGCTTGATAGCGAATTTAATAGCTGTGACAAAGTGCTTGCTACTTTAAACAAAATAATTGGTGGGCAGATAAATACTCTGGTTATTACTCCAGAGGTGATGGCGGGAAGATTTCCTAAAAAGACATATTTAAATAATATTAATTTGTGTGTGGGTGACGAAATTGATTTGACTCAACTCAACAAGCAACTTCTGGCAATGAATTATACAAGAGTAGATTTGGTGACTGCGCCAAACGAATATTCTATTAGAGGGGATATTTTGGATATTTATCCTTTGAATTATAAGCCTACAAGAATTTTTGTCGATTTTGATAATGTTGAGGCTATCAAAGAATTTAATCCTGTTACAATGCTTACTTCGGCAGATATTGATAGCGTAAATATAAATGCCAATTCATTTATTTTTTGTTCAAAAGAAGACGTTGACAAATTTTATAGCGAAAACAAACTAAAATATGACGAATTGTATGAAGAATTGATACAATTAAAAAATAGTGATTATAGATTGCTTGCTCTTGGAGATAATTATTCGTCTATTTTTGACTATGTTGATGATGGGATAATTGCATTTGATGGGACAAAGGCTATTTATGACAAATTGGAAAATTATGTAAATACATATAATAATTCAATCAAAGAGGTAAAATATCCTCTCAATGTATTGCTATCGAAAAGCAAATTGGAAATAAAAAAACTTTTGAAATATAATAATCATACATTGGTTGCTTTTCAATACATTACTAATGCCAATAGATTATTTAATCCTCAAAAAGTATTCACAATACGCTCGTTGCCACCTATGAATTATTCAAAATATGTGGACAATTTGGGTCTAGATATAAGCAACTTTTATCACCAAAACTATACAATAATTTTGTGTATATCAAGTGAAGAAAATGTTCCTAAATTTAGCGAAATTCTAAATAAGAACAATTTGCCTTTTTCACAAGTAAAATCATTTGCTTTTTGCAATAAAAATTGTATAAATTTATTGCCTAAGAGATATCCGCTAGATATTATTTTGCCAGATGAAAAATTGGCAATCATATCTACGCCGGCTCTTTTGGGTGAGAAGAAAAAAGTAGAAAATGTAAAAGTGGATTTTTTTGATGGAGAATTGCCACAAAAAGACGATTATGTTGTGCATAATATCCACGGAGTAGGAAGATGTCTAGGAGTGCAAACACTCAAGCTGACAAATTCGCTTAGAGACTATGTCGTTATTGAGTATAAAAATAGCGACAAATTATATCTACCTGTAGAAAATTTAGACCAAATTTCCAAATATTTGGGTGGCGAAAAAACTCCTGCTCTAAATAAAATAGGTGGAGTAGAATTTGCCAAAACCAAAGCGAAAGTAAAAGCGGTTGTGAAAAAAATTGCTTTTGATTTGGTTAAACTATATAGGGATAGAATGAATGCTGTAGGCTATAAATATCCTAGCGATGACGAAATGATAGAGAGATTTGAAAATTCTTTTCCATTTAATGAAACTGCTGACCAACTAAAAGCTATAAATGACTGCAAAAAAGATATGGAAGAAGGCAAAATTATGGATAGGCTTGTGTGCGGAGATGTTGGCTTTGGCAAGACAGAAGTGGCACTTAGGATTGCCTTTAAAACTATTATGGCTGGCAAGCAAGTGGCATTTCTATGTCCTACAACCATACTTAGTGAGCAACATTTTGCTACAGCCAAGTCTAGAATGAGTGATTTTGGTGTAAAAATAGAAGTTTTAAATAGGCTAAAGAGTAACTCGGAAATAACTAGAATAAAGAATGATTTAGCTAGTGGAAAAATCGATTTGGTTATAGGTACTCATAAATTATTGGCAAGCGATATTAATTACAAAAATCTAGGGCTTTTGATATTGGACGAAGAACAAAAATTTGGAGTAGCGGATAAAGATAAAATCAAAAATATCAAAAAATCAATAAATGTGCTTACACTTAGTGCAACGCCTATTCCTAGAACTCTAAATATGTCATTGATAGGAGTGAGAGACATAAGTGTAATAGAAACTCCGCCAATGGAGAGAATATCTAGTGATGTACAAGTGGTAGAATATAGTAATGAATTGCTTAAACGAGCTATAGAGATGGAGACAAGTCGTGGTGGACAAGTTTTGATAATATACAATAGAGTAGAAAGCATATATCAATTTGCCGGATTTGTGTCGGGACTTGTAGGCAATGTAAAAGTTTCGGTGGCACACGGACAAATGCCATCAGACAAACTGGAACAAGAGATTTTTAAATTGTATTCAAGGGACACACAAGTTTTGATTGCGACGACACTTATCGAAAATGGTGTGGATTTGCCAAATGCGAATACTCTAATTGTGATAAATTCAGATATGCTAGGACTATCTCAATTGTATCAATTAAAAGGAAGAATTGGTAGGTCAGATAAAAATTCGTACGCATATTTTACATTCGACAACAAAAAAATGCTTACCGAGAATGCATACAAACGTTTGCAAGCTATCAAGGAATTTAGTGAGATGGGTAGCGGATTCAAGATTGCAATGCGAGATTTGGAAATTCGTGGAGCGGGAGAATTGCTAGGTTTGGAGCAGAGTGGGCATATAGAAAAAGTTGGCTACAATATGTATGTACAATTATTAAATGAGAGTGTCAAAGAAATAAATAACCAAAAAATTGCAGAAATCAAAGATGTAAGAGTGGAGACCAATATATCGGCATATCTATCATCTGAGTATGTCTCTTCATCGGTGGCAAGAATGAAAATATATAAGGATATTTCTAGCATTGATAGTATGGAGAAATATATTGCATTTATCCAAAATACTGAAGAGATATATGGGACATTGCCTCAAGAGTTAATAAATCTTGCCAAAATAGGCTTTGTCAAAAATTTATGCGGACGTATTAGCGCTAGCAAAGTTATTATCAAAGAAAAAAGTTCTATTTTGCTTAGTGATAAGGTGTCTATAACCAAAGATTTGATTGATTTGACACTAAAAGAATATTCCCAAAATATAAATTTTAATTTTGTAAGTACGCCTACTATCGAAATTGTGGGAATAGATAAGTCCGAAATGCTTGATTTTTTGATAAGTTATTTACAATTTGTTGCGAGTATGTGATAAAAATATTTGCAATTTGGACATTATTATAGTAAAATATTTGAGTACAATTGTAATTTAAGGGGATTACTATGAAAAAAATCATAAAGAAAATACTAACAACATTCTGTGCTTTGACTCTTTGTGTGCTTTGCTTAACAGGTTGTAGTTGGTTGCAAATAGATAAAGAAAAATATTATAACGACGTAATCGTAACGATAGGTAACAATAATTCTAATACCAAAGAATTTACCAAAAAAGATTTGGTGGAGGCTTTTAGTAATTATGGATATCAATATTATCAATCTTATGGATATTCTCTTGAGGAATCGATTAATCAAACTCTTGAAAGTATGATAGATAGAGCATTGCTTATGGACGTGGTAGAGGAAACTATAGATAATAATGATACTTACAAATTTACAGACCAAGAGAAATTGCAGATAAGAAAAGAAGTTTATGATTATATGATAGATTCTATAGGGACTTACGAGACTAAAGTTAAGACCGAATGGAAGATGGACGTAGAGATAAGCGAAGAAGAATCTACAGAATCTCTAAGAACTGCAGAAGAAGAATATTCTCCAACAACTGAATACGATTTTGCAACAAATACAGTAATTAGAGTAGAAGAAGAATCTGAGACTGTAGAAGTGCCTAGTGATATGCCTGCACATTTCTCAAAAAGTTATGCTTCTAAAACTGCACTAAATAGTCAAGTATTCAATGAGGCTTGGACTAGATATATCAAAGCTTTGCAAGATAGTGCAAAGTCTGAGGGTAGAAGTACAAAAGAAGAAGATGTCCTACTATACGAAGAAAATAGACTTATAGATTTGATGACTAATAATAAGTATTTGGAAAAATATGAAGATTTGTTCTTTGATAATACTCCTGTTAATACTCAAGCGGTACTTGATTATTACAAAGAGCAATATATGGCTCAATATAGATCTTTTAATAGTGATGCAAGTTTGTATCAATCAGCTATGGAGAGTGCGTCTTCGGAATATGTATATTATCATCTAGACAATAATGATAGTTCTAGTGTAAAAAATAAATATGTAAATGTTAAACATATACTTATCAATTTTACAGAACAACAAAAAGCAGAGATTACTACACTTAATACTCTATATGGAATAACTAGTGATAATACAGAAGAGAATGAATTGAAAAAACAAAACTCTAGTTATCAGAGAGAATTGCAAAGGATTATTTCAACTACAAAATCAACATTTGAAATGTCAGAAGAAATGTATCGCGAGTATGGCTCAAGATATAATTTCCGCAGAGTTGTGGGTAAAGAAAATACCTATGAGGCATATGCTCAAGATATATATAGATTTGTACAAGAATATGCAGATGGTGCAAATCTAAAAGAAAAATGTACTAATTTCAATGAACTTGTATACATCTTTAATGATGATAGCGGATTTATGAATAGTGAATTTGACTATGTAGTTAATTTGGATACAAGCATAGAAGACAAAATGGTTAAACCTTTTGCCGACGGTGTTAGAAATTTGGATACAGCCAATGGTGGAGACGGTGCTGGGTCTATGGATATGATTGTGAGTGAATATGGCTATCACATTATATTCCACGCAGGTCGTTGTGAAAATATTGTAGACGCTGGCAATATCGCAAATATAAGAGACGAGAGTTTGTTGAAATTGCTTTGTACAACTACTACAACACCAGAAAGCAATAAGACTATATTTAATTATATCTATGATAAATTAAGCCTTGATGATAGTCTTTATAATAATATGACCCAAGAAGTAATCAAAAATGAAAGAAATTCTTTGAAAGTCAATAATTATGTAATTACTTATTATGAGAATAGATACAAAGATTTGTGGAAATAAAAAAAGATGTCTAAAATTTTTAGACATCTTTTTTTATTTGTCTACATATTTAAGCCAAGATGGAGTTATTTCGAATTTGAGATTATTTAGATATTTCAAATTGCCAGAAATATTAAATTCCAATTTGTTCGCAGTCAAAAAGTATCCAGGGTAATTGTGTACAATCTTGGTATTGTTTTTGCCGTACTTGCTGTCGTTTATGATAGGATAATTTAAAAAATTTAAATGCGAACGAATTTGATGTGTCCTACCTGTATGCAAAATTACATTGACAAGGCTAATATTTTCGCTTGAAAAGCAAGTGTCAAATTCGCTAATTATTTCTTTGCTATTATCTTTTTGCTCTTGTGAAATATGTACAATCGATTTTTGGCTATCTTTGACTAGGAATGCTTTGTATATTCCTTTTAAATTACATTTACCCCGTACTCCTGCCATATAACATTTTTTGATTTGTCTAGTCCTAAATATTGTTTCAAATTCACGTGCAATATCTTTGCTTTTTGCAAGTATTACAAGGCCTTCGGTTAGTCTGTCTAGACGATGGACAACAATTGCATTTTTTGATGAAAATATTTCTTCTAGAGAATATGTGTTTTCGCTAGATTTATCCCTTGTAGCACATTCAATTTGAGCGGGTTTGTTTACTATCAAAATATTGTCGTCTTCATATAAAATATCTATGGCGGGGATATTTGTTTTGGGCATATAGATATCTATTTCATCGCCGATATTGATAGTTACATTTTCTTTTGTTTTCTTGCCGTTGATTTTGATGTCGCCTTTTCTCAAAAGTTTTTGCGTTTGACCAAAACTAAGGCCTTGGACATTGTGAATTAGGTATTTAATTATTTTCTCTTGTTCTTTGGCTATAATTTTCATTTCTTCCTCGTGGATATATTTTGATTGTTATTATCTAGAATGGTTATGATACTCATTTTATCTATTTTATGATATCACAAATAATTTTTTTTCACAAATACACTTTATCAAAAATGCTAGTAAAAATAGATATTATGTTGTATAATGACAAAAGAAAATATTTGCTATGATACAATTGATTTTTTGATTGTTCGGACGGCTGGAGCAAATATTTTTGGAGAATTTCAAAAAGGAATTAAAGTTCATATAGAATTTTATGTAAATATTGTGGGTAAAAAAATACAATATTTAAGGAGAAAAAATGTTAAAATTAGATAATGTTTGCTATATGGTTGAAGAAGATGGCAAACAAAAGTATATATTAAAAAACATAAATTTGGAGATAGGAGACAATGAGACAATTGTGATAACTGGTCACAACGGCAGTGGCAAAAGCACTCTTATGAAAATTATTATGGGTATTATTCCTGTTACATCGGGCAAGATTTATTTCGATGGTGTCAATATTACAAATATGACCATTACAGACAGGGCAAAACTGGGCATAGCATATTCTTTTCAAACACCAGTAAGATTCAAGGGGTTGAAAGTAAAAGATTTGCTAATAACAGCCCAAAAAACAAATTCAAAATTGACAGAAGTATGTAATTATTTGTCCAAGGTAGGCTTGTGTGCTAGAGATTATATAGATAGGTGTCTAGATGATAGTCTTTCGGGGGGAGAATTAAAAAGAATTGAGATTGCGACCACTCAAGCGAGAGGGGCGAGACTGAATATGTTTGACGAGCCGGAAGCAGGCATTGATTTGTGGAGTTTTGATGGGCTTATTGACGCCTTTAGAGAGAGCAAAGAAAAAAATGCATCAAATATAATTATTTCTCATCAAGAGAAGATTTTGGGGATAGCAGATAGGATAGTTGTAATGGATAGCTCAAAAATAAGCAATATTGGCAAAAGAGAAGAAATATTGCCAAAAATCAAAACAGCAAAAATTTGCAGTAGACTACAGGGAGAACGCTATGAATAAGATAGAAAAAGACTTGCTTCTTGCGGTGGCAGATTTGCATCAAATCCCAAGCGGGGCATTTAATTTGAGAGAAAATGGTAAAGGTGTAGAACGCAAAAGTTCTGCCAATATTGATATTGTCCCAAAGACAGATAAAAGTGGAATAGATATAATTATTAGACCAAATACAGTCAATGAAAGTGTGCATATACCTGTAATTATTACAGAGAGTGGAATCAAAGATTTGGTTTATAATGATTTTTATGTAGGTGAAAATAGTGATGTTTTGATAGTTGCAGGCTGTGGCATACATAATAATGGCAATGAGGCTAGCGAACATAATGGAATACACGCTTTTCATATTGGCAAAAATGCAAAAGTAAGATATGTAGAAAAACATATAGGTGTAGGACAAAAGGCTGATAAGATATTAAATCCAGTAACACAAGTCTATATGGAAGAAAATTCTTCTATGATAATGGAAACAACGCAATTGGGAGGTGTGTCTTCTTCGATAAGAAGAACGGAAGGTGTCTTAAAGGATAATGCGAAATTGATAATTAAAGAAAAAATTTCTACAGACTTTAAACAAACAGCAAAAACAGAGTTTGATGTAAAACTAGAAGGCAAAGATAGTTCTTGTGAAGTGATAAGTAGAAGTGTGACACGTGGAGAGAGCAAACAACATTTTGTAAGCAAAATGACAGGTAAAAATAGTTGCTTTGGACATGTAGAATGTGATGGAATATTACTAGACAAATCTCAAATAATATCTGTGCCAGAAATAGTGGCAGAATGTGTCGATGCTACACTTGTCCACGAGGCGGCAATTGGAAAAATTGCTGGTGACCAGATAATTAAACTTATGTCGCTTGGACTTACAGAAAAAGAAGCCGAAGATATGATAATACAAGGTTTCTTGAGTTAATAATTAATGTTGTATTTTAATAATTTTATATTGAAATAAAAATTAAATATTAGATAATCAATTTATAAAGAAAAAGAGAGAATGGTTAAACCTTATGGGCTATGACTGGTTTCTCTTTTTTTTAAAAAATGGGTATTGACATATAAATTTGGCGAAGGTATAATATTATTGATGTAAAAGTATGGGGGAATGTATTATGGTAAACAATATGTATGATGATTATGAAAGAATTGTAAGAAAAGAATGCGAAGAATTTTTTTATGAAAAGAAAGAAATGGAATTAAAAAAAACGACTTGTAGAATTGTACAAAAATAGAAGCGAATTAGATGTAGAGATATTCAAGGTTAAAGAAGAATTACAAGCAATTTGGAATATACAGAAATCTCTAGAAAATTCTGAAGATGAAATGGATAGATAAGAGGAGGGAAATATGGATAAATATTTGGAAAGCCAATTAAGAAAAAGAATTGATGATTTGTATAATCAATTGAATATCTATAGTCTAAGACTAAAGATGGTGACTGGATACAAAGAGAGTATCGAGAATAAGATAAATGAAATTCAAAAAGACATTCGTGATGCAAGTGATGAATTGGAAGAATTGCTAATGTCTGTAGAAAGAAATAAAGAGGACAAAGAATTAATGAGCTTTGTCAAATCCCAATATGGACATTCTGTTGATATGAGTGTTGATAATTTGTATAATGATTTTCATTTTGATATTGATGAAGAAAAAGATATGTAAATAAAAAAACTTAGTAAATATGTAATAAAAATTTACTAAGTTTTTTTGTTTTAATTAATTAATACATTTTCTCCACTATCGGCGTCTTGATACATTACCCAAAAGCCTTTGGTGTAAGGTGAAAGTGGGTCTGTTGGCAACCATTGACTGTAATTTTTGAGATGTTGAGGAGGCTCGCTATAATAATCCCCAGGAACTCCATAACAGATATATTTAATGTCATTATTTAAATATATTAAGCCTACTACGTAGTATTTATCTTGGTCTTCATATTTCACTTTTACCCATTTGCTATTTTCTACAAGGTTTTCCAAGTTTTCTTCTCTAGGGTATCTTTCAAACAATTCGTCCAATTGCTCGGATATCATATCATAAAATTTATGAGGATTGGTACTTTTTAAATTATCTAAATTTTGGTCTATAGTATTATCTATTTCGTTTTCGTCTGTCTCAAAGAGATTGCTTGGCTCTACCGCTTGTGCAATTTCTTCTTTTTGTGGAATAATTGGAGTGACGTCTTGCTTGATAGAAGTATTTTGAATATTGTTTTTTGCTTTATCTTCGCTCATAATAAATGACATTTGATTGTTTAGGTTTTCATTGTGTATTTCGTTATTTTCTTTTGATACATATTGGGGGGATATTTGTGTTTGTTTGGAATTATTGCTTGTAGAAGAATTTTTACTAGAGGACATCGCTGGTGACGATTGCAATTTTTGAATAGTGTTCTTTAGATTATTTACAATCTGGCTTTTGAAATTTTCAGATTTTTCGCTACCCCAGAGTATAGGGGTAATATTATCATTATTAATATCGAGAAGTACGCAACCCAAATTTTTTTCGAGGTTGATTTCTTGGGTAAGTAAGAAATTGTATATATTATTATCTAGATTTATATTTTGCTTGATTATATTATTGTCGCATTTAAGCCCTAAAATTAGGTGTGGAGACTTTGCGACATTATAAGATTTAATGGTGCAGAAAATTCCTTTGTTTTGTTTTTGCAAAGTTAATATTGCCATACCTTTATTATTGCTTTCTTTGTTTGTAAGAAAAATTGTTTTTTTAAAAGTACTCATATATACCACCTAATAATTGTTTTAATTAGTATATATGAAATAATTTGAATTAAATGTGAAAAATATATGAGTATTTGAAAAAAGAATAGATAATATTGTATACTTTTGTCGAAACTAAAAATAGCGACTGATTTAATAAAAAATTTTTATCAAAATAAGTGGAAGATTTGATTGACTTGCTTTGTTTGTTTTGTTATACTAAAAGTGCTAATATGATAAATATTAGTTTATTTTTTAAAAATAACTCCTTTTTATTGCTACTACGAGGACTAACTCACCTCATAGTAGTTCTTTTTTTATTCAAAAAGAAGTCCATTAAATGGACTTCTTTGTTTTTTCTATTTCATTACTAAGATTGACAAGTGTTTGTGTGTCTAGAGTTTCTCCTCTAATTGACGGGCTTAAATGACAATTTTTGCAAATATTTTCTATTGTTTCAGAAGAAAAATGGAAGTAATTTTTTAGGTTGTTTGCAAGTGTTTTTCTTCTCATAGCAAATACACATTTGATAGTCTCATCTAGGGTAGAAGTATTCAAGATATTGTATTTATTGGGAACAAAATCGATTTTTACTATAGCACTATCTACGTTTGGCACTGGAGTAAACATATGTCTGCTTACTTTTTTTATTATCTTTGCATTGCCCCTATAGTCTATAGCTGGAGTAATTGCTCCGTAATCTTTTGTATTAGGTTTGGCAGTTAGTCTCTCGGCTACTTCTAATTGTACCATTATAGACATCGATTTAAGTCTTTTTGCATTCTCCAAAAATTTGAAAATTATAGGAGTGGTAATGTAATATGGAAGGTTGGCGACAATTATATAATCTGTGCCTATTTTTTCTTCTAACTTTTGTATGTCGACTTTCATTATGTCTTGAAATATAACTTCACAATTGGTGTAAGAAGATAAAGATTGAGAAAGTATTGGTTGCAAATTTTTGTCAATTTCAAAACTAATTACTTTGCTAGCACTGGTGGCAAGCATTGATGTAAGAGTGCCAGCTCCGGCACCTATCTCGACTACTGTATCTTCTGGGGTAACCACCAAATCAACGATTGATTTCAAAAAATTCTTATCAAATATAAAATTTTGACCATAAGATTTATTAAATTTGAAGTCATTTTCTTTTAAAATTTGAATATTCATATATTTGCCTTGTGGAATAATTTTAGTGCATTATTACGTGTGATTTCTACAACTTTGTCATAAGAAATCCCTTTTATCTCTGCGATTTTTTGAGCTACTAGAGATGTGTATTTTGGCTCGTTTAATTCTCCTCTGTGAGGGGTAGGTGCAAGATAGGGACAATCGGTCTCTAGAATGATATCTTCTAGGTCTGCCACCTTGCAAACTTCGGGAGCCACCTTGCTATTTTTGAAAGTAAGTGTGCCACCAAAGGCTATTTTTAGTCCCAAACTTTTGATTATTTTGTATGTCTCTACACTTTCGCTGAAACAATGGAAAACTCCGCCATATTCAAGAAATTGTTTGTTTTCTTGCAAGATATCTAACATATCTTTTATGCTATCTCGATTGTGAATACTTATAGGCAAGTGTAGTGAGTGAGCCAGTTTGATTTGTTGGGTAAAAATTTCTTTTTGCTTTTGCTTATTGTCTTGTCGAAAATGATAATCCAAACCGATTTCGCCAATACCAATTATTTTGGGATTTTGGGAATATTTTTTGATAGTTTCGACAATCTGAGGAGTAAAATCTTCTACCTCTTCGGGGTGAATACCTATAATGCCAAAGATATTTGGATATTTATTACACAATGTAAATACATCTTCGATAGACTTCGCGTCATATGCTACGCAAAATACTTTTTCTACACAATTATCTTGTAATTGAGATATCAAAGTATCTCTAATATCATCGAATTGTTCATCTGTTAGGTGTGCGTGAGTATCAATAAGCATATATTAACAAACCTCTAAACCATCACCCAAATCTCTATCTAGAGTGATTAGACTAAGCTTGTCATTTTTTTCGTCTACTACACAAAGTAACATTCCTGCACTTTCTACTCCTCTCATTTTTCTAGGAGGGAGATTGGATACAACGACAACAGTCTTACCAATGATATCTTCTGGGCTGTAATATTTTCTAATTCCGCTACAAATTGTCCTAATTTCGTCGCCAATTTTTACAGTATTTTTAAGCAATTTGTCTGCACCTTCTATAAATTCGCTATTGATAATTTTGCCTGTAAGTAATTTAATTTTGTCGAATTGGTCAATAGATATATATTCTACAGTATTAATCTTGTCTTCATTTTTTGTGTTTATTGGTGTCGCTACTTCTTTTTGAGGAGTTGCAACTGGTGTATTTGGAGTGTCTAAATATGCAATTTCACTCTCAACATCTAGTCTAGGGAATAGATTTTCTCCTTTTGTTACTTGGTTGCCAAAATTTACTTTGCTAAATTTTTGAATACTATCAAAAGTTCTTAGATTGTCAGAGATGCCAAATTTTTCGAATATTTTATTTGGAACTTCAAACATTACACTTTGAAGCAAAACTGTAGCTATTCTTAAACTTTCGCTTAGGGTATAAAGAACGGTATTCAATTTTGATTTTTTGCTTTCGTCTTTGGCTAATTTCCAAGGCTCGGTAATATCGATATACTTGTTTATACTTCTAATAAGTCCAAAGATTTCGTTTGTAAGAAGGTCAATTCTTTGGGTTTTCATATGTTCACAGCATTTATTAAGTAGGGAATTACAAATATCTTCGATATCTTTTTCTTCTTTGTCGCAAACTTCTGGCTTAGGGACAATTTGATTATTGTACTGAGTAATCATCGCTAGTGTACGGCTAACAAGATTGCCTAGGTCATTGCACAAATCGCTATTGACAGTATTTACAAATTGTTCGGCAGTGTAAGGGCTATCGCTAAAAATTGGACCAAGTTTTGCCAAATAATATCTAAGTGCATCAGCTCCATATCTGTCTACCAAATTTAAAGGATTGAAACCATTGCTTTTCGACTTGCTAATCTTGTCACCTTTTAGGGTAATAAAGCCGGTTGAATGAATTTGTTTTGGAAGTGGCAAATCAAGCATTTTAAGAAGTATAGGCCAAATGATAGCGTGAAATCTAGTAATATCTCTGCCCACAACGTGTACATCGCAAGGCCAGAATTTATGATAGTCATCATTGTGAGGAGTATTGAATCCCAATACGGATAGATAATTAAGTAAAGCGTCTATCCAAACATATGCCACGTGTTTGTCATTGAATGGAAGTTTAATTCCCCAATCAAATGTTGTTCTTGATACGCACAAATCGGAAATTCCTGGTTTAATGAAATTATTAAAAATTTCATTTTTCCTACTCTCTGGGACTAGAAAATCAGGATTGTCTTTGAAATAATCTTCCAAGAATTTTTGATATTTGCTTAGTCTTAGGAAATAACATTCTTCTTGAGTTCTCTCTACTGGTCTGCCACAATCGGGGCAATTGCCATCTACAAGTTGACTCTCTGTAAAGAAAGTTTCGCAAGGGACACAATAAAGTCCTTCGTATTTGCCTAGATAAATATCGCCAGAATTGTATAATTTGTCATAGACGTATTTGACTAGTTCTACGTGTTCTTTATCTGTTGTACGAATAAATTTGTCATAAGTGATGCCAAGTCTTTGCCAAATATGTTTGAAATCGGCAACTGTTTGGTCGACAAATTGTTGAGGCGTTAGACCGTTTTGTTCGGCCACTCTAGCAATCTTAAGTCCGTGTTCATCGCTCCCTGTGGCGAAGAAAACATTGTCCCCAAGAAGTCTATGAAATCTAGCACAAACATCAGCTAATACTGTGCTATAGCAATGGCCAACAGTTAATTTGCCACTGGCATAATATATTGGTGTTGATATGTAATAATTTTTTTTGTCTGTCATAAAGTACCTCCAATATGCACTTTTTTAAATTTCTTAAAAAATATTTCTAAAAAGAAAAGTCTTTACATATATATAAATATAATAAAGTATACAATATAAAGCGTTTTTTGTAAAGAGTTTAATTCTAAAAAATGAGGTACTAAATTTATGAATTTTGTGTGGACAAGCATAATGCTTGTGGGTATGGGATTGTTGCTTATAAACAATGTAGAAGCTACAATGACGGCTCTTTTTAATGGTGGTAGCAAAGCGATTGCTCTGGCACTTAAGTTGTGGGGGATTTATACACTGTGGTTGGGGATTTTAAAGATTGTAGAAGAGACAGGTTTAGACAAAAAATTAAGTAGACTTTTTAGACCTATTATTCGCAAACTTTTTGGCAAGACAGATGAATATACCGAAAATCAAATAGCTATAAATATTACAAGCAACTTATTGGGAATGGGGAATGCTAGTACGCCTAGTGGAATAAATGCTATAGCAGGATTGGATAATAAAATGAGTAAATATGCTACGTCTTCTATGATAATGCTAATTATTCTCAATTCGACTAGTCTTCAATTGATACCTACAACTATCATAGGACTTAGAATAACGGCGGGGAGTACAGACCCTTCAAATATAATTTTACCCACACTTATTGCTACAATAATAAGCACTCTAGCGGGTGTGGTTTTGGTCAAAATATTTTCAAAAATTTTCAAGGACAAAGTATGAGTAAATATATAATTCCTAGCTTGATTATCTTGTTGCTTTTGTATAGTTTATTGAAGAAAAATAATTCATATAATAGCTTTGTTGTGGGTGCAAAAAGTTCGTTTGATTTGGTGCTAACATCTTTTCCATATATTGCTACAATATTTATAGCATTAGAGATATTTGATGTCAGCGGATTGAGTGTAATGTTTGCAGATTTTGTCTCTCCCATTTTTCAAATTGTTGGTATTCCAAAAGAACTATCTCAATTGGTTATTCTCAAGAATTTTTCGGGGTGTGGAGCGCTCGCTGGGCTAGAGAATATTTTTGCTACATATGGTGTAGATAGTTATTTGGCAAGAGCAGGTTGTGTAATATGTGGTTGTAGTGAAGCTATTTTTTATGTAACAGCTGTTTACTTTAGCAAAACAAAAATAACCAAATTTAGATATGCTGTAGTTGTAGGAGTGCTTGCAAATTTAATAGGGGCAATTGCAGGCTGTATGCTTTGTAGATTTATTTAATGACAATTAGGTGTGTATTTGTGTAAATATATACAAATTATTTGACAAAAACTTACATATTGACTTATAATAAAATGAACACGAATAAAATGGAGAAAATATATGATTGTGATGAAACTTAGAGAACTTCCTTTTGACCAAATCAAAAACAAAACAAAAATTTGGGAAGTTCGACTTAATGATGATAAGAGAAAAAATATAGAGATTGGTGATAGTATATTGTTTAGAAAATTGCCCGACCTTTTTGATGGAATAGTCTGTAGAGTTGTGGACAAAAAGTATTTCAATTCGTTTAGAGAAATGGCAAGTGTTTTGTCGCTAAGAAGTTTGGGTTTTGAAGATGGTGCAACGGCAGATACTTGTGAAGAAGTTTATCATACATATTACTCTGCAGAAGAAGAGAAAGAATATGGGGTGGTAGCTTTTAAATTGGAAGTGGTATAGAGTAGAATTTTATAAATAAAAAAACTTTATTGATATATTTGTCGATAAAGTTTTTTTTGAAAATAAATATAAAATATTTTATTTTTCGATGAAGCGAAAGTCACCGCAAAGAATATCATTGTATGAGTAACTTTTTCTGTCCAGATCGGTAATTGATGTAGGGGTTATCATAAACATACTGGGATATACTTGGTCGATGATTGCTGTAAGTGAGACAATTTTATTTCGCCCTTTATTTACTTTGATGTGAATGTTTTGACCTTTGAGAGCGGATACTTTTTCTTTCACTTGAGCTAGTGTGGCATTGTTCATTTTGCATACTCCTTTTTCTTGGTAGTGTGTGCAAAATTTGTCAAAAATATTCAGTCTATATTTTTCTGTAATTGATTGTATATAAAACAAAAATATGTTAGAATAATTGTATGGAATTTTTGGAATTGTATTTAAATAGTGAATTGCACAAGGTGCTAACCGCTGACTTAAAATGTAAAATGCTCAATCACGCATACTTAGTTGTTTCCAAAGACAATATGCTTTTGGAAAATTTTTGTATGCTTGGTGTCAAAGAAATATATTGCTTGCAAGAGAATGCTCCTTGTAATAGTTGTGTGAATTGTGGCAAAATTGAACATGGCAATATGGTGGATTTTGAAACATTCCCCAAGGACGAAAAAAATCTGGTTGTCGAAGATATAGAAAAAATTGTCGAACAATCTTACATTCGTCCTATGGAGAGTGCTTACAAGATTTTTTGGTTAAAAAATTTTGATGAGTGTACAGTGCAAGGCCAGAACAAAATATTGAAGACAATAGAAGAGCCACCTAGTAATGTTATATTTATTTTGTCGGTTACAAATATTGGTGGCGTGTTGCCAACCATTTTAAGTAGGACAAAAAAAGTTTTTGAAAAAGAATTGTCTTTTGATACCTTGAACAAATTTTTGCTTGCTAAGAAAGTGAATAATAGTGATATTATTTCGCATATGGCTGATGGGAATTTGACCACCGCTCTTAAGATTGCTGAAAACAAAGATGCTCTAAATATTATTAATTTGGCAATTAACACACTTCTTAATTTAAAGTCTTCTAGAGATGTATTGTATTTTTCTAGTCAGATTTTGGCACTCAAAAAAGATATTCCTTTCTTTTTGGATACTCTTATGGCTATTCTTAGAGATGTGGCGATATATGGCAAGGCAGATGGTATTTATTTCAAAAATTTTGAGAAACAATATAGTGTATTATCTAAAATGTACTCTACTCAAATGATAGAAAAAATTGTACTAAAGATAAATGAGATAAATTTAAAATTGGAATTCAATTGTAATATGACGGCAGTTATAGATAAATTGCTTTTGGATATTTTGGAGGTTAGATTTTTATGGCAAAAATAGGCATCAAATTTGTAGATGGTGGCAAAGTATATAATGCTAATATTGAAGATGGTGAATATGCTTTTGGCGACAAAGTAGTGGTTGAGAGTGTAAGAGGTTTGGAGATTGCTTGTGTGTGCAATCCATCTAGCAACGAAGATAACGAAGAAATCTTAAGTGTAGTTAGACTTGTAACTAGTGAAGACGAAAAGAAATATAACGAATTGAAGAAGAATGAAAAAAAAGTCGTAACTTTAACTAATGAATTAATAAATAAATACAATTTACAAATGAAATTGGTTGATGCCAATTTTACTCTTGATGGGAGCAAGGTGATTATAAGTTATGTTTGTGAGGATAGGGTAGACTTTAGAGAATTGGTAAAAGATTTGGCAAGTCAATTGAAAGTTAGGATTGAACTTAGACAAATAGGTATTCGCGACCAAGCAAAGAAACTTGGTGGAATTGGCTTTTGTGGGAAAGAATGTTGTTGCAAAAAATATTTAAATGATTTTGACAAAGTAAGTATCAAAATGGCAAAAACACAAGGATTGTCTCTTAATCCTACCAAAATAAGTGGAATATGCGGGAGACTTATGTGCTGTCTTTCTTATGAAAACGAATTTTATAGCGAAGTTAGTGGCAAGATGCCTAAACTAAATGCAAAAGTCGAGACTCCAGATGGGGTGGGAACGGTTATTTACAACAATTTGCTTAAGCAAATTTCTACAGTAAGAATAGAAAATGAGAATGATACTAAAATCAATGAGTATCCAGCCGAGCAATTGAAAGTTTTGCCTAAAGAAAACCCTCAACCTTTGCCAAAGAAAGATAAATACAAAGAAGATGGCGGGGCTAAACAATCTCAGCCCATGTCTAATAATAAAAATAAATTGCAAAAAAATGAAGAGATAAAGCAAGAAAACAAATTGGACTCCAATAAAAATATCAATAACAAAAATCATAAACACAAAAAGTTTAGGAAGTATGACAAACCTAATAAAAAGTAATGAACGTCTAGACGATTTGCAACTTAATAATCTATATATAATTCAAAATCCTGATGAATATCTTTTTACCAGTGATGCGGTGGCTCTAGCAAATTTTGTACACGTGAGTAATTATGGACGAATGGTAGATTTGTGTAGCGGAAGCGGAGTTGTAGGAATATTAGCTAATGCTAAAAATAAAATAAAAGATATCGTATTGGTAGAGGTGCAGGAGCATTTGGCAGATATGTCAAAAAGAAGTATTGAATACAATAAAATAGACAATATATCTGTCGTTTGCAATAAATTACAGGGGATTAATGAAAAAATTGGCTGTGGGGTATATGATGCGGTAACGTGCAATCCTCCATATCAAACAATGGGAACGACCAAACTAATAAGTGAAAAAGAAAGTATCGCCATATGTAAGCACGAAATTTTGGTAACTTTGGAGGAAATTATATGTGAAGCTAGCAAACTTCTTAAATATGGAGGCAGTTTCTATACAGTCAACAAAGAAGAGCGTCTAGTAGACATAATTACTCTTTGCAAAAAGTACAATTTAGAGCCAAAAGAATTGAAAATATTACCCTCAAAAAAGGGGTCTAGTATAATTTTGGTCAAGGCAAAAAGGGGAGGAAAAAGCGGAATAAAAATCGCTATTTAGTAGAATGTTATATATCGTTGCAACGCCTATAGGCAATTTAAAAGAATTTACATTTAGAGCGGTAGAAGTTTTGCAAAATGTAGAATATATTTTGTGTGAAGATACTAGGACTAGCAAGGTTTTGTTAGATAATTATAGTATCCATAGACCGCTTAAATCTTATCATAAATTCAATGAGAGCAAATGTTCGCAAGAAGTGATAGATGATTTGAAAAAAGGGCTAGATGTAGCCTTGATATCAGATGCTGGAATGCCGGGGATAAGTGACCCGGGGAGTATTCTTATCAACAAGCTTATAGAAGAAAAACTAGAATATACAGTGGTGTCTGGGGCTAGTGCAATGGTGAATGCTTTTGTATTGAGCGGTTTTGCAAGTCCATTTACATTTGTTGGATTTTTGCCAGATAACAATTCTAAATGCAATGAACTTTTTGAAAGTATAAAAGAATACAAAACGACTTTGATTTTTTATTGTTCTCCACATTCTTTGCAAGAAGATTTGAAGAAAATGTATGAGAAATTGGGAGATAGGAAGATTTGCGTTATTAGAGAAATATCAAAAAAATTTGAAGAAAAAACATTCTCTACTTTGAGTGCTGGCTATAGTGGTGTCATAAAAGGCGAATTTGTAGTGGTCGTTGAGGGGAAAGGTGAAAAGATTATTGAGAGAGATTTAGATGGAGATATCCAAATTTTGCTAGAAATGGGGATATCCAAAAGCGATGCTTCCAAAGTTTTGGCAAAAGCTAGAGGACTGAAGAAAAACGATATTTATAAGAATACAATTGATAAGTAATATAATTATGGTTAAAATGCAGATATTGTAATTCATATAATTATCTATCAATAAAATTAACTAAATAAAAAATAAACTCATATTAAAATAAGTAATATGAGTTTTTTGTCTTATTCTATTAATTCTTCATAAGAAACATTAAAAATATTCTTAAGAATAATCAAAAAATCCAAATTAGGCTCGCTATATCCACTTTCCCAGTGGCTAATAGTTTTGTAGCTAACATTTAGTTTTTTGGCTAGGTCTTTTTGCGATAGCTTGTATTGATTTCTTAGAACTTTTAAATTATTTCCAAAATTATTGTCCATGACTATATAATCTCACAAATTGAGAGCAATGTGTTGACATTCTCAATTTTTGAGAGTATACTACAAAAAATAATATAACAGGGGGAAAATATGAAAAAATCCAATCGACTGCTAAATTTTCTTTTGGCATTTGTCTTATTATTTATAAGTATGGGCAATCTTGTTGGCTGTGGTGATAATGGTGGAGGAAGTGGCGGAAGCGATCAATATAAGGTTACTCTAAATGTTGATGGCAAAACCACCTCTTATTTAGTTTTTAAAGGTAGAGCATTTGCCGAGCCTACTACCAAGCCTAAAAAGACGGATTATGTTTTTGCTGGTTGGTATACAGAAGACACTTTTGAAAACGAATATGATTTTAGTTCTATTCCTACTTCTAATTTTACATTGTATGCCAAATTTGTTTACGAATACGAGGCTATTGAATATAACGAACAAAAGTTGTTTACAGGCAAAAATAGTGAATCCATAACAAAATTGGAGTATGTACATAGTACTTCAAACAAAACTGTATTGACTGTAAATGGTACTGGCAATATAAATGTTAAAATTTATAGGAAAACTTCTACAGCTGCTATTTTTGATAAGTCTAGTAGCGATGGTGGAATAGTGACAGATTTGGATTTAGCAGAATATACTTACAGAATTATTATTACTGGCCAAGTGTCGTCAGTTTCAATTGGGCAGGTTGCAGACAAAACTTTGACAACAGCTCTTGTAAGTGTAGAAGACACTCTTGAATTTACAGACGGAGTATCTACTAGAAAGCTTTTTGCTCACCTATCTGGAGAATATCAGTTATCTTTTAATTATGGTAGTCTTGTGAATGTTGCTATCTTTGATTGGGACGATAATGCTGTATCTGTAAGTTGGAATTCAGTCGCACATGTATATATTGCACAATTAGAGGGAAATAACTGGTACAAAGTAAAAGTCGAGTATGATGGCAATGAGACAATTACTGGCACTATAGATTATTATAATCAAAAAGGTGAAACAGTCTTTGATACGGTAGGAAAGATTACTTTGTTGACAGAAGATGATGAAGATGATGAAGTCGCTATTTACAAAGCCATTATCAAGCCAACTATTGGCAGTGAGATAATGTTAATTCCTAGAAGTACAACAATAACAAATATTAACATTTATGATGGAGAAAGAAATTTAGTAAAAACTATAGTAAATGAAGATAAAAATAGTAATGGTCTTTATTACTCAAGTATTTGTTTGGATAGTATGGAAGCACAAAAAGATTTCTATTATGTAGAAATGAAGTTTGACATATACTCTTATTATAGAGATGTTTATTATATTATTAGGCCAAATGAACAGACAAATGCAATAGCTTTAGAGACCAATATTACTACAACTATAGAGCCAAATGAGACCTCAATGTATTGGTATAAATTCCAACCTAGTGAAGACGATAAATACACTCTATCTTCAGGAGGCTATTCATTTATTTTCAATGATAAATTTGAATATCAAAAAATGACATCGAGTACTACTCTACAATTAGAAGCTGGAGATATAATATACATAGGGATAATGAATACATCTACTTCCAATTCAAGTTTAGTAATTAAAGATTCTTTTGCAACAGCTGGAACTATGGGTGAATATACTTATACTCGAAGTGCATCTTTTAATGATATGTATAGAATATTTGATAGTCTAACGAGAAAGCACAGATGGATATTTGCAGCATCAGGCACTACTCTTACTATTATGGACGAAAATAAAAATGTTCTAACATCATATACTAGCTCAAGCAGTAATGATGAATTCAGATACGAAATAACCGCTGAAACAAAATATTATGTTCGACTTAAATCATCTGTTGGCGGAAACTATACCTATGAAAAAGCTGTAGATAAGTCAAATTGTCAGGACTATAGTAGCGGCGAATTTAATAAGGTTGATGGAGAAATTTGGACTGGTAACAAAGGTGTTCCAAGTCATACCGTGTCTTCAGAACGTGCTATGAAAATGTATATTCCAACTTCGGGATATTATACATTCTATGCTATTAAAGAGTCTTCAAACTATTTTGTAAATGGAGATTGGAATATAAAAAAATTATATCAAGGTGATTTCTATATCTTAGATGAAGATGGTTTCTATGACACAAATATTGTAGTAAAATACGATGGAACTGTTTCACCAGCAGAAAAGATTACTCAGAGAGTATGGCTGGATGAGGGATATATATATTTTGCAAGTAAATCTACATCTGATTCCTATTTATGGTTTATTAAATCTTAATTAAAAATTCATCTATATTATTTAAAAAGCAAAACCTCAAAAGTTATTTAAAACTTAGGGGTTTTGTTTTTTTGTGAGGTATTGAATAAATCTTTATGTTGCCAAAAGAAAAACTCAATATAGTCGATATATTGCTTGCCAAGTATTAATTTTTTGTCAATTTTATGAATATCGGTTGATATATTGCAATATAATTAAGTATGAGTAAAAAATTAAAATATCAATTGCTTGCCGTCGCAGGTGTAATAATTGTAGCAGGACTGGGTAGTGTATTTGTAAATGTGGGTATGGATTGGTTTAATGGGCTTGACAAACCATCGCAATGGATTCCTAATATTTTGATACCTATAGTTTGGACAATTGTGTATATATTGTCTGCAATTATTCTATGGATTTTAATCAAAAACCATAATATGAGCATCTTTTTATTTATTTTGTTTGTAACTAATGGGGCGCTTAATATTTTGTGGTGTTTAATATTCTTTACACTACATCTTACATTGCTTGGCAATATTGTCATAATTATCAATCTAATATTTGGTTGGATACTTATCGTTGAATTATTTAAGTATAGGAGTATTCTATACAATCTTTTAATAATCTATCCAGTTTGGCTGAGTATTGCCACCACTCTTAATTTGTGCCTATGGATACTTAATTGAAAAAAAACAAAAAACGGCTATGAATAGCCGTTTTTTGGTGTTTGGCGGAGACGGTCCCCGACTACACTCGGGGCGAGAGTTCGCTATGCGAAGCATAGTACAAAACAAAGTTTGTAAAATCTCTCCGTAAAAATGAAAAAAGCACCAAAAATGGTGCATTTTGAATGGCGGAGACGGAGAGATTCGTATTTAAGAGAGCGAAGCGAACGATAATTGTCGGGTGTCAGAGGAACTGACGGGGCCCCGACTACACTCGGGGCGAGAGTTCGCTATGCGAAGCATAGTACAAAACAAAG
>CAZIRR010000009.1:0-34666 GCA_964541825.1 uncultured Christensenella sp. | reverse complement strand
TAATACCCTTGCCACCAATAACTATCCCCTTGGTAGGGAAATCGGGAGCAGGAATATAATTCATAAGTTCGCTTATCTCAATATCTGGATTGTCAATAAGAGCAATAACGCCATTGATAACTTCGCACAAATTGTGTGGAGCGATATTGGTAGCCATACCTACTGCAATACCATCACTACCATTGACTAGCAAATTTGGAAATCTACTAGGCAATACTGTAGGTTGCATTTCTCTACCGTCGAAGTTTGGATAGAAGTCTACTGTCTCTTGATTGATACCATTAAGCATTTCGCCTGCTATTTTGGTAAGTCTAGCTTCTGTATAACGTGCTGCAGCTGGTGGGTCCCCATCGACTGACCCAAAGTTGCCGTGACCATCTACAAGTGGACAATTGATTGTAAAGTCTTGTGCAAGACGCACCAATGCATCGTAGATAGCACTGTCGCCGTGTGGGTGAAATTTACCCATAACTTCGCCGACAATAGTTGCACTCTTTCTAAAAGGCTTGTCATTATACAATCCCAAGTTTGCACCCATAGCGTAAATAATTCTACGATGAACTGGTTTAAGTCCATCACGAACATCAGGAATAGCACGGCTTACGTTTACAGCCATTGCATATGCTATAAAGGATTTCTCTAATTCTTCTTTGACTTTGACATCTAATATTTTGCTAGCGTCAATTTTGTCAAGAATTTTCTCTATTTCATCTCTCTCCAATTGCTTATCTCCTTTTTACACATCTAGGTCTTTGACTAGAGTTGCATTTTCTTCTATAAACTTACGTCTAAGTTCTACATCTTCGCCCATAAGTTTATTGAATGTTTCATCTGCTTCAAAAGCGTCTTCTATTGTCGCTTTTAGAAGTATTCTATTTTCTGGATTCATTGTAGTTTCCCATAATTGGTCACTATTCATCTCTCCCAAACCTTTGTAACGTTGTACTTCGTTTGGTTTGCCTTTTTCTTCTTGGATACTATTTAATTCTTCGTCTGAATATGCATATAATACTTGCTTGCCATATACAATCTTGTATAGTGGTGGTTGAGCAATATATACGTGACCATTCTCTATAAGTGGTTGCATAAATCTAAAGAAGAATGTAAGTAGAAGTATTCTAATATGGCTACCGTCTACATCGGCATCGGTCATAATAATAATTTTGTCATATCTAAGTTTTTCTTCGTTAAATTCATTGGATATGCCACAACCGAATGCTGTAATCATATCTTTGATTACTTGACTTTCTAGGACTTTGTGCAAAGATGCTTTTTCTACATTTATTATCTTACCTCTAAGTGGCAATACAGCTTGGAATTTTCTATCCCTACCTTGTTTGGCAGTACCACCCGCGCTATCTCCCTCTACTAGGTATATTTCGCTACTCTTTCTATCTTTGTTGGTACAATCGGCAAGTTTGCCTGGAAGAGTAGTACTCTCAAGTATTCCCTTTCTACGAGTAGTTTCTCTAGCATTACGGGCAGCATCTCTAGCACGTTTGGCTGTAATTGATTTAAGCACCAATTCTTTGGCAAGGCTAGGATTCTCTTCTAGGAATGTTCCAAATTTCTCTTGCATAGCATCAGATACAATTTTTCTCATTTCGGAATTGCCAAGTTTAGTTTTGGTCTGACCTTCAAATTGTGGGTCGGTAAGTTTAACAGATATAATAGCTGTAATACCTTCCCTAACATCTTCGCCAGTAAGTTTTTCGCTCTCTTTTAGTATTCTATTGGCTCTACCATAATCATTAATAATTTTGGTCAAAGAAGCCTTGAAACCTTCTAAGTGAGTGCCACCTTCTTCGGTATTGATATTATTGGCATATGAATTGATAAATTCGTTGTAGCCATTGTTGAATTGGAAGGCAATCTCTACTTCGTTATTTTTATTGACTACATCTACATATACAGGCTCTGGGAAAAGACTTTCTTTGTTTTTGTTTAGATAATCTACAAATTCTACAATACCACCATCAAAGCGGAAAGTCTCGCCTACTGGCTCTTCTCCTCTTCTATCCTCTATAGTAATAGTAAGACCTTTATTTAAAAAAGCAATTTCTCTAAATCTACTCTTAAGTTCGTTGTAATCAAAGTCTAATGTTTCAAATATCTCAAAGTCGGGCATAAATGTAACACTTGTACCAGTTTGTGCTGTATCGCCTACAACTTTTAGAGGCTCTTGTGGTACGCCTCTTTTGTACAATTGTTTGTGGATTTTGCCACTTTGTTCAACTTCGACTTCAAGCCATTCAGATAGAGCATTAACGCACGACAAACCTACACCGTGAAGACCGCCACTTATTTTGTATCCCTCACCGCCGAATTTGCCACCAGCATGAAGTTTGGTCAAAACGACTTCTACTG
This sequence comes from uncultured Christensenella sp., assembly GCA_964541825.1. Classification (GTDB taxonomy): domain Bacteria; phylum Bacillota; class Clostridia; order Christensenellales; family UBA1242; genus UBA11490. The sequence goes on along the minus strand of CAZIRR010000009.1, from coordinate 32,299 downwards.
CACTCTTGCCTTCTGTCTTGTGAATACCACAAGGAATGCCACGACCATTATCTATAACAGTACAACTGCCGTCTTTGTTTAGAATAACTTTGATATGGTCACAATATCCAGCCAAAGCTTCGTCAATACTATTGTCTACAATCTCTGTAATCAAGTGATGAAGTCCACGACTATCTGTGCTACCGATATACATACCTGGTCTTTTTCTAACAGGCTCCAATCCTTCCAAAACTTGGATATCGCCCTCATCATATTTTTGTGATTTTGCCAAAATGTGTTCGTTTTGCTCTTCCATAATATCTCCCTATTTTTAGTGCAATTTTAATGTAATAATTAGTAAATTAATATTATCCACAATTTATCAATATAATTATATCATTATGTTGATTTTTTTTCAAGCATAAATGCTAAAATATATATAATAAATATAATTATTATATATATAATTGTACAAAATTCGAATTTTTGTACACAAAAAAAGCTGAAGACACAAGTTTAATTTCTCCGGCTTTTTGGGATATTATATCACAGGAAATAATGCCAAAAAAAATTTTATGCCAAAAATCTGATTTTTGAAGAAAAATATTTTATTTTAATTGGAGATTTACAAAGGAAATGTTACAATAAAAAATGTATATTAATTAACAATTGGAGATTTTTATGGATTTATTTGAAAAATGCCACAACGAATTTATGCAAATGGTTGAGGGTTTAAAAAGAGACAATGTCTATCCTTATTTTACAGAACTTACTTCTGGTCAAGACACCGAAGTTATTATGAATGGTCAAAAAACTGTGATGATAGGCTCAAACAATTACTTGGGACTAACTAGTCACCCCGATGTTATAAATGCTGGAGTAGAAGCACTTAAGAAATATGGCAGTGGTTGCTCAGGTAGTAGATTTCTTAATGGTACTCTAGACGAACATATTTTGCTTGAGAATGAGCTTGCAGAATTTTTGCACAAAGAAGCAGTTGTTACTTTCTCAACTGGTTTCCAAAGTAATTTGGGCATTATAAGTGCTTTGTGCGGTAGAAATGATGTAATTATTGGCGACAAAGAAAATCACGCAAGTATTTATGATGCTTGCAGACTTAGTTACGCCAAGCTTCTTAGATATGAGCATAGCGATATGGCAGACTTGGAGAGACAATTGCAGTCTGTTCCTAATGACAAAGGTATACTTATTGTAACAGATGGTGTATTTAGTATGGGCGGAGATATTGCCAAACTTCCAGAAATCGTAGCCCTTGCCAAGAAATATGGGGCTAGGATAATGGTAGACGATGCTCACGGTTTGGGAGTTCTAGGCGCTCACGGTAGAGGAACTGCCGAACATTTTGGCTTGGAAGATGAAGTAGATATCTATATGGGTACATTTAGCAAATCTTTGGCAAGTTTAGGCGGATATATGGCAGGCAAAAAAGATGTAGTGGAATTTGTACGTCACAATAGCAGACCATTTATATTCTCAGCATCTATTACCCCTGCAAGTGTTGCTTGTGCTAGAGCATCGCTAAAAATACTTAGAGAACACCCAGAAAGAGTAGAAGCACTTAGAGAAGTAAGTGATTATATGAGAAAAGGTCTAAAAGACAAAGGCGTCAAAATAATAGAAGCAACTACCCCAATTATTCCTATCTATACTTACACCAACGAAAGAACATTCCTTGCTTGCAAAATGCTTCAAGATAAAGGGGTATATGTCAATCCTTGCGTATCTCCTGCTGTTCCTGTTGGTCAAAGTTTGCTTAGAACTAGCTATACAGCTACTCATACACACGAACAATTGGACAAAGCGATAAATGCTATTGCTGAAGTTATGTCTCTTCTTCCTCCATACAATCCAGAAGAGAATGCATAAAGAAATATTCCATTATAAATCTATCTTTTAGATAATTTATTTGGCAAAGTGAGTAAAAACTGCTACAAAATTAGCAGTTTTTTTGTGAATTTTGATTTGTATGTTTTTTCCATTTAGGTATTGAAAAGTCCCTTTTAATATGGTACAATAGATGTATAAAATGAATATTATGGGGTAAATATTATGGATAATAATTTGAAAAATATTGGGGTTTCTTTTGCTATAGCAGCAATGGTAGACGACCTATCACTTACTAAATTAAGTCTACCAATTCTTAAAAATAGCAATGGAATATACATATTAAATAGTAAAGACGGCAAAATATCTAAAACTATCAATCTCAATAATGATAATTTGCAGGCTGATGGGGATAGTTTGCTTAAAGATGTACTTTGCTATGCTTATGAACAATTGACTGGTGAAAATTCGCAATTTGTTTTGGGAGATTATATCCTAAATCCAAATTTTACAACCGACCAAAGCCAAAATTCTGCTATAGCAATGATAAGCAATACTCTTAAACATCAAGCAATAGTATATCTTAATGACAAACAGAAATATGCCGATAGTGATATTGTAAGCGATGGCGAACAACGTTTGATGGAATTGGAAGACAGAATTTTTGCAATAGAAGATGGTTTCTATAATAATTCTAATGAAAATAGCAAAGACTTTGAAGTTTTTGAATATGGTCTTGCATTCTTGGACGAAACTTATGGAATGAATCCTGTAGAGCCTACTGCATTATATACTCAATGCAGAGTCTCTTCGCTAAATTATCAATTTAAGACTGCTAGCGACTTTATAGACCAATTAAAAACATACAATGGCAAAAATATTGACGATAGTGAAGATATTGATATCGATGACGAATATATCGATAATGATGATGAATATATCGATGACGAAGATATCGATAACGAAGAATACGACTTTGAAGACGACTATTCTCAAGAATTTGATGATGGCATAGAAGAAAGTCCTAGACTAGAAGACTTAGACGAAAATGATATATCTGCTCTAGACTATATGATATATCGTCACGCAAAAGAAGACTATAATAATGCTAGACGCAATAAACCAAGCAAAAATCAAAATCCTCCACAAGAAAAAGAAGAATTGGATAGCGAATTGCAAAAATACATCGAAGACAAATATCTAGAACAAGTGGCAAAATTAATAGAATTGGAAAATGCTGACTTCTTGAAGAAATTGTGCGACACTGCCGAAAAATTGTTTGGAGACGACAAAGATTTGCCTGATGACAAACTATCTAGACTAGGTGCAATATTTGCTGAAGACCCAGAAGATAAAGACAAGGACGAAGACGAAAGAGGCAGTGGCAGAAATTAAGAGACAATAATTATACAAAAGAATATTGCATTTAAATAAGCATATTATACAAATAAAAAACAGCGTGGTTATAATTTTATAACTATGCTGTTTATTTTTTTATAATAAGTGTTAAGTGTTGCTTTTCCTTTTTTTTGTAGTGATAAAATTATAGGCTTTTTAGGACGTCAGAAACTACTTTCATATCGCATTTGCCATTATAATTAGTTTTGAAATGACGCATAACGGAAGGAACAGTTTTGTCTTCTAGTGTAAGAATAATATTTTTGATTTCTTCGGCACTAAGTAGAGTTGGTAAATATTTTTCTAGTAGGGATTTTTCGTACTCAATAGTTTGTACTTCTTCGGTATTGCCTACACGAGCGTAATTATCTCTTTCTTCTTCCAATTCTTTGATAGTTTTTTGGATAATACGTACCATATCTGCGTCTTCGACTTCTTTGCCATTGGTACGAGCGTCAACTGTAGCCATTAGGTGTTTATTCATAATTACACTATATATAGCTCTAGCCTTTTGGTCTTTGTCTTTCATTGCTTGAATATTTGCTTTTTTAATTTCTTCTATAATCATCTTTTTTCTCCTATATTTACTAATCTTTTTTCATAAAAAACGTTGCTATTTATTCGTCTTTTGTTTAGAGCAATTTCGTTTATCATCATATAAAGTTCTTGGGTATATGGCACAGGTATCTTTCGTATTGCACTATGTTTCACAAAACTATTGAGTGTCACCATCAATTCGCATTTCTTTTTGTTTTCGAAATCTCTCAATGCACTTGACCTAACTTCGCCATTATTTTTGTATAATAATTTGATAATCTTGTGTCTATAAATTTTACCACGAAAAGAATTTTCTACAAACTCATAATAATTGAGTTTGCCATCATATGGTGTAATCTTTATGCCTAAATTTTGGAATAGTGACACTTTTTCTATAATACTTTTTTCAAATAAATATCTGCCATTTCTATCAAGGAGGATATCTTTTAGTTTAAGTCCAGACACAGCGCCTAGGCTAGCAATAGTAGTATTGATAATACTTCTGCCAATCGTCAAGCCCAGAATATCCTTGGTGTCTTTGACTTTGCAGATATTACTAAGTATATCGTGAGTCAATTCCATTTTTGAATAAGCTTCTTTGCTAACAATGCCAAGTTTGATACCATCAAAATTCTGAACGTATGTCGTTTTGCCCAGAGTGCTACACGAGAAGTCCAATTGCATAAATACCAAATGATTGGGGTCTATATATCTAACTACTCTATCTATCCAAAAATTATTCTGAATAGTGACAATTGTCCCATCTTGAGTGATTTTATTTTTAATCTTACTAAGAATTGGTACAGCGTCAAATATTTTGGTACAGACAAAGATAATATCGCAATCGTCACTTAAAAGGTCTACATCTTTTATCACCTTGACCAGATAAGTTTTTTTGCCAAAGTCTCCAGCAATATCGTAAGCTCTATAATTGTCTATCTGGATATTGTGCGACTTAAATCCAGTAACCATTTCTACATCGTACCCGCAAGAAGTAAGTACTACTGCCAATGTCCTACCTACATTACCTGCACCAACTATGCCAATTTTAATAGGCTTATTCATTATTTTATTCCTCTAATTACATTATATGAATATGTTGAGTGTACGTTATTCATACATTTATATTCTAGCATATATTGACATCAATTTGCAAATAAATGTTTAAAAATACTTTTCACTATCAAAAGGTTTATTTACAAAAATACTTGCAAAAAATCAATAAGTAATGTATACTAAATAGGTAATCAAAAATTTGCTCCTATGGTCAAGCGGTTAAGACGCCACCCTCTCACGGTGGAATCAGGGGTTCGATTCCCCTTAGGAGTACCACTTTTTCCAATATTCAACCCAAAAAAACCATCTTTGTAAGATGGTTTTTTTTATTTGAACAATGCAATAAATTTGTTCCAAGTAGCACTAATCTTTTCGCCAATTTTTCGTTTTTGCAAATCTTTGATAGTGACTAATTGCGAACAATTAACTATCTCTCTAATATCATTAAACATCAAAATTACACTATCGCCATATACATAGATGCCTGCATTGAAATGCTTGTATGTATTGATATTATCTAGATTGTTTGTAGAAATAAGTGCAGAATTATTATCTATCATAATAAGTCTAGTACTCATCTTTCCGCCACGATATTCGTACACTTCTATGCCTTCTTTGATTAAATCGTAGAAGAATGCACGAGCTAGAGTTTTTGACCTTTTGCCACGTCTGCCCATTTCGCCAGAGAATATTAATCTAACCTTTACACCCGACTTTGAACTAACTATTAGTGCGTTTTTCAATTCGTCATCTAGAGAAATATAAGTAGTTACAATAGAAATATCTTCTTTGGCATTATTGATTAGGCTAAGAAGAGTATTTTTATTTGTATGGTCAAGAGATACTGGATTTGTTGAATATGGCAATACATAATCTTTTGATTTTGATGGAGGGCAATCGGCAAAGTATTCTTGCAAATTAATAACTTTTTTGGTAGCAAATTGATAATCTTCAAAGAACATAACAATCAAATTTTTGACTGCTTCGCCCATAATTCTCACTCCGCAATCTTTGGTAGCAGGAGCAGTACTAGAACTATTGACATATTCGTCTGCAATATTAAATCCGCCAAAGAATCCTGTCTTGCCGTCTATTACAGACAAACGTTTGTAATTCCTGCAATTGACAAAACTATTTGAAAAAGTTTTGACTTGATTGAATGGTACAGTCTCAATGCCGTGATTTTGCATTTTGACAAAATCGTCTTTGGATATATATTTGGTACACACAACTTCGTCATAAACTAGACGAACAAGCACACCTTCTCTTGCTTTGATTCTAAGAATATCAAAAATCTCTGTCCATAGTTTGCCTGGAACAATTTTGTAGCATTCTAGCAAAATATATCTCTCGGCATTCTTCAATTCATCTATCAAATCTTTGTAATAAGCTTCGCCAAAGCTATAGTATTTGATATTGGCATTTTGGAAGCAAGGCATTCCTACAGTATCTACAATATAATTGCAAGTCTTGTATGCTTGAACATTTATCTTCTTTAGGTTTGCCATAGTCTCGTTGCTCTGGAAGACACTCTTTCTATTCCTATAGATAATGTCTGACCATTCTTTTTTGATTTTGTTGCTACCCTTCTTATCTTTCAAAGCAGAAGCATATCCCATAGCGTATAGAGGGAGCATAAACATTGTAATGAAAACTATAACTTTGTAACTATCTTTTTCGTGGCGATTTGACAAAAAGAATATTGACAAAAAAGCACAAAGACTACATACAGAAAAATATATCCACAAAAAACCAAACCAAGCACAGCAAAAAATTATTGCCGAATTGATAAGCAACAATCCCATTAATTTAAAAAATGTTGAACTAAAGAATCTAGTAAAACTTTTCACTATATATTTCCTTTCTACAAGTACTTATAGGTCAATTCCATATACTTTATTTTGGCACAAAACAATTTATCTATGTAGAAGTAAATATTATTCATAAGATATTTGTTTGTATTGCAAAAATACTGCCAAAAAAGTACAAAATTTAACCTTTTACAAAATCTTATGTTTATTTTAACACAATAATTCTCAAAATACAAATAATTTTTCGATTAATTAATCAAACTAAAGTATATTTATTTCAAAAAAACTACGAAATTAATAAAAAACCACTCACTTGTTTTAGAGTGAGTGGCAATACAAAAATAAAAATGAAATGAAAAACACTAATGTTTGCTGATAAAAAGCAATAAAAATAAAATTATCTACGATATTGTTCGTAAACAATACATTCTGGAACAGTAGCAAAATTTATATCGCTATACACTGGCAAATTTTTGGTAAATTTGTAAACAAAACTATCTAATACAAATTTAAATACAGTAAGCAGAGGCTCACCTTCATATATTTTTTTGACAGTCTTGAGATATTCTGGACAACTATCCAAAAAATTGCCGATAATTTTTACACAATCCCAAAAATTTTTGTCTCTGATTTCTGGAATTAGATTTTCTTGAGCATAAATTTTGTCTTCGGGGATAATTTGAGCTAGATTGTCATACAATTCTCCTTCCAAAAACATTTTTGCTCCTTTTGTTGGATACAAGAAACCTTCCAACCACATTTTTTTTCCTTCGCTTAATTTAAGTTCTATCATTATACTTCTCCTACAATTTTTTTTACTTTTGTTTTTTCGTAATTTTTCTTTTTTAAAAGCATTAATATTATACACCCGAACATACTTCTAAACAAACAAATTTATGCCTTTTTTGGTTATAAATTAGAAATAGATGTGGGTTTTTTTGACTTAAAATGTTTGATATTGTCGAAAAATGTCAACCTATAAAAAAAGGGTAAAAAAATGAATGATTTTGTAGATAGTCTAAAAGAATTTATGAATGACTACAATTTAAACAAATTACAACTATCCAAACTCTTGAAAATTTCTTCTACTGCTGTCAATGCATATTTCAATGGTAATTGTCTGCCAAGTTTAAAAATTGCTATTAGGCTATGTGATATTTTTGATTGCTCGCTAGATTATCTATTTGGGATATCAGACAAAATTGAGAGAGAATATATTTTGAATGAAAATACTGCTGATAAAAATTTTATCAATCACCTAGACGAACTTATAAAAGAAAATGGCAAAACAATAAGTGGCACGATGAAAGACTTGTTTCTAGACGAATACACTTATTATCACTGGAAGCACGGCAAAATGCCTATGACTATAAATGTAATAACTATTTGCAAATATTTCGATGTATCTATGGATTTTTTGATAGGAGAGAGCAAAAAGAAAAAGGGCTAACAATTTTACCCTTTTTCTTTTTTTTAATTACTTTCTTTAATTATCTTATTTATTATCTTTTTGAATTGCACAAGAAACACAAAACAAATCTCAAATGTCTCTAGAAGCAAGTCTCTTTTAGCAATTTGGTATACATTTCTATCAAAGTCTCATAACTAAACTTGCTAATAAATTCATTCTTCTCACCAGAAGTAATAGGGCCTGGTCCTAGAAGAACAACACTCTGGTCAGTCAAATAATTGCCATCAGAAACAACTGCAACAGAAGAACGTTTGTTGCCAGTCAATTCTTCCAAACGAGAAATGAAGTTCTCTGCAAAAGTAGACATTGGTGCAACATCGTCTATAACTGTAACGAAGCCATTGTATTTCTCGGCTAATTCTTTGATTTTTTCTATAATTTGTCTATTGTGGTCAGTTCTAATTGTTCTATACTCTAGATAAGCACTACATTCGCCTGGTACTCTATTTAGAGATACACCGCCTTGAATTTTGCCCAAGTTAAAAGTAGTATAAGGCAATTCAAAAGCATTATTCTTTTCGTCTTTTAGTCTATTATTAAAAGCATATACTTCGCCCAAAAAAGACACACATTGCTCGATAGCATTTACACCCTTGGTAGGATTGCTACTATGAGCTTCTTTGCCGGTAATCATTACACAAAGTTTAAGCAAACCTTTGGTTGCTACAACGGGATACAAAGATGTTGGAGTAGGAATAATGATATTTTGAGGAATATCTTTTTCTTTAGCCATTATAGATTTGATACCAGTAAAGTTATTTTCTTCGTCAAAAGTAAAATAAAGTCTAAGACCTTTCTTTGGTAATTTCCAATCGAAATTGCCAACAGCAGATAGAACGGCAGCCATACCGCCTTTCATATCGCTGATACCTAGACCTACAAGTTTGTCACCATCGATATTTAAATCCATAGCGTCGTAATCTTTCCAATTGCCGTCAAGTACTACAGTATCTGTATGGCAAACAAATCCAAGTGGAGCATCTACGCCAGCAACTGCAACAAGACAAAGTTTGTGAGTATCATCATCAATTACATAATTGGTCTTGAAGCCAAGTTTGGTAAGATAACTATCACAGTACTCCATAATAGATTTGTTTTGGGCATCAAAAACTGTATTGAATTGAATTAAATCTCTTAAAATACTATATTTATCCATATTTCACCTATTAAATAATTAAAAATCTACTATATATTACCATAGTTTGCAATTATTGACAATTATTTTTGGGGCTAATACCATTATATACTTTTTAATTTTTTGGTTTTTTTACCAAAAAACTTGATACCCAAGACAATTGCAATGGCTGTAACCACCGCAAAAATACAAAAGTAAGTAATACTCATCATATACATTCCCATAAATGTAGTATTTTCTACTCCTACGATTTTGGGAGTTTTTATGCCCAATACAAGATAGCCAATAGTTCCATATAACAGATATATATCTACTAGTATAATTGCAATGAATGTGAATATTTTTAAGAATTTTTTTGCTTGCATATTACACCTCCAAAGAAAAATATTTAGGAGTATTCTCGTCATAAAAATACATTTGCAAAATTGATGTATTTATGCTTTTGTTTTTTTCGTAATTTTCAAAATTTTTTAGGCATTTGGCAATATGAGTAGGTGAATATATAAATGGTCGCAAAAGTTCTTCTTCTTCGTCTGCAATAGTATTCCATAAATTTAGTGCGAAATTGGAACAATTATTTGTAGGTGTCCAATAATCGTGAGAATTAATAAAAGAATTAATTTTTGCTAAATCATCTGAGTTTATCCCCGTTGTAATAGATATTCTGCCATCATACTTATTACAAGTCCTAATATATTCACTCTCTACATTGTACCACACGCCAAAATGAGCTTGTATTGACCACGTACCAAATGTAAGGCTATCTAGTGGGCTTAGGGTACTTTTGCCTATAGTAATATCTTCGTCACCGATGTTTTCTATCCCAAGAAAAGAATGTCCTAGATTTTTAAGACCAAATTTGCTTTCGCCAGTGCCATCAAAAGTAAATAATGTAAGCAGAGCGATATCGTCACTACGGACGGTGGTTTTTTTGACCTCAGTTGTAACTGAGCAAGCAAATAGAGGTATACATAAAATTGATATTAACAATATAGAAATGAGTATTTTTTTCATAGCTTTATATTTGATATAAAACAAATATATTTTTTGTTTTATTTTCTGAAGTGAATGTCTTAAAGTATCTTCCTTTAAGGTTTTTCACCCCATTTCTCTCCTATAGTATTTTTATTACATTTTATTGGATTTGTGGATATTTGTAAAACAAAATAAACACAAAATCATCAAAATTATATAAAATAAGCCTACAAATAGACAAAAATCATTGGACAATAAAAATTATTTTTGTTAAATTAGAGATAAGAAGATATGGTGGGCAATTAATTTTTGGGATAAATATTATGGGGAAAATATGGGGAAAAAATTTAAGATTTTTTGTGGAATAGTGTTTTTGCCAATAACACTAGTTTTTTGTATTTTTAGATTTGTTTGGAAAGTATTTGAAAAGAAAAAAGTAAAAAAATATATAGACAATATAAGCATTGAAAAGCTTGATGTTTTGGACGGATACGGGCTAGAAGAATTTTTGTATTTGTATTTTTCATCGCTTGGTTTAAAAGTGGAGAAGACCAAAAAAAGTAGAGATTATGGTGCAGATTTGATAATAAATTATCAAGGCAAAAAAATAGTGGTACAATGCAAACTATATTATAATCATTCGGTGGGCAATTCGGCTATACAAGAAATTGCCACTGCCAAAAATCATTATTTGGCAGACAAAGGAATTGTTATTACCAATTCATTTTTTACCAAATCAGCAATTACACTATCTCGTACAAATAATGTCACTCTTATCGACAGAAGTTTTTTGGAAAGATTATTTAATGCCGACAAAATAGACAAAAAAGATATGTTACATTCAGTTCTCTATAGCGAATAAAAAACATATGGTAAATAGAAATTTTTTACCATATGTTTTTTTGTATAATTTAATAGAAGTATTTACATAGAAATATGACTTTTATAATTACAATATTCTAATATTTTAGATGCATTATTGTAGAAACATTTTTTAGTCATTTCAATTATTAAAAATAAGATATTAAATTTTGATATACTTATTCATTAATGCAAATATGGATAGTGGTATTTAGCTAGATGGAATTTCGTTCCATTTGGCATACAAAGTTAATTCATTGTATACCCTATCTGTATTGAATTTCCAGACATATCTAATATCTCGACTTTGGTCGCTATACCAATCGCCAAAAGTATAAGTGATTTTTTCGACTTCATCATAATAATACCAACCTTTGGTATCTGGCTTAGTCACAAGTCCACCATCGGGAATTTCTTGATTGTCAATGTTAAATTTTTCGGGATTGCCTGTATAGAAGTGTACTGTATGTGTAATATTTGAATTATTATTATTTTTGTTATTGGAAGTATCCGAACAACTACAACCATTAAACATTATTACACAAGGAAAAATAAGAATTATTACAAGCAATATTTTCAAAAATTGTTTCATATTTTTTCCATTTTTCAAATTGTATTATTTTTCACTTTAATTTTATTATATTTTAATAACTTTTGCAAATAATTATACCGATATATTTACATTAATATTATTCAAAAACTACTTTTAGATAATTTTTCTTGCCACGTCTTATTATGCAATAATTATCTTTTAAATCTGATTGGGAGATAGTCTTTTTGATATCTGTAATTTTGATATCGTTTACGCTTACGCCTCCACCCTCTATCATTCTCCTACTTTCGCTCTTGCTTGCACACAATTTGCCAATTGTTGTGATATCTACTAGAGGAAGAGTGTCTATATCGGATAATTTTAGATTTAGAGTAGGTACATTATCCAAATCTGCACCACCTTTGAATAGTGCTTTGGTAGCATTTTGTGCTTCAATAGCGTCACTTTCGCCTCTTACAAATTTGGTCATTTCGAAGCTTAAGACTTCTTTTGCTTTGACTATATCTTCGCTTATCATTTTTTTGATTTCTGGCATAGGAATATCTGTAAACAAAGCGAACATCATCTCTACGCAAGCATCTGGTGTTTGATATACCCCTTGATAAAAATCGTATGCAGATATTTTGTCTCTATCTATCCAAATAGCACCACGTTCTGTTTTGCCCATTTTTTTGCCATCGGGAGTAAGCAAAAGAGGATTGGTAGCACCGATTAATTCTACATTTGTGCCATTTTGGAAATTTAATTTTCTCTGAAGTTCTACACCTGCTACAATATTGCCCCATTGGTCTGCTCCGCCATATTGCAATGTACAACCTTTTGTCCTATTAAGATGGACAAAGTCATAAGCTTGCATAGGCATATAGCCCATTTCAAAGAATGTAAGTCCGCCAGAAGACAATCTATTGTCGTATATTTCGCTAGATAGCATTTTGTTTATATTGAAATGCACACCAAATTCACGCATAAAATCGATATAATTTAGATTTTTGAACCAATCATAATTATTGACTATCTCGGCAGGATTGTCACCATCAAAGTCTAAGAATATACTTAGAGATTTTTTGATACTCTCAATATTGCTTTGGATATCTTCATAAGTAAGCATTTTTCGCATATCGCTTTTGCCAGTAGGGTCGCCTATACAAGCGGTAGCACCACCCATAAGAAGTACTACTTTGTGTCCAGCACGTTGAAATCTACGAAGGATAGTATAAGGGACGCAATGTCCTATATGCAAACTATCGGCAGTAGGGTCGCTACCTTCGTATACAACTAGAGGCTCACCGCTTTCCAATTTTTTCTTTAGAGCATCTTCGTCACTACATTGATACAAAAGACCTCTTTCTTTTAATTCTTTGTACAAATTTGTATCTGTCATATTGTTTTCTCCTATTATTTTTACTATACAAAAAAGAGAGCATACTGAAAAATCCTATAATTTCAAGGACGAAGTATACTCTCCGTGGTACCACCTTTATTCGGTAGAAAAACTACCCTCATTTTACCCTGTAACCTCTAGGGTAGATAGGTCAACTCTTACTATGTAATTTCGCAAGAATAATCTTTGTGACACTCACACCAAATGTATCACTCTCTGTAAATTAAGATTATTTGTTACTTATTAGTCGTCATAGTCGATAAAATTATTTGTCACATTTTTCGCCACAATTTGGGCAGAATTTAGCAGTTGCTTTTAATTCTTCTCCACAACTAGCACAAACTTTTTTGGTCTGCAATTTGTTGCCACAATTAGCACAGAATTTAGCTTTTGGGGAGACAGTCTCGCCACATATTGGGCAAGTAAGTGTTTGACTTGCACCGCATTCGGTACAATGTTTAGCTTTTTCGCTTATTTCTATACCGCATTTAATGCATTTACCAGTCTTGGATTTAGGTTTGTCATTCATACTTTGCACAGAATCACCAAACATACTTCCCATAGACCCTGCAACGCCCAAGCCTACACCTAGACCTGCAAAATTATTTCCATTAGGATTGTTGGCAGAATCTTTGATAGCACTAGCAGTTTGCATTTTGGCATAAGTAGACATTTTGTCTTCCATAATACCCAATTTGCTTCTTTCGTCTAGAGCTTTTTCTACATCTTCTGGCAAAGATATATTTTCTACAATCAATTTTTCCAATCTAATGCCGTATTGAGCAAATTCGTCTTGACAATTATCAACTACATTTTGACCAAATTCTTTGTAATTGGCAGCAAGGTCAAGAAGAGAAATTTTGCTCTCAGCTATTGTATCTGTGATAGATTGGATAACCATAGGTCTAATTTGTTCGCAAATATCTTCTGTTTTGAATATATTATTTGTGCCAAACATTTCTTTCATAAATACTTTGGCGTCTGTTACTCTAAAAGAATATACTCCATAACCTCTAAGTCTAACTACTCCAAAATCTTTGTCACGCATAGCGATAGGATTTTGTGTACCCCATTTTTGACCAGTGAATTGTTTGGTATTGATATAATACACTTCGGCTTGAACTGGTAATTCAAATGCTGTTGGAAGAGCCAAAATTTTGGTAATAAAAGGAATATTCTCGGTAGTTAGTTTATAAGTGCCTGGCTCAAAAACATCGGCAATTTTGCCTTTGTACACAAACATAGCTACTTGACTCTCTCTAACTACTAGAGTAGAGCCATTCATAATAGCATATCTATCTTGTACTGGAAATCTATATACGATAGTATCTTTGCTATCGTCTTTCCATTCTATAACTTTAAGTAGATTTTTTTTAATAAATCCCATAGTAAAAATTCTCCTACACATTTTTAAATTTTTTCATTACTATATTAACTATTTTTGCAAATAATGTCAATAAAATCAATTAAGATGTTTTAAAACTGTGCTCTGTATAGATTTGCGTAAACTCCATTTAATTCTAGCAAATCTTTGTGTTTGCCTTTTTCTACAATTTCGCCATCTTTCATAACAAGTATCAAATCTGAATTGATAATTGTAGACAATCTATGTGCGATAATAAAAGATGTTCTCTTTTCTAGTAATTTGTCCATAGCCTTTTGGATAAGTACTTCGGTACGAGTATCTACACTACTTGTAGCCTCATCAAGTATTAGCATAGGAGCATTGTGAAGCATAGCTCTAGCGATAGTCAACAATTGTTTTTCGCCACCAGAAAAAGCACTTTCTTCGGTGAGTACGTGATCATAACCATTTGGTTGAGACATTATCAAGTGATGTATACCTGCTGTCTTGCAAACTTCTTCTACTTCTTCGGCTGTAGCTTTTGAGCCATATGCGATATTTTCTCTAATAGTTCCTTCAAATAGCCAAGTATCTTGAAGTACCATACTGAATTGTTTACGTACATTTTCTCTCTTGACATCGCTAATCTTGACGCCATCAATCAATATATCTCCCGAATTTGCTTCATAAAATCTCATAAGTAGATTTACAAGAGTAGTTTTGCCCGCACCTGTCGAGCCAACTATAGCTACTTTTTGGCCTGCTTTGATTTTTACATTCAAATTTTTCAATATTTGTTTTTCTGGAGTGTAGCCAAAATTAAGATTTCTAAATTCGATATTGCCTTCTACATTTTTTAATTTGGCTGTCTTGTGACTTTCGTCTTCTTGTTCTTTTTCATCTAAGAATTCAAAAATTCTCTCACTAGATGCTACTGTTGTCTGCAAAGTACTAAATATATTTGCTACTTGGCTAACTTCATTATTAAACATTCTATAATAAGTAACGAATGCTACAACTACTGGAATAAATGAAATGTCTTGGATAGCCATTATGCCACCCCAGATAATTATTATAGCATATCCAATATTCCCAAATAAATTCATAAGTGGGTGCATTAGTCCGCTTAGAACATTGCCTTTGTAAGAAGATTTGAAAAGTCTATTATTGATATTATCAAATTTTTCTAGAGCTTCTTCTTGACCATTGTATATAGATATTACATTGTGACCACTATATATTTCTTCTATATGACCATTAATTTCGCCAATTTCGTCTTGTTGAAGTTTGAAATATTTTTGGCTATATTTAAATATGATAGATATTACAACTAAACTAATAGGCAAAATAGCAATAGCTACAAGTGTCAATTGCCAAGAATACTTAAGCATCATAATAAGTGAGCCTACAACTGTCGCAATAGATGTAACAGAACTAGATAGTGAACTATTAAGAGTATCTGCAAGGATATCTACGTCATTTGTTACTCTAGAAAGCACATCTCCATAAGGAGTCCTATCTAGATAACTTAGAGGCAAATTATTGATTTTTTGACTTAAGTCATTTCTAAATCTTTTGCCAATTTTGGCTGTAACTTTGGATATTAGGAAACCTTGAAGTACAGAGAATATAAAGCTTGAGCCATATATTATAAGCAAACTTATTCCAAGAGAAGTAACTTTGCTTAGTTCTACCGGCTTGGCCATAATAAGTGTGCCTATATCTTTGATTTTGTCTGGACCAATTATTGCAAGAACTGTACTTACTCCTGCACAAATAAGTCCCAATATTATTTGCCAAGCACTATCTTTCAAAGATTTGAGTAATTTGACAAAAGTTTGTTTAAAGTGTTTTGGCTTATTTTGATTATTTTTATTTTTTGGCATAATTATTTATCCTCCTTTTTGGTTTGAGAGGCATAAATTTCTTTGTATACTTTATTAGAAGCAAGTAATTGGTCGTGAGTACCCATTCCCACAATTTTGCCATCTTCTAGTACTATTATTTTGTCTGCATTTTTGATAGTACTTACTCTCTGAGCAACTATTAGATTTGTAGCGTCTTTGGTATATTTTTTTAGAGCAGAACGCAAAGTTTTGTCGGTTTTGAAGTCTAATGCTGAGAAACTATCGTCAAATATATAAATCTCTGGATTTTTGGCAATAGCACGAGCAATAGAAAGACGTTGTTTTTGACCACCAGAGAAATTTTTTCCGCCTTGGCTAACTGGTTGGGTAAATCCATCTTCCAATTTTTCTATAAATGTACATTGTGCTACTTCTAGCACTTTTTCTATCTTGTCGTCAGTAATATTTTTGTCGGCAAGCATCATATTTGATTTGATATCCCCACTAAACAAATTTGCTTTTTGTGGAACATATCCAATTTTATTGTGTAGACTCTCTAATTTATATGCTTTTACATTTACACCATCTACAAGGATTTCGCCACTAGTTACATCAAAAAATCTAGGGATAAGATTGATAAGTGTACTTTTGCCACTACCTGTACTTCCTATAAAAGCTACAGTCTCACCTTTTTCAACTTTGAATGATATATTTTCTAGTACTGGCTCTTTGGCATCTTGATAAGTAAATGTAACGTCTCTAAATTCTATAGTGCCTTTTTCTTCTGTATTCTCTACATTGCCATCTTTTATAGATACATCAGTATTAAGAATATCATTAATTCTCTTTAGAGATACAAGTCCACGAGGAATCATTACAAACATAAGTGTAATAAACATAAAGCTCATAATGATATGCATACTATATTGGCTAAATGTAGCGATAGTTGGATAATCTATTTTGTCTAGATTTATAAGACTAGCACCTATCCAATAGATAGTAAGTGTCATAGTACTCATAATCAAACTCATAAATGGATTGAGTATAGACATCATTTTGTTTAAGAATAATGTAGTTTTGGTCAAGTCTTCATTGGACTTTTCGAATTTGTCTTCTTGAGTTTTTTCACCATTATAAGCTCTAACAACTCTAATACCAGTCAAATTTTCTCTAGTAACAAGATTGAGCTTGTCGGTTTGCTTTTGCATAACGCCAAATTTTGGCAATACAAATATCATAAGTGTAATGATAACAACAAGGGTTAGAACTACAAATGCCACCGAAGTCCAAGTAAGTTCCATAGAACTAAGTGTAATTTTTCTAATAGCGAAGAATGCCATACAAGGTGCTGTAAATAACATACGCACAGTCATAAGCAAAGTTCTTTGTACTTGTGTTACGTCGTTTGTACTACGAGTAATCAAACTAGAAGTACTGAATTTGTTGATTTCTGTACTCGAAAAACTATTAACTTTGGCGAATACTTGACGTCTTAAATCTTTGGATATTCTACTAGAAAAGAATGAACTTAGTATATTTTTGATAACTATAGCTACAAATATTACCAAAGATACTATTATCATCTTTTGACCTACTTGCCAAAGAGCATCTTTGGTAGCACTGCCCGATTTTACAATAGTAAGCATTTCTTGTGTAAAACCGATGAATTCCATTTCATAGTACGTTTGACAAAGAATAAGACCAAATATTAGAGCAAGAATAATATAATCGTAGTACTTGAATGTTTTGAATAATCTTTTCATATTTTCTCTCCTTTATCTATTTTTTTTCGTATAATAGTGTCTTGATATCAAAAAAGACACTAAAAAAATTATATGATATATATCTAATTTTTTTGTCTATTTTTATTGTCTAAATTATATTAAATAATATATATATATAATACTTATACAATGAATAAAGTAACACAAAAAAAACTATTTGACAACAAAAAAATAAAATTTATAAGTGAATTTTTATTTTTTTTGGAAATTTATGTCTAAATAGTATTAAAATTATCTATTTATATGATATGTCATATGCCCATTTGGGGTATAATTACTATATATTCAAGAGAAATTTGTCACATTTTGTGAATAACTCAAAGCGATTGTGAATAGAAATATGGATAACTCACATAAGTTATACACATAAATTGATAAACTTTTTGAAATTCAAGTAATGAAAAGAAGCCAATTTTCGATAAATCTTACTCAAAAAATGGGAGTTGTCCACTTATCAACATTACTAATAAAAACAATTATAATCTAATAAATAGTAAATATTTACAAAGGTCGGAGGGCTTCCGCTTTTGTTTTTTTTATATTTTTTCTTTACTAAAAACAAAAACATCTAATAACAAATACTAATAAAATACTTAATTATCTACAATATTCAAATAATACTATCAAATAAATCTTATAATATCATCTAATAATCAAATAAATATATAGACAAAATATTGATTGCCTTTGAAATAATATCCAAAGAGTATAAAAATCTAGCAAATTAAAAGAAAAAATACACTATTGTAATTTGATAAATATTATGATATACTATAATTACAAAATATTCGGGGAATATGGGGAGAATATTATATGATAAAAGATGGAAATTATGTAGATGGTATCTATGAAGAAATAAAACCATACGTATATGAAGCTTTTGTAGAGTATTATTCAAAAAATGCTGGTAAATTAAAGAGCCAAGTAAAAGATATTGTTCAAGAAAAATTGGACAGTGTGGATTTTTTTACATTTAATGACAAAGAATATGTAGAAGAATATTATGACAAATTTATAGTGAAATATCGTGATGAGATATTGAATAAATTCTTTGCGTTTATGGAAATTGATAGAGATAAAAAGAGCGATAGTGTTTTTTGGGGTCAAGATGAGAATTTAAGCGAAGCCAATATCAATATTGCATTACTTGGTGGCAAAGATATAGAGAATAGTTCTTTTTCACGAAAAGGTATAGAAAAAATTAAAAATTGCAGAAATACTATTGCTGATTTTTGTGAGTTCCCTAAATTTAGAAACAAAGAAAAAGAAAATTTTAATAATTACAAATATCTAAAGACTTTGCACAAAAAATTCCTTGATTGTGTAAGACAAGTAGAAAAAAATCACCCTTGTGATGTATTTACAGATATCCAAAGGACAGAAAAAAATAATAAAAAATGTTTGCTAAATTATCTAAAATCAATAAATGAAAGTGTAGGATATCTGTTAGATGACGATATCAAGACAATTAATGAGAGTACTTTTGATATGACTCAAGTAGAAGACTTGGTATCTCAAGGAATATTCTTT
The DNA here is from genome assembly GCA_964541825.1 of uncultured Christensenella sp. Taxonomy (GTDB): domain Bacteria; phylum Bacillota; class Clostridia; order Christensenellales; family UBA1242; genus UBA11490. Next base: position 12,791 of record CAZIRR010000009.1, on the reverse strand, counting down.
GATACAGATTTGTCAGAGGGTGGAATAATAGATGCGTTTACTACAGATAATTGTGAGATACTTGATGACAAGAAATCTAGTTTTAGCCAAAGAGTAGATATAATGTGTGATAGACTACTTTATCTATATTGTATAGATGAAGATATGAAATTTAAATTCTTCAAAAGAAAAGATATTTATCTACTTAAACATTATTTGGAAAAGTGCAAAAATAAAGAAGAATTTTCGAAACTAGCCAATAAAATTAAAAAAGAATATGAATATCAATGTACATATTGCAAAAATAGTATAATGAATACATTTAAGAAAGATATGACATACAATGAAAAATGTTGTTTTTTAGATCGTTGGGCTGATGGACATTTCTTTGACGAAGAACTTGCAAATCATATAAGAAGTCAAAGAGAACATTTTAACGAAGTAAGCAGAGAAACTCTTAAATATATTCCACAAGGCGAAGATGGCTTGGAAATATATGATTATATGTTAGAAGAAAATTGCTCGGGTATAAATGGCTCATTGTATAGGAATGATGATTTGTACAAACCTTTTGATATGGTAGTTTTACTTGATAAATACTCCAATAATAGAGAGGGATATGTAAATATATTAGTACACGAACTTAATCATTCTATGTCTAGACACAAACCTTATGAGATAACAAAAGATGTAATAAAAGATGTATCAAATATTACTCACCAAGTAACAGAACATGATGGCAACAAAGTTGGAGATTTGATTTGTAATACAAATACAGTTGATTTGCAAGAATATATCAACGAAAGACAAGCAAAGCAAATAACAGAAATTGTAATTGATAAATTAGACAAAAACAAAGTAAAATGGCCAGTAGATAATGTAATAGAAAAAGAAAAAAATGAAGTAGAAACACTCTACGATTTATATGACTTTTTGTTTAGAGATTTTTATGACTTTTTTGAAGTAGATTTGAAAAATCTAAATATAGACGAAAATATGAAATTTAGCTTTGAATTTTTGCTACCAATTACTGACAAAGAAATGATACTTACAGATGTGCATAGATTAATATTCAAAACTATCAACAAAAATAGATTTTATAGAAGCGGTTTAGCAGATATGACATATATGACAGATCTTAATGAATTGGTGGAAGTATTCAAAAAAGATATTTATCCACATCTAAAGAAAAGAAGTTTTGCTCAACAAGATTTGTCTAAAACAAAAAATATAGAAAGTTTACCTCTAGATATTAAATTAAAAGTCTATGATTTATTGAAAAAGAAAAATAAAATAATGAATAAAATCAGAGAAGACTATGCAAAAAAACTTGTAATAGAAGATAAATATAAAAAGAAATATAATAAAAATAATATTGACGAAGATATTACTGTAATCAAGAAAAATAATCAAGGTATCCAAGAAGATATGCAAAAATAAAAAATTAAAAAAATTTTGAAATAAATTGTTTGATTTAAATATACATAAAAAAATTTTTATGTTAAACTACTTATAGTATTGTAATTATTTTAGTTAAAAATACATTGAAATGTAGTATTTGAATTAAACAATTTTTGTTTATATTAATTGATTTAGCTTGGAAATTTATTTTTATATACCATATTTAATTTAGTAAAAATATAATTCCAAAGCAAAAATATCCAACAACAAGAGATGTATATTTAATTAATTTTTATAAAATATCAAAAAAAATAATAAAAAGGGTGGAATATATGAAAGTTATATGTGATGGTGCAGATTTAAGTGATGCAGTGCTAAAAGTAAGCAAAGGCACATCTAATAAGACTACCAATCCTATTTTGGAAGGAATAAAAGTTGTTGCTGAAGAAGATTACGTAACTCTAAGTGCTACAGACCTAGAATTGTCTATAGAAAAGACTATCAAAGGAATGGTGCAGATAGAAGGAGAGATGGTTGTCCCTGGTAAATTCTTCTGTGAGTACATAAAGAAACTTAATAATGAACAAATAGAATTAAATGTAGATGACAAAAATTTGCTTAGTATCAAATATACAGACAGTGTAGGCAAAATTCAATGTCTAAATAGTGTAGAATTTCCTCAAATCAAACAAGTAGAAGATAGTACTTACTTTGAGATTAAACAAAAAGACTTCAAATCGTTAATTCAAAAAAGTATATATGCTGTAGCTGTAGAAGATGTAAGACCAATTTTAAAGGGTGTAAAATTTGAAATTTCCAAAGATAAAATTACTGCTGTAGCACTTGATGGATATAGGCTAGCAGTTGTAAAAAAGCCAATAATTGGTGGTAATGCTGAATTTAGTTGTATAGTACCTGCTAGAAGTCTAAATGAAATATCTAAATTGCTAGAAGATAGCGATGAGCCTCTAAGAGTATGTGTGGGTAGAAATTTCTTGATGGTTAATATTGATAATACCAAGATAACTACCAGACTTTTGGAAGGAGATTTTATTAATTATTCTCAAATAATTCCAAGCGGATTTACTACAGAATTGGTACTTAACAAAGAACAATTGCTAGATGCTCTAGACAGAGCAAGTCTACTTAGTCGTGTAGACAGAAATAATTTAGTTAAATTTGATATAATGGACAAAGTAATGAAATTGTCCAGCAAAAGTGATATTGGAGATATCAAAGAGAATATTACTATATCACTTAGAGGCAATGATTTGTCTATAGCATTCAATGCTAGATACTTTACAGAAGCTTTGAGAGTAACAAATGATGAATTTTTGAAATTGTCATTTACTTCTAGTGTATCTCCTTGTATTATTACTAGCAATGAGAATACCGATGAATTTTTGTATCTTATCTTGCCTGTAAGAATAATGAATTAATTTAATAATAAATCAATAAAAAAACACCTATATTAGGTGTTTTTTTTGATACTTTCTATAGTGCCATTTGTGACAAAATATTTAGTATGTGGTATATCAAAATTAAATTCGGTACAAGTAAGAAGAGTTTGGATAGGAGAGATAAATTCTAGCAATTTGAGTTGTCTAGTCTCGTCCAATTCACTTAGAACATCATCTAGCAAAAGTACGGGGTATTCGCCAAGTCGTTCTTTAAAAGTTGTAAGCTCGGCAAGTTTGAGTGTAAGAGAAGCTGTACGTTGTTGACCTTGACTGCCAAACGAACGCAAATCTATATTATTTGCAGAGATTTTTATATCGTCTCTATGAGGGCCAACAGTAGTAAATCCTAAGTGAATATCTTTGTCTAGGCTTTCTTCCAATTTATGTAGCAAAATATTTTTTAATTCATCTACATTATCTGCGGTATATCCTACATAAGACAATTCCAAATCTTCATTATTTGACGTGAGAAATTTATGGATTTTTTTGGAGTGAATTTTAAGACTTTCGATAAGCTTTAGTCTAGACATAATAATATTTGCACCATACCCTGCCAATTGTTCATTCCATATAAATATGGTGTCTTTGATAGCATTGATATCGGGAGATTTAAGTAATTTATTGCGTTGTTGCAATACTTGATTGTAATGTCCTAGAGCATAGAAGTAATTTTTGTCAAATTGGCTGAGGTCTATATCCATAAATCTACGTCTCTCTTCGGGGCTTTCTTTTATAAGTTTCAATTCGTCTGGAGAGAAGTATATGGCATTGAATGTACCTAGCAATTGACCTATTTTTTTGATACCAATTTTATCTATCTTGATAGCTTTGTTTTGATTTGAAAATAGATACAAATCTATATCACTTTTACCTATTTTTTTGGCTACATTTAGGCTAATTTTGGCAAAGTCACTCCCCCATTTTATCAAATCTTTGTCTTTGGTTGTACGTGGGGATTTGCCTATAGCACACAGAAAAATCGCCTCAAGCAAATTTGTTTTTCCTTGGGCGTTTTTGCCTATGATTACATTCAAATTATCAGATAGATTTATACTTTGATTTGTGTAATTTCTATAGTTTACAAGTGATAAATTTTTTATTAACATTTGATATATTTTTTAGTTATATTTTTATAACTATATTTTATTTTTGATAGATTAATATTATTTTTTGAGTAAATTTCATTAAAAAATGCGTAGAAATTGCATAAAAATTGCAATATTTTATGTAATTTTAATTATGAATTGTAGAGATAATATCGTATATTCTATTTAAGTCGTCTTGATTGTAGTAATTGATAACAATTTTTCCTTTGTGATCGTTGCCTTTGATATTGATTTTTGTAGAGAATTTGTGTTCCATAATATCTACAAATTCTTTCATTTCCATAGAAAGTTGAGGTTTAACTTTGACAACTTTGCGAGAAGCTTTGTCTACTTCTTTGACTGCATTCTCCATATCGCGGACGGTAAGTTTATTATTGATTACTTGATTAGCTAGTTTTAATTGGACTTCTGGATTGGTGACAACAACTAGGCTTCTTGCGTGTCCAGCAGAAAGTTTGCCTTTTTCTATCAAATCAATTACTTCTGGGCAAAGATTAAGTAGACGCAAAGTATTGGCTACAACCGACCTACTTTTGCCTAGTCTATCTGCCAAGGCTTCTTGTGTCCAGCCATAAGTTTCGCCTAATTCTTTCAAAGCTCGTGCAGTTTCTATAGGATTTAGGTCTTGACGTTGGATATTCTCAAGCAAAGCTATTTCTTTTACTTGACCTTCGTCTAAATCTTTTATAATTGCTCTAATTGTTTTCTTTTCGGCTAATTTGCTTGCTCTAAATCTACGTTCACCTGCTACAATCATATATCTATTGTTTCTAGGTGTAACAAGTATTGGTTGGATAACCCCGTGCAATTTTATGCTAGTTGCAAGTTCGTTTAGTGCTGTGGGGTCAAAATTTTTTCTAGGTTGGTCGGGATTGACATCAATAAGTCCCATATCCAATTCAACTACTTCTTCTCCAGCAATGTCTTTTTTTGTCTCACTTTCTTTATTTGTTGGTTTTAATTCTTCTTCGTTTTCGTCAAGAATTCCTAGTAATGAGCCTAAGCCTCTTCCTAATCCTTTGTTTGCCATAATTATTTCTCCTTATATATCTAATTATTTTGTTTTTGATTTATTTAATTGATTCAATTGTCGTCATCAATATTTATATTGTGATAAAAATTTTGTGATTAGTTTTTTAATACATTACAATTTTATTTATATTTTTCATATTTAAATTTACATCTTATCATATAAGTATAGACAATTTTTTATATTATTACTTTGATAAACTAAATAGAAAAATATTTAAAATATGCCTATTATTCGTTGTTTTTTAGGAATTCCATTGTAAGAGATTTATATGCCAAAGCACCGGTACATTTTGGGTCATAAATACATATAGGCTCTCCGAAGCTAGGTGCTTCTGCTAGTCTGATATTTCTAGGAATGATAGTTTTGTATACTTTTTTACCAAAATATTTGGTGATATCTTGTGCAACTGATTGACCTAGATTGCTACGATTATCTTTCATTGTAAGTACTACACCTTCTACATCTATATCTTCGTTTAGATGTTTTTTGACTAATTTGATAGTATACATCAATTGACTCAATCCCTCCAAAGCAAAGTATTCGCATTGGATTGGGATAAGTACGCTATTGCAAGCAGTAAGAGCATTGACTGTGATAAGCCCAAGTGATGGTGGACAGTCTATGCAGATATAATCGTAATTTTTTTCTATTTTTCTCAAGATATTTCTAACGATTTTTTCTCTGTTATTCATCTGTACTAATTCTATTTCTGCACCAGCCAAATCTACATCAGATGGAATAATATCTAAATTGGGCAATTTGGTGTGCTGTATAACTTCATCAATTGTGCAATCGTCTATTATTACATCGTATATAGTTTTTGGCTTGCTGTCTTTTTCGATACCAAGATTGCTACTTGCATTGCCTTGTGGGTCGATGTCTAATAATAAGACTTTTTTACCCATTTGTGCTAGAAATCCAGCCATATTTACGCAAGTAGTTGTCTTCCCTACTCCACCTTTTTGATTTAAAAATGCTACTATTTTTCCCATAATTCCCCCTATTTTTTTCCTTTTATTGATTTTATCGTGTGAAAATTAAATAAATTTTTATATATGATTATTTATGTATATTGTAACACAAAATTATTTTTATCATAATAATTTTTGAATATTTTTTTAAATATATTGCTTAAATTTAATTATTTTTTGATATTTTTTTTTTAAATTAAAACATATTTGTTTGTTTTTATTATTTATATTGTTTTTGGTGTTATTTTTTATTTTTAATATTGTTTATATTTTTATCTTATTTCTATATTATAACTATTTTTATTATATTTTTGTTTGAGTTTTCCTTATTAATATGAATTATTGAATATTTTTTCGATTTATTAAAGAGGGTTTGTTCTTGGTTTATTTTGTTTACGTGGATATTTAGTGGATATCTTACTATTTTTTTTAATAACCAAAACATACCTTGATGTATCCATTTCTGGAATATCGAATTGTAAAACTTTTTCTAGAGTACAATCAAGAACTTTCATTGCATTTTCGGATAAATTTAATTCGTCTAGATAATTGCTACCTTTGTAACTATAGATATATCCTCCATTTTTTAAAAATGGTGCAGAATATTCGAGTATTATATTAAGCGGTGCCACTGCTCTAGATACTACAATGTCGAAATTTTCTCTGAAATTTGCTTTGTTTGCTAAATCTTCTATTCTTGTGTGTAAAGATGTGAAATTGTCTTGTAATTGCAATTTTTTGATAGTATCATTTACAAAATCAATTTTTTTGCCAACACTATCTATAGCTGTAATAGATAGTTTTTTATTCATTATTTTGAGAGGAATGCTTGGAAATCCCGCTCCACAACCTATATCAATTATTTTTAAAGAAATTTTCGATTGAATATTTTTATCTTCTGTATGATTGGTTTTTTGTATAATATCTTGGCTCTTTATATTCTTTTTTTCAATTTCTCTGAGATGATTTGTTATAATTACACTATCCAAAAAATGTTTAATTATTACGTCATTTTGGTCTGTTATAGCTGTAAGATTATGAATTTTATTCCTTTCTTCGAGATTTTCATAATATTTTTTAAATAATTCTATTTGATTTTCATTAATATCGATATTGTTATTTTTGAATACTTTTTGCAAATTTTCTTTAAAATCCAAAATTATTCTCCTCATTTAGTATTTTTTTTGCAATTGTAATTTTTTAAATAATTACGTTTAATTTATATTTTGTTTATCAAGATATCATAATTGTTTCACGTGAAACAATTATGAAAACAAAAGATTACGCTTTTATATATTAAAATTATAACATAAGCATTTAATTTTATAAAAATGTTTTTAATAACAATATTTAAGTTTATTTGTATTATTTGCTTATTTTTATGCTTTTTAAATCCCATTTTAATATTTTTTTGAATGGTTAATTATTTATTTGGTGTTATTGCTTTTTAATTATACATATATGAACTACATAAAATGTTTTTTGATAAAATTCCATTATGATTAATACTTTATGAATATTATGTTTGTATTATATTATTGTTTCACGTGAAACAATGTTTATGCTATGTTTTAATACTATTGATTGGTTTGTTTAGTTGCTTCAAACAATCGTTATTATATGTGTTTAATTACTTTTTTAAATACATAATATTTAAATGTTTCACGTGAAACATTTTTTCAATGGTTTTTAAAAATTATCTAAATTATTTCAATCTTTCCAAATTTTCTTTTAAATAAGGTTTTTTTATAAACTATATATTCTTTAATTAAAAATATATATTTGAGTTCTAAAAATTTCTAATGTTTCACGTGAAACAATATTTGTGCTATATTTTAATATTATTGATTGTTTTTGTTTAATTACTCCAAATAATCGTCTTTTTATGTGTTTAATTATTTTTAATACATAATATTAAATTGTTTCACGTGAAACAATTGTTTTTGTAGTGAATACATTTATTTCTATTAGTCTTCTTGATTTTTTAAAATTGGGTTTAAATTTGCTTTATGTGTTAGTTTTAATTAATTTTGATAAAAACGCACTTTAAATGAATATTTAATTGTTTCACGTGAAACAATTAAATATTTAAAAATAAATATAATAAATATAACTAAGAATAAATATATCTAAAAATATATCTAAAAATATATCTAAAAATTTACAAAGTAGTTCATTTAATAAATATTAATATAATATTTATCTTTTCATTTATCTTGGTATTTATATTTTAATTTATATACCATATAATTTAAAAAGTTCTAATTATCTCAAATATATCACTAAAAAAAGTAAATTATATAAAAAGAAAAAACGCCTAAATTTAGGCATTTTTTAGCAATGTATATTAATGATTAATAGTATGTTTAAAATATTTATATATTAAATATATATATAAATTTATATTGCGATTAGTTTATTTGTGAGTATTTTCTTCCTTTATTTTTAGATGTATAGTCAAAACAGATATATCTGCGGGGCTTACCCCACTAATTCTGCTTGCTTGGGCAAGAGTTAGCGGTTTGATTTCGTTTAGTTTTTGTCTAGCTTCTAGTCGTAGACCTTTTATACTATTATAATCGATATCAGTAGGCAGTGTTTTTTCTTCTGCTTTTTTTGCTTGATTTATTTGGATTTCTTGCTTTTTTAGATATCCTTCATATTTTAGATTGATTTCCCATTCTTTCAAGGCTCTGATGTCATAATTGCCAAGAATATCATTTGCAAATGTCATCAATTTTTCTGCAGTTACCCCACTTCTTCTTAAGATATCTTTGAGCGTCATTCCGCTTGTTTTTGGAGTTTGTTCTCCGCATTCTGTTAGAAATTTTTCTACCTCTTTTGGTTTGTAAATTTTGTTTAAAACATTATCTAATTCATTAATTTGTTTAATGTGGGTTTTGTAAATATCATACCTATTATTGTCAACAAGTCCACACTTTCTGCCAATTTCGGTAAGTCTAATGTCAGCATTGTCTTGACGTAAAGTAAGTCTATATTCGGCTCTACTTGTCATCATACGATAAGGCTCGTGAGTAACTTTGGTAACAATATCATCTATAAGTACACCTATATAACTTTCACTTCTCTTTAGGATTAGAGGCTCTTTGTTTTGAATTTTTAGTGATGCATTGATACCTGCCACAATGCCTTGTGCTGCAGCTTCTTCGTATCCGCTTGTACCATTTATTTGACCTGCAAAGTATAGACCATTTATATTTTTGCTTTCTAGTGTAGGATAAAGAGTGGTTGCATCTATACAATCGTATTCTATTGCATATGCATCACGCATAATGAAAGCATTCTCCATACCTTTTAGTGAATGTATCATATCTCTTTGTAAATTTACTGGCATACTTGTACTGAAGCCTTGTAAATATACTTCGTTTGTATCCATTCCTTCTGGCTCAATAAATAATTGATGTCTGTCTTTATCGGCAAAACGTACAATTTTGCTTTCGATACTAGGGCAATATCTAGGCCCTACTCCTTCGATGTCTCCATTGTACATAGGTGCTTGGTCTAGGTTGTCTAAAATTAATTTGTGTGTATTGGTATTTGTGTATGTTAGGTAACAATCGGCTACATTTCGTGGTTTTGTCGGTGTTAGTGTAGAGAAAGTTTGGATATTGTCTTCACCTTTTTGGATTTCTAATTGGGAATAATCGATAGTCTTGCCATCAATTCTTACGGGAGTGCCTGTTTTAAATCTTCGTAATTGAAATCCTAAACGTGTCAAACTGTCTGATAAATCACTTGCGTTTGCAAAACCGTTTGGCCCGACATTTTTGGAATATTTGCCTACGATTATTCTACTCTTTAGATAAACGCCTGAACAGACTATTACTGCTTTTGTCTGGAATTTTTCCCCCTGTTTTGTTTCAATTCCTACTACTTGATTGTTTTCAACTAGAATATTGCTTGCTTCTGCCTGACGAAGATATAAATTTTCTTGATTTTCTAGTGTTTGTTTTAGATTGATATGATATTTATTTTTGTCTGCCTGCACTCTTAGTGATTGAACGGCGTAACCTTTTGAACTATTAAGCATTCTTCTCTGTATGGTGGACTTATCGGCATTTATTCCCATTTCTCCACCTAATGCATCAATTTCGCAAACAAGATGTCCTTTAGCTGTTCCTCCAATACTAGGATTGCACGCAAGAAAACCCACACTATCTAGATTTAGTGTGAGCATTAGTGTTTTTTGTCCCATTCGAGCGCACGCCAATGCACTTTCGCAACCAGCGTGTCCCGCCCCTACTACGACTACATCATATATATTATCCATTATGTTTTTCCCCTAGTAAAATTTAAAATATCTAAAAAGATTATTTCACATTTATTTATTTTGATTGTTTGTAAATTTTACTAATTATATAATTTTGATTTTTTTATTTACTAATTAATTTTTAAATTTTTGTGTAAAAAAAATATTAATTATTTACCTACGCAAAATTTGGCAAAAATATCGTCAATAATTTTTTCGTTATCGCTATTGCCTGTGATATCTCCTAGATTTAACCATACATTTTTGATATCTATTGCTATCAAACTTAGGTCAATAAAATTATTAATACCATCTATAGCTTTTTGGATATTTTCAAGGCTAGCTTTTAGTGCTTGTATGTGTCTAGAATTGGTAATGACAGTAGAATTATTATTGGTATTTTTTTGCGTAACAAAAGTAACCAATTTTTCTTTTAATAAGTCTATATTTATATTATTTTCGCAAGAGATATTTATAATATTGCTAAATGACAATTTATCAATATTTGCAATAGTTTTTAAATCGCACTTGTTGACACAAAGTATAGTGTTTTTGTCATTAAGACTACTAGCAATTTGCATATCGTCTTCTGTTAGTGGCATTGAGCCGTCTATTACAAATAGTACAATATCGGCTGTTTTGAGCATATCTTTGCTTCTCTCGATGCCAATTTTTTCTACTAGGTTATCGGCTTGGCGGATACCTGCGGTATCTATCAAAACGAATTTGAAACCATTAATAAAAAATGTCTCTTCTATAGTGTCTCTAGTTGTGCCTTGAATGTCTGTAACAATAGCACGATTGTATGAAAGAAGTGCATTGAGTAGACTAGATTTGCCGGCGTTAGTTTTGCCATAAATAAGTATTCTTGTACCATCTTTGATTGCCCTGCCAAAATCTGCTGTAGACAGAAGTTGTGAGATATCGTCTTTTACATTATTTAAATTGCCTAGAATATTTTGATAAGTTTCTTCTTCCAAATCTTCTTCGGGGTAATCTAGAGTGACTTCAATTTTTGCAAGCAATTCAGTAAGTTTATTTTGCATACTTTCAACTTTGTTTTTCAAGTCCCCTTGCATTAGACTAAACCCTGCTTTTAGTTGGCTTTCGCTCTCGGCATTGATTAAGTCAATTACTCCTTCTGCTTCGTCTAGAGAAATTTTGCCATTAAGGAATGCTAGTTTGCTAAATTCCCCTTTGCCTGCCGGTGTACAACCAAGGGAGACTAGACTTTCGTAAATTTTGTTGGTAAGAGTAATTCCTCCGTGGCATTGGAATTCTATCAAATCTTGACCGGTGTAAGAAAAGGGTGCTTTGAAGTATACACACATACACTTGTCATTAATATCTCCAAATTTAAAAGTGCCTAAATACAATTTTCTAGGCTCAAAATCTTTTACTTTGATTTTTGCAAAAAAAACACGGCTAGCAATGTCTAGTACATTATCGCCACTCATTCTAATTATTGAAATTCCGCCGTTGCCAATTGCGGTAGATATAGCAACTATATTTTTATTATTTTCCATAACCCGAGTATAACACATAATTTTGTTTTAGTTAATAGTTTTTTTAAAAAATATTTTTAGTGGAGAAAAAATTTATCTATCACTTGCATTTTGCAATGAAAATTATTAGTGAAAATATAGTGTGTGGGAAGTAAAATTCCATCAAATTGACCGATAAGATAAATATAAAATTTAGTATAAAATTGTCGAAAAAGTAGCAAATTTGTTTGTATATATATTATATCTATGGTAAAATATATTTGATTAAAATCGGAGTAACATTACACTTTGATTATTATCATTTTTGATAATATTTTGCACAAAATAAATTATGGCTTGTGTTACTTTTTGAAAAATAACGAAAAATGGAATGACGGAAAATGGAAAAAAAGAATAACGAACAATTGTACTTGTTTCATCAAGGTACATATTATTGCGCATATGAATATTTGGGTACTCACCCTATGGAGCTAGATGGCAAGAGTGGTTTTGTATTTAGAACTTGGGCGCCTAATGCTTCGAAAATTAATTTGATGGGCGATTTCAATGGTTGGAATAATTCTGCACACCCAATGAAGAGAATATCTGATGATGGCGTATGGGAAGTGTGGGTAGAGAATGCCAAGCCTTTTGATAAGTACAAATTCGAAATATATGATAAGAAAAATTACGCAAGACTAAAAGCCGACCCATATGCTTTTATGAATGAGACGAATGGTAGGACAGCTTCTATTGTTTATGATATAAGTGGCTATGAATGGCAAGATAGTGGATATCTAGAATATAGGTCGAAGAAGAATAATTATCAAGCACCAATGAATATATATGAAGTCAATTTGGCATCGTGGAAAAAACAGGGTGATTGTAGTTATTATACTTATAGAATGCTTGCGGACGAACTTATTCCATATGTAGTAGATATGGGGTATACACATATAGAAATTATGCCAATTACAGAATATCCTTTTGATGGGTCTTGGGGATATCAAGTAACAGGTTATTTTTCGCCAACTAGTAGATTTGGTGAGCCAAAAGACTTTATGTACTTTATAGATAAATGTCACGA
>CAZIRR010000008.1:0-35964 GCA_964541825.1 uncultured Christensenella sp. | reverse complement strand
GCTCGTAAATGCGTAAAAAGTTCGTTGAATTGCCTTACAGCAATACTCTCCTAAGCGATAGGTCGAAGGTTCAAATCCTTTTACTCACACCAAATAGCATACAAAAAGACGACTTTATTTAGTCGTCTTTTTGTTGTATTCTAAAACCCTAGATAGTGAAGTGAACCCCGTAGGGGTCACTCAAAATAAAAAAGAATGGAGAAAGTTGTCTGTTCTAATTATTGTTTGTCCAATTTATAAATTCCTGGACGGGTCTGCTTTTTATATTATTCAAGTCAGAATCATATTCAGTATTGCTCACGCCATCTGGTTGTCTTGTTTTAAATCTTGGAACATCTCCAGCTTTATAAATTGCAATGTTTTGATCAGTATATAGTTTGTTGAATTTAATAGTTTTTAAATCTTCAATAGAATAATTTAATAATAAATTTTCCACATGGGCAAACACTTTTAAATTGTGTGAGCATTCATCCTTTATTAAATTAGCCAAATCGAACAAAGATAAACCTTGATCATCTTTCCTGAGTAATACTGAAATGATATAAACATCAAAGATATCTGTCACTAATTGTTCGTGTCTAAATTTATGAATTCTGTTTTCTCCTACTGTAGATTTGACTTCTATTTTTTTGATCTCGCTAACAGAAAAATCAAACTTCATTTTATCAATGGATTGCCATAAACTAAAAAGGTCGACACTATGTTGATACATATAGTGCATAATATAAAGTTCAGCATATATTCCTTGTAATTCTTTACTAGATATTTTGTGTTTATTTGTAAATAAGTCTTTTAAGCATAGGAAGTAGTCTGTAATTTTAAGACTTGTCTCATTTTTTACAAACAAATTAGTCAATTCTATAAATGCTTTTATATGCTCTTGGTTTTGAGACAAGCATGTAAGAACATCAAATCGACCTGTTTCTAGACGATCGCCAATTTTTAATTTACAGTCAATATTTTTTGTTAAAACTAATTGTTTCGTTTGTTGTATTGATGTGGATTGTTTGTTTTGTGAGGATGCAATAAAAACCACATTGTTTTCCGAATCCAATCCATAATAATGGCAGCCGGTCTTAAAACACTGATACCCGCTATCATTGTTTATTTGTAACAATTGTAAATTATTTAATATTTCTTGAATCATTACGTTTCCTCCATGCGTTTTACGTATTTTGAAACTTCTTCAGATAATTCAGGTGGTAAATAGAAAGCAAAACATGGTGAAAAATAATTAATGTCTAAATTATTCGGTTTGATCATGTGTACTTGTAATTGCATAACATTAGGCTTTTGATCTGGAATTTTCCGATCACCAATGTAGTTTGTGCTATAACCAATCATCAATCCAGTTTCAATATTTCCGTTAGCATCAACAGCACGATTACCAACGCTGAAATCATTATGTCTCATAAAAACGATATCTATTAACGGATTAATCTTAGTCATTTCAAAGGCCTGAAGTATGCCTTCAAAGAATTTATTACTAAAATTACAGGCGTTTGGAAATTTAAATTTAGATAAAACCGACTTAACTAAATCTCTATAATTAACATTCTCAACATATAAGTGATTGTATGAACCAAAAGGTTTTATTACGCAAGAATTGCTGTTTACAACCCTTAAGTTTTCTAAAAGTTTTAAGTTGTCTAATTCTACACTTTCATTTAGAATGAATGAATTTTGCTGTCTAATTTGTCCATATTCTAATCTTTCTTCTTTTGCTACATTAGGCCTTGTTAACCGTAATAAATTACTATTATTCATAAAAATTCTAGGAATATCTTTAAATTCTTTGCCAGCGTTGAGATTTTTTTGGATAGTATCCCAAAGGGCCTCATCATGTTCGTAAATATTGTGAAAATCTTTTTTAATTTGTACTGTAGTAAATACTCTACAGATATCTAAATATTTACGTTTATATCCAAACCATCTAGCCCTTTGTTCGGTATTGTCAATATTACTTTTCCCTTTAGCTCGTCTTATAAGATATGTTATGACCAGTCCTTTTATTGTCAATCCTCTTTCTACCATATTTCCACCAACGAAAATATTTGTCTTATAGTGTTTTGAATTTTCACTAGCATCCGTATTACTATTGCACACCATTATACTAGAACATGCTTTAATTGAATCTATAATGAAAGGTTCAAGTTCATTATAATCTGGAATGATTATACCATCGCATTTATAGATATTGTATGCAGATATAAGAAACGCTCGCAATCTTTCAAATGCCATATCATTAGGGATTTCTGCTCTTTGTTGCCAAGAATCGAGTAACGATTGAACTCTGGACCTAACTAATTCATGTCCAGTCATTTGAACACTTGGATGGAAAAGCATAGCATGATTTCCATAATCGCCTCTATATTTTCTTATACCATTTGACACAAAGAACATAGCCATTGCTGTAATATAACTTTCAGGCAATCCAGAAATCTCAAATATACTTGGCTCTTGATCAGGTATAACTTTAACATATTTGTCTTCATTGGTCGCACTATGAAAGTCTGCCAATCCACAATAATCTGGACTCGGTTCAACAAGGCAGCCAAAATCAGGTGATAACACGTCAAAACTATCTATAAGCATATTTGCCTGTGGGGTGGCAGTAACTGATACGAAAGTGTGGTTATTGAGTTTCTTTCTTAAATTATTTACCGCGTTATAAATTGCACTTGGAAATGCTGATGTCTTGGAATATTTTTTAGTATTTAGTGTTGCCTGATCTCCTTCGTCATCAATAATTAATGTTGTTTGATTTTGAAGAAAAGTGGAAGTAAACACATCAGAAATCTTGTCGATATGCTTATGATGCTTTAATCCTACAATAATTACTTTTACATCTCTTTTTACAAATCTTTCAATTTCTCTTTCGGCAATAATATCAGAATTAGAATTAGTATCTAGAACAACTAACTTGTCAGAATCTACATTAAAAGATTCTTTTATTCTTTGTTTGTTTTGATCAAGAAGAATATTTTTATTTCCACCCAAAACGATTGCAATATTATATCCATTATCAAAAGCCATGGCGGTTAAAGCTATAAAATTTGACGTTTTGCCACTTTGAACTTTACCTATAATTATACCAGTGTTAGTAGTTTGATTTTTTGCAACTTTAACACAATGAGAGAAAATTTCTACACTGTTTTGTACTATATTATTAATAGAAGTTAAAGGGAAATCATTTTTTTCCATATAATCAGATACTGTTTGTATAAATATGCCATCTGAAATTATAGGTGTAGTTTGTTTAATTGGTGTTATTTGAATTGTCTCTAACATTCTTATCTCCTTACGTTATTTGCAGTATTCTTCAAGCAATTTATTCATCTTCAATCTAATAGTATCAACTTCAACTTTTCCATCTTGAGTAGAAGTTATGCTAGCTTCGACTTCGGCAATAACCATACATAATACAAAACGTGTCATTACATCAATAAAGTCTTTACTTGCAGTAAGGTTGTTAAAGAATGGATGTGTCATATTTAGTTTGACATAGAAAACATTAGAATTGTCATCATTGCGTCTTGAAATGCTTAGCCATTGAGAAAGATTATCGTTATACTCTAAATCCAAATTATATTTATTATTTTCTCTAGTAATAGAAATGTGAGATATTGCTTTTTCATTTAATATGATGGATGTATTACCTTTTTTTATGGAAACTAAATTTTCATCTTCTTGGTTATTGTTTTCGGTTGAATTATTTATATTAGTGGTAATATCAGTAAATTCTATTGAAGAATCATCAATAATACCAAAGGATTTTAAATTTTCTACAGCATCAAAAACGACTTGCTTTTGGCTTGCACTTTTACGAACCCTAATGTCATCAGATTTATCTTTAACAGGTTTAATTAATGGCTTTAATGCATCAATAAACTTTTCTTCTAACGCTTCATCATTCCAATCAAAGTTATCTTTAGCTTGTGTTACCGGCCAATTATCCATATGTAGTTCACCAAAGACTCTTTGATATGCAAAAGAGTTTGAATCACCAAATAAATCTTTCGGCCTGTAATTTTCTTCAGCACCGCCTATAATAACTCTACCTCTACGCAATAAAGTTAAACCAGCACCAGATACGCTGGCTTTTTTTCTAATAGCAATAAAACCTTTTGTTTTTAATTCTTTTCCCTTATGATTAATATTAAATTCTATTTCTCGCTTCCATTGATGTTGATCTTCATCAATATAAATTTCGGGATCTTGAAAAGTAAGTAATTCACCGTTATAGTAGATATCAACTTCTTTATTTCTTATATCTTGTCTATATATACTACTTAGAAAGGTTTTTACTTTACCTATTGTTCTTGATCCGATAATCTTCTTATTTAAATTACGTATTTCAATAATAGTATAATGTATGTCTTTAGATACTTCGTTTATATCTTGCTCAATGGAGTCTTCTTTAGTCTTACTTAATTCGTTAACGTCAACACTTGCTCGATATTCATATTCTGAACCATACCGTGATGAAATTACTGTCCAATAAGAGCCGAACCAACAAGCAGCGGTTTTCAAGCCCATACCAAATTCATTTCGTCCAGATGTATTAACTGGTGGTTTGTCTAAAACAATTGCACGATAGAAATCTTCCGATTCCATACCATAAGCGTTATCCTTTATTGTTAATATATCCTGCCCGTTATCGTCTACAGAATAATTAATTTCTACAATCAATTTATTAAAATCATCTAGATTTTTTAATTCTTGTTTGTGATCGAAATAACTTTGCGTTGAGTTGTCAATAAATTCGGCCAGGGCTGTCCATGGCTCATATCTAAGATTCTTATAAGTTGCATAAACGCCTGTTGTCGGTCTAATATTAATTCTTTCTTGTCTCATTATCACATATCCTCCCAATTCTGTATTGCCAAGTTAAAAAGTTGCTTTGTTATTATTTTAATTATCTTAACATTTACTGAATTGCCCAATTGTTTGAAAGAAACATGTTTATCACAAATAAAATTATAATTGGCTCTAAAACTTTGTAAATTTGCTGCTTCGCGCACTGTAATATTCCTATACTTTTTAATTTCCGAATCCCATATGATTGGTGTGTTCACAATTGCAACAAGAGAAGGAAATGTGTCAGAACGCTTGATGCGAAGTCCAGATTGTCTAAATTGAATAATGCAGTTTTTAAAAGGTATATAATCTGGACCACAGTTCCATTCGAATTTTCTATACACTTTTTTTGTTAATAGGTTTGAGAATTTGTTATACCAATCATTTATTTGATCTTTATGCGTTTTATATAAATTTCTATTTTTGTTAATAAAGTTCTTTTTCCAACTTGGTGTATCTTCTAATATCATACCGTCTTTATCAATTTGTTCTCTTAGAATAGGGTCGTTATAGTGCTTTTTGCGTGCTTTAATTAACTGTTTATAGTAACCACAATTCTCACGAAATTCTTCGTCATCATCAATACCAATCCCAAAATAATCTAACCATATTGGTGCGCCAATTTGCCTATGAGGAACTATGCTTTGTTTAAAGTTCTCCCATGACTCTATGATTTGTTTTTCTTCGTCAGAAATTAAATATTCTTTATTTTTAGGATTATCTAAATCTAAAAAGCTAAACGCATCGCCTTGTTTACATTGTTTTTTATACTGATCTAGTTTTAAATCTTCAGTGTGTATCCAGCCGTTTTTTAGTTTTTTTTGATCTCTTAAAGATTTTTTAATACCTAAAATATAAACACGCTCCCGATTTTGAGGAATGCCAAAATTTGATGGAGATAAAATAATTGGATCTTGTGTTATAAAAAAATCCAAATCTTGTAACTCTTTTTGAATTACATTCCAAAAATGCTTTTGATCAGCTAAGTTTCTAACATTTTCTAATATAATAAATTTACATTCTTTATGTCTTTTTAAAATTTCTACTATTTTAAAAAATAATTGACCCTTAATTTCATCCTTGAATCCCTCTTGATTACCCGCTTTACTAAATGTTTGGCATGGGAATCCAGCACACAAGACATCAAAAGAGGGTATATTATCAATGTAATTGTTTATATCTCCACTAACTTTCATCCTAAACTGTTTTTCATATTGATTAGTACACTCTGAATCTATTTCGGATGCAAATACACACTCTCCGCCATATAAAGTCATTGCCTGATGAAAACCACCTATTCCTGCAAATAAATCAATAAATTTAAAATGCTTTCTGCTCATTATAACTCCTTATCTTTTGATAAACTCTAATTTTTTAGATTTTTTATAATATTTATATTAACTCTTTTGTTTTGCCTACCAAATAAAGCGGAATGTTTATAAGGTTATCATCGTTTTTATAGTTTAGCATTGAGTATCTTATAGATTTTACAGGTTGATATTTTTCTCTATAAGCTTTTACGCTTGGAGAATTAACTGAAGTGTTTGATTTTACTTCTATTGGATATATCTCTGATCCATCTTGCACTACAAAGTCAGTTTCATATCTTCCAAATGTAAAATATCTTGGTTCAACATCAAATGATTCTTTTATTTGTTGAAGAACAAAGTTTTCTGTCAATGCACCTTTAAATTGGAAATCTTTTTCTAATACAATACTTGCATTATCAATACCAGCCATATGTTTTAAAAGACCTGTATCAAAAAGATATAATTTAAATGCATTTAATTCGTCATAACCTTTTAGTGGGTATTGTGGGGCAGCTGATTGATAAACTCTATTTATCATTCCTGCAGAAACTAGCCACTCTATAGCTTCTTCAAAATCTCTTGCTCTTGCACCTTCTTGAACTTTGCCATAAATAAATTTTTTATTTTCTTTAGATAG
Source organism: uncultured Christensenella sp. (assembly GCA_964541825.1). GTDB lineage: Bacteria > Bacillota > Clostridia > Christensenellales > UBA1242 > UBA11490. The sequence goes on along the minus strand of CAZIRR010000008.1, from coordinate 29,157 downwards.
CTGTGGCACTATATTCCTAAACACCATTAATATACGGCCACTATTTACTTTCCCGTTATGTTTACCAAAATCATTTTCATATAATGTGACAAGTTCATCTTGAATTTTTGAAACTTTTTTTGGATCTTTATATTTTATCCAAGAGTCAACACATTCTGGCAAACCACCTACGATCAAGTAATTTTGATAAGCTTCTTTAAATTTTGTAGCAAATATTGATTCAAGTCGTGCTCCGTCTTTTGTGGATATTGTTTCATAACATTTATATAAATTTTCATCTGTTGCCTTTAAAAATTCTTCAAAACTCAATGGATAAATATTTAATTTGTTTACCTGTCCGACAGGATAAGATTTTGGCTGAGCCAAAAGAGTGCCAAGCAGGCTACCTGCAGAAATAATACAGTACTCTTTTGCGTTTTCATTAAAATATTTCAAAGAGTTTAAAGCATCACTACATTCCTGAATTTCATCAAATATTATAAGTGTTTTTTCTGGCTTTATATCTTCACCACAAACTAAACTTAATCTCTCTATTAATCTTTCGGCGGATTTATTAACCTTAAATAATTCTTTCAAATCATTATCTTCATCAAAGTTGAAATATACATAGTTATCAAAAAATCTTTTACCGAATTCTTTCATAATCCAAGTTTTACCAACTTGTCTTGCACCTTGAAGAATTAAAGGTTTTCTGTCTTTTGAAATTTTCCATTCTGTTAGTTTCTCAAATACAAATCTTTCCATTATTGCCTCCAACTATTGCCATTATATCATAAAAATTATAAAAGCGTGCACATTTTTTACACTTTTTTATAATATTTTCGCACATTTTTTGCAATATTCTATACCAAATATAACACATTTTTTGCAGCCTTGCTAGTTTTATTGACATTTTTTTGAAATCACTTGCAAACGAATTGAAAGTACGGTAAAAGACAAATACCTATAAGGAGGTGTTTATGAAACAACTAATTAATTTAGTAAATAGGTCTTATATTGATTCTGAAATACTTAAAACTCAAGAAGAAAAAGTTGCCGAGTTGAAAATGAATTTTGTTGATAATTTGACTTTTGAGTAATGTATTAAGTTTTTGGAGTTTTGGGTAGAAGTGGAAGACATGATTAAAATGCAGGCAGAAGAATATATCAATCATACTCACAAGATATGCAAAGATGTGTTTAAGTTGAGGTAATTATGAAGACTAGATTTATATGCAATGTTTCTAATGCTAAATTGCTTAGAAATAGAATTGATAAAGCCTAAGATTTTGAAGCAAAAAGACGACTTTATTTAGTCGTCTTTTTGCTATATTTTTAATACATCATTATTTTTTGATTTTAATTAATTGTATAAAGGAGAATTTTAATGTTCCAGAAGAACAAATTGAATTTATGTATAAACAGATGGTTGCTAATTCAAATAGTCCAATCGCTGATATTGCTAGAGTTTTAATAAATCAAACAATCGATTGAGCAAAAATGTTTCTGAAATGATTTCTGCAATTTTAACATTGCTGTCAACAAATTGCTCAAATATTAGCGGTTATTATATGTCTTTTTAATTACTCTAGAAATAATGGCAAGATCGAGGTCCCACCAAATGAATTCATAAAGATCGAAATTGGTAAATCTAAATTTGACAAGTCAGACTAGAAAAACTTTGTAAAATTATAAAGTTTTTCGGTCGAAAATCATCACAATTTATACTTTTCCAATAAATTTTGCTTTCAAAAAATATACTTTTTGAAAAAACAGATTGAGGCAAAGTAAAAATGTTACTTCGCGTCTTTTTTTGTGTTCAAAAAATGCAATGATATGCAAATTGTAGTAAAATATGTGTGAGGGTAGAAATTTTGTATCGGGAGAGACTTATCCTTACTCGTGGCTCCGTTCTGGCAACAATAATAATGCAAATAATGCGTACAATCTCAATCCGTCAGGGTCAGATAACAACAATAATAATGTCAATAATAGCAACGCTGTCCGTCCCTCGCTTCACCAATGTATGGGGTTGACCCCAGATAATTCCAGTATGTAGAATAAAGTTATTCTATGCAGATAAGATTTGTGGTGGAGGAATTTCTATCCATTCGTGTGAGAATTTTATGTTCTTTGCGAAAAATATAGCCCGATGGCAAAGGTGACAAGATACTTTTCACTTTTGGTTAAAATTTTCAGTCGGGCTCCTTTAAAAAAACAAACAGTTTAACTGAAAATATATAAATTAATGCGAGGAAATATGCTAGATATCACTTTTGATAAATTATTTTCGTACGAGAATGTGTACAAAGCACATATCCGGGCTAGAAGTGCGAAAAGAAAGAAGATTTCAATTGTTCGATTCGAAATGAATATGCTAGGCAATGTGCGAAAAATATACGAGGATATATATCGTGGCAAATATGCTGTCAGCGGATATAATAGTTTCGTGATATTTGAGCCTAAATGTAGAGAAATTCAAACGCTTAAGTATGCAGATAGGGTGGTGCAACACGTCATTTGTGACGAGGCACTGGCACCATACTTTACTCGTAGGGCTATTATGGATAATACAGTGTGCCAAAAGGACAAAGGAATGCACTTTGCACTCAAAAGATTTGAAAAAATGCTCCGTCACCATATAAATAAGTTCGGAGTAAAGGGATATATCTTCAAAGGCGATATTTCCAAATATTTCGCCACAATCCCTCACGAGCCTTTAAAAAAACTAATAAACGGACATATTTCTGACGGGAAACTTAAGAATATGATAACTCATATAATAGATAGCTATCATACCAAGTGGGAATATCTAAATAAGTATGGATTTTCGTGTTTGGGAGAGGGTGACAAGACTGAGAGGGGTCTGCCTATCGGCAATCAAACTAGCCAAATTTTTGGAATGTTTTATCTAGACAAATTGGATAGACTAGTAAAAGAAAAATTGAGAGTAAAAATATATACTAGATATATGGACGACTTTGTCATAGTAATGGAAAAGAAAAGTGACCTAGTGCGGGTGGTGGAGAAGATAAAAGAAAAAATAACTGAACTGGGTCTATATCTCAATCCCAAAAGCCAAATATTCCCTATCGTAAGTGGGCTTAAATTCTTGGGATATAGATATTATGTAAATGAAAGAGGCGAAATATTCAAAAAATGTGCCAAAAAGACGATAGATAGATTTAAAAGACGAGTTAGGTTTCTAAATAAGGCATATACAGATGGGGCGATAGACAAAGATAGATATATGCAGACATTATCGGCTTATCATGGACATCTCAAGCACGGCAAGTGTTACAAAATAGAAAAGAAAATAAACGAAATGGTCGTATTCAATAAAAATAAGGAGAAAAATAATGGATAATCAATTAGACTTCTTGGAATTAGCAATAAAGGAAGAAATAAAGAACGAAAAAGAAAGAGAAGTAAACGAAAAAGACGAAAAAGAATACACGGAAAATCTAGAAAAAGAGATAGAAAAAGAACAATTGCAAGAAAGAGGGACAAAAAGAAGATATGTAATTACATCGATAGACAAAGGCAAAGACAAACAACAAGAAATGGCGGTATTCACTGGTGCCAAAAAATTATCCGAGTACATAATGGTGATTACCCAAAAAAGCCCCAAAAAATTCAGATGGAGTATGGTGACTAAATTGCAAAATTCTTCTATCAATGTCATAGACCTACTATACAATGCTAATTATGACAAAGATAATAGGGGAGAGTATTTGAAAAAATGCAGAGTGGAATTGTCGCTACTAGATTTCTATACCGAAGCCTCAAAAAGAATGCAGGTTATCACCACCAAACAAATGCTTAATATTGGCAAACAACTACTAGAGGTGCGAAAAATGCTAGATGGCTGGATAAGAAGTATTAATAGATAACGTTATGATATATAGTGCATTTACTTGACTAAAATTGGATTATTTTGATAAAATACAAGTGTAAATTTTTTATAAGGGAATATTAAGGCAAAATTGATATTCAAGATGTAATAAAATATAAACTTCAGAAAAAATAAATAAAAAAGAAGGTATGGAAAAATGAAAAATAGAAAATTGGGAAAATGGATAAGCAAGATAACACTTGGGTGTCTGGGCTTGGTTGTGAGCGTAGGCACCATTTTTGGTGGAAATTCCAAAACAGAGACTCATGCTATCTCTACTACAGATACCACTAGTTATGTGTCTGTGGGCGAATTATTTGATACCGATTCTCAATCTATTAATGTCGAAAATTACCATATCCTCCTTAAATATATCACTGGCAATGCTAGTGCCACTTATTCAGACATTACCTCACTTGCAAGTTCCGTCACCGATGCTAGCGTGATGAGGGGCAAAACACTAGATGCTGGCGACGGATATAGTGCCAAAAGTAGTAGCCAAGACATCGTGGTGAGATTGGGTGGTCTAGATTGGCAAGTAATGTACCTAAGCACAAATAAATCTGACGAGCCTATTCTTACTCTATGGCTAGACAATAATAAGCAAGACGCTTGGGCTGACCGCAGTGCTACCGAGGGGAAATACTATGGCTTCATCGACGGGGCTTTGTATAGCGACTGGTCGGCGAATTGGTATAGCACAACTGTTGGCACTAGCCCATCAAATATGTATGGGACTAGCTACATAAATGCCGTTACACTTAATAATGGTGGTGTATATGCTACAAATAGTAGTGGTGCATATACCACTGTAGAAAAAGATGTAAGCAACCCCTTCGCACTTTTCACAATGGAAGAATTTGGTCTAACTGAGTATATAGAAAAACCTCGAAATGTTAGCTGGCAAGAAAATCAAAGTGCCAAAAGTATAATTTCTATGTCATATAATTATCCTAATGATGCATGGTCCAAGGATACTACCGATGATGGCTTCTATAGTGCTAGTTACAATTATGCTGAGCTGGATTATAGCGATGCCTGGGCAGATAGTTACTTATGGCTACCAAGTTTGTCCGAGACAGGGTATTCAAGTAGTATTGCAGGTCTGTGGAATACATCTATATCTCAGAGACAAAATTTTGATGGGAGTACCACTTCGTCACCGGGGTCAGTAGGCTCTACTAGTGGCTCAGCTTGTCCTTACTCGTGGCTCCGTTCTGGCTACAGTCTTAGTGCAGCGCATGCGTACTATCTCTATCCGTCAGGGTCAGATTACAACAGGCATAGTGTCCTTAATAGCAACGCTGTCCGTCCCTCGCTCCACCTTAATCTAAACTCTGTCGAGCTCAGCTCGACGCGCGTTTCTATCGCTGGAGGGGAAATGACATTAGGATCGTCTGGCGAAGTGTACAATGGGAAGGTAAAAACGCCAGAGGTGACCGTCACATTAGACGGGTCGCCTCTGGCTCGAAATACTGACTACATACTGACTTATACACTAAATGGTGTGGCAGTAGACGAGATAAAAGATGCCGGCGAATATACAATCACTGCCAAAGGCACGGGCGACTATCGTGGCAAACTAACTGCCACATACACTGTGACTACCCAAAGCCTAACGAATATAGATATATCTACAATTGAGGAAGAGATATACAGTGGCAATGCCATCACACCTACTGTAACTATAAATGATGGCGATGTGGCACTGACCCAAGATACTGACTACACTGTGGTCTATACCAATAATACAGACGTAGGCACTGCGACTATCACTATTACAGGCAAAAATAACTATACAGGCGAAGTGACTAAAACTTTTAAAATAACTGCAGCATCTATATCTAGATGTGCATATACGCTAGAATCTAGTCTAACGTATACAGGCTCGGCACTCACTCCTATACCTACTATTACCTACAATGGCAAGACTCTGGTGGAGAATACCGACTATACATTGGCTTACAAAAATAATACAGACGTAGGCACTGCCACTATCACCATCGCAGGCACGGGAAATTATACAGGAAGTAGAGATGTGACGTTTCAGATAACTGCTAGGAATATAAGTAGTGGGGCACTTACTATAGGCTCTGCTACATACACTGGCACTGAATTAACACCTACTACCACACTGGTCGTAAATAGCAAGACTCTGGTGAAAGATACAGACTATATAGTGACTTGTACAGACAATGTAAATAGTGGTACAGCTATGATGACAGTGACGGGCAAGGGGAATTACAGTGGGACTATTTCCAAATCTTTTACGATATCTAGAAGGAGCATATCGGAGGCAATGATTGGTGACATTGCCAGTCAGCAATACACCGGCTCAAACATTCGCCCAGCACTAAATATAGTATACAATGGAATGACACTAACCCAGGGCAGTGACTACTCTTGCGAGTATTCTAGCAATGTAGACCTAACTAATATAGCATATGTGACTATTACAGGTCTAGGCAATTACACGGGTGAGGTCACCAAGACTTTTGCAATTGTGGCACACGACATTAGTCTAGACACATTCACCCTTGCTACCAGTACTTTTTCGTATACAGGCGAAAATGTGAAGTTAGAAGAGACTTTGAAAGTAGGCACGACTACACTTCTTCCTAATACCGACTACACGCTAGACATATACAAAGGCAGTGTATCTGAAGCAAATAAAGTATCCGAGGCTATAGACGTAGGCACTTATACTCTAGTGGCTATGGGCAAAGGCAATTATACGGGTAGTCTGTCTACTTCCTTTAGCATTACAGCCAGGGATTTGACTACAGGCAGTATTGTGCTTGCAAGTGATACTATTACATATACAGGTGAGGCTAGAATACCTGCATTCCAAGTAAAATTAGGCAGTCTGCTAATAGATAGTAGCAATTATACTGTGAAGATTATGCAAGAAGCAGTGGAAGTAACGCCTATAGCGATAGGCACTTATACTATAGTAGTGACTGGCAAGGGTGGATATACGGGTGAACTTTCTACAACATATTCTATCACTCAATTAGACATCACTGGAGCGACCATTACATATGCATCTAGCGACTACACATACACTGGCACTGCCATTACTCCAGGAATTGTGTCTGTGGTCAAAGATGGTGTGTCTATACCTCTAGACAAAGTAACTGTAGCTTATTCAAACAACATAGGTGCATCTACTACTGCCACCATTACAGTGACGGCTAGTTCGCCATTTACGGGAAGTAGTAGTGTGTACTTCACTATTGTCAAAGCGGGACTTAAGACCGAATTAACTTTCAAAGTAGGGGATAGCACTAGCGAAAATGGTGCTTTGAGCATAGAATACACAGGCTCTGCATTTTCGCCAGTACTTACAGTAGTAGATAGCACTGGCAGAGTACTAAATAGTGCCGACTACCAGATAGAATACAAGAGAGGTGGTGAAGTAACCAATAATCTACAAGATATGGGCAATATATCCATTGTAGTTACTCCTAAATACAATGAAACTACTTGCACCACCAATTTGAGTGGAGTGAGCATTGGCACACTTACTATTAACCCTATAGATATGTCGGGGGCAGTAGTTGTGATAGAGGGAGAGTATATTTACAATAATGTAGACATTACTCCTACATTCACAGTGTATACAGATAGTGCTCATACCCATCTAGTAGATGCAACTACTTATACATACTCATTTAATAATAACAAAGAAGCAGGCATGGGTAGTGTGATTATATCTTTTTCGGGTAATTACACTGGCACTGCTTATGAGACATTTGAAATCAAACAGAGAGATATCTCTAATCTATCCTTTTCATTCACAATTCCAACTCTTACTTATGATGGACAGGCTAAGATGATTTCTTGGCAAGTATCCGATAGTAATGGTGCAAATTTAGAGGGGCAATATTCTTATACATATTCTGATAATGTCAATGCAGGGACTGCAAAAGTAACATTTGATGGATTAGATAATTACACGGGGAAATACGAGAAGACATTTATAATTAGCCCAGCATCTATTGAAAGTATGAACATATCTAGTGTAGAAGATCAATTATATACTGGAAGTGCGATAACTCCAGAGGTTGTAGTGAATATTGACTCTAGTTCTACTCTAGATAGTGCTAATTACTCAGTAAGCTATTCCAATAATACACTTATTGGCAAGGCTACTATAACCGTAGTGGGCAAAGGCAATTATACCGGCACACTTAGCACAACTTTCCAAATAACGGCATCTGACATAGCTTTGGCTACAATATCTGACATAAGTGCTGTAACATATACAGGGCTAGCACACAAGCCTAAGCCTGCTATATACTTTGGCGAAACCAAACTTTTGGAAAATACCGACTATACTTTGACTTATGCCAATAATATCAATGCTGGCACTGCTACAATTGCTATTACTGGTATTGCTGGATATTCTGGCTCTAGTACATCTGTGACATTCACCATTAGTCCTGCCGACATTGCTGGCATTCGTTTGTGGGATTATAGCAGTGAATACACGTTTACAGGTGAGGCAATAGATACTTTGCATATAAATAATGTCTACTTCAATGGAATTCTAGTACCATCTACTGGAGACAGCAGGCTAATCAATGTGGCTTATGAAAGTAATACAAATGTAGGCACTGCCACTCTTACTATTACTCCGCATCAATCTCAAACTCAACCATATTTGAATTTTACTGGCACCAAGACTATTACTTTTGATATAGTTCCTGCCACAATTACTTATGATATGTGTGTGTTAAGCGATAATGAATTTACCTATACTGGTCAGTCTATTATGCCTAATCCTACTATTTCGTATGGCTCTTATTCATTGGTGAAAGGCACCGATTACACCATATCTTATGCTACCGACACCACATCGGTTGGCGCCAAGACACTTACTATTAGTGCCGTGGACGGTGGCAACTTTGTAGGCAGTGTAGAGATGAGATATTACATTGTAGCCAAATCTATTGAGAGCGTTACAATTGCAGAAATTGCCACACAAACATTTACACGTTCTGCCATTACTCCTGATTTGACGGTAACTGATGGAGAACAAACGCTAACCCTAGGCACCGAATACACAGTAGAGTATACCAATAATGTAAACGTTGGTACTGCTACCGTCACTATCCGTGGTAGAGGAAATTATCTAAATACTACCACTAAGACTGCTACATTTGCGATACATCCAGCGACTGTGACGAGTTTGACTTTAGATAGCACAACTAGTGTATACAATAGAAGGAATGCAAGCATTAGTGCAAAGGTTGTCTCTGCTGGAGATTTGACACTTTTTGCCGATGAATATACACTTGTTTACTATAGAAATAATACTACAACTACCGACCTAAGTAGTGTAGGCGAGATTGGAGTATCTATAAATGTGTTTAGTGATAATTTCGCACTTGAGACTGCTAATCAGATATTTGCTACATACACCATTACTCCAGCCATTATTGCTAATATTACATTAGCCGAGACTAGTGTTACATTTAATGCTACCTCTCAAATACCAGAGATAAGCAAGGTGCTATCGTCTAATAATATTGTGCTAGATAGTAGCGAATACACTGTTTCTTACTTTAGAGGTGAGACTGAGACTAGCGACTTTGTGCATTCTGGCATCATTACTGTAAAAATTGCTTCAAATAGTGATAATTTCAAAGTAGAGGGCGAGGTTGTTTGTGATTACACTATAGAGCGAAAGTCTATAACTGACAAGGATATAGGCATCAAGTACTACTTTGTAACATATGATAGTGATACTAATGATTACAAAATGCTAGATATCAATAGCGATGGCAAGAAAGATTATATGTCTGCCGACCAAGTGTATATAGCATATCTAGTTCACCCAGAGATTACCTTTAATACTGCTACATCGATAGAATTAATCAAAGGCGAGGCATTTACATTCACTATTATTAGTAGCGAAGAACAAAGTGTAGAGACTGCTACCGAATTTATAAGTGTAGGCGAATATACTATTACAATTACTGCCATTGGCGACTACACAGGCACTATCACTGATATATTTAAAGTTAATCCTAGGAACTTTACCGAAGAAAATATTACTATTGAATTTTTGAATGGTAAAGACTTTGAATATACCGGGGGATATATCACATTTGATTTGTCAAGCAATTTGAAATTGACATATACTCAAGACGGCAATATTTATGAAGTAATATTTGCCGACTCTGATGAGTCTGGTGATGTACCTGCATATAGACTATATAATTCTCAAACCTTGACATACATCGAGACCGTGAACGGCGAGGACAAATCTATCACCATTAACTTTGAAGAAGGGAATTATGGATATCTAAACAATATCAATGCCGGCACTGGAATGTTATTTTTGGAAGGTGTAGGCAACTTTGAAGGAATAATTTGTGTAGAATTCAATATCACGGCTGTTGATTTGTCGACGTCTACTGACTTTGAATTTGCCCTTAGCAATGTTGACAACCTGATTTACACAGGTAGTGCATTTAGACCAAAATTAAGTACTAGTACTTGGAAAGGCAAAGCACTTGTCGAGAGTGAGGACTTTGTAATAAGTTATGTTGAAAACATTGATGCTAGCACCACTGCCAAAGTTTTGATTACTGGTATAAATAATTTTACTGGAGTCAAAGAAGTATTGTTTACTATTAGTCCGAAGGCTTTGGAAAGTAATATGCTACTAGGCATTTCTGATGTATATTTCAATGGCACTGAACAGAAGCCTAGCATCAATCTTATTTATAATTCTAGAACATTAATAGAGAATACCGATTATACTATTTCTTATAATCCGGAAGCAGACTTTGTAGATGCAAACGAAATTACTATTACTTTGTCTGCTGTATCCGGTGGCAATTATTCTGGAAGTATTACTCATATTTACAAGATTTTGCCTAGAGAACTTAGAAGTATTGTGCTAAGCAGGTCGAGCGCCGTATATAATAGGCAAGCACATAGTGTTACTTTTGTCATTCGTGATATGGAAAATGTTGTGGTATCGAGTAATAGTGAAAATGTGAATATTTCTTACTATTTATCTACTGATCTAAATAATGCGATAGATATAGTTGCAAATCCTCTAATAGAGGCTGGCGAGTACGTTATTCAAGTTGAGGGTCTTAATAACTATACTGGCACTATTTCTGCTACATATACTATCACCAAAGTTTCTTTAAGTGTAGATATGATGACTCCAATTAATAGTCAGACTTATACCAAAGAGGAGATTACCCCATCAGTCACACTTAAATATTTGAATGTGGCATTGGAAGATGATGATTACACACTAGTGTATTCCAAAAATACCGATGTGGGAGTGGCTGAGATGGCTATATCTGGTAGAGGTAATTATACTGGCTCATTTACTGCATATTTCAATATCGTTGCCAAAAATTTGAGTGATTTGCAATATAATGATGAGACACAACTTAAAGCCGACTTTACTGGACTTGCTGTATTGCCAGCTGATAGTCAATTTGTAGACATTTTGAAATTTGGCGATTATAGCCTAATCAAAGGGCAAGACTACATAGTATATACTAGTAATAATTGCGTAAATGTAGATGAGTATCAATTGCAAATCAAAGGCATTGGCAATTATACCGGCTCACTTTCCAAGTCTTTTGAAATTAAGCCTATGGATATTTCTTCTACTAGCATTGCAATTGGTGGAATTATTGACAAAACATACACTGGACTAGCCATTACTCAAAATTTGACTATAACCAATACTAATTCTAATATTTCGCTATATCTTAGCGTGGATTATTTGATATCTTATGCCGATAACAAAGATGTTGTTTGGGGTGAAAGCACTGAATCTGCTGCTGCCAAGATAACCATTAGAGGTACTGGCAATTACACAGGCTCTAGGGTGGAGTATTTCACTATTACTGCCAAGAGTCTAGGCGATAGCGACATTACAGTGTCTTCAATTGACCCTGTAGCATATACAGGCGACCCTCACACTCCTACTCCTGAAGTTAAATTTGGAAATATAGCTTTGGGTGAGAATGACATTGAGTACTCTTATGAAAACAATATAGAATATGGCAAGGCTAGCGTTATTATTTCTGCCAAAGGGGGTAGTAATTTCAAAGGCTCTATTACAAGATACTTTGAGATAGGACTTACTGATATGCAAGACATTGAGATTAGTGGAATAATCTCAACATTAGTTTACAATGGACACCCTCAAAAGCAAGAGCCAATACTTACATCTGAGGGCAAGACCCTAGTGCTAGATACTGACTACACTTTGACATATCCTAGTGATATTACAAGTGCTGGCGAAGTCGTTATTCGTATAACGGGCAAGGGCAATTATTCGGGTTATTTGAGTGCGAAATACACCATTGCTCCTCTTGCTTTGACTAGTGATAGTGTGGTTATTAGCGACATAGGCAATGTGACATTCACTGGCAATCCTATTACTCCAAGTCTTTCTATTGAGTACAATTCCAAGATTTTGAATATGGCTACAGACTATATGCTTTCTTATGAAAACAACACTAATGTGTCGGGCAATGCGACTGTCAATATTACATTTGTAGGCAATTACTCGGGCAGTGCTTCAAAATCGTTTGTGATTTCTGCCAAAGAGATAAGCCTAGATATGGTTTCAGGGCTAATGCCTAAGACATATACAGGCGAGGAAATTTGTCCAGAATTTGCGATGATTTATAACGGAAAAGATTATTTGAATGAAGAGATGTTTACATTGTCTTTTAGAAATAATGTGAACATTGGCACTGCATACATTGACATTGCAGGCAAGGGCAATTTCACAGGAACTATCACTGTATCTTTTGAAATAACAGCCAAGACTTTGTATATTGATGATATACAAGTGATTTTGAATAACTCTTATACATACACAGGCTCACAGATTACTCCTATATTCACCGTGAAATGCGATAACAAGTCTTTGACTTTGAATAGTGACTTTACTTATACTTTTGGAACAAACATTATTGCAGGTGATGAGAGTGGACAAATATTTTTGGAATTTACTGGCAATTATGCCGGAAGCGTAGTTGCAACATTTGCAATAGGTAGAGTAGATATTGGCTCTAGTTTGGTGACTGCTACAATTGAGCCAAGTGTGGCTTTTGATGGAAAAACTCAAATAAGTCAATATTCATTGATATATCTAAGCCATGTTCTAGACAGCAATGATTATAGCATTGCATATTTAAGAGATGACGAAGAGACGGTTGATTTGATTAATGCTGGAAGCATAGTTATTAGGCTTACTGGCAAAGGAAATTATTCTGGCACTCGTGATTTGACATATACTATCAATCAGAAACTTTTGAGTAGCGAAGATATTTCGGTTTCTATTCAAACTAGTGATTTGACATATACAGGCGCTGGCTTAGAACCACAAATAATTGTTACTATGGGTGCTCAAATTCTAACTGCAGGTGTGGATTATAGTGTGGCTTATGAGAATAATATTTCAGTTTCGAAATCTGCTAAAATTATCGTTTCTGCGATAGATGGAGCGAATTTCCAAGGGAACAAACAAGTTTTGTTTGAGATCACTCCTAGAACTTTGAATGTGACGTTTATACAAGGCATTGAGGACCAAGATTACACGGGTAGTGAATTGCGACCAAATGTAATTTTGAAACAAGGCAACACAACGCTAGTGGAAGGCACAGATTACACTTTGAACTTTGCCGATAATACTAATATGGGCACAGCCACTGTATACATTACAGGCATTGGCAATTATATAGGCAGTGTATCAAAGACATTTAATATAATCCAAGCAAGTATAACTAGTGCAAGTGTTAGTGGGATAAAGAATTCTTATGTGTTTACGGCGAACGACATCAAGCCTATTCCTACAATTACCATGATGGGTGAACAATTGGAGCAAGGCAAAGATTTTATAGTATCTTTTGCATCTGATACTATCAACGTTGGCACTAAGGAAATTACTATTACTGGCACTGGCAATTATAGAGGAACAATAACTATTAATTATGAGATTACTTGTAAGAGTTTGCTTGATAGCGATATCATTATTAGTGGAGTAGAAAACAAGGAATATAATGCAAGTAAGATTACTCAAGATTTCACTTTGAAACACAACGACCAAGTAGTTTATATGAGTGGTAATTATACTTATAATTATTCTAATAATATCAATGCAGGTCAGGCGACATTGACAATTACAGGTGAGGGTAATTATACTGGAACTAAAATAATTACATTTACAATAACTCAAAAGGCTTCTAGTGCCCAAGTTGCTTGTGCAGATACAAAAATTTATGAAGGAAACCCAATTAATTTGAAATTAATTGAGTCCAATGTTCCCGGTATAATTGTGGTTAGAATTTTGAATAATTATGTGGCAGGTGAATATTCTTACAATTGGACATTTGAGCCAACAGACTCTACCAATTATTCTACAAGCAATGGAACAATTACTCTTACTGCCATTCCATTGAGTGTCACAGGTTTAGCCTTTGCAGGTAATTACAAGAAAGAATACTCTGCATACGACAAATTTGATACAACCAATCTAATTGTAAACATCGAATATAATAGTGGAAAACTAGAAGTGATTGATGCTAGCAAATATACTCTTAGCATTGCCAAAGGTTCGTCTCTTCACATAAACGATGTAGTGACAGTTGTTTATTCTTTAGATGAAAGTATTTCTGCTAGATTGCCTATTACAATATCTCGAAGAGTAATAAGTATTGCAAATAACATTGATAATATTGTTGCAAATGGCGAGAAACAATATCTAAACATCTCATTTAACAATGCGGAAAATTTGGGCTCAGACAAATTTGAAATTCAATATTTGAATCTTAACACTAATACTATGGCTAATTATATACTAGAAAAAGGATTGTATAGAGCGATTGTTACAATCCTTGATGAAAACTTACTTCTAGAAGATAGAGAAATAGAATTTGAAGTGAAGTCTAAAGCTATAGCATCAGTAGATAATTCATTGATAATGGAGAGTGATGGTGGGTTTTGTTTGGAAGAAAGAATTAATCTAGTGATGAATGTTGACAAGGCTAGCGTATTGCAGGCGTTAGGCAAGTCGGATTTTGGCATTGATGGCAAATTTGTAGCTTTTTATTCGTTTGATTTGTCAGACAATCAAGATGTTGTGATTAAATTCAAACCAAATGTTTCTGACCTAACACAACTAAAGGTGTACAAATTAGAAAATAACAATTTAACAATGATATCTTTTGCCAAAATTGGTAATGATGAAATTTCTATCAGTTGTAATTCTTCAGACGATTTGTATTTATTTACTGATGTGAATGACTCTGTCGGAGCAGATGGAAATTCTACTAGCGATGATGAAAACAAGACTTTGAAACTAATATTGATTGCTTTTGCCGCAATTGTATTTGTAGGAATAGTTATTGCTATCTTGGTTCGCAAAATAAAGAAAAATCAAAGTACACCCTATGTGAGAGATATTGAAAATACAAGTGTAAGAAGGGTGGAAAATAATGCAAGTAATAATACTATGCAAAATATCAAAAAAGTGCAAAACACTTCTACCAATACAGTAATAAATTCACACAATTCATCAAATATTGCTGCTCCACAGCCTCATCAAATAAATACGCAAACAAATACACAAGAGGGGACTCAAATGAGCACTCAGCCAAGTATTCAAACGAATACTTTAGCAAATGAAAATATTCAGTCTCAAAGACCAAAAATGTCTTATGAAGAGGTGATAAAGCAATATGTAATATTTGATGCTAATGGCAAGGTGCGAGGGTTAAAACCGGGTGCACCAGAGGAATTGAAGAATGCTTATCAAACATTGATTAATGAAAATAACAAAAATCAATAATGTTTGTATTATCTAGAATGCATAGATGCATATAAATTAAATATTAATGAAAAAACAAGCCTTATAATATAAAACATATAAGACTTGTTTTGTCTTTGAAAGATATCGTCTTTTTAAGAAAGTAGTATTTTTTGCAAGTTGCGAAGAATTTTCGCTAGTTTTATTAATAATATTGCCGTTGCATTGCCAGTGCAGATAAAGATGTAATTGATAGCAATAAGTATACGCGTTATTAGTTTATATGAATATGTACAATCTTCCATATATTTATTGCTTGTAGTAAGTACTTGGAAATTATTTTGGTTGAATTGGAATGTTGTAGTGATGGAGGATTAAAAAAATAGCATTAGGATTATTCCTAGTGCTATTTTTAATGAATTGCTATTCTTCTTCAAAAAACTTATCGATATCCAAGTTTAGTTTATTTTGAATTTCTGCTTCATACTTTAAAATTTTATCAGATAATTTGCTATATGTTTTATCTATGCTCAAGTTAAGATTCGCAAATTCTTCTTCAATTATATCTTCAATGCTTCTCATGGCAACCTCCAAAAGTTGTTTGTGTGTTTTAACTCTTTAAAAAACTAATTGCAAGTCTTTTTACAAAGTTTGGCAAAAAAATCATTGCCTTTCTTTTTGAGATAAAAAAAACAAATATAAATAGGTGTTTCAGATTTTATAAAATTTAAACAACTTTAATAACCACCAAATCTTGTCCTTTCGGCTTTAAAAAACTCAATTTTTTTGAGAAATTTGTTAAATTTGCATACAAATCCAAAACTTATATGTTATACTAAATTGATTAGAAGTCTTATATGGTGACAGAAGATAAGCGAATTGTTATATTGTATGTTTACGATGTATTAAAAAATACACTGGCGAAAAACATTCTTTAACATATTTCGAAATTGTCGAAAAACTTAAACAAGATTATAATGTTAATCCTGATCCTAAAGCAATTTCAAGGATTATAAGCTCTTTGGTCAATTATGGTTGTGACATAATTAAAAGAGGAAATAATGAATAAATACAGGGGAGAAAAATAATGGATAGCGTTTTTGAGAAGTGGAGAGAAAAATTACTTGATGCAGGTAAAGGGAATAAACTTATCAATTATAAAGATACATCAAGAACAGTTGATGTATTAGCTCCCGAATTTGAAACTTTATTTCGTAAAATATCTAATGGAGAAACTCTTACGTTTTATGATGTTGATAGCTATATTAGGACGATGAAAGAATCTGAATTAGAAATTGATGCAAAAATTGACGGTAAAGAAATAGGTAAGTTTGATAGGGTTACTAAACAACAAATTATAAATAATTTGACAGATAAGATAAAGAAAAATCAAATTTTAGCATTTAAAAAGGGTGCAACATTACAGAAAACTTTAAAATTAATCAGAAAAGTCGCAATAGATTCTTTATTAGAAAAAGGTATCAATGTTCTTTATATGGCTTTTGGATTTTTAAAATGGAAAGAAAAAGAAGAATCGGATATTTTTTATCGTTCACCATTGATTTTAATTCCAATTAGTCTTGATAGTACAGAATCTAAAGATGCCATCTTTTCGGTAGTACAATATGAAGATGAAGTCAATACAAATCCAACATTAAGTTATGTTATGAAGAACGAATATGGACTTGAAATACCGGAATATCAAGATGAAAAGAATGCTGAAGAATCGTTAGCTGATTATTTTGGTAGAGTGAAAGATTTAGTTTCAAAAAAAGGTTGGGATATTGCTGATAATGTGGCTATTGGTACATTTTCTTTCCTAAAAATGAATATGTACAAAGACTTGGAAGAAAACGAAAACAAAATACTGAAAAATACTAATATAAAAAAATTATTAAATAGACAAACTGATGAGGATCTGAATAAAGAAAATGCCATAAATATTGATGATTATTTCAGAGAGGGAAAAGAACTGTCTTTACATAATGTTGTAGATGCAGATTCTAGTCAAATGCAGGCAATTATAGAGGCACAAAGCGGAAAAAGTTTCGTATTGCAAGGACCTCCCGGCACTGGAAAATCTCAAACGATTACTAATTTAATAGCGGAATTTTTATATGATCACAAAAAAGTATTATTTGTATCAGAAAAACTTGAAGCCTTAAATGTCGTTTATAACAATTTGAAAAAAGTAGGTCTTAAAGATTTTTGTTTGGAATTACATAGCCATAAAACAAATAAAAAAGAAGTAATTAGCGAATTATATAGAGTTCTAAGTAAAAATAAGACTGTTGTGACAACTAATGCTAATGATGAAATACAAGAATTAAAAAAATCAAAAAAACAACTTGATGAATACAATATAGCTTTGCATACTATAGAGCCAGTAATCGAAAGAACTCCTTATCAAATTATTGGTGCAATAGAAAAGTACAGCGAAGATAATGAAATTATTGAATATGCAATTCCAAATATTGAAAACAAAGGCATTGATTATTTAAAAGATTCAGCCGAGATGATAGATAATTATTCAAAACATTCAGAATTGATTGGGTTTGATTATCATCAAAATGCTTGGTATGGATTTGAAAAAGAAGATCTTAGTTATTCCGAAAAACTTCAATTAAAAAAGAATCTTGGTAAGGCTGTAACATATTTAGAAGATTTCAAAACACTGGGGGATAGAATAAAAAGTGGTTTAAATATTGAGTTAAATAAGGTTGGCGATATTTATAAATATTCCGAATTGTTTAAAGCGATAATTGCATTGGATTTTTTTGATAAGAATATTTTTATTAAAAATCAATTGCAAAAAATTTATGATAAAACCGTAGATTATAATAAGAAAAAAGAAGATATAAAAACCAGTAAAAATGAATTTGAAAAAGTTTTTAATAAAGATATATATGAAATAAACATAAATGACTTTTATTTAAGATTTAAAAACGAATATATATCATCTTTTAGATTTTTTAATAGCAATTATCGTAGAGATTTTAAGATTGTTAAAAGATATTTAAATAATCTTAAATCAAAATTAAAATATAACGATATTATAGATTTGTTGCGAAAGGGAAAAGAAATTCAATCAGCAGAAAATGATCTTGATAATTTAGAGTCAAGTATTATTTCATTTTTGGATAATAAAGACCAGAAATATAATTGGAAAGAATTTGAAAAAGAACTTTCACCTTTGGTTGATGTATTAGAAGAAGATTTTGAGCCATTTTTAAATATAGATTACAAAGAATTTATTAATCTAAAATCATTCATTAAAGATATTGTTGAAAAGATAGAGAAATTAAAAAATGACCAAGCTGTAATTGATGAATTACAAAAATATTTTAATGAAGAAATTGCAAATTTGAAAGAGTATGATATTTATAAATTGATTGAGATTTTCACAAATTGTTTAAATGATTTTGATGGTTTGGGCAATTGGATTAAATTTACTAAGTTGATGAAAAAACTTGAAGATAAAGATCTTATTGAATTTATAGATAAATCCATTGAAAACAATATTGATGTAATAAAATTAGAAAATACATTTAAACTTATGTTTTATACTCAATGGCTGTACTATATTATAAGTAAAAATGAAATCTTGCATAATTTCACCAGAGTATCACAAGATTCAGCAGTTCAAAGTTTTAGAAAAAAAGACAAGCTTAAATTTGAAATAGCAAAAGCTGAAATTATTTCAACACTATCATCAGAAAGACCATCTATCAATACTCTCGCATCAGGCAGTCAAGTTAGTACATTGGTGAGAGAGGCTGGTAAGAAAAGAAAACAAAAACCAGTTAGAATTTTGCTTTCATCTATAAGTGAATTAGTTCAGACATTAAAGCCTTGTTTTCTTATGTCTCCACTTAGTGTAAGCACATATCTTAGTGGAGATTCTTGTAAATTTGATGTGGTTATATTTGATGAAGCGTCTCAGATATTCCCATGGGACGCTATTGGAGCTATATACAGGGCGAAACAAGTAATAGTTGTCGGCGATTCAAAACAAATGCCTCCAAGTAATTTTTTTAATGCAGAAATTTCTGACGATTCAGATGATGACAACTATGAAGATGATGATTCTTTGGATTTTGAATCAATCCTTGATCTATGTGCAACTTCGTTTAATCAACAAAGATTGTCGTGGCACTACAGAAGTAGAACGGAAGAGTTAATTAATTTTTCAAATAAGAATTTTTATGATGGAACACTCATTACATTTCCATCGGCTTCAAAGGATAATACAAATATGGGTGTTGATTTCTATTATGTGGAAAAAGGTATTTTTGATAGAAAAACAAAGGCCAATATAATTGAAGCAAACAGGGTCGTTGATTTGGTCTTTGAACACTTTAAAACAACGCCAGAACGCTCTCTTGGTGTTGTTGCATTTAGTATTTCACAACAAAATGCAATTGAATCAATAATTCAAGAACGCAGAGAAAAAGATGATAAGTATGCAGAATTTTTTGATTCAAAGAGACCTGAAAGATTTTTTGTTAAAAATTTGGAAACTGTTCAGGGAGATGAACGTGATACTATTATTTTTAGTGTGGCATACGCAAAAGATAGAGATGGTAAATTTTTACACAACTTTGGGCCACTAAATAGAAAAGGTGGAGAAAGAAGATTAAATGTAGCGGTAACAAGAGCTAAATATAATGTTAAATTAGTGTCTTCAATAAAAGGGTACGATATTGACTTGGGCAAAACAAAAGCTGTTGGAGCTAAATTACTAAAAGAATATTTAGAATACGCAGAAAGCGGAATGCAAAATATAAGCAATAGTAATACCCAAACCAATATATTTGAATGTGATGGTGTGTTTGAAGATGAAGTATACAACACACTAACAAATGCTGGGTATATTGTTACAAGAAATGTAGGGTGCTCTGAATATAAGATAGATTTTGGTGTAAAACACCCTACGAAATCGGATTATGTCTTAGCAATTGAATGTGATGGCAATAATTACCATTCAGGCAGAACAACAAGAGACAGGGATAGATTAAGACAGGAAGTTCTTGAAAGACTAGGGTGGAAATTTTACAGGGTTTGGTCAACGTATTGGTTTACAAATAGAAAATTAGAAAAGAAAAGGCTTTTAGATTTTGTTGCAAAAACGATTGAAAATTTTAACAATAAAGAAGATATAAAACCAAATAAAGAAGTTGTTTCAGCAGAAGAAAAACCAGTATTTATATTGGAACAAGAATCAACAAAAAAGGACCTTAAATCAGAATTTAAAGAATATGAAGTATATGATATTTATGACATATACAAAAGAACTGGTATACCTGCGAGTTTTAATAATGTTATTTATAATTTGGTCAAGACCGAAGCTCCCATAACAGAAGAATTACTCTTAAAAAGAACAGTTTGTTTTTGGGGGAATGAAAAAGTTACTAATGTAGTAAGATATAGTTTTGCTATCGCTATGAGAAGACACCCTGAAATTATAAAAATAAAAGATTATTATGTAGTAGATGTAAATCAACCTATTGAAATGAGGATTCCAAAAAATGGAGATTCTCCTAGAGATATTTTGTTGATTCCGACTGTAGAATTGTCGAGTGGAATCCGTAAAATTATTGAGTTTAATGTAGGTATAAATAAAGACGGATTGTTTAGGACAATTGCCAATTTACTCGGATTTACGAGAATTGGAGATAATATTAGAGCAAAATTAGAAGTAGCATTAGCTGAAGAATTGAGATATGGCACAATCAAAGAAATCGATGGCGAATATTTTATAAAATAAGGAGAAATTATATGTCAAATATAAAAGTTTTTGAGAATAAAAAGTTAGAACAGAATGGGATTCAGAAAAAGAAGATTGGCTTTTTAGTGTTGCCGATGTTTGCAATATTTTAGCAGATAGTCAAGCAAAAGGCAAAAACAAAATTTGAACACATTGAGAAGATTTATGATAGGTTTAAACAAAAGTTTAGTTACAGTATATCCATATGACAAATCATGGCCAATGGAATACAAAAAAGAAGAAAAAATTTTAAAAGATTATTTGAAAAATTTCGATGTCAGGATTGAACATGTTGGAAGCACGTCAATTCCTGGACTTAGTGCAAAACCCATAATAGATATTGCAATTGGTGCGAAAAATGAAGAAGACTTATTCAAAGTTGCCAAGTGTTTAGAAAATTATGGGTATGATGTATTGAATTCATACGAAGAAAAAGGTGAAATTCTAGCAAGAAAAGGAACACCTGAATGCAGAACACATTATATTCACATTCAATTGCTTGGAAGTGAGTATTGGAATGAATTTATTTACTTCAAAAAATATATGCTTGACCACCCCGAAAGTGTAAAAGAATATCAGACACTAAAAGAAGAATTATCTGTGAAATACACTGACGAAAGAAAAAAATATACAGCATCTAAAAATGAATTTATTTCTGGAATTTTAGATAAAGCATATAAAATGTATAAATTGGATTAATCTTTAGGGAGTTTTAAAATGGAAACATTGAATGCGAGATGTTTTTCATAAAAGTTGTGATTTATATAACGAAATTACGATAAATAAAGGTTTTTATATATTAAAAATAAAAAAGTGTAGTAAATAAAAATATTACTACACTTTTTTGCATTTAGTTAGATTTTTTATGATTTTTACAGGTTTATAATGGCCTAAAATTCACTAATTTTTTTTAAAATTTATTTAAGATTGTACTATATTTATGATGTTATATCAAAAGCATAAGTAAGCTTATTAGCATAACGGGAATGGAAATTATTGCACCGTATCCAACAAATTTTTTAACACTAAAGTCAACTTCATTTTCTTTTAAAATTCCCATAAACATTATTCCTGCAAGTGACCCAACAGGGGTTAGGAATGCGCAGATATTTGAAGCTATTACAACTGCGTAAACCGAATTTAAACTTGCGGTCATACAACCAAGGACGCCTGTAAAGAGCATTGTCATAGGAATATTATTTACAATATTTCCAGCTATAAATGCTGTAAATCCTATAACTAGCATACTTGTCCCATCAAGGAGATTTCCTATCTTGCTTATAAATCCAATGTCTGTAAGAGTAGCAACTATTATTGACATAGATAATAAGAAAGGAATTAAAGAATATGGCAAATCTTTAATGGAACTTCCGAAAATACTAAGTTTTTCTTTCTTTATTAAAATATAAATAAGTGCGCTTAAATAAGATAAAACAGCACAAATTAGCGGGATATACCAAATGTCTAGTCCGATGTAAGGTCCAATCATCATAAAGACAATCATAAGTCCAAGACCTATAAGTCCAATGCTAAGAAGTGGGGTATTTGGTTTTGTAACTTCTGTTTTGCGAATTTTGATAGGCTCTTTTAATTTCTTTCTAAATAAGAAATAACAAATAAACATAGAACAAAGTCCAGCAACAGTTGCAGGCAAAAACATTTTTATGGTAAAATCCAAAAATGTTATTCCGTGTAAAGAACATAGATAAATATTTGTTGGATTGTCAATGTAGAAAAACATACTCCAAGCATTAGCACTTACAAATTCAGATACAAGGTAAGGTGTAGGGTCAATTTTCGCGCGTTTTGTAAACTGACAAATAAAAGGTGTAAATGTGAGGATAATGATGTCATTTGATGTAAAAATTGTAAGAATGGCAATGATTATATTAAACATAAAAAATATTTTAGTTTGGCTAGATTTAGATTTGTTTAGCGTTATTCCAGCGATATAACTAAAAAATCCGATTTTATCTAGCAATATTGAAAGGCTAGATGCAGACAAAAATACAATTAGTATTTGAAGAGGATTCATATCTCCGGCACCTACAAATACATTTTTAAGACTGTCGCTTGTTATAAAACCGCAAACTATACAAATTAAAGCACCTAATAAGCATACCAACCAGTAGCAATCAATGTAGGTGTTTTTTATTTTTATTCTCAAATTGAAAATTACACAAACTTGCATTACAATTAATGTAAGTATAATAATTATAAGTGGTAAAATCATATTATTCCTCTATTGGTAAATGGTATTCAAAACATAACCTAGGGTAGTATAACTTAAATCATTTTTAGACGCAAGCAAATTTAAAGAATGAAAAAATTTTGTGAGTGTTTATTGGTTTTTATTTAAGATGTTTCAGTAATGATATATTTTTACTTGAAAAACCGCTAAAAAAAAGAAAAAATGGAAGAAAACCTCCCACCAAAAACATACATCTAACTAATAGATAAGTGTATAATTTGTTACAGTAAATATAGCATAAACACCTTATTTTTGCAAATACTTTTTAGATAAAACCCAAAAAAAGATGGAATTGGCAATATAAAACACTAATTTTCAAAAAAGTTATACATCTATCTATTAGATAGATGTATAGTTTTGGAAGGAGAGAAATATGAAGAAAAAGAAAAAATTTTTTAGTTTTGTACTTTCTCTATGTTTGCTTTTGTCTTGTGCTGTAACCCTTGTTGCTTGTGGCAATAAGAAAGATGACGACACATTGCGTGCAAACTTAAGTTGGTACGAAACACATCACAATCTTAGAGAAGTACTAAAAGAGGCTTCCAATAATTATACATTAGAAGTAAAAGAAATAACTTCTTTTGATATGGATAGCAAAGAAGTACAAGCTACTTATGATACTTATTATAAGTATACTCCTAAGAATGTGAACTATTCAAATGACACTATGTACAAACTAACTGTAGAACACGATGCTTATCTATTTGATGCAGGTGATAAAAAGGATCGTGACAATAAATATTTTTCTAGCGCTAGCGAATTATATTTAGATACAACTATTGGCGATTTGAGATACAATGAATACGAAAAGACAGATAATTCGTGGGCTATTAAGGCTAGTAGCCATTCTACACCCGATTATCCTGTAGTAGAAGAGAATAGCGCTTTAAGAGATAATTATGCTATGGATATTTATGTAGGTATTGTCTTTGATAATGCGTTGTGGGATCTTGACAATGTAGATGATGGTGATGATGTAGATGCCTTTATTTCTTACTATGATAAAGATTCTAAGACTTACATATTCAATTCATCTATTAATACTATGATAAACAAATGCTATTATAGATATTTTACATACTATTCATTGGAAGCTCCTACAAGTACTAGATATGCTTATGACCGAGGGCGTATAGATGAAGATACTAATTTATTTGTTTTGAATAAAGCAGAAGGCGAAAATTATTATACAACAGAAAGTTTATGTAACTATTACATCCAAAATATTCAATTGAAACTAGACGGACAGAAAGTAACATCTCTATCTTATGATTTATATCTTACAGATGATACTTATTCCAGTGCGTCTCGCGAATGTGGGTTTGAAAAAGGTTATCACTATGAATTTACCAATATCGGCTCGTCCATGATTAATCTAGGTGCAGATATTCAACCATCTAGAAGTTCTTACACTGGCGTACGTCCTACAGAAGAAATGTTGACAGCTGCCAAAACTTTCTTTACAGGTGGCAATTATACCGTTTCTTACAAGGCAGATTTCTTCAGAGATAATTATTATAATATGGAATACGAGATAGAATTTAAAATTACAGATAATGCTATTAGTCGTCACATGGTAACATATCAACCAGCACATAATGGCAACGCCGCTCAAACAATTATAGAAGATAGCATTACAATCAAAGAAAACGGTATATGGGTTCTATATACACGTTATGGTGGCGAAGATGGTGTTTGGAACAGAGTTGAAAAGGGCGCCGATTACAAGGATGCTGAAAGCTTGCCATATGACGCAGAAAACTTCTGGGATAATCTAGAAGATGCTCACGGGACTATTTCTGAACTTGACATTCAAGGCGAATATTCAGATATTTTGAAAAGCTATGTGTATAGCGGTGGCGAAAAGGCATTATTCGAAAGTAGTTCTGGATATAGTAGTTACAATGGACTAAATTTTGTAAGTAGCATAGGCGACGGTAGAAATGGTGAAAACGCATTCACAAATCCTGTAGACGCTATTTATACATTTGGCGAAAATGGTTTGGAATCATATTTTGTTCGTTATGGATTTAAATACCAACCTCAAATTTCTAATTCCAACAATGCTTATGCAGAAGGAATGCTTTTCAAAAATGTTAGCAATATAGGTACAACTACAATCACTGCTCCTACTGATTTTATCAATTCTGCTGAATAAGTGCTATGCTCAAATTGGTAGAAAAACTTATTCAAAAAATTAAATTGATTAATAAAATATTTGAAATAATGTTAAAAATATTTAATTATTATAAACATTACAAAAACTCACATAATTTTTATGTGAGTTTTTTACTTTTTTTATTCTATTGTTTTTTCTTTTCTTCAGCTAGTCTTCTTCTTTCTGCTGTTTTCTTTCTCCTTTCTTCTAATTCTTTTCTCATTTTTTCTTCCATTTCTAGCTTTGTTTGTTTTCTTAATTCCTTTATTTTTTCTGTTTCCGCCTTGGTTTCTTCGACATAAGAATTTATTAATTCATTCCTTTCTTTATTGTTTTTTACATTGAGTAGTTTTTCGCGAAATTCTTTATGCTTTAATTCTTCTTCGTTGTAACGATTTAATTTTATAAGGTTTTGAATGTGGATTATTTCTTTTTCGTCTTGTTCTTGCGTTAAGCGTTCGCAAAGTTCTTGGTATTCTTGGTCTTTCTTTTCTCTTTCAGAATGGATTTCTTCTATTGTCGACATTTTTTCTTCTCCATAACTTTTAATTTTTTGTAATATATTAACTATATAATTAAAATGGTCGTTTGTCAAAAAAAATTGCACTATCGTTTTTTATGAATTAAAATAAAATGTATGAAACCTGCAATAAATTTTGGCAATATAGTAGATTTAGATTATGATAATCGTAATTTACTAAAAGGTGATTGATTGTATAATTGGTAGAGAATATGAATTAGAAAAATTGTATAGTTCTAATAAATTTGAAGTTTTAGTGCTTTTACGCAGAGATGATATCTACACCGAAAATGTAAATATTGCTGAAGATATTATTCAAACTATTTTTGATTTGGGTGCAAAAAGTGTTACACTATATGTAATAGCAAAAACAAGGAGTTAATATGAATTCAATTTTAGCATTAAAACTTTATACAATGATAAAAACTGGTATTATTAAATCTAGTGCCCACTTTTGGCGAGAATTTTCAAAAGAAAAGATTGAGAATGTGAATATTGATACTGCCAAAATTGAAGAAGAATTAAATGCAAAAAACATTAAACTTGTTTGTGCTTTTGATGATGATTTTCCAAAGTTTAATTTTAAAATGAAAAATAGCGAAAGACCGTTTTTGTTCTTATGTAAAGGCGACATTGGTTTGCTTAAACAAGTGAATAACAATGTTGCTGTGATTGGTGTTCTAAATCTAACAAAAGACATTGAAAAACGGGAACAAATAGTGGTTGAAAAATTGGTTGTTAGTAAAATAAATATTGTGAGCGGTTTGGCTCTTGGTTGTGATACCATTGCTCATAAAGCTTGTATTCAAAATGGCGGAAAAGCCATAGTAGTTTTACCAACGACATTTGACGATATTTATCCAAAAGAAAACACAAGATTGCTTGAGAAAATTGTGGATAGTGGTGGGCTGGTTATAAGTGAATATGTAAACGAGACCCAAAATAAGTTTGAAAGAATTAAAAGATTTATCGAGAGGGATAGATTGCAAGCAATGTTATCCAAAGCAGTTATTTTGATTGCGAGTTTCAGACACGGAGAAGGCGACAGCGGTTCTCGTCACGCAATGCAAAAAGCAAAAGAATACGACAAACAAAGATTTGTTATGTTTAACAAAACAACTGATACAAATCAAGCAATCTTTGGATTAAATCAAGATTTGTTAAATGATGGCGTAACCGTTTTAACAGAAAAATCCATAAAGGAAATTGCGAATTTTTGAAAAAGAAAAGTATAAAATCATTGATGAAATTCGAAGTGACTTTTTTGTTGTTAGAGGGTATTTGATTTAAGTAAAATTCTACTACACTTTTTTACACCTATTGTGCCAGTTTTAGATAGTTTTAGGTAGTTTTTGACCGAAAATTGATTTTTTGATTTTCGGTCAATTTTTTTGTAAAAATCACTACACTTTTTGGAGCAATTTATTACACTTTTTGCTCCACTAGATAAGGAAGTGCTCTTTAATTTTTGTAAAACAAAAACCCTTGAAAATGCCTATTTTTCTAGGGTTTTCAAGGGTTTGATGAATGGAGCTGGTGACGGGAATCGGACCCGTGACCCCCACCTTACCAAAATCGGGCTCTACCCTAAAAGAGTGTGTGTCCTATACTCTAAAAACATAGATAAAATAAGGGATTTTGAATGATAAATAATATTTGCTGTCATTCAATCTTTAATTTTGACAGCAGTTGACAGCAAATATAGGTTTTTTAAGAAATTTGTGTGTTCTAAATTGTTTTAAGACTGGGTAAAACGACTTAGGATTTTCTAAGATAAAAACCAACCTTACAGAAAAAACACACATCAAAACACAGAGAAAAATTACATTGAAGTATGGAAAAAAACTACATTAAAACACGGAAAAAATATACATTGACAGTTGACATTGTGCTTTTAATGTGCTATTCTTTTGTTGTAGGAGATGATAATATGAAAGAATATTTACCAAGATTATTAGATAAAACACTAGATGAAATGTTGGACTATGTGGGTGCTGTTTTGATTGCTGGACCAAAATGGATAGGAAAAACAACTACCGCTGAAAGACACGCAAAGAGTATATTAAAAATGCAAGACCCAGATAAAACAAAAGCATATCTTGCTACTGCCGAAACAAAACCATCATTACTACTTAAAGGAGAAACGCCAAGACTTATTGATGAATGGCAAATGGCTCCAGTTCTTTGGGACGCTGTGAGAACGAGTGTAGATGAAATTGGAGAAACCGGGCTGTATATTCTTACAGGTTCAACTTCGGTAGATAATGAACAAATAATGCATTCCGGCACTGGAAGAATAGCAAATCTTGTTATGTATCCAATGAGTTTATATGAATCAAAGGAATCAAATGGAAAAATTTCATTGAAGGAATTGTTCGATAATAAAAACTTAGATATTGATGGTGTGGAATCTAACTTAACAATTGAAAATCTTATAAGAGTGGCTTGTAGAGGCGGTTGGCCTAGTAGTTTAAATAGAAGTCAAAGTGCAGAGTTGATGACTGCAAAAATGTATATAGATAATATTTGTGAGCAAGACTGCTCAACAATTGATGGAGTAAAAAGAGACCCAAGACGAATGAGAACAATATTGCGTTCTTATGCGAGAAATATTTCTACACTTGCTACGGATAAGTCAATACTTGAAGATATTGTGGCTAACGATACAAATATGGATAGCAGGACATTGAAGTCTTATTTAACAGCATTGGAGAGATTGTATGTTGTTGATGAAGTTCCAGCATGGTGCCCTAATATTCGCTCGGCAACGGCGATTAGAAGTTC
>CAZIRR010000007.1:33561-36404 GCA_964541825.1 uncultured Christensenella sp. | reverse complement strand
TACACAGCCGTTCCAAGACTGCACGATCGACCACTCCGACATCTCTGCATATTACAATTATTGATTTTACTTGTGAAAATAATTTCCATAGGGAGTGGTCGCCGCCAAGCGTCGTCCAAAGCCCGTCAGGAAAGTAAGTCAGGGAACAATCCGCAGGATTGTTCTTCCACTCCGACATCTCTGCATATTACAATTATTGATTTTACTTGTGGAAATAACTTTTATCTCACGAAAATATTTTATTCTTTTATTAAAGTATTGTCAAGTGTTTATTTTTATTTTGTAAACTATAAATTTTGTGTTAAAATTTATTTGTATATATTGAATATATTTGTTTATATTTAAAATACTAAGTATAGTTTTTAAAAAACATAATGTTTTCTATTTTTTGCTTAAGATACAGAGTTTTTTATTTTGAAAGATATCTTGTATTAATGGGAACTTATAGATATATACTTTGATGATTGTGTGTAAGATTGTTTTTAAGGAGCAGGCTTTTTGAGGAATAACAATAATTTTGACGTGTACAAAAGTAAGCCTATCTCAAGAATTTTGCTTGAATTTTTGGGAAATGTCTTTTTTGCATACTGTGTAATCGTTTCTATAATGTTAATCTTATTTGCAAGTGTTACTATAGAATGCGAGGTAAATGGCTCAAGTATGTATCCCACTCTTAATAATAACTATGGGAATAAGAAAAATGATGTGGTTTTTGTAAATATGTATGACAAAGATTTGGATTACGAGGATATTGTTGTAGTAAATACTGATAGTGAAAAAATTATTAAAAGATTGATTGGTCTTGCTGGTGATAAAATAAATATCGTAATGATTGATAGTGTAGAGGGCGGAAATAGCAAATATTGCCTAGAAAGGAATGGAAAAATTATTGAAGAAAATTATATAAATATCAAGATATCTCCATCTACACCCGCTATATCCGAAAACGGAATGGATAAAACTTTTGAGCAATTTGAAGAATTGAGGAAAACTAAAGCTGAGAACTTTGAGGGGATAGACGAAGAGGGGAATGGAACGGGAGCTTTTGTAGTGCCAGACAATTCAATATTTGTCTTGGGGGATAATAGAGCGGTAAGTAGAGACAGTACTTCGTATGGAGCTTTTAACCTAGATAAATTGGTGGGAAAGGTGGAGCATATTAAAAAATATGACGAAAGCAATTTTCACTTTTATTATTATTACATTTTAGAAGGTAAGTTTTTTCAAACAATTGCTAATTGTTTATGATGAATAAAATTATGTCTTATTTGGAATTCTCTGTGAATTACTGAGTATGGAGATATATTAATTAAAAAATTAAGAATACTAAAAGAAAAAGAGGAGAAATTTCTGTGAAAAATAAAGTTTTCAAAATTATATTGTTTGTAATTTGTGCAATAGCGATTTTTATGGCTTCTCCTACTGAACAGACATATGCTAAAGATTTCGGAGGCGTTGTTACAATTCAAACAGATGGTAGTGATGATGAGACGGATATTGGAGAAGGTAGTGAGCCAAGTGTTGACGAAGTTATAGAAGAACGCATATATGAAGATTTGAAGAAGGGCGGTTATGAATTGGACAATACAAATGATATTTCTGATAAAAATTTGTATAGTGCATTGATGCAAATCGTCAAACAATATATAAAAGATACTTATGATGGCTATGTCTATAGTGATACTACACTTTGGACGACTATGCTCAAAAATGTTGAAAGTGTGACTATAGAAAATATGGATATAACGAGCCTATCTGGTATAGAAAAAATTAGATTTGATAGTCTAAAAAGTTTGACAATTGTTGGCAACGACTTTACATCAATTCCTAATAATTTCTTTGATAGAATGGGTGTTTTGGAACAATTGGATTTGTCTAATAACAAATTATCTACTATTGAATTTCCCTCTAATTCAACATTGAAAAAGATTAATCTTAGTTCAAATAATTTAAACAAGGTGAATTTTTCTCAATTGAAGAATGTAAATTTGGATATAAATTTGGCAAATAATAGATTTTCTTCAATTACAAATATCGGCTTTTCTACTAGGCTTGAGAATTTGAATATGAATATTATTAATAATAATATTATGAATATTACAGACGATTACTTTACTAATCCAAAAATTCATCTAAATATTGGATTGCAGGGAATAGTGTCTAATAATGGAGATGTGACAATTGATACATCGCAAAGTATTAATTTCTACAAAGTAAACAAAGATGGTGTTTTTATCAAATTTTATAAAATAGGCACTATATCCGATACTTTTGTAAAGGAGGTGTCTGATAGCGATATAGAAGAGGGAAATTATATAGCTCTTAATAATTTTGCAGTTGGTGAATATTACGCCGAATATTATGATGAAAATGGGCCACTTTATATAAAAGATGATAGCGAAAAGAGTATTTATAAGACATATAAATTTAGTGTAATACCTAGTGAAGTAAAAGTACAGTATGAGTTTAAAGGCAAGATTTATGACACTTTTGAAAGTAAGGTTACAGGGAAAGTAAAAGTACTTTTGTCTTGTGAAGATGGCGGTGAAATTTATTATAGGGTAGGCAATTCTGAATGGACAAAGGGTAGTGAGATAAATTGTGATAATGGTGGAAATTATAGCATTGTTGCAAAAGTTGTAATAGATGGAATAGAGAGCAATGAGAAAGCTATTCTTGTGAGAACTTCGCTTAATGTAGTTGTGCCAGATATTTTGATGCTGATACTTATCTTGTTGTTTACGCTTGCGTTGTTTTTGATTGTAGTTCCATTTGTAAGCAAAAAATGGTTTAGGAAATAACAAAAAATCTCAAAGAATTCTTTGAGATTTTTTTTTGTATAT
>CAZIRR010000007.1:0-33461 GCA_964541825.1 uncultured Christensenella sp. | reverse complement strand
ATATATTATTTTATTTGTATATATATATTATTTTATTTGTATATATATATTATTTTATTTGTATATATATATTATTTATTTGTTTTTTTGTATATTGCTTATATAATTATTATCGTAAGTTTTTAATGTTTTTTGGTTTAATGAAAGCCCAAATACATAGTGCTAATTGTATTGGTACACCAATAATAAAGATGAGCCAAATATTATATTGTAGACATTGAAGATAAATTGCTCCAAGTATTGACCACTGAAAGACGGATAATAGTACGAATTTGTATATGTGCTTGCCCCAATATGCATTAAATGGCAACAAGACTAAACACGATACTGGCACTGCCCAGACAAATATCGTCCAAATATTTAATTTAAATATCAATTCGGCATACACAAACGCAATTATTGCAACAAGCCAAACTATTGAACAGCAAATAAGCATAATGGATAGTTTGTTTACTATTAATTTTTTGTCTCTATATTGAGAGACATTTTTTACATTGTCTTCGATAAGTGAAGATAGTGGAACATTAAATAATTTAGATATACTATCTAGTGTCTCTATAGATGGTGTAACTTCACCTCTCTCCCATCTAGATACAGCATTGTCTGAATAATTGATTTTTTCGGCAAGTTCACCTTGGGTTAAGTGATTTTTCTTTCGTAATTCTATTATATTTTTGGCTATTATATCTTTGATATCTTGCATTTTTTCACCTATATAAAAATGTCTCACAGACATTTATCTTTATTATTTATCTTTTTTAGGATATCACATAATATTGTATTCTACAAGCATTTTTGTATTTAAAGGGTGAGCAAAAATAGAAAAAACTTACAAAAATTTTGTAAGTTTAGATATTTTGTATATGCAGAAATATTTGGGTTTTGCTAGTCTTGGTCAGAATGTTTTTGGTCTTGGCTATGAGAAGAACAATTGCAATTATTACAAGAGCAAGAATTGTCAGAATTTTTTTCTTGTGTGTATTCTGTATTTTCTTCTTTTCGTCCAAAGTCCTCTGCACTTTCAGCTTTTGCTAGTACTCTATTTTTTTCGTCTTGATTTTTTTCGGACATATATTCATTGTATTCTTTATTTGCTTTTTTAAAAGACACGATAAATTTACCTTTGTTTTTGATTAGATTGAATGCAACGATGATGCTGGCTATGCCTACCAATGTATATACTAGACGGCTAAAAATATTTGACTGCGACCCAAATATGCCTGCAACAAAGTCATATTGAAGTAACCCTATACAAAACCAATTAAGAGAGCCTATGATTACAAGTAAAAACGAAATAAATGCTAACATTTTATTTTCCCTCCATATTTTAATATGCTTTATTTTGTGTATAATGATTTATTTTATGTATCATATTTTTCGTTTTTTAAAAGAATTTTTTATGACGGAAAGAAGCCAATTTTTAGACCAATTCCCGATATGCGGGAATGCCTTTTGATAAATTCCCGCTGGCGTTTTTGAAGTGGGGAATAAATTTTGCAAATTGTCTTGTAAAAATTGCCAAAATTTAATATATTGATATTGTGCAAATTGAAGAAATTTGTTTTTAACAACTTAAATTGGAGAAAGATAATGGAAAATAATTTATTTAAAAATATGAAAAGATTAAAGAATACAAACGAAAGAAAAATAGTACCTATATTTTTTGCTACTGACGATAATTACATTCCTTTTTTGGAAGTTGCACTAAATTCTCTTATAACTAATGCGTCGAAAGATTTCATCTATAATATCCACATTTTAAATACTGGACTTTTGGAAGAAAATAAAAAAGCGATTATGACTTATGTAAGTGATAATTTCAAAATTTATTTTGAAGATATTTCTAATTGTGTAGCACCTATTAAATCTAAATTAAAAAATGTTTATCATTTTAGTTTGACTGCATATTATAGATTATTTATTGAAAAATTATTTCCGCAATATGACAAAGTTTTGTATCTAGATTGTGATATAGTTGTGCTAGGTGATATTTCAAAATTGTATTCTACAAATCTATATGGCAATCTAGTTGGAGCTATTCAAGAACAAGTAATTAATAGTAGCGAGACTTTCAAAGATTATGCTTTGAGAGGAGTAGGAGTTGTTCCAGAAAAATATTTCAATTCGGGAATCCTAGTTATGAATTTAAAGAAATTTAGACAAGAAAAAATTTGCGAACAATTTATGTATCTTATAAATACTTATAATTTCGATGTGGTTGACCCTGACCAGGCATATTTGAATGTTCTTTGCAAAGACAAAGTTAGATATCTTCCTAATGGTTGGAACAAAGCATCTTTGCCAAACAAACTAGAAGGTAAATTAAATATTGCTCACTATGCACTATATAAGAAACCTTGGCAATATGATGATGTTATTAATGTTGAATATTTCTGGGAATATGCAAAAAATTGCAAAATGTACGACAAAATAAAATTAGCAAGAGAGAATTTTACTGCCGACAAACGAAAAGCAAAAGAAAGTGCAAATGTGGAAATTGTTGAACATGCATTGAAAATTACAAATGCAGAAAACAATATGTGCAATGTCCTTTTTGGTAACGATAATTTATTTGCAAATATTTATAATAAGTTAGAGAGTTTTGATTTGAATATTGCAAAAAAACTGGAAGTATAAAATATTTTATAATTAGAGAAATGTATGGAAAAATCTAAAGAACGTCTGGAAATTCTAGAAAGAATTGAAAAATTTGAAAAAAATGAATTGTGGAATAAAGGGGTGGAAAATGACCCCGAAACAATTCAACTTCTTCCAAATAAAGTAGATTACCTAAATAAAAAATTATCTAGCAAGATAGCTACATATTTTGCTAATATTTTTGCTACTCATTATTATGAGAAACTTTTGAAAAAGAAACAAATGATAATAGAAAAAATCGAAGGCATTGAAAATTTTACAAGTGTAAAAGGCGGTGCAATTATTACTTGCAATCACTTCAGCCCTTGTGATAACTATGCTATTTGGCGAGCAATTAAGCCTTATATGGGCAAAAACAGATTATATAAAGTAATTAGAGAGGGGAATTATACTAATTTCCCGGGGATTATTGGATACTTCTTTAAACATTGCAATACTTTGCCACTAAGTTCAAATATGGAAACTATGAAGAATTTTATGTCAGCAATGTCTACACTTCTATCTAGGGGAGAAAAAATTTTAATTTATCCAGAACAAGAAATGTGGTGGAATTATAAGAAGCCTAGGCCTTGCAAAAATGGTGCATACAAATTTGCAGTAATGAATAATGCACCTATTATTCCTGCATTCATTACGATGAGGGATAGCAATATTTTGGACGGAAATGGATTTCCTGTGCAGAAATATACGGTGCATTTTATGCCACCTCTTTATCCAAATGCCGATTTAAGCAAGAAAGAGAATATAGAATATCTCAAACAAGAAAATTATAGAATGTGTGTAGATATTTATGAAAAATTTTATGGCGAAAAATTAAAATATCTTACAAAAGATAATTGAAATTTTATATTTTATAAGCAAAATATAGAACAAGTGTAAAATATAGAATAACTGTTAAAACAGAAGAATTATGAAACACAGAAGGGGAATATGATTTTATATTTATCGACAATAATAATTTGTATGGCAATCATTGTAATATTTAATATTGTGTACAATATTGAAATATATCCCAATAACAATCCTTTGATGGTGATACTTGTAGTCGTATTGGCTGTAATTATTGAAATTATTATAGATTTGATTTTGGCGGGGATACTACATTCTGTAAAAGATAAGTTTTTTGAAAACAAAAAATTTTTTGACGTGAGTAAAAAAGAGCGTCAATTTTACGAAAAAATTGGCATAAAGAAATGGAAAGATAAAATATTAGAATTAGGAGCAATCGGTGGGTTTTCCAAAAAGAAACTGGTGAAAGCCAATGAAATAGAATATCTAGACCAATTCTTAATGGAAAATTACAAAGGGATTGTGGTACATATTGCAAATATAATTCTGGGATTTTTGATTATGGCAATTCCTCCATACAAGTATGCTATTTGTGTGGGGTTACCTGTGGCAATAGTAAATGCCTTTTTGGGTTTGCTTCCTATTTTTGTATTAAGATATAATATTCCAAAATTGCAAGTGGCAAAGAAAAGATTGCAAAGACAAAAAGACCGCGTGAGTAGTCAAATAGAGACAAATACGCTTGATAATGCAGATACAACTATGTAATGTGGGAGGATTTTTAAATTTTTGTCCAAAAGATTGTGATTTTTAATATGGCAGATAAAAATTCAAATATAAAAAACAAAAAAGGCTTGTAATTTACAAGCCTTTAAATGTTTCAAGTGTAAGTTTGTCAAAGAAGATTTTTTCTACGAAATCTTCTGGTTTGAATGTAGTTGTACTAAATACAATAAAGTCTCTGATGTGTTTTGCAAGTATAATAGGTGTGGGGCTATCAAAATGCTCGCAAATATCCTTGACATATTCAAAAAAATGGTCAATTTCAAAATCGCCAATATTCTCATATTTAAAAGTTTTTTTTACTTTGTCTCCCACAATTACCTTGGCAAAAATTTTAACCATTAACTATATCTCCTTAAGAAAAAATCAGTATGGATTTCAAATATATTTTTAACTTAAGTTATATTGTAACACAATTTAAAAAATAATCATACAAAAGAATAATAATTTTTGTAGAAAAATAAAATCTTTGCATAAAATATTTTTTGTAGAATATAATAAATATTGTTTAAAAAAACTCTTGACAAATATTTTTTATTGTTGTATAAAATAGAGTACAAAAATTGAGTACAAATAAATATGTAAATTTCACAAATTCGAAAAAGATTATTCTTTTCGGATTTTAATTTTT
This sequence comes from uncultured Christensenella sp., assembly GCA_964541825.1. GTDB lineage: Bacteria > Bacillota > Clostridia > Christensenellales > UBA1242 > UBA11490. The sequence goes on along the minus strand of CAZIRR010000007.1, from coordinate 28,600 downwards.
TAAAATGGGGAAGGAGATTTAAAAATGGCTGAAGTATATCTAACTAAAGAAGCTTACAAGGAATTGGAAGAAAAATTGGCAAACTTAAAGAGTAATGGCAGAGTAGAGGTTGCCAAGAAGATAGCCTTTGCTAGATCATTTGGTGATATTAGCGAGAACAGTGAATATGATGCAGCTAGAGAAGAAGAGGCAATTTTGGAGCAAGAGATTACACAAATAGAAGAAACTCTACGTAATGCACAAATTATATCAAAGAGTGCAAATGATACTTCTAAAGTTGGAGTCGGTGCAAATGTTGAATTGTTTGATATGGACTTTGACGAGAAAATTACTCTTAAGATAATGGGCAGTATTGAAAGTGATCCTCTAAGTGGCAAGATAAGTAATGAAAGTCCTTTGGGCAAAGCATTATTGGGCAAATCAAAAGGAGAAGAAGTAGACGTTACAACTCCTGCTGGTATCCAAAGATACAAAGTTTTGTCAATAAAGTACTAAAAAACTCTTGACAGAAGATTTTTTATTTGTTAAACTAATTTTGTTATTTTTACAACTCAAAGGAGAAGATTGAGTGATTAATTATTTCAAAAAACGATTACGCTTGAAGAAATTTAATACGAATAACATTATTTTGATAAATAGCGAGGCTGATTGCAGATGTTGACATCTAGCAGGTCAGCCCGAATAATATTGAGGCTGACCTTAAGAAATTAGTTCTTAGGCCAGCCTTTTATTATGTTTATCAAAAAATAGAAAAATTGGAGGTGTTTTTATGGCTAATGATTTGGACTATGAAAAAAAGAAGTACAAAATCTTAAAGGAGATGTTTGATAACTACAAAGAAGAATTATTAAGAAATAGAGAAATTGCACTGGATATGCCAATAGAAACGGATAATGGCTTTAATGTAGAGAGAGAAACCCTTATTGATGACATAGACGAAAAACTGGAAATTATTCGAAGACATATTGTAGACCCATACTTTGCAAAGCTAGTATTCGAAGATAAAGACGATGGAGAGAAATTTAATGGATACATTGGAAGACTAAGTGTTGGAGAAATTTCTGATAAAGAAGATAATAAAGTTGTGGACTGGAGGGCGCCTATCTCCGATTTGTATTACAATGGTAGACTGGGGGATACTTCATATAATGCACTAGGCAAAGAATACAATGTAAATTTGAAATTGAAAAGGCAGATAGAAATAAAAGATAATGATGTCCAATCCATTTATGATTTTGAAGATGCGGTAAGTAGTGATGATTTCTTAAAACCATTTTTGCAAAAAGGAGCAGATAATAGACTAAAGAGTATAGTTGCAACAATTCAAGCAGAGCAAAATAGCATTATCCGTTTGCCACTATTTAAAAATTGCATTGTCCAAGGTGTGGCGGGGTCTGGCAAAACTACTGTCGCATTGCATAGAATATCTTATTTGATGTACAATTACAAAAATAAAATTAGGCCAGAAGATTTCTTGATTATATCTCCTAACGATATATTTATGAGTTATATATCTAATATCCTTGTAGACTTAGATGCAGACAAATCTAATAGTTTTTCGCTAAATACTCTAATATTAAATTTAATAGGAAATTTTACAATTTTAAATAAGCATACACAATTTGAATATTTATCCAAACAGAAGATATCTCATAAATATTTAACTTTCAAAAATAGTATGGAATTTAAAAATGTGATAGATAAATATTTGGAATATTTAAAAGAAAAGTTATTTAAAAAACCTTTAATTATAAATGGTGTGGAAGTCTTGGACAAAGATACTGTATTTAAGTATTTCTGTGGCAGAGAACAAACTATGGCGGAACTTATCGAACATGGAAGCAAGAAGTTAGGGCTGGCTTTGTATTATGAAGACGATTTGAAGAGAAAAGCATTAAATAATATTAATTTCTCACATTTGGACATTTCTAAAAAAGAAAATGCCAGAAAGCTAATATCTTCTGGCAATTATGGATATATAAAGAAACTATTTAAACTAGAAAAGAATGCTATAAAAATGTATTCAGATTTCATTCAGAACATAGATATGTTTACTGATTTTGATGAAGTAGAGATATTAAAAAAATATACATTGAAAAATATTAAATCCAAGAAGCTTGCATTTGATGATTTGGCACCGATATTATATTTGATATCTAAATTAGATGTGCTTCCATATTACAACAATATGAAATGTGTACTAATAGATGAAGCTCAGGATTTGTCTGTTCTTATGTATGTCGCTTTAAGGAATGTATTCCCAAAAGCCACATTTGCAATATTTGGAGATTTGCAACAAGGTATTTATTCTTATCAATCAATTACAGATTGGGAAGAGGTACAAGATGTGATTGGAGATATTGAAATATTATATTTAAACAAATGCTATCGTACGTCAATAGAAATAATGGAAGAAGCAAATAAAGTTCTACAAAAACTAGGACAAAAACCTGCAAGCAATGTTGTAAGAAGTGCGGGAATAGTCGAACACTTAAAAGAAAATGATGAGACAACAATTTCTCGTTACATAAATAAATATAAAGATGAATATCCTACAATTGCAATAGTTTGCAAAGATGAACAAGACTTGAATGAAGCGAGCGAAAATTTGAAGGATTTAAATTTAACTGTTATCCACGAAGACAATTTAAATTATGCAAATAATTCAAAAATATTGTTAACTGTTCAAACAGCCAAAGGATTAGAATTTGATTGTGTAATTATTTATAATAGGGATAGTTTTTCTGATGAGTTACTCGACCAAAGGCTTTTGTATGTAGCAGAAACAAGGGCTTTGCACAAATTAATTATTTGCGGTGGCAAAACAAAATAAGACACGATTAAACAAAACACTCATTGATTTTTATTAATAATAAATATTTAAAGATTTATATCTTTGATAAAATATAGGTGGAAGAATTATATTCCGCTTATATTTTTTTTGGGACAATTGTTATGAAAATATTAAATAAAGAAAAGAGAAATAAAATAAAATTGTATTTGATATTGTATATGCTTCTGTTTGTAATTATTTTTGGCGTAAGCAGAGCAAAAGTTTATGGTGCTAGTCTGGTCCCCTTTGGAATAGGTGTAGTCATCTCTTTACTAGAATTTAATTTCAATGGATACATACTAGCAGTTGTATATTTGTGTGCTTATAGTCTTGCTGGAATGTCTATTTCGTGTATATTAGAAGGGCTAAATGTTTCAATCATTTTGTGTATAATATTTGCACTAAAGAATAAGAAAAAAATCAAATTAAATAGAGTTGTATTATTTGTAGGTGCAGGACTTTCGCAAGTAGTATATGTACTGATGAATTTGGGAAGCAATGAACAAAATCTAACCCTTCTTATTATGATAGTTTTGTCTATGCTATTTTTGTATTCGTGTATGACGTTTTGTAGAGGGGTGTGTAATAGATATTGTGGTCAATTTAAACTAAATATTGATGAAAAAATATGTGGAGCTGTAATACTTATTATTTTTATGTATGGAATGAGTGCAACGCCAATTTGGATTTTAAATTTGGGACTCATTTTTGGAACGATTATTGTACTTATTTCTACATATTTGTTTCCGTCAAATTTGGCAATTATTGTTTCTACATTACTGGGGTTTTCTTATTCGTTGCAAATGCATTCGGCGATATACATTTCTCTCTTTACATTGATGGTTTTGGCATCGTTTGCATTCAAGTCTTCTTTTAAATATTTAAGTGTGGTGTCAACTGCTATTTCTTATATAATATATATGATAATTTTTAGCGGGGGGATATCTTATGGAGAGCTTCTTTCTGTGGCCATTGGGTGTATAATATTTTGTTTTGTCCCAATGGGTGTTATTAACAAAAGTAAAGAAAAATTTGACAATAAATATGCTATTACTGTCAGAAATGTATTAAATAATGCTAAAAAGCAAATTGTAAAACGGGTAGATAAGTTGAGTTTGGTTTTTGGAGAAATGGAGAATGTTTACAAAGATATGGTGAGAGGTGTTCTCACTGATGAGCAGGCAAAAAATCTTCTAAAAGAAGAACTAATTAATTCAAAATGTAGCAAGTGCAAAAATTATGAAATGTGTTATAGAATGACTGGCAATTTTATGGAAAATTCTATAGATACAATAATCGATGTTGCGTATGATAGGGGGAAGATTTTGCTTATTGATTTGCCCCAACATTTTTCTAGTAATTGCATTAATATTAATGACCTAATTTTTACTATAAATAATATGGTTGCTAGTTATAAAAATTATTCAACAGCTATCAACAATTTGGATAGTAGTAGGTTGCTTATTGCGGACCAATTGGGAGGGGTAAGTAAATTGCTAGAAACACTCTCAAAAGAAGTTGATGTTAATATAAATTTTGATAGTAATTTCGATGATAAAATCAAAGAAGAATTATCTTTTAAAAATATGCAATGTTATGATGTGTCGGTCTATGAAAAAGATATTCAGACAAAGATTGTAAATTTAGTAATAAATAAAAATTTCATAAGTGAAAAAACAATAGAAAATATAGTAAGCAAAATCCTTAATTGCAAATTGGAAATCTCATCAATTTTGCCCGCCGACTATCCAAATGCTAATGTAATAACTCTGATACCTAGAGCGAATTATGATGTAGCATATGGTTGTTCGACAATTACAAAATCGGGCAAAGTGTATAGTGGTGATAGTAAGTCTTTGCTCAAGATAGATGATGGCAAATATATGGTGTCCATATGTGATGGAATGGGTAGTGGCAAAAAAGCTTTAAGCATAAGTAGTTTGACTATATCTTTGATTGAAAAATTTTATCTGGCAGGCTTTGATAATGAAACTATTTTAAATTCTGTCAACAAATTGCTTAGTATGACGGAAGAAGAAAATTTCTCGACTATTGACCTATGTATAATTGATGGCAAAAAAAATACTTATGACTTTATTAAGTTAGGTGCAACCTGTGGATATTTAAAAAGAGACAAGGGTGAATGTGAAATAATAAGCAGTAGTGGTTTGCCTGTTGGGGTATTAGAAGAGATTAGTCCTCATATTACCAAGAAGAAAATATCTCCTTTTGATATGTTGATACTTGTCTCTGATGGTGTCACAGATAGTTTTGAGGGGAAGATAGAACTTTCGGAATATATAGCAAATAGTAATGTAATCAATCCAATGACTCTTAGTAAAGATATTTTAAACAAAGCACTAGATTTAAATGGTGGCATTGCAATTGATGATATGACGGTTGTTTGTGTTAGAGTTTTTGAAAATATATAGTAAGAATGATTGATTAAGATAAATTAATTGGTCAATAATTTCAAATATGAATGATATTTTGAAATTATTAATTTTCTCTTTTGTGTCAGTTGCTTTTTTGTTTGTAATATCCAAACTTATGGGTAAAAAACAGATTGCACAACTGGAATTTATTGATTATGTAATGGGAATTTCTATTGGGTCGATATCGGCAGAAATGGCAACAGATACGGGGGATACTCCATTTTATTATTATTTGATTGGAATGACGGTATTTTTCCTATTTGATATGCTAGTTTCTTTTTTGGGGAGAAAAGGACCTGCGATGAAACATTTCTTCAAAGGCTTTCCGGAAATGATAATTTACAATGGTGAAATTCAATACAAAGCATTAAAGAAGAGCAAACTAGATATAAACGAAGTTTTGTCTATGTGTCGTGAAAAAGGATATTTTGATTTGAACGATGTTGCTTTTGCGGTATTTGAAACGAGTGGTACGCTAAGTATAATGCCAAAAGGAAATATGCGTCCTACCGTGATAGAAGATATAAGAGGAGAGTACAATGAATCGTCTTTGCCATATTATTTGGTGGTTGATGGGCACATATCTTATAGTACCCTCAATGAACTTGGCAAAGATGTAGGTTGGCTTTTTGAAAAAGGGAAAATTAACAAAAAGACATTGAAAAAAGTGCTTTTTGTGGAATATTTAGCAAAAGAAGATGACTTGATAATAAAATTCAAAGAAAACAAATAATTCATACAAAAATTACACAAAAATTAACTTCTAGCATATTATAAATTAGGCAATAGCCTAAAAATTTACTAGGAGAATGTATGTCTAAGATAACTAATATTTCGCAGGTAACGTCAACATATCAATTGCCTGACCAGACAACTAAACAGAGCGATGTAAAAAGTAATCAATCTAATACTGAAAATATGACAACATCGTTTACAAAAGTTCATAGTAGTGCAAAAAATTTTGGCGAGCCAAATGCTGAAATTGAACAAACTATTACGCTTACCAATAATAGCGAATACCCTATAACTAATTTAAATGTAGAAGAAATGATTGATACAGGTGCTTCTTTTAAAGAAGGGTCGCTTGTTGTAGATGGTGCAAGCAAGCCAGATGATGATTTAACTAATGGTGTTGATTTGGGAGAATTGTCTGCTGGTCAATCTAAAATAATTAAGTATACCCTTGTAATTGATGAAACTCCAACAGTTGAAAGTGTAGAAGTGTATTCTTTAATTACCTATGATGTCAATGAAGCGGTAGGTTTAAATGAATATACCAATACAGATACTATAAATATAAGCAATAATGTGATAACAATTACAAAAACTTCGGACAAATCCGTGGTAATCAAGGGTGACAAAATAAAATTCCAAAATGTAATAGAAAACAAAGGAAATCTAACAAATACCGATGTGACATTTATAGATCTTATTCCTGAAGGAACGTCATTTGTTGTGGGTAGTGTGTATGTAGATGGTAATCAACAAGCAGGCTCTGACCCATCGGTAGGCTTTAAGATAGATGATTTGACTCCTAACAAGTCTATTACAATAACATTTGAAGTGACGGTGGATTAAAATGGGTAAACAATTAAAATTTCAATCAATCATTATTTGCAAAAATAAAGGTATGGAACAGAGATTTGTAAGCAATCCCTTGTATATTGAATTTAAAAGTGTAGTGAATATGAAAAATGTGTATACTATGGAAAAATATATGCAGATTGTAGAAAATTGTGAATGCAGATATAGAAGAGTGAGTATGTTTGAATATTTGACTGATTGTCTAAAATCATTGTTTTGTTGAAATTTTAATTGTGGTACGGGAGAGTTGGGAAATTAGAATTATTCAACTTTCCCAATACATATTGTTTTCTTCTTAAATTTTAGGCAAAAACAATGAGAAAAAGCATTTTTTTTTGTGATTTTTGTAAAAAATTTGCATATTGTTTTTTTTTATTTTTTTTACAAAATAAGAACAAAAATATTTGACAAACAATTTGTTATGAAATAATATTTAGGTATAATCATAAATGAGTAATGGGAGGGATATTTATGAAAAAAAGAATAATAAGCACTCTATGTGCTACTACAATGTTGCTTGCAGGAGGACTTACTCTTACAGCGTGCAACAAAGATGAAGCAGAAGCTAAAGTTATGAATGTGTCTTTGAATCCAGAAGTTGAGTTTGTTTTGGATAAAGATAACAAAGTGCTTTCGGTCAATGCATTGAATGATGAGGGGAATATCATTATTTCTGGAGATGTCGAATTTGTAGGAAAAGATGCCAATGATGCAGTTAAATTATTTGTAAGCGTGTCAAAAGATAATGGATATCTAGTATCTGGAAGTGTAACTGCTGATAAAAATAAATTGGAAGTGGAAATTTCTGGAGAAAAGTCCAAAGATGTAGAAAGTTTGTACAATTCTGTCAAAGCATCTATTGAAGCAAAAATGCAAGAATTAGACATAACTGGCACAGTAGAAGAGTTAAAGAAACTTGCAAAAGAAGATTTGCAAAAAGTAGTAGCTGAATGCTCACCATATTTGGAAGAAGCTAAAGTAAAAGCAATGAGTTATGCTGAACTACTTGATGAAATTAAACAATCTAGAAAAGAGACAAAAGATTATTATTCTCAAGAATTAAAAGAGGTATATTATCAAGCAAAAGCAGAGGCTTTGAGACTAGCTCAATTAGAAAAGATTAAAGAAAATGCTGGCATTGTAGAAAAAGCAAAACTTACTATTCTAGCAGATGCTTATGAGACTGCTATAAATGGCATTGAGACAACAAGAAAAGAAGTATTTTTAGATGAGGATAGCCCTTATCAAGTAGCTTTGAAAGCGTTTAATGATGCAAAGGCTGATTATCTAAAGAGAAGAAAAGAGATATCTGAAATGGATAGTACTTTGATTACTGACGAAATTAAGAATGGTCTAGAAACTTTAGATGACCTTGTTGAAGAGGCGGAAGGAAAATTGAAAGAAGCGTATACTAATGCTAATAATTCTTTGAATACAGTAAAAAATGCTCTTACCACAGCCTATAATGAAGCTGTTGAGTATGTTACTGGTACTATGAATAAAACTTTGGATATCGTTAGTTCTAAATTAACTCAAGAAATTGAGACATTTGCTACACAATTTGAGACAAATTATGCTACTTACAAAAATCAAGCAAATACAAGAATAAATGATTTCAAAAACGAGATTAATCCTACTACAAGTGAGTAATTATTCCAATAGATAATTAATAATAAATAAACACACCTAGGAGACCGTGATAAGTATAAAAAGGTTTATGGGTGTGTTTTTTTGCACAATTTTTTTGTTTTGGCAATATAATGGCATAGAGAGAATTGAGGTGTATTATGAAAGATTATGTTGATTATTCCAAACTTAAGCCTATTTGTTGTCCGTACTGCTATAGGACAATAATCAAACAAGGTCCAAAGGGTGATAGAGGTCCCGCAGGTCCATCTTCGGGAGAAAGGGTAGAAGCTAGGTCTACAATTACACTAGATGCAGGTGAAAATGCAAGAGTGGAAACTATTCACGAAAACGATGTGGCATATTTGGACTTTTATATTCCTAGAGGTGATGTTGGTGTAGCAGAAACTATATTGGCGGGGAATGTAGAGGGGGTAGATAGTGATAAATTGCCCGAAGTAACAGATAGATATGAGGGCGATGTGCATTTTTTGGATTTTAAAATACCCAAAGGTGAACAAGGTCCTATTGGCCCTAGGGGGTTGCCGGGAGAAATAGGAATAAGTGAAGTTATTACTATTGACGGAACGGAAACGGTGGAATATAACGAGCCTGCTGAAGTTCAAGATGATTTTGATAGAAATATTCATCATTTGACGTTTTATATTCCAAAAGGAACTCCTGGAGCGCCTAATATTAATGCCAGTGTGTATAATTCCAAATCTCAAACTATAAATAATAGCAGACCATTAGTGCTTGATGAGATACTTATTAACAATGGAATGCAGATAGAGAATAATTATGTAAAAGTGCCGTATGATGGGACATATATGATTAATTTTTCTATAAATAATAGTACAAACGCTACAAGTGGAGATGTGGTGGGTGTAACAATTAATAGTAGAATAATTCAAGCATCAAAAAGACCTCTTACAAATAATGCAAATAGCAGTGCGACATTTATTGTGCAATTGAAAGCGGAAGATGAAATATCGCTGAATGCAATTCTTGCAGGAGATAGAACAATTAGTTCTAATGACGTACCAAGTGCAAATCTTACAATTGTTCTGATTTCTTTGTAAATTTGAGTAATTACTATTAGATAGGTGAATTATGAATATTTTGGATAATTTAAATTATTATGGAGATTTGCATAAGAAAGTAAAAATTCAAGGAGCATTAGAAGGTTTTACAATAAGTAGGACGACATCTGTAAGTGTAGCATCGCCTGGAGAAACTGTAAATGTAACTATTACGTTGTACAATCAATCGGGTTATGAAGTAAGCGGTATTCATATAACTGATACTATTAGCGAGGGTGCGACATTTTTGTCTGGGTCAGTGACAATAGGCGGAATATCTTATGGTGGGATAAGTATTGTAAATGGATTTGATGTAAATCAAATAATTCCTAGTGGGAATAGTGAAACGATTACTTACAAGATTGTGATGGCTAATCCTATGATAGATGGTGTTTTTGATGTAAAAATTCAATCAACATTGACTTATAATGTTTATCGAATAGCTTATGACCAGCAGAGTGAAATTTTTACAGTAGATTTTCCACATGGAGAAATGCAAATAGTCAAGACTTCAGACAAATCGGTGGTAGTATCGGGGCAAACATTGACATTTCAAAACATAGTGAGAAATACAGGAACTTTAACAGATACAAATGTAATATTTAGAGATGACATTCCGCCCGATTTGACTTTTGTAGAGGGGAGTGTGATAATAGATGGCGTAAGTTTTTATGATTACAATCCGATAAACGGATTTTCTTTAGATACTATTGCGGGGAAGTCTCAAAAAGTAGTATCGTTTGAAACAGTGGTAAATTAAAAATGCGATTGAAAAAACGAAGTGGCAACTATGGGTCACTTCAAATTGTCTTGGGTTTTTAATAATTTGATGTTTGGGGAAGAGTGCGGTCTCCATATTCTTGTTTTAATAATTGTGCCATTTGACTAGGTGTTTCTTTGCAGTCTCTATCTAGCCAGATTTTGCATACTTCTTTTATTCCTGCTCCGAAAAAATTGGCTCTGTAATATAATTCTATATCACTATTAATAGTACAAATATTATTATCTTTTATATTATTAAGTATATTGTCTCGAGCATTGGTTTCGGCAATAGTTGTGTAAGGGATATTCAAAAATGCTTTGTAAAAATATTTATTTTTCTGAACGAATGTAAACATTTCCAAAAATGCGTTGTTATCCATTTTTAGCCCAAAATCAAATATGGAAGAAAGGGAATTGGCAAATTTATTTTCTATTTTGATTATTAAGTCATTTATATCGCTATAATGAGCATAAAATGTGCTTCTATTGATTTCTGCCTTTTTGCAAATATCATTTATGGATATATCCTCATATTTCAGATTGTATAGCAAAGTTAGGAATGCTGTCTCTATCTTTTCATTGCCTGCCTTGTAGCGTTTGTTATTTTTGATATTCATATAATTTCTCCTAATTGTGTTTATTACTCCAACAAATGTCGGTTTTTTGTTGGAGGATTTTTTTGTTTGGATTTGGATTTACAAATGAATTATATTAAAATATTATTAATCGGTCAAGTGTTGGAATAATGACCAAAATATTTATTAAAATAAAATTAAAAGGAGTTTTAATTATGGAAGATAAAGAAAATAAAAAAGAGAAGAAAGAGAATTTTTTCAAAAAGGCATTTAGAGAAATGAAAGAAAGTGCAAAGGCACAACACGAAGTTGACAAAGCTAATTTTCAAGCCATAAAAGCAGAATCAAGAGCAAATTTTGAAGAAAATAGGGGGACAAACACTCTAAAAAGGGCAAAAGAACAGGCAAAGAAGTCTTGGGAAGAGGCAAAACTAAGTCCATCGGAGAGAAAGGAAAAAATAAAGGCTGAACAACAAAGGCAGATAGAAGAAGCAAATGAAAGAATTAGACTTGCCAACATTAGATATGAAAATGCCAAAGTAAATAAGAATAAAGATGTGGAGTAGTATATGAATGCTATTGAGATAAGAGGGCTAATAAAATCCTTTAGGGGTATGTATGCACTAAACGGACTGAATATGACAGTACCAGTTGGTGCTATATATGGATTTATAGGAGAAAATGGAAGTGGCAAATCTACAACAGAAAAATTGATTTGTGGACATCTTGTATCAAACGGCGGAAGTATCAAACTCTTTGGTAAAGACTATAGAGATGCGGGGATTAGACAAAAAGTGGGTGCATTGATTGAAAATGCTGGTTGTTTCCCTAGTTCTAGCGTGTATACAAATCTTATGATGCAAGCATTAAATTTAGGGATTGCAAACCCAAGTGAAGAGATTGCAAGAGTACTTAAAATTGTTAGAATGGAAGAGTATGCAAATCTAAAATTTAAGAAATGTTCTCTAGGAATGAAACAGAGAATAGGAATTGCAATGGCACTTTTGGGCAGTCCTGCACTTCTTATTCTAGACGAGCCTATAAATGGGCTTGATACAGATGGAATGAGGATAATGAGAGAAATTCTTGTGGATATTACGCGTAATTACAATTGTACAGTGCTTATATCCTCGCATATCCTAGGAGAATTAGAAAAAATTGCAACTCATTATGGAATAATTCGTGAAGGCAAAATGGTGCAAGAACTTACTGCTCAAGAGATGGAGAGTAGGGCAAGAATTTTTCTTGTACTGAAAACCAAAGATTTGCGTGGTGCATTTAAATTGCTAGAAGACAAATACAAAAATGTTTGCTTAGATGGCGATTCAATAAAAGTATACGACCAAGAAAATGTGGAAGAAATAGTAGAATTTCTAATTAAAAATGGCCACGTTGTTTCTGAAGTCAAGAAAAACAAAGTAGGACTTGAGGAATATTATATAGAACTTATGTCAAAAAAGGAGGGCAAAAACAATGGAAAAAGCAAGTAATATGGATTTTGAAACTCCAAGTTTTTGGCGTAGGCTAAAAGGAATGCTTAGTGTGGACTTCTATAGATTGCTTCATACTCCGCTATTCTATATATTTCTAGGTATTGCGACAATAATTCCTGCGCTTATTATAGGTGCTACCGGTATGGAGGGGGTTGATGGACAAGTAACAGAGGCTTTGTTTACGAATGTGTGGAATGCAATTGCATCTGACAAACCTCTTTATGTATTTTCGGATATTGGTGAATATGCAAATATGAATATGGTATTTATATTTGGTGGAATAATGGTGTCGATATTTATAGGTCACGATTATAAAAGTGGCTATGTAAAGCAACTTTTTACAACTCACCCAAAGAAACAAGATTATATGATGAGCAAAACTATTACTTGTGCTTTCGCTATGGCATCTATGTGTATTACATATTTATTGGGAGCGATATTCGCAGGATTATTTGTGGGATTGTCTTTTGAAGTAAATATTGGCGCTCTTATATGTGCTTTGTTTGGCAAAATAATTATGAGTTTGGGTTGGGCTAGTTTGTATGTATTTTTAAATATTATTTTTAGGAAATATTTTGCCTTATCTATAGCTTCTTCATTTTTCTTTGGAACAGGGATACTAATTGTTTGCGTGGGAGCAATAGTTGGAAATTCCCCTATTCTTAATATGTTCCTTTATGGCTCTTCAGTTAACGCTTGTCTTAGCAGTGGAGTCGTATCTTTGCTTACGTGCTTTTTGGTGTCTCTATCGTGGGCGGTTATTTATAATGTCCTAGGTACACATATTTTAAATATGAGTGATGTTTATTAGGAGGGAAGATAATGAATGCGATAGAAATTAGGGATTTGACAAAAAACTTCGGAGAAAAACAAGCACTTAGTGGACTGAATATGATAGTGCCAGTTGGTGCTATATATGGATTTATAGGAGAAAACGGTAGTGGGAAAAGTACTACCGAAAAAATAATGTGCTGTTTAATTCATTCTACTAGTGGAAGTGTCAAAATATTTGATAAAGATGCTGACGATATAGATGTTAGAGCAAAAATGGGTGTACTAATCGAAGCTCCGGGGTGTTTTCCAAATTTGACAGTGTGGAATAATTTGATTATTCAAGCTACAAATTTGGGAATTGAAGATAAAAAAAAGGCTGTAAGAGAAGTTTTGCAACTTGTGAGAATGGAGGGTAGTGCATCAAACAAATTTAAAAATTGCTCTCTGGGTATGAAACAGAGAATAGGGATAGCTATGGCACTTCTAGGCAATCCAGCACTTCTTATTCTAGACGAGCCTATAAATGGGCTTGATTCTGACGGAATGAGGATAATGAGAGAAGTCCTTTCTGATATTACAAAGAAAAAAACTTGTACAGTACTTATATCTTCGCATATTCTAGGAGAACTAGAAAAAATTGCTACTCATTATGGGATTATTCGTGGCGGAAAGATGATTGTCGAGATGACTGCTGAAGAATTGGATAGTAAATGCCCGAGGTTTTTTGCTTTGAAATGCAAAGATATGGGTAGTGCCAAAGAAATCTTGCAGAAAAAATATGCCAAGGTTGTATACGATGAAAGAAAGGAATATTTGCGTGTATATGATTGTGAGAGTTCAGAAGAAATAGTCCTTTATTTGTACGAAAATAATATTGTGGTAAACGAAATAAAATCGGACAAAATTGGTCTAGAAGAATATTATATAAATCTAATGGAGGAGAAGTAAATGTCTAAAAATTTTGAGAAAAATACATTTAAAAAGAGACTTGGCACTATGCTTGGTGTAGATGTGAGACGAATGTTTACATCTTCTCTGGTGTATATAATGATAGGTATATCTTTTGTAATGCCAATATTAATTCTTGTTATGACAACAATGATGGACGGGTCTGTATCGGTTGACCCAAATGGTGTAGAGACTGTGATGGAGGGCTTTGATAATGTGTGGCAGATAATAGGGTCATTGGGTAATACAGATGGAGCGATGTCTATGGATATTACAAGTATGTGCAATATTAATATGATGTATTTTGTAATATCGATATTTGTATGCATATTTATCGCTGACGAATTTAGAAGTGGATATGTCAAGAATTTATTTACAGTTAGAGCAAACAAAATAGATTATGTAATATCGAAATCAATTGTATCTTTTGTGGCGGGAGCAATGATGATAGTTTCATTCTTTTTGGGAGCATTGATTGGCGGTGCGATAGCTGGTCTACCGTTTGCGTTGGAAGGAATTAATGTAGGAAACATTGTGTGTTGTTTGCTTTCAAAAGTGTTTTTAGTAGGATTATTCTCTGCCATATATATTTTGGCTAGCGTGTGTGCCAAACAGAAATTGTGGTTGTCAATACTTCTATCTCTAGGGATTGGTATGTTATTTTTTATGACTGTGCCACTTATTACTCCTCTAAGTAGCAATATTGTCAATGTGATATTATGTTTGGTAGGCTCTGGTATATTTGCATTGGCAATTGGTATGGTAAGTTATTTTGTCTTGAAAAAAACAAACTTGATATAATGTAATAAAAGTATGCATACCTTGGTGTGTATACTTTTATTTAGATTTAGTACAAGAATAGTATATAAATATATTATTGTGTAAATAATTACATAATGCAAAAA
This sequence comes from uncultured Christensenella sp., assembly GCA_964541825.1. GTDB lineage: Bacteria > Bacillota > Clostridia > Christensenellales > UBA1242 > UBA11490. Next base: position 13,583 of record CAZIRR010000007.1, on the reverse strand, counting down.
ATCATTTTATTTATATCGGCATTTGTGCCAATGTATATTTTGTTTCTTATCAATTTGATAGTAGAGATTATTAATAGTAATCTTACTTTTAATGTAACCAATAGTTGTGTTCTTATAAGTCTAACAATTCTTACACTTATAGGCACGATAGGTTTGCTTTTGATTATTAAATATGGCTGTAGGGAGTACAAAAACATCGAAGTTGTTGAACAAAAGAATATAACTGACCAGCATTTTTTGAATTACTTTTCGTTATTTGTTTTGCTTGCTCTTACTTTTGATTTGTCCAAAATTTGTTTTGTATGTGTATTTGTAGTAATAATTGCATTTATTGGAATTGTATATATAAAGAATAATATCTTTTATATAAATCCTTTACTCAATATATTGGGCTATAGTTTTTATGATATTTCTTATAACGATGAAAATGGCAAGGTTAAACAAGTGCGAATATTTTTCAAAGGCACACTTGAATGTAATAAATCTTATGACCTTTGTATTTCTAATAAAAACTTAAATTTTTTGAAAGAAAAATAAATATATTTAATGACTATCAAAAAAATCAATTATGACCAAATTTCATAATTGATTTTTTAGTGTTATATACAAGGTCTTTAGTTGTTATCTTTTAGGGTAGTGGCCATTTCGAGTGCTAATTTTATCATATCTAAGAATGCATTTTGTCTTTCTTCGCTAGATGTTTCTTCGCCAGTAATTAGGCTATTTGAAACTGTGCAAATTGTTAGTGCCTGTTTGCCTAATCTTTCGGCATTCAAGTATAGAGAAGCACTTTCCATTTCTACTCCTAGAAGATTTTTGTCCAATGCTAGTTTCAATTCATCTTCGTCTGTGTAAAAAGTGTCTGAACAAAGGGTGTCGCCAATTGTATAATTAAGTCCTAATTCTTTTGCTTTGGTCTCGGCAAGCTTTACTAATTTTTCTGATGCTTTTATATAATCTGCACCAAAATTTGCGTAGAAATTGTTGTAGTTAGTTTTTGTAAAAGTTCGATTGGCAATAAGAACGCTTTTAAGAGGTAAATCTTTGTGCATTCCGCCAATAGTGCCAACTCTTATAATATTGTCAACATCGTAGAATTTGAATAATTCATAACTATAAATACCCATCGATGGGTTGCCCATTCCGCTTGCCATTACGGTAATTTTTTTGCCATTATATAGTCCAGTATATCCTTGGACTCCTCTAACATTATTGACAAGAGTGTAATCTTGCAAAAATTTTTCGGCAATCATTTTGCTTCTTAGGGGGTCGCCCGGCATTATAACTGTTTTTGCTATCTGGTCGATATTTGCTGAATTGTGTGCTGTCATTTTTTTCTCCTAAATTAATTTTTTGAATATGCTATCTGGGTGGTTTTCAATATGGAAATAATCCAATATTGATTTATTAATAATATCAAAACCAACAATTGTGCCTAGGTTGGTATTTGTTTTTAAATTTTTGCCATATACTAGAAGAGGAGTATATTCTCTACTGTGGTCAGTGCTAGGGGTGGTAGGGTCGCAACCGTGGTCGCCGGTAATTATTAAGATATCATCATTGTCTAAATTTTCTAGCATTTGTGGAATGTTCTCATCTATTTCCTTGAGTGCATTGGCATAGCCTATATAATTATTTCTATGGCCAAAAAGCATATCTGTATCGTTTAGGTTTGCAAAGACAAGGCCGTTTATATCTCTTCTCTTAATGATATCAATAATAGCAGAAAGCCCTGTTTGATTATTTTTGGTATGATTGCTCTCAGTAATTCCTTGAAAATTGAAAACATCTTCGATTTTTCCTATGCAAACGGTGTCAAAATTATTTTCTTTTAGTTTGTCTAGAAGTGTTTTGGCAGGAGGGTTTAGAGCGTAATCTTTTCTATTTTCTAATCTATAAAATTTACCTTCGCTATTTGTTGCAAAGGGGCGTGCAATTATTCTGCCAAAATTATATTTGCTGTCTTTGTGACATATATTTCTTACTTTTTGGCAAAGATCATATAATTTTTCCAAAGGGTAGATGTCTGTATGAGTGGCGATTTGAAAAACTGAATCGGCAGAGGTATAGGCAATAGGTTTGCCTGTTTTTAAATGCAAGTCGCCTAGTCTCTCTATAATTTCTGTGCCAGAAGCTACTTCATTGCCTATAAATTGGACGCCTGTTTCTCTTTCTAATATATCTAGAAGGTCTTGTGGAAAGCCATTTGGAAAGGTTGGATAAGGGTGAGACATTATTACTCCACACATTTCATAGTGTCCAGCAGTAGTGTCTTTGGCAAAAGTTAATTCTTTAAGGCGGGCATAATTACCTATAACTTTTTCTTTGGATAAATTTATGCCGTCAATATTGTTTAGTCCTAGTTTATTTAAATTGTTTAGGTGTAAATTTGTTTTTGCAAGAGTATTTAGATAAGTATTACTACCGGTGTCACCGAATTTGTCTGCATCAGGCATTGCACCAATTCCAAAGCTATCTATAACTAATAATATAAATTTCATAAAAACTCCTCTTATAAATTCTGTTTATATTTTATTATGTATACAAATTTATATATCAATATCTTAATATTTTTTTAAGTATAGCATAAAAATTTTTAATTCAAAAAGATTATTTGGTGTTTGTAGAAAATAATTTCAAAATTGTCATAATTGAAAAATAGGGAGAGTATATTATATCAGAATTAAAAAATCAGGGGGTTGAAATGGTGTTTGAGCCAAATTTTACAAAGGTTGTGAGTAGTTCAAGAAAAAATATTGGAATTACTCAGTCTATAATTGAATTAAAATTGCCTACGAATGAAGATGTAATTGACGCTATTTATTCTGTAAGTGCCAAGTCAACTATTGTGTCTAGCGAAGTTGCTGGGAATGATATTAATTTTGTGGGGTTGGTAGACTTTCAAGCTATGTTTGAAAGTGCTGGAATTACAGCTCTTGACTATAGCGCAGAATTTAAAGATAGATATTCAAGCGATAATGAGATTGTGGGAGAAGTGGTGCTTACATCAAATGTAATCGATGTAACAAGTAATATTGTATCAAATGGGATTAAGGTCGTAGCGATAGTAGAGACAACAATAGACCAGATAATAAGTAAAGATATAAATGTATTGACAGGTATAAATTCTGGACTTGCAAATGTGTCGACCAAAGATATAGAATTTAGTACATATATAGGCAAAGGCTATGAAAAATTTGATATTACTCAAGATTTTGATGTAAAAAACGCCACAAAAATTCTTATGGTTACTCCTAATGCTTGTGTATTGAATGTTGTTCCTAACGAAAATTTTATGACAGTATCGGGAGTGCTAAATGTAGATGTTTGTTATCAGACTGGAGAGTCAAATGGTGAAGTGTCTTCAGATTTTCAAACTTTCGATTTTTCTCTAGATGTAGCATTGAGTGGAATTGAGGATAGTTCATATATTCAAAGTGAACTATCGATAATATTCAATGAAATTAAAGTGTCTACAATGTTAGAAGAGGGTGGAGCAAATGTAAATTTGTATGTGCCTATTGCATATAACGGATATGTCTTTAACAAAACAAATTTGACTGTAATAGATGATTTGTATATCAAAGAAAATTATCTATCTGTGACTAGTGAAAATTTTGAAACAATATCGGGTATGCCTTCAGTGCAATTTAGAGATAGTATTAGTGGTACGGCGGGGATAGCCGAGACTGCACCATTTATTGACGATATTTTGGGAGTGTGTACAAATAATATTGTTCTAGCAAGCTCAAATGTTCAAAATGGGAAATTGAATATAGAAGGTGTAGCAAATGTGACAGTTGTGTATTACACCAAAGAAACCAATTCTCTAACATCTGTTCAGGTGGAAATGCCTTTTGCTGTAGAGCAAAAAGTTGAAGGGGAGATGGCAAGTGTTGTAACATTGTGCTTGTCTGACGTGAGTGCTAGGAGTAAAAGAGGTCAAGAAATAGAAGTATCGTCTGCTCTAGGTGTATTTGTAGATATGTATAGAGTAGAGACAATTCAAGCAATATCCAATGTTGTAATTGGTGAAGAAAAACCAAAAGATGATTGTTGCTTGTATATTTATATAGTAAAAGATGGTGAGAGTGTATGGGATATTGCAAAAGATATGAATGTCAGTGAAGATTTGATATTGGAGCAAAATCCAGATATAGAGTTACCTTTGAAGAGTGGTGATAAATTGGTGATTTATAATCCTTGTCTGCTTGGATTTGATGATTAGTTATACAATTCCCTCCTTGATTTGTTTGTGTTGCATTTTGACGTGCAACACATATTTTTTGTCATTAAATATACAATATTTGTCAATAAACAAATTATTACAAAAACCGACAATATATTGCTTTTAAAAATTATATATGTGTAAACAATTTAGTATTAAATATATTTTTAAAGGAGAGATATGAAAAAAATTGCAGTTATTTTTGTAATGATATTTTGTGTGTGTACTATGTGTGTGGGGTGTACAAAAGAGAGTGACAGTGTGATTAGAATACATATTAGAGCAAATTCAAATAGTGATGAAGACCAAAGTATAAAACTAAAAGTTAGGGATAATATTATAACATATATTACTCCTCTTATATCTGAGTGCAAAAATTCAAGCGAAGTAAAGGCTGTATTAAAAGAAAATCTGGAAAATATAAAAGTATGTGCCGATGAAGTGCTTGAGCAAAATCGATTTGAATATACTTCAAATCCAATAATTACAAACGAATTTTTCCCAAGTAGAATGTATGAAGACAAAGTCTTTGAAAGTGGATATTACGATGCGTTGATTATAAATTTGGGGAGTGGCGTTGGAAATAATTGGTGGTGTGTGGCTTATCCACCCTTGTGTTTTGTTGGAGAAAATAGTGGGGGAGATGGGGTAAAGTACAGAAGTAAATTAATGGAAATAATAAATAATTTTTTTGGGAAGTAGTGATGAAAAAAATAATATGTTGCATTGTGTCTATCTGTCTAATTGTATCAATATTTGTTATATGCTTTTTTGTGAAAGGAAAAGAAGAAACATATGCTTTTGATACTCATATGGTTGAAATCCAAACAAGACTAAAAGAACTAGGATATTATGATGGAGCTATTAATGGAGCGTATGACGATGCAACAGTTGTTGCAATAAAAAATTTTCAAAAAGACAATGGAATTTATGTGAGTGGTGCGGTCGGAGGTGTGACGGCTAATGCGCTGGGTATAAATATGACCGAACAAGAAAGTTATGATTTGTATCTTCTAGCTAAATGTATATATGCAGAGGCTAGAGGTGAGGAGTATATTGGCAAAGTAGCGGTAGGTGCTGTTATATTAAATAGAGTTGCTAGTCCAGATTTTCCAAATACAATTTATGGTGTAATATATCAGCCCTGGGCATTTACAGCCGTTCACGATGGACAGATAAATCTGGAGCCAGATGGTGCGTGCTATCAGGCGGCAACAGATGCTCTTAATGGTTGGGACCCTACTTATGGTTGTCTTTATTATTACAATCCGTCAACAGCAAGTAGTAGTTGGATTTTTAATAGGCAAACGGTTGTTACTTATGGTGAACACGTCTTTGCAATTTAGGAGAAATTTATGAAAAAAAATAACAATATTATTTTCTATATTATTCTTACTATTTTGGGGTCTGCTAGTATTATTTTTTTATGTTTATTTTTAAGCTTTTGGAATACTTCAAATTCGTATAAAGGACAATTGGAAAATAATTACAAAAAGAGTTATTTGCAAGTCGTTTCAAATATAAGTGATATGGAAATAGATTTGTCAAAAATTGTTGCTACTACTGATAGCGGAACTCTTAGAACATTGTTATCGGGATTGAATAGTAATGTTTTGCTAACTATTGATAATATTAATCAATTGCCAGTATCATATAACAATTTGACAAAAACTAACAACTATTTGAACAAAATCAATGGGTATACGTACACTTTGTTGGAAAAACTCTATAATGGCGAAGATTTGACCGATGAAGACTATGGGCAAATTAGCGACATTCATTCTACTATCCTTTCTATTAAATATGATATCAATAATTATTATGCAAGTAACGATTATAGTTTCGATATTTCTAGTCTTGATAATGACGGATTGGACGATTTTTCTGCTGGAATAATTAATACCGAGAGTGCTAATTCTAAAGTGCCATCTCTTATATATGATGGGCCATTTTCTGATAGTGTTTTGAACAAAGAGATAGTGGGTTTGGGAGATGAAGAAATTACCCAAAATGATGGCTTGATTTTTTTGCAAAAATTATTTAATACCAGTGATATCAAGTATATAGGATTGATTAATGGTAAATTTGAAACTTTTAATTATTTTGTAAATATCAATAATGGACTCAATGTTGCTATTACAAAGCGTGGGGGAATGCTTCTTAATATTACATCTTTTAGTAATAGTGGAGAAAATGAATTGCTTCTTGATGATGCTGTAAAAATAGCAGAGAGTTTTGCAAGAGATGTGGGACTAGGCAATATGTATACGGTGTGGACTCAAGTGAGTGGGAATACTGCATATATAAATCTTGCGACTATCGAAAATTCTGTAATATACTATAGCGATTTGATTAAGGTAAAAGTAGATTTGACAAATTCTTCTATAGTGGGTTGGGAGGCAACTAATTATGCTACTAATCACAAGGATAGGAAGTTTTCATCATCTATATCTATGGTGTCTGCTCAAAATAGTCTGAGTGATTTGCTTACTGTCAAAGAGAGAAATTATTGCATCATACCAGACAAGTATATAGGTGAACTTTCTGCTTATGAATTTATATGTACTTGGAAGAATTATACCTATTATATTTATATAGATAGCAATACGGGGAAGGAAGCAAATATTATGAGAGTAATAGATACCACCAATGGGGAACTCCTTGAATAAAAAAATTACCAAACTAGATTTGGTAATTTTTTTTAGTATTTATTTTTAACGGTGTAATTAGACAAAATTTTTTTGTGTACTTAGTTAAAATGTTTATTTTGTAATTTTCGTTTAGTTAAAAAAATTATTCAATAGTACAGATTTTCATAACGTTATCGATGGTATCGGTTGTACCTGTTGTTACAATTATTCTATCTCCTACTTTTGCCAATTTTTCTTCTTTTGCAATAATGCAAGCCAATTCAAAGATATCTTTGCTTTTAATATTGGAGAATACAGGTAACACATTCCATTCCATACTTAAATAGTTGTATGTCTGATAATTATCTGTAATTGCAATTATTGGACAATCTGGTTTGTATCTAGCAATTAGCGATGCTGTTTTGCCGGTATCGGTGTATAGGACGATGGCCTTTGCATCAAGTTTGAATGCACAACTTGTAGCACTGTGTCCTAGGATATCGGTGATATCATAGCTACTGAATATTGTCTCAAAGAATGCTCTTTTGAAATTAATATCTTTCTCTGCTTGGATACAGATGTCTGACATTGTTTTAACAGCTTTGTCTGGATATTTGCCTACAGCTGTTTCGGCAGAAAGCATTACGGCAGATGCACCATTGTATACGGCATTTGCTACATCTATTGTTTCGGCTCTTGTTGGTCGTGGATTGTTTATCATACTTTCCAGCATTTCTGTGGCAACGATTACAGTTTTGCCTTTTTCAATAGCTGAAGAAATCAAGTCCATTTGGATTTTTGGTAGTCGTGTTTGGGCAATTTCTACACCCAAATCTCCTCTTGCTACCATTATTCCGTCTGCGACGTCAAGAATTTCTTTTACATTCTTTATGCCTTGGTTGTTTTCTATTTTTGCAATGATTTTGCAATTGTAATTGTTTTGTTTCAACAATTTCCTCAAATCCAAGATGTCCTCGGCGGTATTTACAAAACTTGCAGATATCATATCGCAACCATCTTCAAATGCTTGGATTAGGTCTGTTTTATCTTTTTCGCTGATGTAAGGTAAATTAAGAGGAATATTTTTGAAATTGAGACCTTTGTTGTCGCTTAAAACTCCTCCCGATACAATCTTGCACACTACTTCAAAATTTTTGTTTTCAATGACGGTAAGTTTGATAAGTCCGTCGTTTGCAAGAATGATGTCACCTTTTTTAAGATTTTTTAGGCATTTTGGCTCGGATACAGATACCCCTTCGTTATCTCCCATTTTGGCATATCCATATAGTGTGAAGTGTTTGCCTTTTTTCAAAATTCCACTTCCGTCCACAAAAGATTTAACCCTAACTTCTGGCCCTCTAGTGTCTACCATAATGGCTACAGGGGAATTTAATTCCTCTCTTACACTTTTGATAAGTTTAATAGTGTTGGAATGGTCTTCTTTAGTCCCGTGGCTAAAATTGACCCTAAGTACATTGACCCCGCTTGCAATCAAAGATTTGATACTTTTTGCATTATTTGTAGCGGGACCTAAAGTTGCTACAATTTTTGTTTTTCTCACGTTTTTACTCCATTTTTAGTTATTTTGCAATCATTTCGTTTATAGTATAACCTAAATTTTTGACAAAACAAAATTATTTTTAACTATTTTTGCAAGTTTATTGTTATTTGTGCCGATAACTTGTTTGATAAATTTGGAAGTTATGATATAATAACAAAGTTTAAATACTAGATTTTGGGAGATATTATGAAAATTGTAGACAATTTGATAGAACTGAGGATACTTATTAATTCTGCTTGCGATGGATTTTCTAACGATAGTCTAAATAAGAATATTTCGCTATCTACCAAAATTAAAATTTTGTTTTTGCTAGAAAACAAAGATTTGTGTCCTAGCGATATGACAGAGAGTTTGGGGGTAGCAAAGACAAATCTAGCAAATTTGCTCAAGAAACTTATTGAGGAAAATTTGATTATTAGTTATAAAAATGCCGATAATTCAAAAAATGTTTTTTATAGAATAAGTGATGAAGGCAAAAAAGTTCTTGGCAATTATAAATCGAAATTGTATGACAGTATAAAAAATAATTATGTTTTGGACGAAAAAATAACAGAAAGCTTGGACAATATCATACATTTTTTAAAAGGAGAGAATAAATGATTAAATTATATAATTCACTTACTAAACAAATGGAAGAATTGCACCCTATTGAAGATGGTGTAGTGAAGATGTATTCTTGCGGGCCTACAGTATATCTTTTGCCTCATATTGGGAATATGCGTGCATATATTTTTGTCGATACATTGAGGAGAGTTATCAAATATAATGGATATAGACTGAATGGAGTAATGAATATTACAGATGTGGGACATTTGACAAGTGATTCTGATAATGGCGAAGACAAAATGGAAGTATCTGCAAAGAAACTTAATAAGTCGCCTATGGAGATAGCTAGAGAGAATACAGAAATTTTCTTGAAAGATTTGGAAATGCTCAATGTAGATATGCCAGAACATATAACCAAGGCTACAGAATATGTAGACAAAATGATTGAGTTTGTTAAACGTTTGGAAGAAAAGGGCTATACATATATTATAGACGACGGAGTTTATTTTGATGTGTCAAAATTTGCAAACTATGGCAGATTGAGTAATAAAAATATGGACGAAATTGGTGTGGCTAGGATAGAGGAAAATACCAATAAAAAACACCCATTTGATTTCGCTTTGTGGAAATTTGTTCCAGAAAATCACATAATGAAATGGAATAGTCCGTGGGGTGTAGGGTGTCCTGGCTGGCATATAGAATGTTCTACTATGAGTTCGGATATATTGGGGGACCATTTTGATATCCACACAGGTGGTATCGACCATTTGCCAATTCATCACGAAAATGAAATTGCCCAAAATGATTGTGCGTGGGGACATCAAGTTGTAGATAAATGGATACACAACGAATTTGTTATGGTAGATGGTGGCAAGATGAGTAAGAGCCTTAATAATTGCTATACTCTAACAGACCTAAAAGGAATGGGATATGAGCCTTTAGCTTACAAATTGTTTTGCTTAAATACAAATTATGGGAAAACTATCAATTTTACTTTGGATAGTCTAAAAGCTTCACAAAGTTCTCTTAATAATTTGAGGAAATTGGTAGCTAGTCATAAAAATGGAGAGAACAAAACACCTCAAAATGTTCTAGATAAATACAAGCAGGATTTCTTGAATGCTATTAATGACAATTTGAATACTCCTCTTGCTCTAGGAATACTATTTAGTATGGTAAAAAGTGAGGAAAAAAGCCAAGATATCTACAATTTGGCGCTTGATTTTGATAGGGTATTTGGATTGAATTTGAACGAAGAAAAAGCAAGCGAGGAAATACCCGAAGATATAAAAAATCTTGCCAACAAAAGATGGGAGGCCAAGAAAAATAGAGACTGGGCGACTGCAGATAGTATTAGACAAGAAATACTTGCAAAAGGATATCAAATATTGGATACAAAAGATGGATACGAAATCAAAAAATAATTTTAGCCATTACTTTACTCAGAGTAATCATAGTGACAAAGATTTTTTTCAATTTAATTTTGACTATATGGGTAATCATTTCATATTTACAAGTTGTGATGATGTCTTTAGCAAAAAGGAGATTGACGAGGGGTCTTTGATACTTATCGATACAGTGCTTAAAAATGATTTGAGAGGAGATATTTTAGACATTGCTTGTGGCTATGGTGCAATAGGTGTGATTATGGGCAAAATATGTAATATTGCCATTGATATGTGCGATATCAACAATACAGCTATTAAACTTTGCAAAATTAATGCTAAAAACAATTTAAATAAAATAGGAAATATTTTTGAGAGCGATATGTGGGAGAATGTAGAAAAAAAATACCATCATATCCTCTCAAATCCGCCTATAAAAGTTGGCAAAAAAGTGCTTATTGATTTTTTGAACGGACTATCTAGTCATCTAAATGTGGGTGGAGATGTTACAATTGTAATCAAAAAAAATCTAGGTGCGGATAGTACAAAAAAGTATTTAAAAGAAATATTTGGCAATGTAGAAGTATTGCAGAGAAGCAAAGGATATTATATTTTGAAAGCTGTCAAGACAACTGCATAACAACAATTTTTTATGATGTTGTGGAAGAAATTTTTTGTTAAATAGGAGAACAGATGAAAAAAATAATTAAGAATTTATCTATATGTTTTGGATTTATGATGCTACTTTTTTGCGGTGTTGTTTTGAGTAGTTGTTGTTCCCCCAAGCCTCTGGAAGTAACTGTTACATTCAAAGGTGCGGATAGTCGTTTGGGGCTTAGTGATTACAAATATTTGGTCGAATTTAATGATTCTACCAAAGTTTCATTTGATGTGCCAAAAGGCTATGACCACACACAAATTTCTGGCTCAATAAGTGATGTAAATGTAGATTATAACGTAAAATTTAAAGATGAAAAATCTCTTGAAAAAGGCTATGAGTATGCATCGGAAAAAACTATTACATTTGAAATTGATTTTGTCAAGAGAGATTTTGAATTGGTTGTAGATTTAAGCAAGATGACAAAGCTAACATTTGATATAAGCCTTGCAGGAGATATGACAGATTTTCAAGCAATAATTATTCCACAAGAAATGACAGATGGCTTTTTGACAGATATTTGGGCAAGAGATGTAATAGAAACTGTAGATATAGTGAACTATAAAGTATCTATCGAATATGGCAATTATGTTGTTTTGAGCCATAATAAACAAAAAAGTGGTGTCAATTATGATGCTCTGTATTCTTATGTAAATCACTATACTTTGGATAAAAATAAAGCAAGCATTGGAAGTATTAATTATAGTTATTATAATAGAGCAAAGAAGGGAAATTCTGATTATACATACAATGGCGATTCTAGGACAGCGCTATACTATATAGGAGAAATCAAAGAAGACATAGATATTCGCTCTTCTATACCAAATTATGAGCCAGACAAAGGCTTTCAGATAGAGAGAAATTACAATACATTTTATATGTTTACGAATTTGGAAGAATGTAATAGTGACCTTTTTTCGATAGAGGCGTATGCTCCTACGAGCGATACTTACGATTCTTCGAGTGCCGATATGGATATAATTGATGGTCAAGTGGTAAAGAAAGTAAAAGCTAGTGATACATTCAATTTTAAGTACGATATACACAAGATTTATTTGGGTAACGATTTGCAAAATGATGCATTACTTAATGATGAAGACCGAGAGACTATACACGAAAAATTATATTTCGTAGTGTCTTCAGCTGTTGGACAAGAGTACTCCTCATCAGTAGATATTTGGAATAATATTACTTTCCATATGTTAGAAAATCAATATGAATTGTGTGATGATGATAATAAAATAAATTTGGCAAGTGATAATAATGGTTATAAAGAGACTGCCAAAGGCAAAAAGTATATACAATTTAGTGATGAAGATTTGGATAAATTTTCTTTAACAAGAGATTATCTTGTAGGGGATAGTAAAGGTGAATACGAGACTGGGCTTTGCATACTTTATCCTAAATTGACATACAATTTCTTTTCTGCACACAAGCAGAATGATTATTTGACAATTTACAAAAATATAAGTATTGATGATTCTAGTCTGTCTAGTGATGATTTTTATTATAATATATACATTCTAGAAGATGGCAAGAAGAACTATGGAATGGTGGACAATCATTTTTGGTTGGATTCGGAAACAAAAATGGATAGGGTGTACTTTAGGAAAACTGATTTGCTTGAATTGGGCGAAGATGGTGTCTATAGATACAAAGGAAATTTATACGTAGATTTCTGGTGTAAGGGATATGAAAATTATAAGTCAATTGTAATAGAACAATTGCATATATCGGTAGATGGTAATTCACAAACGGGAAATGGTCTGAAACTAACAACTGATGGGAGTTCTACGAATGGCATAAAAGGATTTAAAATTGAGACATTATACTTTAGAGATTTGGGAGAATATACACTAACTGTTCAAGCTGTTATGAAACAGGCTTATCAAGAATTGACAACTTTGGATTTTTCTTATTTTGAAATGCCAAGTAATTATACAAATGGAGTGTATATTACAAACAATCCATTGTTTGAAAGTATTGAAGATTTCTTTTTTGTCAATGAAAATAATAAAACAACTTTTAATCAAATGAAATTTAGTATGTATGGGGATTTGTATTACTTTGTCAGAAGTGATGAAGACTTTGATATAGAAGTACGCCTGCAAGCTGATGACCCAACAACCAAGATATCTACAAGTCAAGATTTTTGCGATATCAAGGGCGACAAAATTACTATGAATATCCAAGGTTTCCCATACAAAATAAAAGTTATAAAACAAGATACAATATACGAACTTTTGGAATCTGGTAAAATGTACGTAGTCAAGGCATAAAAGACTATTTTGCATAGTACAATGCATAGTATAGAATTTGTATAGAATACACATAAAAAATGTGAAGAAACTTTTAAATAGTCTCTTCACATTTTTTGTGTAATTATATTAAATAATCAATATGTCTATTTATAACTTTTGATTATAATGATGCAGTCGCTTTTTTTACTTAAAAATTATCGTTGCTTACTTCAAAATAACTTTGAGGGTGTGCGCAAACAGGACAAACTAGTGGGGCATTAGTTCCTACACAAATGTGTCCACAATTTCTACATTCCCAAACTTTCACTTCAGAC
>CAZIRR010000006.1:22146-38066 GCA_964541825.1 uncultured Christensenella sp. | reverse complement strand
TCGAATGATTGCAACGATAGTATACCACCTAGAATTTTGCTCGTCAACACTTTTTTCAAAAGTTTTTTTAACTTTTTTTAACTTTTTTTGCCCCATATCCACCCCACCTCTCCTCGTGTTTCTTTTTCATTATCTAAATTTTACCCCAAAAACCCTTTTTGCCCCCTTTTCAACCCTCAAAATTGCCCCAAATTATATTTTTTGACCTTAAATTTTTTGTCATTTTTTTTAAATTTTCACCCAATCGGCAAATTTTTTTCAATTTTTTTCTCTCTAAAAATACAAATCTTCTCCCCCTTACCCTCTCTTACACTCTTTATACTCCTATAATTTGCCTTAAACCAATAAACAATCTAGCAATCGCTTTTGTTCTATTATATATGTATATTATCTATATAATAATTATATGTATTATATATACTATATTTATTAATGTACAAAATTTATTAATAAACAAAATGAAATTATGTAAATTATTGATGGTAGAATACAGCAACTATATATTGTCGCAAAATGCACCAAATATATAGAAATACAAAAATCATATTCAAAGAAAAAGTATTTCTCAATAAAAGGCTTTTCAGAAATTATATAAAATTTTGATACAAAAAAGCCCTAGAGATTTATTTCTCCAGGACTCTTTGTTTAATTTACATTGTAAGTTTCGATATCTTTGTCAGAAATTTTCTCGACAGCAACTTTAGCTTTTTTGCGTTTGTGATGAGCCACAATAATCAAAGCTACCGTAAACACAAGCACAATCGCTACAAGTATCAAAATCCACGCAAGTGTCGACAAAGTCTTAATTTCTGTAGTAATTATATATTTATCATTAGGATCATCTATCTTAAATACATAATATCCATCTTCTATCTTGATAGCTTGTTGACTAAATCCCGAAAGTCCTACTTTGTACACTTTTACATTATTAATGCCTTCTGTTGCTTTAACTTTAACTGTATAAATATATCCTTGGGCATCACTAGAAACATTTTCTAATGTACATACAGACAATACTCTTTCATTATTAAATTTCTTAGTGTCAGTCTTTTGAACAAGTTTAAGATTTTTTGAACTCTCATCAAATGTAGCATATTCGCATTCGACAATGCTAGATTTTTCGTTTGTTATAGACAATGTTTTTTGAATATTAACTGTCCCTTGTGTTTGCCCCTCGTAATTATTATCATTTATAATAATTGCAAAATTATATTTCCCTTCTTCTTGAGGGAATACATCATTTTCGAATTTATATATAAATGAATTTTGGTCAATTCCAATATTTTTGTCATAAGAAAATTCTGGATATTTGATAGTTCCGTCATATATAAATGAAGAATTTGTAATGGTAATAAACACAAATTGTTTATTTATCACCAAATTTACTTCTTTACTCTTGGCAGGATAATAATTATTATTTCCTTCGAATTCTGCTACAACTGTATAAACTCCAGCACCGACACATTCTTCTACTTCAAAGCCATTCAATTTGTATGTATATTTGACTGGATAATTGAAATTATCTACGTCAATTGTATGACTTTTGCCATTGTATACTACTGTTTTGGCTTGTAAAGTTAAATTCAATCTTGCTTTCTCAATAGTATATTTGCCAGTGACAAACTCCTCCAATATATAATTACTAGGAATGCTGAATGCTCCAGTTATCTCGTATTCTCCCACATCTTCTCCACTCTCTCTAAATGGTCTGATTCTAATACTGTCATTATTCTTCAAACCCAAGACTTCATAAGTAAGAGGAGTAGATTCTTGCCCATATACTTGCTTCTTATCATCAAATTTAATAGTTAATTTCGCTTTTTCGATAGTCAAGATATTAGGAGTAAATAAAATATTATAATTTTTGTGATTTAAATCTCCTTGATTTATCTCATAATCGCCTACATCTTCGCCACTCAATCTATCCAAGTTGCCTAGCAAGACATCACCATTTATAAGACCAGTTGCCACATATGTTAAGTTTTCACTATCTCCATATGTCTTTTTTAGATAATTAGCACTAACATACACATCTTTTTTATTAATAGTATACAAGCCATTTGTCACTATCAAGTTGTAATTAGTACTATTTAATGTACCTTGAGAGATAATATAATCTCCTACATCTTCGCCATCTTCTCTTGCAATCTCTCCATATACGCAAGAACTATCATAAATTCCCTCTACAGTATAAGTAAGATTTTGGCTCTCTCCATAAATAACAGAAATATTATCTATAGTGATATACAAATCTTTTGGCTCAATATTAAATTTATTGGATACGAAAGTAATAGCATAATTATCATTGCTCAAATTTCCAAGCAATATATCATATACTCCTACATTTTCCCCTTCGCTTCTACTCAATTTCCCCAAAAGGATATCTCCAAAAGGCAAACTTTCTACAAGAGTGCCACTTGTATACATTTTATATGTAAGAACGCTATCATTTTCGCCAAATGTTTTTTTGCCAGCATCGGCTATTATTACAAGCCTTTTTTGAGTAATTTCATAAAAATATGTATTTGCCTTAAAACTAATAGTGTAATTATTATTATCTAGACTATTCTCTACATAATATATAGGATAAGTTCCTACATTTGAGCCTTCTTCTCTTGCAAGTCTTAACGAAACACTATCGCCAGTTACTAGTCCCGATAGAGTATATTCTATTTCGCTGTCGCTATCTCCATATACTTTTGATTGAGAAGCTAATGGTGTTACAACAAGAGTTTTTGGAGAAATTGTCAATCTCCCACTTGTCTCTGAAATAGAATAGTTGCCATTAAGGAGTACTATTTGATAATCATATTCTCCTACAAATTTTGGAGTTGCTTCACTTCCATCTATTGTATACAATACTTTGCTTGCGACCATCACACTTGTTTGATTATCATCAACAAATGAGTATTCGATATTTTGAATATTTCCATTATATTCTTTTTCTATATTTTCTTGTACATTTACAAAAATAGTTTTTGGCAAAACTTTGATTGTTATCGCACCATAATCAACCACATAATTGCTATTGCTCGAATAAATCTCAAATGTATATTCACCAGCGTTCTCAATACTCTCAATAATCACGCCATTTTGTCTTCTATTCACCGTATACAAGATTTCTTCTGTATATGGATTTTCCAAAGTAAATAATACTTCTATCCCTTCTCCTGTATACACATATTCTGTCTGAATTGATGCTACTTTTATAGTCTTTGGCAACATTGTTACATAATAATTATCGCCACTAACTAATGGGTTATTTATTACCAATTGATAATTGTCATTAGTGGATATCAATGAGTAAGTATAGTTCTTTGCATCAAGCATACTTTCCATAATTACAGATATTTCTTCTGGCAAAAGACCATAATAATTGTCAATAGAATATTCTAGACTTTGTTCCTCAGCAGAATAAACATAAGTATTAGTCATTTCTACACTTACTTTCCTTGGAACAATATTTATAATGCCCTCATATTGCGAACTTTCGCCATCATTTAGTTTAAATTTGACGCTGTCATTGTTTGATACAAACTTGTAAGAATACTCGCCAACATTCCCCCATATCACATCATCTGACTTTGTAATTTGCATTGATATAAATTGAAGATTGGCAAAATCAGTATTATTTTCAGAAATCAACGTGTACAAAATTTCGTAGTTTTCTAGATTTTCTAAACTATCAATATTTTCACAATACTCATATTCTTCTACAATATTTACATTAATAATGGCAGGAATTATTTGAATAGTCCCTTCCCCACCAACAATATCATAATAATATCCTTCTTCAAATACAAATTTGTATGAATATGTGCCAACTTCACAAATATTCTCAATTTTGCTATCTTCTAAATAAATTTCCAAAGACAAACCATCTACACTTTGCAAAATATCTCCATTGTCATTTGCAAAAGTATATACTACTTCTTTGTTTTTGCCATCAAATTCATATTCATTAGTAACTGTAATAATTATGGTTGTTTTGATTACTTCTATCTGATAATCACTATCTAAATGCAAAACATATCCATCGTCACTACTTACAAAAGTAATATCATACACTCCTTCTTCTCTTATAGGAGAGCCATCTTGGCTTACACAACTAAATACATTGTTTGTACTTACAATTTCTACTCTTGTATCTTCGTCTGCACTATTGTAAACACTATAATCTATAGATATATTTTGTCCTATATAATCATATATAATCTTGTTCAATACAAAATATACATCTTGAGGGATTATTTGGCAACTGCCATTTACTATGCCATCTTCCCCAATCAAATTATAGTTGGCCAAATATTCAGTAGCAAGATATATAGAATAATTGTAATTGCCAACTTGTCTAAATTCGCTATCTTCATATATTTCGCCTACTAATTTTTGGAACTGGATTTCAAACGCATCACGTCCCAAATCACCATCATTTACAAACTCTAATTGATGAACTTGCTCATTGTAGACATATTCGCCATCTATTATAGTTACATTTACATCTTTTTTATTTACAATTATATTATCAAGTATTGCATCACTTGCAACAATGTAATTATTGTTATTTATAGCAACTTGTGCAAAGTATGTACCAGCATTAATCATACTAGTCATAGCATTTACTTTTTCGCTATCAGCATAATTGTAATAATTAATTGTTATCAAATCTCTTAGTGTATTCTTCTCTTCATCGTTTAGATTTGCATTATCCAAACTAAATGTCAAATTTAAATCTCTGCCACTATATACTAGATTTTCGTAGCCAAAGTAAACAATTCCGTTTATTTCTTTTGGTACTATTTGAGTGGACTTATTGTCTTTGTTTATTTGGATATAATTATCTTCGTAATCACTTGCAATTCTCCATACAATTTGGTAAGTGCCGACATCATAAAAGTCTCCTGTTACTTGTCCATCGCAATTGTATGTAGCTACCAATTCTCCACTTTGATTGTATACCTCAATTTCTACAATATTTTTGTCTAAAGACAAACTTCCCTCGTGAACAAAGTTAATCGAATTAAATAAATTGTCTTTTAGCACACCTTGTACACTATCAAATATTTGTTCCCTCTCAAAGTCAAGGTCTACTATATATTTAAAAGAAGCATTTATATTTTTTTCTTTGGCATAAATTCCCGAGTAAGTATAAGTATTGCCATATGTCAAATTACTTTCTTCGCCATCAACCAATACATCAAAGAATACATATCCCGCTTGTGCTTGATAGCCAATAGAATACACCTCAGATGCATATATCTCCAAAGAATACTCATGTACATCTTCTTCCAAGTACTCTTCGCCATCAATTAATATACTAGTATAATATCCACCTGTCAGAGCCTGCAAATCTAGAGAATATTTGGTAGGGTCAAATATAAATGTAGAAGATGCTACTTGCATACACCTATTGTCTGCCACGTCTTTGGCTACAGCCAAAATTATATAAGACCCTTTGCCAAGAGAACTAATAGAAATAGTATTCGAGGAATTCTCTAGTTCTCCCAAGGACTTTGCCAAAACTCTATCTATAATAGCATTGGTATCACTAGATATTTGATTGTATTCGCTTATAGGCAAAATAGCATAATAAATACTATCTTTGGCACTATGAGCAATCTTATCAGCCGTAAAATTTAATGTAAATTCTATTTCTTTGTTTCTATTAGAAACTTTTAGATTGGATATTAATGGATTAAGAGTATTGCTAGTGTCTTTTTGAACAAAGTATGTTGTTACATTCCCTAAATAGTCCGCCAATTCAATAGTATAATCATTTACATATTCTGCATCAAAAGAATATTTGCCATCAATAGCCGTCAAATAGACTTCATCACTTGTTTTGTGATTATCTTTTGTCCCCTTGTAATATTTGGCATAACTTAGCCCAGCTTTATCGTCACTCGCTTTAAAATTGATAGTACGATATACATTATTATCTCTATTGGTATCAGCCAAGACTTCAAGTGTAGGAGAATCAACATCATAACAAGTAATAATAAGTTTAGGAGATTCTACTACAATTTCTGAAGGTTTGAAATAAGAAGCGATAGCACATGTCAAAGAAAATTCAATTTCCATATCTTGGCTCGTTAATTTATCACCACTGATAGTTGTTTCTGAACTTCCATTAATAGTTATTGTTGAATTAGTTGTAGCTGATAATGCCAAACTGAAATGAGCATTTCCTACCACATAATTAGGTATTTTCGCTTTTGTCGAAAGTGTGTATGTAATATTCTTCTCAGTTACTGTACCACCAGCATATATTCTAATTTTTTCTCCAGAAATATCTATTCCATTAACATCCGCTACGCCAAGCTTAGAATCATATTGAGCATCTGAATTATAATAATTAAGAGTATCCTCCCCATCTGAGTAAAGATTTATAATAGCCTCGTATTTTTTATCGTTATTATCAATTGTCCATGATAAATTTTGACCATCAAAATCTTTACTTGAAGTATGTGTCAATTCGTCAATTGTTTTCGCATAAACAGCGTTACTTCCATTGTTATTTGCAAAAAGAAGGCTTGTTACTGGCATCATTATAGCCAGCAACAATATAAGCAATTTACTTTTTAATTTTTTCATAATAATTCCTCCCTTTTGAATGCGACAATATCGCAAGAAGTACTTTCTTTTATTTTCTCTTCATTATAATTATAATTGATAAGCGACACGTTTTCAAGAGTTTCTTTTGGAGTTTCTTGTCCTAGAAGGATAGATGTTTGAACTGTTTGCGGAGTAGAAATATCTATATCTGCTATTTTTTCTGTAAGCGAATTAATAAAGAAATTGTATGTAATAGTTGCCTTGGTTGGAGCATCAAATCCCGAACTTCTTACTTGATAATTCTCATTAATTACCATTTGACGCAAGTACCCAGAATTAGTAATTGTAAATGTAAGAGCAATATTACTAAAGAAACTCAAATCTTGTTGTGGGCACATTTTTTTCATAAGTTTTTCGTAATATTTATATGCTCCAGCATCTTCTGAACAATTCAAATTCAGTGTAAATGTATAGACTCCGTCACTAAATTTCAAATTGCTAACAGTTTTAACTGTACTACTATTTATTACATATGGTGAGAAGCCATTGTAATCCACACCAAAATTCTCTTTATAAGAATTTACATCTGTCTCTGTCCAATCATCTGTGTACTGAGGAATGCCGTTATTCTGTGTAAAATCTATATTGGTTAATTGATTGTATCTTACTCTTCTTATGCCATCTTTGTCTGTATAGAATACACTAAGTAGAGATACATTTGGGTCTACACCTGCAATATCTACTTTCTTGCCCTTGTTCAAGTTTTGAAAAATCTTATTGCCGAGAGCATCTTGTTTGTATACAACAGACACCGATTGCACTTGATCGCCCGCTATTGCACCAAGATCTTGTGGGCTAGCCGTAACTTTGCCACTACCAAATATTTGATAGCTCATAGCATATCTTAGGTTATCATAAGCATAATTCAAGAAATTAACTGCAAATGTCTTATCTGGAATGGATATATTATATACCCCGTCTGTTTTGACACTAATATCTGTTATTTCCAAATCTTTGGAATATGTGCCTTTTGCATTATAAGGCAATACTACTTTTAGCTTAGGCTCGCCAGAAAGTCCTGTAAATGAATATCTGCCATTTTCGTCAGTAGTTGTACTTGCATTCCCCGCAAATACTTGAGCATATGCAATAGCACTTCCGCTAGCAGTTTTTACACTACCCGAAATACTAAATAACTTTGTAATTGTAATATTCTTAATTACGCCTTTGTCCACCTTGAATACATTATTCTCAGTAGGAGAGAAATAGCAATTATCTTTTGATAGAGTGATAGTTGTCTCACCCTTTAGGCCTCTAAGTGTAAAAGTATTGCTATCGCAAGTTTCACGTTTGGTATTTGCTACAATTAGAATGTCCGAATAATCATCAACACCGCTAAAATTAATAACTACATCATAATCCAAATTAGCAATCAAATTGGCAGTATATTCTTTCACTTCGAATGACTTACTATTATATCCAGACATATCTATTGTAATAGTTGTCACACCGCTAAGCCCTGTAATTTCAAATTGACCATTTTCATCACTCTCGACATTTATCCCAGTATTGGTTGTAATCGTAGCTCCAGACAAAACCAAATCTCCCGACTTAACTTTGCCTTTGACTTGAAATTGACCATAAACATATAAATATTCTGGAGAACTAACTTCATAACCATCGCCAAAGTCATATCCTGTTTTTTCAAATGTAAATAATGTAATACTATTTAGTCCTATTATTTTAAATTTGCCAAGTTTATCTGTAATAGCAGTATAGTCACCCGCAGTTACAAGCACTCCTTCTAGTGGCGAATTCCCTATCGCTACTACGCCTTCGACGTCAAATTTACTCATAATATTTAGATAATCCGCACTGCTAACTACAACATTATCAAATACAAATCCCGATTTTGACAATGCAATTGTAATCTTACCAATAATTCCATCGAAAACAAATTCGCCATTTTCATTTGTCATGACATAAATGTCGCTATCTTCAATAGAAACTCTTACATCTGCCAAAGCTATCCCACAATTGGATACTTTGCCCCTGATTGTATATGTACTATTTAGAGTAATTTCTTCTACATAATCATTTAATTGTTTGCTCTCAATATAATAATCATTCAAATCAAAAGATACTATATCTCCCAATTGAATATTTGTAATTATTGCTTGACCTAGAGAATTTGTAATTAAATCTGTATCAAGCCCATTTACCAATAATCTTGCACCACTTATACCCACTTCTCCACTTACAACTTTTGCCAAAACATCGAATGTTGCAACATACTGAAGTTCTACATATCCAGATACCTTTCTAGCGCCGTCAAATTTGTAATTATCAAGAGTAAGTGAAATACTATTTTCTCCCACCAATTGGGTTATTTTAAAGTATCCATTTTTATCGCTAATTGTGGTTTTCTCGCCAATACATACATTTACTCCTGCAACGCCATAATTACCCGACTTGATAACACCGTCCACATAATAACTTGCAGAATAATTGACATCTTCTCTGCCATCAAAATTGTCACTCGCACTACCATTGTGTCCAACTGGAGAGAATGCATAACCTTCTTTTTCTATTGTTATAACTCCCGACTTGGTAACTAATGGAAAAGAATATCTACCATCACTATCTGTAGTTACTTGTGCATTCCCAATACTCAAAGTTACATGTGCTAGAGGAATGTCTCCACAAGTAACAATTCCACCAAATCCGTATCCATTATTGGAGAAATCATAATTACCACCAGTCGTTACATCATACATACTAGGTTTAAGTACTAGAGGGCTATCCATATCGTATACAAGAGCATATTCACCATTAAGTTCGGTGAAATTATAATTACCTTCGTCATCTGTGTATACAATAGTACTTTCATTTGTAGTCTTATTAATAAGCACTATCTTAAAATTAGATAAGTTATCAACGCCTTCTTCATTCTCTTTTTTCTTGCTAACATTTCCTGTCAAGGAATATGTGCCATATACTTGCAAGTTCTGTCCACTTGCTACACTATTTTGAGGGAAGGTATACCAAGTTTTGGAATACGATATATTTGTACTCCCTACAATTCCTTGAATAGCAAATTTGCCATCAGAATCAGTCTTTGTGCTATTATTATTTGCATAGACTATTACTCCATCAATTGGTTTGTTTCCGCACAATACTACACCTTCTACATTGTACGAAAGGTCTATTTGAATATTCTCCATATCTTTAGAGACCTGTACATCTTTATCATTATATCCATTAGCCGAAATAGCAATATTTTTATTCCCATACAATTGGTCTATTTCAAAAGTTCCAGTATTTGATAATTCTATTATCCTATTATCTACAGAAACACTCCCTTCACTTATTGCTATATCTCCACTTCTCACAACTCCTGCAATGCTATAATACTTATATCCCGAGATTTCTTTTTCACTATCAAAGTAATCGCATACATAGTTATCTTCAAATTTATAACCATCTTTGGCAATTGAGATATTCACTTCGCCATATAAATCTACTACTTCAAGTTTTCCTTTATTATCTGTCTTATAAGATTGGTCTCCGATTACTACATCTGCGTCCTCCAAAACCTCTCCTTCGGCCGACACACATAGATTTAAATCAAATAGTTTATAAGCAGAAACAATAATATTTTTTCTATCACTAATAACTATTTCTTCTGCCACAAAATATTTCTCGCTATTAAGTATAAGTTTCTGACCAAATTCCACTCCACGCAAAGTAAATTTGCCAAGGTTGTCTAGAGTTATATTTTCATTATTAAAAGTAATAGAAATATCATCAAAATTCTGACCAATATCCATATTCACTTTGCCACTAATAGTAGTATTACCTTGCATACAAATATTGCAATTGCTAGCATTTACTTGTGTCTCTGCAAAATCAAAACCATTTGCACTACACGTAATTTTGTTTTCACCATAAAGTTTTTCAAATTTAAATGAGCCATTTGTCGTGTAAATTACTTTTCCTCCACAAACAACCTTGCCTTCATTTATAACTTGATCGCCACAAGCAATTGTACCTACGACATCATAATATTTCTTACACTCAAATACTATATCTTGCAAATCGGACATTACAATCATTTCTTCACTATCTATATAATATTTTTCACTTGTAAGTGTAAAAACTGTACCCGGCTCTACACTATTTGCAACAAATGAAAAGTCTTCCGAAATATCAAGTATTTCTCCATTAACTTTTAATGTAAAATCTTCTACATTTGCCCCTTCTACATCGACATTAATTCTGCCACGAATATTTGTAAGTCCCGATATAACAACATCGTCTTCTTTGTCTATAGTAAAAGATGACTTGAAAAAATTAAAACCATCTTTTGTAGCAGTAACTTTTACTTGTCCTGCCAAATCGGTCAAATAAAATTCCCCATATTCATTTGACATAGTCTTAAATTCCCCATTCTCACTAATTGCCAAAATTTCTACATTTGGCACAACTACGTCATTATTTTTGACAACCCCAGATTTATCAAAAAGTTTGTATCCCCTAAAATTCACATCAGAAGAAAGACTATTCACAAACACCAAATCGTCCGAAAAAAGATAACCGTCTTTTTTGACGCTTACTTGCACCACTTTGTTGATACCAGTGAATTTGAAATATCCACTCTCATTTGTCTCAGTCGTAGATAGTCCACAATCAACTATTGCCCCCTCTAATGCTAGTCCATCTGCCGTTACATATCCGCTAAACGAAAATTCAGGAACTTCAGTTTTTGCAAAGAACAAATTCTCTAGCAATGAGCAACCGCTAAGCAAAAAAGTAACAAAACATAAACACAAATATTTCCACCAATTATTTTTTGTCATTTTTTCTCCTCTAATTCTGCTTGTCTGCCTGTTTTGTTTTTTTGGGCAGAACTAATTTACATAGTAAATTATACTAGAAAACTTTGTAAATTTCAATATAATCTTTTGAGTCAAATTCTGAGAATTGATTTCTACTCTCAGTATACAAAATTCGACATTCTCACTTTTGTAGAATATGAGAATGTATTCATAAAAAAACAATTGCATTTATCTTCTATTTTTGCTATTATATAAATAATCAGATAAAAACTTCACATATTATTGGAGAAAACAATGGACGATTATAGAAAGATAATTGCAAACAATATAAGCGAACTAAGAAAAGAAAACAAGCTTACCCAATCGGAACTTGCCGAAAAATTACATTACTCAGACAAAGCCATATCTAGATGGGAGAGAGGCGATACAATGCCCTCAATCGAAGTTTTGTGTGAACTTTGTGATTTATTTAAAGTTGAATTAACTTATCTAGTATCTACAGATACCGACAAAAAGAAAAGCGCAAAAGTAAACAATGCCGTCCTGGGCAATAGAATAACAATAGCCCTACTTGCAATATCATTTGTATGGCTTCTGGCAACCTGTATATACGTGTATTCAAGTATACAATTTTCCAATCACCCCTGGACAATATTCCTATGGGCAGTTCCTGTCACAGCCTTAGTGTCCGATATATTTAATATCATTTGGGGCAAGAGAATATACTCCATACTTACTAGAAGCGTACTTATTTGGTCTCTACTTACCTGCTTTTATATACAATTTTTATCTCTCAATGCCTGGCTAGTATTTATACTTGGCGTTCCTATGCAAGTATGCGTCGTTCTATGGTGTAGACTAAAATAGATAAATCACACCAAAACTAAAAAAACATCGGCAATATCTTTGTCGATGTTTTTTAGTTTTACTTTTCTCATATTACAACTTTAAATCTTATATTTATAAATTTCACTTGCAAATATTTTACTTACAAAACAACACAATTGTTTTTTTAATGCAATCATATCCCAACAAAGGATATTTGATTAATGCTAGCAAATTTAGAAGTTTTCTTTTTCTTCGAGTAATTCTTTTTCAAATTCTGGGATTGAGTAATCTTTTGTTTTATTATAAATTTGGAAGCCATCTTTCAAAAGTCTAGTTTCTTGTACATTCTTTTCAATCTTGTCTAGTTTCCTTATCAATTTTTCGGACGACACTTGTTCATATCTTCTATGAGTAGCAACATTCAAATCTTCTCTAGCTTCGCTCAATTTTTTCATTTCTTTTTCGAAATTTGTAGCATCTTTTGTACGAATATATTCAAAAATATCATCTTCTCTATCTTCTTTGTAGCACCCCAAATCTCTCCAATCTTCGCATTTATGAAAATCACTTCCACCAGTATATATAATTGGATTTTTGTTCTGATGTCTTTTTATAACCGTTTCTATTAATTGGGAAGTCTTTTTGTTCATAGAAGGACACACCATCTCAAAGCCATCAATACCATAATCCATCAAACAATCTACAGCCTTGTCTGGATTAATAATTCTCTCCAAAGTTGGCTTTGGGTGTGCCATTACACAAAGTCCGCCGACATCGTGTGCAAAATTAATTACATCTCTTACGTCCAAATTTAAACGAGGTGTTTGAGTTATATCATCATAAAGATTATCAAATTCTTTTCTGCTAGAGAACAACTTCTTGTAGTTTCTATGGAAATAATCATAAGTCAAATCTCTACCAAAAGTAGAAAATCCCTCACCCGCTTTTTCTCTTACAAATTTACGAACATTAGCCTCGTCCAATTGCACATCTTTAAATTCTGCAATTTTCATAAGCGCACCATAGTCATATGAAATATCGTTTTCACGTTTTGCTTTAAGCATTTTGAAAAACAAATTCTTTTGGTCAACAACTGGCGAATAAACTAGAATATGCACTTTTGCAGGGTTTAGTTTTCTATTTTGTGCAGACTTATCATTTATCCTACAAGTCACCTCTACCCCTGGCACATATTTAATATTATCTATCTTGTGATATGGTTTATTTGGCTTCAAACCTTTCTTTTGTAAATAATCAAGAATATAAGACACATTATCGTGATCAGTCACAGAAAAGTAATCCAAATTTCTAGCCTTAGCCCTATCAATCAGCCCTTGTACCGAATAATACCCATCTGTTGAATGTATTGAATGACAATGCAAATCCATTACTGCGTTTTTTCCCATTTTCCCCAACCCCCAAACTTATTATTTATATTCTACCATAAATTGTTACCATTTTCAATACTTAATCAATATTTTATTACAAACAAAAAAGACATTGCCCCTATAAAAACGAGTTATCCTTGTCATATAAAAAGCAAAGCCTTTTATTTAATTATTCTCAACATTAATGCATATTAGATACAATATTATACAATATCTATACTATATGATATCTATGTTTTAGATTTATTATATTTTAAAATTCTTAACCAATGTCACCTTTGTGGAAGTAATCAAAGATATTCTTGGCAAGCACATCACCAATCCCCTCTACTTGGTATAATTCTTGAATGCTTGCATTTTTTATGCTATCAATAGATTTGAAATGCTCAAATAGAATATTTACTTTCTTTTTGCCTACAAGAGGAATATTGGTCAAGAGTGATGTCACAGCATCTTTTTGTCGCAAAGATTTCTGAAAAGTTATAGCAAATCTATGACTTTCGTCTCTTACATTCTGAAGTAATTTTAGAGCAAAGTTATCTTTGGAAAGTATAACCTTTTCTCCTGTAACCAAATATATTTCTTCTTCCCGCTTGGCAAGCGAAATCATATTGATATCTTCTCCACTTTCCCGTAGTCCCCTATAAGCAAATTCCAGCTGAATAACTCCTCCATCTATAAGTATAAGATCAGGCCTTTCACTAAAACTTATATCTTTTTTTAGGTGATACTCACTCAATCTACGTGCAAGAACATCGTGCATATTTCTAAAGTCGTTTTGCCCCGAAATATCTATTTTGAATTTGCGATACATCTTTTTTGCAGGAACACCATTTACAAAAACCACCATACTAGCCACGGTGTTTGTGCCACCCAAGTTGCTAATGTCATACCCCTCTATTCTTTTTGGCAAGCAATCAAGATGGCACACTTTCTGCAATGTTTTTATCGCACCCAACGTTTTTAATTCATAAAGTTTATCTTTTTCGATAGATTTTGATAAATACTCACTTGCATTATCGTTTGCCATTTTGACTAGCCTACTATATATACCCTTTTTGCCAAGATACATATTGATTTTTTTGCCAGAGAATTCATTAAGCCAAGAGTTTAGATTTTCGTCCGACACATTAACAACTATTCCCTTTGGCACAATTTTATTTGACATATAATATTGAGTAATGAAATTTACCATTATATCGTGGGTATTATTGCTAGCATCTATTACATTGTAATTTGTAAGCCCTATCATTTTTGTACCCCTAATGCAAGCAACACTAACGACAGCCGAACTTCCATTTTCTGCAAATCCAAATATATCCAAATCACACTCTTTATTAAGTCCTGTTACATTTTGAGCATCAATACTGTCAATCGCCTTGAGGTTTTCTCTTACTTCAATCGCCTTTTCAAAAAGTTCCATTTCAGCATACACTTTCATCTTCTCAAAAAGAATTTCTTTTGCTTCATTCAAATTACCTTTTAATAAACTAATAACTTTTTCTACTTCTTCTCTATACTCTTCATCTGTACATCTATTTGTGCAAGGCGCTAGACAAGTATGCATTTGATAATTCAGACACTCTCTCTTCTGCACACTTTTCAAATTCAAATTACAATCTCTAAGTTTAAAAGTATTATTTATAATCTTTAGCAATTCATTGGCATTGACCTTATTGAAGTACGGCCCAAAATATAAACTGCCATCGTTTTTAATTTTTCTAGTAATGGATACTGTAGGATATTTGGATTTGATATCTATTCTTATATATGGAAAAGCTTTGCCATCTTTCAAAAGAATATTGTAGAAAGGCTGATGTTTGTGAATAAGATTACTTTCCAAATTCAAAGCCTCAAGTTCGCTAAGAGTAATAATGTATTCAAAATCAAATACATTATCTACCATTGTTTGAACTTTTGGCAACTTCTCTGTATTCAAAAAGTAAGAAGACACTCTGTTCTTCAAATTTTTGGCTTTGCCAATATATATAATATTACCATACACATCAAGCATTTTGTATACTCCCGGAAGCCCCGGCAATGTATGTACTTTTTCTTTTATCCTACTTAAGATATCTTTTTTCATTTTACCAATCTTGTTTCTTTCTTGTCCTATCTTTTACATCATCATAAAAATCAAAATATTTGTCTTTGAAATTTGTATTCTCGCCACGCAATTTTTCTAATTCTTCCACAGTAAAATCGCTTATACTAAATTCCTCTAGGCTCTCAGCCAACTTCATCAACTCACGTTCATTCATAAATTTCTCTCCCCCCTATCGTCTTTGCAAGCACGTCACACCTACACCTC
>CAZIRR010000006.1:0-22046 GCA_964541825.1 uncultured Christensenella sp. | reverse complement strand
TCTACTCTTGTCTTTGCAAGCAAACAAGAGTTTCAATGTGCTTTGTGTATGGAAATTATATCCTTACCGCTCCGCTCCCAAGTATATGTCGCTCTCACGCTGAGAGCGACCACAAAGACACCTCTCTACTCTTGTCTTTGCAAGCAAACAAGAGTTTCAATGTGCTTTGTGTATGGAAACATATCATACCCGAGAATGGCAGAAACGTGGAGTTTATTGTCAGAAAGCAAACATTCTATGTCACGTTTGCAACTTTCTGGGTTACAACTCATATAAACAAACTTACGAATATTCAAAGTCTTTA
This sequence comes from uncultured Christensenella sp., assembly GCA_964541825.1. Taxonomy (GTDB): domain Bacteria; phylum Bacillota; class Clostridia; order Christensenellales; family UBA1242; genus UBA11490. The sequence goes on along the minus strand of CAZIRR010000006.1, from coordinate 21,742 downwards.
GGTGTTCAATTAGTTTAATATCCATACCACTTCTAGCGGGGTCAACAAAACAAACAAGGTCTTCATCGTTCTTTAAGTATTGGATACAATTTTCACATTTATCAGATACAAATTTGACATTGGTTACACTATTGTTTTTTGCCATATGTATGGCATTTGATACAGCTTTGGGATTTTCTTCTATTGCAAGCACTTCTTTGGCAACTTTGCCAAACATTATAGATGTAATGCCTATACCCGAATACAAATCAAGTACTTTGGTCTTCTCATTCAAATCAAGCAATTCTTGTGCTTTTTTGTACATCTTTTCAGCAACACTCAAATTTACTTGCAAAAACGATGACGGCTCCAAACTTACATCAACTCCACAAAAATTGAATTTAAGAAATTTCTCGCCTGCTACAAACTTGAAGACTTTATCAAAAACAGCCCTGTCTGTTCTCTTATTTATATTTAAATAAAACGATACCATCTTGAAATTTTCACACAGCTTTTTGTACAACCAATCTCTACCTGCAAAATTATCTGTAGTCACACACAAGGTCAATTGTAAATTTTGAGAAATACATCTTGCGTGTAAATATCTCAAAACCCCACTGCTATTACTATATCCTCGGATTTTAAATCTAGATATATATTCTTTCATAATAGCAATAAGAGTATAAGACCAATCGCCATTGAGGATACAACCATCTATATCTGTAATTTTGGTACTGCCCTCTTCAAAAAATCCCATAATAGTTTTACCTTTGAGTTGAGTAAAAGCCAATTGCAATTTGTTTCGATATTTGTATGGATAATAATTGCCTACAACATTTTCTACTTTACCCAAATGCCCAAATAGCGATTGCATTATATTATCTTTCTCTTTTAGTGTAGACGAATACTCTCTATCTATTCCATCGCACCCACCACAATATTTACTATATTTGCATTTCATCACCACTTTCCCCCTTTGCTAATTTTTGGAGGCTTAATAGGTTTTATCTTTTTCTCCTCGACAACTTTTGGCAAATCCTTTTGTTTATATAGAGAATAATTGCCGTCGTACAAATTTAATTTGCCATCTTTTATCTCTAGAATTTTATTTGCAATGCTATCTATAAAATATCTATCGTGAGAAACAAATAATATATTTCCCTTATACTCAGACATTGCTTGCTCCAATGTCTCTCGTGTAAATATATCTATATGATTAGTTGGCTCATCAAATATTAATGTATTTATTTTGTTCTCAAGCATACAAGCAATTTTGAGCCTAACTTTCTCCCCTCCACTCAGAGTATATATAGACTTTTCTACATCGTTTTTGAAAAAGAAAAATTTGGCAAGCAGTCTTCTTGCACCCTCTTCTTTCAATTCGGTATGAGACGTCACATATCCTAGCACACTATCTCTGTCATTATCAAAAGTTAGCAATTGCGACAAATATCCAATCTTGATACTTGCACCAATTTTAATACTTCCCATATAATCAGCATTCTCACCAATTATACACTTGATAAGCAAAGATTTGCCTGTACCATTATTGCCAACTATTGCCACCTTGTCTCCCGCCCTCATTTGGAAATTGGCATTATCAAATAAGATTTTGTCACCAAGTATGAGCGAAAAGTCAGAAAGGTCAAATACAATGTCAGAGCCTCTATCGTACCTACGCAGATTAATGGACAGACTCTTGTTCTCTTTTGGCTTATCTAGAGCATTCGCCTCTATATCATCAATTCGTCTCTGAATTGCCTTTGCTCGTCTAAACATAGAAGGGTTATCGGCTTTTTCTCCCCACTCATAGAGCCTTTTGACAGCACTCCTCAGTTGTTCCAATTTTTTCTGTTCATTCTTGTATTGTTCAAATTCTTTTATTTCTTTTTCTTCCTTTGCTTTTACGAAATACGAGTAGTTTCCCACATATCTTTCGCCACCATCTTCTACATCAATTACAATCTTTGCCACCCTGTCCAAGAAATATCTATCGTGAGAAACAACTATTACCGCACCCTTAAATTTTTGCAGGTATCCCTCTAGCCACTCTATCCTCTCTATATCCAAATGATTAGTTGGCTCGTCCAAAAGCAATATATCTGGGTCTTCTAGCAAAATCTTGGCAAACTGAACAAGAGTCTTTTCGCCACCACTTAGATTATTGTATTCCCTATTTTGCAAATGTTTAATTTTAAGCCCATTCACTACATAATTAATATTTTGCTCTACATCATAGCCTCCATCGGCTATAAACTTCTCTAGAGCATCGCTGTACTTAGATATAAGGTTATCAAGGTCTTGACCACTAAGAGAAGCCATTTTGTTTTGCATATTATCAAGAGCCTTTTGTCTTGTATCAAATTTTTTGAATGGCTCTCTGAGGATATCTGCCACACTCCTCTCATCTACATTGTCTGCTGACGTCTGGTCTAGCATTGCAATAGTTGTGTTTCTCGCAATATTAATACTCCCGCTAGAACAAGACTCTTTGCCTATTATCATTTTGAGAATAGTGCTTTTGCCACAGCCATTTCTCCCCACTAGAGCAAGCCTATCCATAGGACAAAGGGAAAAAGATAGGGGACTAAATAATTCCCCAAATCCAAAATTTTTAGTTATCTTAGTTATATCTATTAGCATTTCCTTTTCTCTTTTCCTTAATTCTTAGTTATATATCCCCTTGGTCTTCAGTACTATTTTTTTCTGCAGACTGATAATTTTCTTCTGTGACAATATTTATCATAGCATTCGATTCGGTAGCAGTCTTCTCTACAGTATGTTCCACTTTTACTTCGTCTGCATTTATCTCTATTCGTTCTCTCACTTGTAATTTTTTTGTCTTATGATTAGCTACCACTTTTTTAATTATAGAATACCCAATAAAAACAACTATCACAATCAAAAATACAAAAAATAAAATAGTTGTAAATTCTGGGAAAACTGTACAAACTGTAGCAATTATTAATCCTGCTACCATATTCCCTAGTATACAAGACAAACACGTTTGCCAAAAATTAAGCCCTATTGCTACGGCTACACAAGTGCCTGTCCACACCCCTGTTAGCGGTAGAGGAACTGCCACAAATGTAAAGATAAAAAGTATCTTGGCCCACGCCTTCTTGACTGCCGATTTTTCTTCTCTATTTTTTGAATTGAAACTATCTGAGTGATTCTTAACCTTGGCATCTATCATATGCCCTATTTTCCTAAAAAGTTTAGTTTTCTTCAACCACTCTACAATAGGCTTAAATATAAGCGCTATTATTGGCACTACTAGACAGCTCCCCAACATAGCAAACAAAAATGAAGCCGTCACGCTTAACGCATACTCTCCCCAAAAATCCGTACTCATTCCTACCGGAATGCCACCCTTCAATTCTATCAGTGGAAACATACTAATAATAATTGTGGCAATCCACGAATGACTCCCAAATATACCCACAAAAATCTTGCCCAAAAAATCTACCATAAAACTCTTAAATAACTCCCTCTAGTCACACTAAAAGCCTAGCCACATTGACATAACATTAGTGACTCACTCCTTAAATTCCCTTATACAATATATTCTAACATATCTTGAACATACAATCAATTATTTGCAAACAATTATTTTTTTGACAAAAGATTTGTGAAAAAGCATAAATAATAGTATTATATGTATAGAAAACAAAAAGGGGGAAGATTAGATTTATGAAAGGAGTTATCCTATGCGGAGGACTAGCAACTAGATTTTTGCCTATTACCAAAAGTGTGCCAAAAGAAATGTTGCCCATATTAAATAAACCAGCACTAGACTATATTGTTAGAGATATGATAGACAATGGCATCAAAGACATATTAATAATCTTGGGACGAGGCAAAGAATGTATAGAGAATTATTATGATAGAAATATAGAATTGGAAGATAGACTTGCCGAAAGCCAAAAATTTGATATTTTAGAACAATTGCAAAAAATATATAGCGATGTAAATATCACCTTTGTACGTCAAATATACCCTCGTGGCACAGGCTATGCTGTAAGTCTAGCCAAAAATTTTGTGGGAGAAGAGCCTTTTGTATTGTCTTATCCTGACGAATTAATAATAGGTCAAAGTTTTACTCAGCAATTACTTCAAGAATTCCAAAAAACTGGCAGTAATATATTGCCTCTAAGACAAGTCCCATTGGCAGAATGTGTCAAATACGGAATGGTAGCATTAAGCCAAGAAAACAATAGACTAAACATAAATAAAATTGTAGAAAAGCCAAGCATCGACAATTCTCCTAGCGATATCTCTTACACTGGCGGTGGAGTATTCAAAAGCAATATTTTTGATGCCCTATCCGCTTGCAATATGCATAGCAATGGCGAAATATATCTAACCGATGCTTTTGACGAGCTAATAGCAAATAATGATTTATGCGGGAAACTAATCATTGGCGAAAGAATTGATTTTGGCAATCCTTTAGGATTTGTAAAAGGGAATATTGTTGCAGGATTGCAAAGTGACGATTACCGCCACGAACTACTTGAATTTATGCAAAATATCTTGGACAAAAATAAATAATTCAAAGATAAGCATTGTAGAAACAAACAATTTAATCATAAACAATATAGACATAAAAAAGACACCGTATAAGTGTCTTTTTTCTATTATGTTGCTTAGAAATCAAATTCCTAATTACTCATTATTACTCATTTCCTCTATTTTTCCGTAAAGAGTTTTGAATGGGTTTGGATATTGAGTTGCTTCAATAGTTGAATCATTCGTTACATAGTATTCGCCATCTTCATCATTATTTGCATTATTGCGATTGCTATAATATTTTTTCAAATCATTATAATAAGTATTTACAGTACTTTCATCCGCAAGTGCAGAATCTACTGGTGTGCCAATCTTGTGAAGAATTAGATTTGCCAAACGTCTAGTAAGAAGTATTCCCATTACAGGTTTTGTCTGGTATTCAGATAGTAAACTATCTATAGCACTAGCCGTCTCTTCTTCTAAATCTTTGCCAACATTATTCACGCTATCCGACACCGACAAATTATCAATCTCATCTTTAATGTTTTTAACATCGCTAAAACAAGTCTCATACTTGCTATAATATGCTTTTATATTGCTATCAATACTATTTGTAGCCGTCAAATCGTCGTTCGTTTTTGCCACCTTTTCAGAGCAATTTTCTATTATGCTATTGATAAGACTGTCTTTCTCACTATCGCTAGAGCCATCGCTACTTGCTGTCACTTTTATTCTATCCAAATAACTTGCCACCAATATAGAAATGCTATCTCTCGAAACAAACAAACTATTGCCACTAAATGTATAACTATCCTCACTACCTGGCGTAGCAGGAGTTGTAGAATATGTTGGGATATATGTACACTCATTTTCACCATTGTATTTAACATCGTCAAATTCGTTATTGCCATTAAGATTAAAAGCTATGGCATCTAGATTACTTCCAACTTCTTCTGCCACAGTATCCAAAGTGTACTTCACTCCACTATTCATTTTGATTAAGTTATTTACAAAGCTCAATTCCCTTTGCCACGACATAACTTTGTCATTATTTGAAACAGTACCAATATTTTTTTGGATAGAATCAATTAACTTATTATAAGCCTTTTGTTCCTTTTGTTCACTAGTCAATTCGTCGTCGTTTGCAGGAAAATCAGTTGTGTCAACTTTGGCAATATTAAAAATATCTATTATTAGTTGATTAATTATTCCTCTTGTAATAAATTTGGAATTAGTCGAGGTATCCGCATTTATTTTGTCGGTATATTTATATATATCTCCCGATTTCTCATAAGCATAAGCAATACTATCCAATTGTGTTCCCAATGCATTTAATGTCTGTTTGTTTGCATTTAATTGAGCTTGAATATATTCTTGTTTTTGATCTTCGTCACTCAAAGTGCTTGTAGGATATTTAAGCAAGTCGCTAGACACTGGCAAATTTGCTAGCGTCTGCATATGTGTAAGCTCTTTTTTGAAACTAACATTGGTAATTTTGGTAGTATCTTCGATATTATCCCCGATACTATTTAGTGCCGTCTCGATATATCCTGCGATATCATTAGCAAACGACCCAGTTATGCTCTCTTTCACTTCTGGAATAGCGCTTGCCAATACATTTCTTAAGTCTTCTGAATACAATAAATATGATTTCCTTACATTCTTGTTTTCGCCCGATACCTCATCTATTACATTGTAGCCATACACTACTTTGTCTAGTTCGTTACCGATATCTTCTAGGTTATCTTTTACTTTGTAATCTCCATCATCTTGAAATTTAATATTCATAATGCTTGATAAATGTCCAAATTCTATTTGCCAGAAATCATCAAAGCCATTGCTATCCAATATGCCACTATCACTCAAACTCTGCATATTCATTCTATCGGCAATATTGTCTATTACATCATTGATAGCCTCATCTAATTGAGTAGTTGCATTATCTTTTTTGATATTTTTAATAGCAAAAGATACTATATCAAAAATTGGCTCACTAGGAATAGTGAAACTATTCATTACATTATCCAATTCCACTGCCAAATCAACAGCATCGTCAATTGAACTTAACTTACTAGAATTCTCAGCAATGTTTTGGAGATTTTTGTAATATACAAATTCTTTTTGCCAAAATTGTGAATCTTTCCTCATTTGATCCTTAGTCGCTTGTTTTTCCAAGTTGTCTTGCACTTCTACAAACAATTCATAAATTTTGTCATTTAAAACTTGTGGTTTTGACGTATCACTTCCATCGTTATATTCATAATCTTCCCCAAGAACACTATCTTTGACAATGTCTAGTGCCACACTCATAAATTTAAGTGTAGAATCATTTTTTAAAATAGTAGTATTTTTGGCTTTGTCCAAACCTTTGCCACATTCTTCGGTTACATCAAATTTGCCCGATTTCAACATATCGTACACTTCTATTACAAGAGTAGATATATTCTCCATTTCATACGACCAAAATGAATTGTCGCTACTATATACGTGGTCTGATTTAATTAGATTTGACTTCATCATATCAACTACATCAGTCATTTTTTGCAATGATGTACTTGATACATCTTTTAATATTGAAGAGTTTACATAATCAAGCAAAGAACTAAACATACTTATCGTCCCTGACACTGTAAAATCTTGACCATCTAATTCTTTGTGGGAGACTGCACCAAATAATACTGTACCTTCTAAGACATCTAATGCCTCACCAATATTTGCAAAAACACTCTCTTTCATTACAACATTTATTGTTGTGCCTTTTCTCAAATCTTCGCCATCTACAACATCTCCTAGAATACCATTTTCTCTATCTCTAAGTTTCAAAATAGCAGAAGAGATTTTGTTCATTTCTTCGTCCCATCTATCCACCTTGGCTATATTGGCTATAAATTCGTCTATCAAATAATCTTCTAATTCTTCTGGAAGCAAGCCTTTCAACAAACTCTGCAATTGTGTAACGGCATAGTCTATCAAATTGTGATATGTTTCACTATTAACAATTCCCGATACTTTGACTGTTTGCAAAAGTCTACCCAATGGCTGTAAACTCTGCGTTGTTAGATAAATATTTGAAGATGTATCTATGGTTTTTGCTATATTTATACTCTCTTGCACAAAATTCGATATACTTGATTTTATATCTTCGATACTCTGACTATAGTCATTTTCTACATATCCATAATTGATAGATTGTTCAAGAATATTCAATGCAATATTAAGCACATATGGCATAGTAACCTTGACAGTCTGCAATTCGAATAGTTTAGATGTAAAAGTACTACCGAAATCATCATCTAGACTTTTGACTATTGCTATAGGGTCATCAAAATTGCCCTTGATTATTTTGATAAGTACCCCTTGATTATTTAAATATTCAGCCAAATCTAGTATTGCACAAGTCTCATCAAAAACATTTATATTATTACTCTTTGCGAGCGACTCCAAAGCATTGATTGCTAGTCTATTGACAACATCGTTATCTGAGAATTGTGTGCCATCATTGACTAGCATTGTACAAGCAACTGGAATGATATAATCTGCCACACAATCTACCAAATTCACTTTTTTGGCATAATTTAATAAATCTTTGCAATCTGCAAGAAGTGTAGTCAATTGAACTTCGTCCAATTCGGACAATTGACCATTAGGGGCATAAGTTTTGTATTTCCCCACCAACGTATCTGCTTTGACAACAGTTGTAATCAAACTAGATACATCGCCACGCAATTTAATCTTTTTATTATTTACAGTAGTGGAAGTAATCAAGTCAAATTCTGCAAGTGAAAGGCCTTCTATTCCCAAATATTTGGAGAAAGGATAAAATATCGAATTATCATATGCAGATATTATTTGTCCTGACATTCCATTGGTTGCATTGTCCAAAGAAACTTCTTCTTCACTTAAATTTGATATTTTTACTTTGTTTACATCTCTTGCAATATTCATAATCCCATATATAGGCATACAAACATTCACCATTATAAACATTCCTACAAATCCACCAACCAAACCTCCAAGCAGACGGTGTTTTTTGTATTTTAATTTTGCCTTTTTCTTTTCTTCTTTCTTAGCTCTTCTCAAATCTTTTTTGGAAGGTTTGTCGAAATTTTCTTGGACAACACTATGTACTTCTGGGGTTTCTATTTCTTCCTTAATAAACAATCCTTCTTTGCCAAATTGCTCTTCCAAAGAATTAATATCTTTATTTTGAGCATTCTCATCGTCATTAATGGTAATATCATTTGAAGCATTATTTGTCTCAATATTATTAGAATTTTCAAACAACGTTTGATGACTATCATTATATGTTCTTTCTTCGTTCGCATCTTTTATTGCGTGCAAAGGTGCAGTCGAGAGGTCTTGGGTAGTTTTACCATCTTTAACTTCATTTTCCACCTGGTCAAACACATTATCTTCGCCTGCATTATCACTATGCGTATTTGATTCTGCCAACATTTTCTTATCCACTTCATCAAAGTCAAAATCATTATCAAAAGAACTAAATCCATATTTCTCTTTTCTCTTTCTTGGAGCAAAAGTAAGTCTATAAAAGATATAATTCAAAGGAAGTAGCAAATATTTGCACAAAATAAATAGCAATAAATACACAATAGCATTTATAAACACAGTAGGCAGAGCAATCACTACATTTACAATCTCTGGATTTTGGGTATAAAAATCTTCGCCAAACATACACTTGACTAGAAATTCCACACACTCATTAATGCTATGATATCCTACAAGTGTACTTTCTTCTATTGTCATATCTACATTCAATTTGATTTGAAGCAATGCATTTGTAATAGGTATAGTTACAAACAAAAGAATGATTGCTGTAATTATCAAAAATATACCTCTGCTCGCAGTCTTTCTCAGCCCTCTAATAAGCCCAAAAATTATGCCAAATCCCACAAAAACAGCAAGCGCTATATTTAAACCAAGTGTTATATAGTCCATATCCGACCTCTCACCACTAATAAATTTTCAAATCTATTTTATCAAAAAAATATGTATTTTTCAAATATTTGATACAATAATTTCGATATAAACTACAAATTATTATACAAAAGTACATTGTATTTTTTTGCAACACCTTCACATTCCTTTTTAGTTAATTTTTTTCATTAAGTTTTTCTTCATTTTAATTTATGCAAAAACCTCCAAAATAAGTTTGCCTTTTTCCCAATTTATTATATAATTGTATGATATTACAAAAAAATTTAAATTAGGAGACATTATGAATATTTGGAGAGACATCAATGCAGAAAGAATAAAGCCAAACGACTTTGTAGCTTGCATAGAAATAGAACATGGGAGTAAAAACAAATACGAATTGGACAAAGAAACAGGACTAATTATCCTAGATAGAGTCCTATACACATCAACTCACTACCCTATGAATTATGGATTTATTCCTCTTACCTATGGGGACGACAATGACCCACTAGATGTATTTGTACTTTGTAGTCAACCTATAGAGAAGATGAGCCTTGTTAGATGTTTTCCAATAGGCGTAGTGGATATGAAAGATAGGAATGAAGGCGACCAAAAAATAATTGCCATACCATTTGGTGACCCTCAATACAACGGCTATAGAGATGTAAACGAATTGCCATCACACATTATGGACGAGCTTAGACATTTCTTGACTGTCTACAAACAATTAGAAAACAAAACCGTAGAAATTTTGGAAACTGGTGGAAGAGAAAAAGCCGAAGAATGCATTGCAAATGCAATGAAATCTTACAAAGTACATTTTTTAGGTGAATAATGAAAATTTTAATGCAGAGAGTAAAGTGGGCAAGATTGCAGAGTGGAGACTTTAGAAGCGAAATAAACTTCGGAGTCCTAGCCTTTGTAGGAGTTCACGAAAACGACACTATTTATGACGCTAAATATCTAGCCAAAAAATTGGCACAACTTAGAATGTTTGAAGACAACCTTGGCAAGACCAATTTGTCTCTTTTGGACGTACACGCAGATGTAATGCTTGTAAGCAATTTCACTCTGCAAGGAGAGACCAAAAAAGGCCATCGTCCCGACTTTATTCACGCAGGCAAGAAAGACTTTTCGCTTGATTTATATAATCTTCTCATAGAAGAAGTGAAAGCACAAAATCTCCACGTTGCTATAGGCAATTTTGGAGAAGATATGCAAATAGATACACATCTAGACGGCCCCTTTACTTTAATATTGGAATCGGAGGGAAGGACACATGAATGAAGTATTGCTGGAATTTTTCAATCTCTACAAAAATTTGCGTAGCGTAAACGAAATCGTCAATGAGATACTCATTCTTGACCATTATGTATACAATTACGTCCAAAGCGAAGCTATAGAATGTATTGATTTTTGCGTAAAGAAATATAATAGAGAAATCAAATTAATTTCTAGCCTAAAAAGAGATATGGTGGTCGTGGACAACAATCCAGATTTGTATGAAAGCAAAGATGACGAAGAAATCAATAGCGACGTAGAGTACATTAGGGATTGCTTGATAATTATAGGTACAGTCAAAGTAGGATTTAGAGAAAGTATAAGAGAAGTAATGTTAGAAGCAGGTTGGATACAAGAGTAATGGGGAATATGGATAATTTAGATATAATATTAGAAGAGATTTTGATAAGCGCATACTCCAAAATTATTACTAGCGAAGAAAAAGTATTGAAAAACATAGGCGAATTGGGACTTAAAGAATTTCATACTCTAGATGCTATCGCTAGCACCACCAAAAACAAAACTAATACCGCCAATAATATTGCTAGTATACTCAATATCACACCGGGCACTCTCACCACTAATTTGGATAGACTTATGTCAAAAGGATATATCTCAAAAGAAAAAGACGAAGACGACAAAAGACAAGTCAAAATATTCCTAACCACGACTGGTGTAAATATTAGAAAAAAAAGAGAACAAGCTCACAAAAAAATTATTACTTCTGCACTAGCACATCTGTCCACCACCGAAAAAGTAGCCCTTGTCAATGCACTAAATAAAATAGAGTTCTAAATATCATAGAACTCTATTTTTTTATCTCCAAAACTTCATTATAAAACATATCTCTAAAGGTCTGCTCACTCAAATCTTGCACACTTACAACCTTGGGAGCCCTCTCCAAAATCACTCTTTCTCTAGCAATGTCATTATTGCCTTTGTACCAATGTGAAAATAGATATGTCGTGCCAACCAGGTCACAAGTGCGTTTAATAATAGATATTAGTTTTTCACTCTCCGCCTTCTCCATCATTTCATCGACAATTACTTTCTTGGTGATTACACTCCCGCAATCACAAAAATTGCCACAAGCAAAAAGCCTAAGATCTCTACGAATATTCCTAAGCTTAGGATTGGAATACTCATAAAAATTTGTAAATCCCTCTTCTCTAAAGATATCAATTATATTCATTAATTTTTCTACGTCCAAATCTCCCTCTTTGAACATAAACGTATTTACTTGACACATATTTCCCTCTCAAACACTAATCGTCTGTAATTGTACGCCAAACTGAACTTTTTGTCAATAAAATATATCTTTTTGTCTCTAAAATCTACAATCAATTACATTTGCACCATTTTTGATGCCACTCGCAGAATATTTGTCATCAATCAATTCAAAATAACAATTCTTTATTTTGATTCTTCTTACCTTTAGACCAAAGGTATCTCCTGTATACTTGACAAACGGCAAATATTTACAATTGGCACAATCATTTTTGTACAAAACTTTAGTCGGACAAGAAGTAATGGTCATAAGTGGGAAATTGGATATTTTGTACGTCCCCTCGCACCTGTTTGTCCATTTCTCATACGAGCCTATTATTTCTTCCGCACCCAAATCTCGCACACACTTGGCACTGGCATTATTTATAATATTCAATCCTGCACCCGCCCACACTCTATGACTACGTGCAAAATATAAGCCATATATATTGTTTGCTACCCATATAACATTCATATTTTGGCAAGCACTCACAATATCTTCGACAATCTCAATATCTCCACTGCGAGCAATCATCGGCAAACTCACAAGTAGCGGTGCTTTGTAATACTTCTGGTACTTATCATAGAATTTCTTTATCACGTCTTGACTATATACATTTGGTGAAAGAATGAGACAATCAAAATCTTTTGGAAGGCTTCCAATATCGCAATTCTCATCAACAATGCCCACTAAACTTGGCACAAAAACCAAATCTTGATTATTATCAAAATCTTGCTTAAAAGAGATATCTTGGATAGCATAATCATTGCCTTTTGTTTTGCAAGAATTAGAAACAACATTCTCGCTATTATCGCCCAAAATTTCTTTGGCAGATAATTCATCTCTTTGAACTAATTTATTCATTAATTTATCACTTAGTTGTCGTCTGATTTCATTTAGATACGAAAGAGACACAAACCCTTCACGACTATCTATCTCACAAGTTGGAGTGGCAAATATTTCTCTGTCTACTCGGCTTAATTGTTCTGCTATAGTTTCTACACTTATAGCTTTTTTCATTGCCTTCTCCACAATGTCGCCTATGTATTCGCAAGAGGTATTTCCCGACCTAAAATTCACACATATCTTCTCGCCCGCAATTACTTTTGCAGTTATTTCTAGAGGCCTATATTTAGATAGGTCAAGCACTTCGTTTTCTAAATTAGTATCTTTCGATAAATACACATCGCTGTCAATATCTACCCTGTTTTTGCCATAAACATATATATTATTGTCTTTTATGTCTACATTTCCGACGCCAAGTGAAACAATATTGTTGCCATTCTTAAATTTCAAACCATCTCCTGAATGCAAGTTTTGACCTTGAGCCGATCTATCATTTTGAATACATATCTTGTAGATATCTTTGAAAGGAATTACACTTTTTACTTTGCCAATTTTTACACCTAGATGATTGTTATTATCTACATCTATTATATTGTTGCCATCATTATATCCACTTACATATTCTCCTCTAGCAAACACTCTTTTCAAGCAACTTTTGGCACTAGCAATGTCAACCCGCTCTCCCGCATATATCCCGTCCACCGCTTGGCGATAGACTGATGTGGCCACTTTGATATATCCTATATTTCTAAGTCTGCCTTCTATCTTGAGAGATGATACACCTATAGATATGAGTTCTTGTAGATTGTTCAATAAACAATTATCTCTAGGACTAAGAGTATATCCTCGCACCGACTTTTTGCCATCACTTAGAGTATATGGCAAACGACACAATTGTTTGCACTCACCCCTATTGCCACTAGCGCCACATTTGATACTACTCAAATAGCAATTGCCCGAGAAACATACACAATTGGCACCTTGCACGAATACTTCCAATTCTATATCAACATTCTTTTTTATTTCTGCAATATCATTTATTGTACACTCTCTAGAAAGCACCACTCTTGTCAGCCCCAAATCTTTGGCAACCTGGGCACTTAGAACATTGTGTACACCTAGTTGAGTACTGCCATGCAAAATAATATCTGGATATGCATTTTTTAGACTAGAAATCAAACCCAAATCTTGCACAATAAAAGCGTCTACACCCGCATTTAAACAATCCCCAGCCATAGCTACCGCTTGGGATATCTCACTATTTTTGAGAATAGTGTTCATGGTGATGTAGACTTTTACATTCTTTAGATGTGCATATCTTATTAAATTGGGCAAGTCTTCTAGAGTAATATTCTCCGCTTTCATACGAGCATTAAATTTGGGCAAACCCATATATACTGCGTCCGCCCCACTACGAATACTCTCAAAAAAACCCGCCTTGTCTCCTACTGGAGATAATACTTCTACTTTTTCCATAGGCAATTTTTATGTACTCTCTATATTCTTTTCTTTCGATACTTTATTATTTAGCAATTTAGCAATATTGTGCCTAATATTATCAAATAATATCGTAACTAATATCTAATACTGGCTAGCAATATCCTATCCAATATTTCTGGAATTATCTCTTGTTTACAAGCCTTTTGCTTGATTTTTTTTCTCTAGTTTCATTTGCTTGTTCAATTCCCTCGCTTTGCGGTCTTGCTCCTTTTTCTGCTCAGATACCCTCTTGATGCCATAAACTTCGCTTACTGGTATGCTAAAACAAAAACCTCTGCCCTCTTCCATTAGACTAGTTTTGTCAGAAATAGCTTGCATAATTTTGCGTCTGTCATCATTTTTGACAAGGATCAAGACAATTTCTCGTTCTGGCTGTAGAGATACACCCAATACATAATTATCGCTATTTGCCGTACCCCTGCCATAAATAATGGTAGCACCCGTTGCACCACTTTCTCTCGCCGCAGAAACTACATAATCAGCAAAGCCTCTGCCAATTATGGCTACTATCAAATCATATTCGCTAGCATTTTTGCCAGCTAATTCTTTTGCGATTCTATCCATATCAATTACCTACCTTTATATCCAAATATTCTAGCAAATTACTGCTTGCACTCTGCAAATCTATGACAAATATCAAGCCGTAATTGTCTTTCTCTATGCCACTAATCTTTCGCATATTAGCAAGTATCTTGTCTACCTTGTTAGTAGGAATGAGTGTGGCAATAATGTCTTTGTCATCTATCCCAAATCCAAAGATATCGGCAATATTGCTCTCTGCCGTACCCTTACCTCTTAAAACTATCCCGCCATTCATATGCTCACTAGCCAAATATTCCTCTATATCTTTTCCCACATCTCTGTCGGTAAAAGACATTATCAATTTCAATGGTGATTTGATTTTTTTTATATTTCCTTTCATTTTTTCCTCAAATAATTGTATTTTTTGGGGGATTTCGTATTTATTTTTCCCCAGATTTTACTCAAATTCTATAATGTGAATATCAGAAGATTTCTCTTTGGTTGTATGCTTGTGTTTATTTAAATATGCTTGGTATTTAATGCCCATAATTTGAATAACAATAGTAGGAATTATAGCCACAATAGCTATAGACCCAAATGCAAAAAGCATACTGTCTAGCCCCATAGTCTCACATACTCCTATGACAAATGGCAGTACAAATGACGCCGTCAAACTGCCTGCTGCCACCCCACCACTATCAAAAGCTATCCCTTCAAATAAGTCGGGTGTAAATATAGACAACACAACAAGTATAAGCACCAAGGGTAGGCATATCCACATAAATGATATTGAAAATAATGCCCTTGCTACAATAATAAGCATAGCAATTCCTACCCCAATAGAAAGCCCTATCAGCATAGACTTATTGGAAATAACGCCACCAGTAATATCTTCGACTTGCTTATTTAGGACGTGAACTGCTGGCTCAGCAAATACCATTGTAAATCCCATAATAAGACTAATAGGAATCAGCCACCATTTAGTGCCGTTGCCAGCTATCGTCTTGCCCAGTATCCCTGCTGTAGGCAAATATCCAGTACTTACCCCCACCAAGAATATAACTAGCCCTATATATGTATATAAAAGTCCAATAAATATCCTAAACAAGGCGCTTTTGGGCAACTTGAGAAATATAAAATTGTATATCAAAAAGAATACAAATATAGGAATAATAACTATGAAAACTTCCTTTAGATAAGATAGCAGATTGCCACCAAGGGAGCTTAAATACTCACTGCCACTCGTCACCAATTCGACAATATTGCTGTCGGTAGAGGCAGACCCTTGCATAAACATACTCACTATTAATATGGCAATTACTGGGCCAATAGAGGCTAGAGCAATAAGCCCAAATCCGTCTTCTTGGTTGTTTTTGCCACCACGCACAGCACAAATACCTAGCCCAAAAGCCATAATGAAAGGTACAGAAACCGACCCAGTCGTCACTCCCATAGTATCAAATGCAAGTGGCAAAAAATTGACTGGTGCAAATATACAAAGTATCAATGCAATAGCATAACTAATAATAAGCATTGTTCGAATACTAAGTCTAAAAATCGTCCTAATAGTCGATAGCAAAAGGAATATTCCCGTACCAGCAGATACAGTAATTAGTATAATCCACTTGCTCGAAATTCCCGGCACTTGCTCGGCAAGCACCATCAAATCTGGCTCTGCAATAGTGACAATAAACCCCATAACAAAGCTAAGCACACACATAAAAGTAAGTCGCCTGCTCTTGGATAAGTGCGAGCCTATGTACCCTCCCATCTTCATAGTAGACATATCCACACCTACATTGAATAACGACATACCAAATATCATTATCAAAGTTGCCACAAGCAAACCCAAAAACGACCACAAACCAAATGGCAAAAAAACAAAGTACAAAACCAAAATAATTGCAAAAAACGGCACAACAGATAGTGCGGATTCTTTCAATTTATCGCCAAATTCACCAAAATATCCTTTCATTCCTCAATCACACACTCACTTCATATCTTTCTCTTAAATTGTAACACAAAAAAGCCAAAAAACAAATATTTTTATACCTCTTTTTTTATATTATTCCCAAAGGTGTTATTTCAATTTGTGTTTCTGCAATTATAGTCATAATTGCAGTCTATATAAAACTTAATCTTCTATGCCTATACACCCTATCACCTCATTATGTCCTCAATAAATATTGATTATAATAACCGAAAGTTTTGTCTGAATGCACCGACAGGTATATTCAAGCAAAACTGAGGTTATTTCAATTTGTGTTTCTGCAATTATAGTCATAATTGCAGAAGATAAAAAAAGCCCTAAATTTTAGGACTTTTTTATCTACAAAGTTAAATAAAATTTAACTTTGCCAAACACAAATTATAAGTTCGCTATACTATTAGCATTTGTATTTTCATAGTAGTCGAATGCTTCATTGTAGATAGGTATTGCATTGGCAATATTTAGCGCTTTTGCTGTACCTAGAAGTGTATTCTTATAAGTCAAGCCATCAATAGATGTTGTATATGGGAAGAATGCTTGGATTGCTTGGAAACTGATCTTAACAGTTATTTTCGCATTAGCGAAGATATTTGTAAGTTCGTCACCTGCTAGTACCGCACTACCATTTACGAATGGGAATTGATAAGAAGTAACCTTGCTAGCTCCTGCTCTGCTTCCGCTTATAGTATCACCACTTTGATCAGGTTTGATTTCATAAAGTTTAGCATTTAAACGCTCTGTGCTAGTAGATTTTACAGTCTTTCTTTGGATAGCACCTAGAGTATATATAGGAGTGTTTGTTTGAATGGTATTGCCTGTACCATCTGTAGTAGTTTCTGATTTATTATCAACAACTTTGTTTACTTTGTTGTCATCTGCACCTTTGACACCTGCGATACTATATTCACCAACTTGTCCATTGTCACATTCTACTAGATACCACCAGCCACCTGTACTGGTAGATAGTTCGCTTGTATTGGTATCATTACCAATTGTAGGATCGATGTACAACCAAGAACAATCGCCAGTCCAGATAGAACCTTGGACACCGTTCCAGTTACTTACAGATTCAAGTGGGTCAGTATGTGTCGAACCATTTGGAGTATAGGTCATTATTCCTGTATCACTATCAACAGTCATACCTTTTAGGTAGCCTGCTATCATTGCATTAGAAGAGTCATTAACTAGGTTGACAAATGAGTTGTTTAGAGCATTTTCTAGAGCTTGCAAACTATCACCAACAGTTCTCTCTGTGAAATCACCATATTCTGTAGGATATTCTTCTACGTATGTTTGGATATAGTTATTACATCTTGCTTTGTAGAAAGAATCAGATTCTTGCAAATATTTAGTACTGCCTTCAGTTAGCACCCATACACCATAGTATACACTATTTGAGCCTTCAACTTTTGTTTTACCATCAAATGGTGCGCTCATTTGAATGTATTTGCATGTACCTGTATATCCAATGCCACCTGGTGTAGCATTTGTTAGATTTTCTCCTGCTGTAGCAGTCAATGTCGGATCTTCATATACACCCTTGGAAACGAACTTCCAGCTATAGATAGATTTCTTAGTGCCAGCTTTGATTGCTTCCAATTCAGCCTTTGTAGTTGTATCACTTGTAAATTCTATAGCTATTGTTGGATTCTTTTTGTCCTCATCATCCGAGTCCTCGTCATAATTAGGATTATCTCTTGTGCCGGCTTCTGTAGTTAGAACGGCATCTCTACGAGCATCTTCGGTATATTTACCACCGTCATTAGCTATTAATTTCAAATTTTCATTTGTAACCAATGCAGCTGTCCAGCTCAAGCCATCTCCTGTAGCTAGTGCGACGCTACCATCTTTTTGACCAACTTCGCCTTTGTAAGCACCCGATTGAGTAGGGTAATTAGATGCGTAATTAGTACCTGTGAAGTTGTTGAAGCCCACTGATGGGTCGAATTCTACTTCTACACTAAATCTTGCACGTAGTACAGATGATGTAGTACTAGATTTGTAACCCGAAGAAGTCAAATGTTGGCCACTAGTATTTGTATTAGATGTATTAGTTGTATCAGCCCCGCTTGATGTATTTGTTACTGGAGTTTGACTTACTGCACCAGAAGTGCTAGTAGAGTATACTCTTGCTTGGCTATAGATATTGAATCTTTGACCTGGCAACAATATGCCACTCTCATCACCTACAGTACCCATACCTCTCTCGAAAGAAGTGATATCTAGGTTGCCAGAGCCACCTTTCCATTCAGCATCGCTACCAGCCATTTCTACATAAACTGGTCCGCCCATAAACAAACTCTTGTCAGCGTGTGTAGAGCCTGCAAACCATGCAAGGGTCGCGCCTACCGATAGACACACTGTAAGTACCAAACTCAAACCACCAATTGCTATCAAACCAATACGTTTCTTAAGGCCCTTTTTAGCCTTTCTTTTTTTGGTTGTTTTTTCCATAAAACATTCTCCTTGAATTTTTACTTATACCAAATTATACATAAAGATTTGCAAATCTCCAAACGATTTTTGTATATTTTTGAAAAATTATTATTTTTTTTGTAAATATATATAATATATAGGAGTTTATTTTTGGGAGGCCCCCTTTGGCACAAATTCCCCCAATCCCTGCATATATCTTTTACAAATAAAAAACATTTGCGAGGGGAAATGACATTCGAAGAGCTTAATTCTCAGATAGTAGCACTATCTACTATAGACGGTCTAGACTTTTTTATCACAGGGTACTCCACACTAGGTCAGCCCATATATGGTGTACATTTAGGCAATTACACCGGCAGACAGATATTTATAGAGGGAGGCATTCATGCTAGAGAATATCCCAGCACTTTAGTTTTAATCAAAATGATTGAATATCTTAGCCAAAAAGACATTGACGGTGGGATATATATAGTACCCCTATCAAATCCCGATGGTGCTAGGCTAGTACTAGATGGAGTGGACTTTGTGCCTTGCGAAAATTTCCGTAATTATTTATTGCAAATAAATGGCGAAAATAGTGACTTTTCTCAATGGAAAGCAGATATAATGGCGGTAGACCTCAATGTCAATTTTGATGCACTTTGGGGAGAGGGCAGTCAGAATGTATTTTGCCCTGCGTCCGGCAATTTTGTAGGATTTTATCCCGAGAGTGAGAGAGAAGTCCGCAATCTAATAGATTTCAGCTACAGGATACGACCTAGTCTTACACTTAGTTTTCACACAAAGGGCGATGTCATATATTATGGTTTCGATTTGCTTAGTCCTCAAGAATTAGCTAGAGACCGAGAGATAGCCGAGTACATATCGTCTATCAATGGTTACACGCCCATCAAGACAGAAAATAGTGTAGGAGGATACAGTGATTGGGCAAGTCTATATCTCAAAGTCCCTGCATTTACTATAGAAATTGCACCATCTACTGCACCCACACCAGTACCCATAGAATATGTAGACCCCGCCTTTGAAGTCAATAAAGACGTACCTCTACGATTGCTTGAATATTTAAATGAAAGGGAAGGTGATTTATGAAATATCAAGATTTTTGCAGTCCAAGTGACCACGAATATACACTTATGAAACAAAATTACGAAAAAATGCAAGCACAAGAAACTGAAGACCTCCACGAATTGCTAGTCAAAATGAATAATCAGCTAGACGCACTCAAAAGCAATAATTCAGACGGCAAATATTCACCCATTATCGACAAGCTAGCCTCTAGCATTGCCGACCTAGAGAAATTAATTAATGCCAATCATAGCCAATTTTTGCATAAAATCAAAAAAATGGGGGATCGCACAAATCTCCCACACAATCCACCCAAAAAACTCTCGCCAGATGACTTTTGCCATACCTTACAAGATACATATAATGATAGTAGCGAAAATCCCCTATACAATAACTCCCCAAAGGCCACAGATGACATATCTTCTTCCCCTCAAATCAATACTCCGTCAGAAAATCTCCAAAATGGAGATACAAGCAATTCGGCAAATAACTCTCCGAATGGCGAAAACAATATAGTAGATAATCGTCAAAATGATGATACAAACAACATTTCCAACAATCTCGAAAGTAGCAATTCCAATAGCACGCCCGAGAACAATAATTACATAGATAATATCGAAAATAGCGAAGATAATAATGCCGACACTCTCCCAAAATCGTCTAAGCGAAACTCTCCCACGCAAGGCAATCGTCTATATAATGCTCTTAAATCGCTTAATGAGAACTTGAATAACAATTTAAATAGGATATTTGGTATGCCTCAGCCACCACATAGACCACCACAACCATATCCTCAGTCTCAGTATAGCCCAAATTCGACAAATACATTTCCGCATAGCCCTAATTCACCAAATACATCTCCGCATAGTCCCAATCTGCCGAATACATCTACACATAGTAGTCCCAATCTGCCGAACACCTCTCCGTTTAACCCAAATTCGCCAAACATACCACCACATACTCCCAATCCACCAACCATACCACCGCACGATATAAATGACGAATGCGAATTTTCGAAAATTTGCAAAAATAATCAAATAGATATCATACGACTATTTCTCTTGTATATGATGCTTAGACCGACTTGCAAATATCTGCCAACTATCACCACCATTGCCAATGACCAATTCGATATCTTGCTTGAGCTTTTGTAAACCCTATCACACTCATTTGTGACAAACCAGATATTCCTCAGCAGGTACGTGACAAATCTTCGATTACGCAACCACAATAATGTCTATTATATTTTCAATAACAACCATATAAATAAAGAGTTTCAAGGGGTTTGGGGGAAATCTCAATCCCCCAATGTCTTTTGGACACTTTTAGGCACTATAAAAGTGTCATACCCCACTAGCTCATATCCACAATCATAGCGATGGAGAGATACAAACATCACGAGGCTCGGCGGG
>CAZIRR010000005.1:0-39009 GCA_964541825.1 uncultured Christensenella sp. | reverse complement strand
TACAACAGCAGTTTCCATAACTTCTTCGCTCATAATCTTCTCCTTTTATAATTTTTTTAAAGGTCTTTTAAACTTTGTAACTTTTTGACACTCAAAAAGTTAATATCAATCAATACATTTTCTTTAAATAAATTTCTATCAATGCAAATTAATTTTATAAATCAATATAGAATATTATTTAAATTCAACCTCTTGTAAAGAGTTTCAAGGGGTTTGGGGGAAATCTCAATCCCCCAATGGTTTTTGTAACTTTTTGGCACTCAAAAAGTTAATAATCAATTAGAATGGCAAGCCGTCATCATCGATAGGTTGAAGTTTAGATACTTCTTCACTAGCAACTTTTGTTGTATCGTCAGCAGACTTAGTAGACAAGAATTCTACTTCTTCTGCAACTATCTCTGTTACATATCTTTTGCTTCCATCAGTAGCGTCATAAGATCTGCTTTGGATATTGCCAACTACGCCTACTTTGCTACCTTTCTTCAAGAATTTGTGACAGTTCTCGCCCAAATTTCTCCAAACAACAATGTTTAAGAAATCTGTTTCTCTCTCTCCATCGCTATTAGCATATCTTCTAGATACGGCAATAGAAAATCTACATACTGCTACACCATTTGATGTAGTTGTAAGTTCTGGATCTCTTACTAGATTTCCAACTAAAATACATTTGTTCATAATTACTAATTACTCCTAAATTCTAATTATTTGTTGATACGCAAACACATTTGTCTAAGAACGTTCTCATCTATTCTCATAAGTGAAACGATTTCTTTTACAACTTCAGCAGTACCTTCAAATGTATACAATACATAGTAGCCTTCATTCTTATAGTTGATAGGGTAAGCCAATTTTCTTAGTCCCCAAGGATTAGCCTTGTTAACAAGCTCAACTTTGCCACCATCTTTCTCCATAAGTTTGGAGTACTTCTCTACGATTGCATCTTTTTGTTCATCACTAAGACTAGCAGAAAAGATTGTAAGCAATTCATATTTGTTCATAATTTACCTCCTATGGTCTAATTCGGCTTGGATTTTCAATCGCCAAGCAGTAGTAAATTTTTATCTACCGAGGGAATTATATCAAATAAATAATCTTTTTGCAAGTACTTACATAAAATTTATTCTTTTTCTCAAAATATATATATTAATAAAAACGGAAGTATACATCGATTATGCAAAAAGAAATAGATGCAAATATTAAATACATAAAAGACAAACTTGGCAATAGTGATGAACTGATTTGCAAAAAAATCATAGGCAAAAAAAACACATTCGCTATCCTCTATCTAGTGGGCTTGAGCGACACATCATCTCTTTCGAAATTTGTCATATCTCCACTAACTTCTACAAACACAACCATATCTAGTATGCAAACTCTAGACAATATCTTACTGATAAGCGAAACTGAAATAGAAAAAGACCGCCAGAAAATTTTGTCGCATATTCTCAAAGGCAAAGGAATTCTACTTGTAAACGGACTCCCAGAAGCTCTTATTCTAGGCATAGACCAAGTCAAAGAACGCTCTATAGAAGAGCCTCCTACCAGTTCTGTGCTAAAAGGCCCTAGAAGTGGATTTGTAGAAAACTTAAAAACCAACTTGTCTGAGATAAGGAAAATCCTTGCTTCTCCCGACTTTAGAACGATAAACCTCAAGGTTGGCAAGCATACTGACACCCAAGTTACAATTGTATATCTTGATAAAGTTGCTGACAAAAACATCGTAGATAATGTCAAAAAGAAAATAGAAAAGATAGATATAGACGGGATTATTGACAGCAATTACATTGCAGGATTTCTAGAAGAAAGACCAAACAGTATGTTTAAACAAATAGGCAATACTGAGAAACCAGATGTCGTGTGTGCCAAGCTTTTGGAGGGGAGAATTGCCATAATTGTAGACGGCTCACCCATAGTTCTTACAGTGCCATTTATATATGTAGAAGACTTACAAAGTGGGGACGATTATTACTCCAATCATATTCGAGCAGGATTTGTAAGATGGATAAGAATATTTGGCATATTTGTCTCAATTCTTCTCCCCGGTATTTACATAGCAATAGTTATGCATCACTACAAAGCTATTCCTCTCAAATTTTTAATAACTATCGTCAATACTACCAAAGGGCTACCACTTACTCCTTTTGCAGAGATTTTGTTTGTCCTAATACTCTTTGAGATTCTATACGAAGCAAGCTTGCGAATGCCTAAATATTTGGGACTAGCCCTCTCTATAGTTGGCGCTTTGATATTAGGAGACACCGCAGTAAAAGCAGGACTTATCTCTCCACCATCAGTTATGATTGTAGCCATATCCGGACTAACCATTTATTGTATCCCAGACGAAGCAGCACAATTATACACACTAAGATTTTTATTTACGCTTGCAGGCGCATTCTTAGGATTTTTTGGGATCACAGCACTTATGCTATTTATCATTACATATCTATGTGACTTCGATAGCTATGGCAGTGCATATTTTGCCCCACTTGCTCCATTCGTAGATACCGATATAAAAGATGCTTTTTACAAATCTGACATTACAAATATGAAGTATCGCCCAAGGTCGATAAAAAATAACAAGAAAAATTTAATTAGACTAGGAGGAAAAGATGGAAAAGACGATATCAACAAATCAAGCTAGTTTAATTCTAATCATCTTCACTGTTGCACTCAAATTTTCAGTACTGCCCGCTCTTACTTGTGACTACGCAGGCAACAACGGTTACATTGTTGCACTATTTGGACTTATTATAGATTTTTTATCTACACTAGTTATTATTCTTATAATCAAAAAAATTCCCGAAATGTCTTTTTTTGACTTGTTAAAAAACACATTATCAAAAACTGTTGCTATCATAATTTACACTCTACTATTCTTCTACTTCCTCATTAAATTACTTATAGCAATGCTAGAACTACACGATTACTATATAGTAACCCTATTCGAAAACTTAAATCCATTATTTTTCGTCACAACATTAATGTTACTACTCCTATATATGTTTAATACAGGATTTAGAACAATAGGCAGAATGATAGAAATACTTTTCTGGCCAATCGCCATTGGAATAGTTTTTACATTACTATATCCTATGGGTGAAGTAGAGATAATCAATCTTTTCCCACTATTTCCCGATGGAGCATACCCCATATTCAATGGACTATTTAAAACATCATTTGCATATGGCGACTTTATGATTTTGTTTATAATGATGGGGAGTATTAAATATTCCAAAAAAGCCACAAAGAAAATACTTCTCTACTTTGCAACAATGCTCAATTTTATATTTAATTTTTATGTGATATTTGTAGGAACTTTTGGAGACACTGCTGTCAATCAATCACTTGCCCTAAGCCAATTACCTTTGCACAATCCATATCCCACAACAATAGGCAGACTGGAATGGCTCACCATTATTATGTGGACAGCTATACTTATTTTCCAAGTAACATTACTGGGCTTAAGTTGTTCCATTTGTTTAAAAGAAATATTTGGACTTCGTGACAAAAATGTACCTGCTATTGTCACCGTGGGACTACTTTCTGCAATGTATATACCTACATATCTACAATTACAAAACATTCTTATAATAGTAACCAGTATACCCTTTACATCTGTTACAAACACCTTTGAGTATGTTTGCATTGCACTACTTATAATATCTTATATTAAGTACAAAAAGTCGACCAGCCACAATTTTGCACCTCAAACACAGAGGAGGAATAAGTATGCTAGGAATACTAAAAAAAGTATGTCGAAATAAAATATTTTATTGTTTTTTGTTCTTAATAATTCTTATGTTCCCTGCCACTATTTATAGGCAATCAGACAATAACACCAAACTTATTATAACAACAATTGGCATAGACAAAGACGAAGATGGATACAACATATCTTCTCTCGCCGTTATTCCCAAAACTAGCACTGATGTCAACTCCAATTTAGAAACATTCGAGGGGTCGGGCAAAACAATATCCGAAGCCCTCGAACACATATCACTAAACACCGGAAAACAAATAGGCCTAGCACATTGCGATTGCATAATCGTCTCAAGAGAAATAATGGAAGATAATATTGCCATTGTTCTAGATTTCTTTATAAGAACAGCCAATTTAACAACCAATGCCGGGCTTCTTGCTTCCGACACAAAATCAAAAGATTTGGTGGAGGTCTCCAAAAACAGCAATAATTTATTTGACCTCACACTCAAAGATATTGTGACCAACGAAGAAAAAAGCACCCTGCTCAATAGCATCACTATAGAGAATTTTTATCGTTCATATTTTAGTAGAGGTGGAGTATTCTTTTTACCAATATTATCTAGCGAAGGACAAACTTCTGGAGAGAGTTCTAGCAGTAACCAAGGAGGCAGTGAAGATGAGAACTCTGGTGAAAATAGCGGTGGGGAAGAGCAAGGCAATGGCAAAATAAAAAATGAAAAAAAGATTGCCGTACTAAATAGAGGCAAATATGTACGAACACTCACCGAAGACGAAAATTTCATATACAATATGCTC
Organism: uncultured Christensenella sp.; assembly: GCA_964541825.1. Classification (GTDB taxonomy): domain Bacteria; phylum Bacillota; class Clostridia; order Christensenellales; family UBA1242; genus UBA11490. The sequence goes on along the minus strand of CAZIRR010000005.1, from coordinate 34,491 downwards.
TCCAAAAATAGCGACAATCTAAATATCCAAATAGAAAATATTAATGACAAATATACTACCCAAAGCCTAGAGGTATACAATCAAATAAACAAAATAAGTCTACCTCTGTATCGCTTTGACAATGGCAAACCTTTTGTCCAATATGAAGTATGGCTAAATATTATGTTGGAAGAAGTCCAAAGCCAAAATAATTTTTCATACGCCTCAATTGATAGTTTACAAAATTTCATAAGTGAAGCGGTAGAAAAAGAATTACTAAAAACTATAGACGAAAAAAGGAAATCAACAGTCAAAACAATGCAAGAAGAGAAAAACGACATTCTCAATCTATATGCCAAATTCAACGGCTATAGACATAAAGAATGGAAAGAGTATTTGCAAACTCTAGATGATGAAGATGACTACCTAGCAAATATGGATATTAGAATTAATGTCCACCTAAGCTATGTAATATAGCCGTCAATATGTATAAATTACAGCAATAAATATTTGTCATCGTCATTTATTTAAATCACTAAGTTTTTCAATTTGGAATTTCATTATACCTCAATTAAATCAAATAGAAAAAAGATTGATATCTAAGTCAAATACTTATTTATCAATCTTTTTATTTTTTACAAACCTTCTGTTAATTCGTCATCAACAGCACCTTTTATGGTAAGAGATATACGTTTTTTGTCAATATCTACTCCAATAACTTTCACTTTAACAACATCGCCGACTGTCAAAGCTTCGCTTGGGTGTTTGATGTAATCTTTGCTTATTTCGCTAATATGAACAAGCCCATCTTGGTGAACAGAGATATCTACGAAAGCACCAAAGTCACACACATTTCTTACAACGCCCGTCATAACCATACCTTCTTTTAGGTTTTCAATTCCAAGAAGGGCAGACTTTAATACTGGCTTTGGCAAATCGTCACGACAGTCTCTACCTGGTTTTGCAAGCTCATTTGCTATATCTATAAGAGTAGGCACACCGACATTTATTTTTTGTGCGATTTTTTCTGCACCTTCTTTTTCTACCATTTTTGGAAGCAACTGAAGGTTGTCACCTTTAACATCTTTGATATTTAAATTGAAGTATTCTAGTAGTTTATATGTGCTATCATAACTCTCTGGGTGAACACCTGTATTGTCCAAAATATTCTCGCCATCAGTTATTCTCAAGAAACCTGCACATTGCTCAAATGCCTTGTCGCCAAGTTTAGAAACTTTCTTTAATTCTGACCTATTTTTGAATGCTCCATTGTCTTGTCTATATTTCTCTATATTTTTGGCTACACCGGCATTCAATCCTGCTACAAATTGTAGCAAGCTTGGACTAGCAGTATTTACGTCTACACCTACTGAGTTTACACAATTTTCTACCACTCCGTCCAAAACTTCTGTAAGTCTATTTTGAGGCATATCGTGTTGATATTGACCTACCCCTATAGATTTTACATCTATCTTTATCAATTCGGCAAGTGGGTCTTGAAGCCTTCTAGCTATAGACACTGCACTTCTAAGCGCTACGTCAAAATTAGGGAATTCGCTTGCTCCCAATTTGCTAGCAGAATACACAGATGCACCGGCTTCGTTTACAACGGCATAAGTAACTTTTCTATTTAAGCCTTTGATTAAGTTTGCCACAAATATTTCGCTCTCTTTTGTAGCAGTACCATTACCTATAGATATTACATCTACATCATATCTATATATAAGCTGAGTAAGTTTGGCTGTTGCTTCTTCTATTTTGTTTTGTGGAGGAGTAGGATATACCACAGCAGTATCTAATACTTTGCCATTGGCATCAATTATAGCAATTTTGCACCCCGTCCTATATGCTGGGTCTAGACCCAAAATAATTTTGTTCTTTAGCGGTGGTTGCATAAGTAGAGGTTTTAGATTGACCTCAAACATATGTATTGCCTGTTCGTTAGCTTTGTCGGTAAGTTCTGTTCTAACTTCTCTCTCAATACTAGGGAAAATAAGCCTATCATAACTATCTAAGCATACTTCTTTTAATAATTCTTCAAATGGACTATTTTTCTTGATAACTTTGCTTTCTACTAGCGTATGCGCTATTTCTTCGTTTAGAGTCAAATTTACCTTTAAATAATCTTCTTTTTCGCCACGATTGATAGCAAGTATTCTATGAGATGGCAATTTCTTGATTTCGGAATTGTAATCTTTGTACATTTCATAAGTAAACGCACCTTCTTTTTCTTCATCAAGTTTACACTTAATGAAACCTTTGTTAATAAGCACTTCTCTCAATTCCTTTCTAAGATTTGCATTGTCAGAAATCATCTCAGCAATAATATCTTTTGCACCTTGCAAAGCTTCTTCGCCAGTCTTTACACCTTTTTCTTCAGAAATATAAAGTTTGCATTCACTCTCCAAATCAAATGGTTTTTGTTCCAAAATTTTGTCGGCTAGAGGTTGCAAACCTTTGGCAATAGCCACGCTAGCCCTTGTTTTTCTCTTTGGTTTAAATGGCCTATATATATCTTCTACTTCAGTCAAAGTCAAAGCTTCGGACAATGCTTTTTCTATCTCTTCGGTCATATTGCCCTGTTCTGTAATTAAATTTGAAACTTCTTCTTTTCTTTTGGTTAGATTTCTTAAATATTTAAGTCTATCGTCAAATGCTCTAAGAGTTTGGTCATCACAACTACCCGTCAATTCTTTTCTGTATCTTGCGATAAAAGGAATTGTACAACCTTCGTCAAGTAGAGAAATTATGTTGTTTGTATGGTTTAATGTTAAGCTAAATTCCATACTTAATTCTTTTGAAATATCCATATATTTTTTCCTTCAATTCTAAATTATACTGGGTTTGAAAACTAGCAAAAGTCAATACTTTAAAAACCCAAAAATATTATATCAAATTATTAATTTTTCTACAAATAAATATCGCATTTAGTCTATATGTAATTACATTTTCTACAAAGATATATTGTTGACTACACCTATCTCATAGTCATTACTCACACCAACATAATATACACACAATAAATACACTATTGACAAACATCTCTTTTTTTGATAATATTATATATAATAAGTAATGTGTGAGAAAAATAAACTTTTGCAAAACATTTTATTTTAGGGGGAATAAAATTATGGGAAAAAACAATATTCAATTTCAATCTGACACAAAAAAATATGAAGAAGATTGTTATGTAAAAGGTAACTTTGGATTTGATTCAAATCTATACATCTTTCCTTTTACAAAAGGCACAAACAGGGATTTGAGAAAAGAATATGCCGACTATTTACTTGCCAAATACTCAGGGGAAACAATCATTCCAGAAAAAAGGCACAAAATAGATACTTTTTGGGGTGTTTTCTGCAAACCAGAAGATATGGAATATGCTGAATTTTGTGAAAAAGTAGACAGTGGCGAGATAGGTATGATTGGCAATACACCAATTATCCCTACTGGCAATGACCTAACCAAACTAGATATGAATGGCAATTTGCTTGTCAAGACTGTAAATAGCAGACTAGACGACTATCAAGATTGTGGCAATATGCTTATAAATGGCGAAACTGGTGAAGTAATCCACTCTCCAAAACCTTCAAGAATAATCAATGCTCTTGATTACAAAACTGGCAACTATTATCTCGTAGAAATATACAAAACCACACTAGACAAAGAAACAGGTAATCAATATGTTTCTGGCAAAGAATACAATTTCTTGACTCCAGAGGGGAAACTTGTCAATCCAGACACAAATATCACTCTATCATACGACGATTTTAACCTTGTCAAAATTCCTAGAAATTATTTCGAAAAAGACGGCAAAAAAATAATCAATGATTGGAATATCTATCCTTGTTGCTATGCATTGACAAAAAATAGAGACATCTATTTCTTCGATAGTCCATTAAATTTGTTGGAAGACTATAGGACAAATGGCTACTCTACAGATATCTTGGATAGCAATGCAGAAATAAATATCCTTGCCGATGTATACGAAAGAAAAGCAGAATTGGAAAATGTTAGAAACAAAGCCGATAATTTGTATTTTGACAAAAAGATTTCTGCCTCAATGTACGACAAACTTGCTATGCTTGTATGTGACGAATATGACAGATATGATGAATTCCGTGTTAAATACGAAACACCTAGAGACAGAGAACTTGCCGAGCAATTTAAACTTGTCGCTCCAGAACAAATCTTATAATTTTCACATTTAACTATTGATTATTTAATGTTTTATTATTAAAGATTGTTTTCTAATTTTTAAATATACGAAAAAAAATCACCACTTTTTAAAAATGGTGATTTTTTATTATTTAGTTTAAGTTTATTATTAAATTTAATTATTTAATTTTGTTAGATCCTTTACACAAAATTATTCAACATAATCAATAACTAAACATCTATTTGGCTCTGTACCTTCACTATGTGTAGCGATGTGTTCTACATTAGAAAGAGCGAAGTGAATAGCCTTTCTTTCATAAGAATTCATTGGCTCCAGTTTGAAGCTACGCTTTGTCGCAATTACCTTTTTGGCTACCTTTTCTGCGATTTGTTCTACAGTATCTGCTCTCTTTCTACGATAATTTTCGACATCTAGATATACTTTTTTGTGAAATTCTCTTACACTATTTCTAACGATTGTATTTACTAGATATTGGATAGCCTCCAAAGTCTCACCGTGATAACCAATAAGATTGTTGATACCATTGCCATTTACTTTGAAAATAACATCTCCATTCCTAATAACCCTACTTACACTGCCGTCTATTTCCATACGTTCTAGTATGCCCTCTAAAAATGGAACAACTATTTTGGTTACTTCTTCTACACCCTCAGCCGACACTTCTACCAATTGGTCTTCTTGAGTTTTTACAAGTTTGATTTCTGGCTTAGCAACGTTAGTTTTCTTAAATTCTTCTCTTTCTTTTTCGTCTGCAAAAGTAAATATTTCAACTACTGCTTTTTTTAGCATACTGCCTTCGGATACTACTCTAAATTCTATATCTTCTCTATTTACTCCAAGCATTTGCAAACCTTTTTCTATTGCTTGGTCAACTGTTTTGGCTGTTACTTCTATATTTCTCATAATTACTTCCTCTTTCTATCATAAATAGCAACTGTTTTTTGGTTTTCTTTGGTGATAGCATCATACTCAAGCATATCTACAAATGTAGTTACAAGCGGGCTTGTAATCAGTGTAATAAATGCACCAGCAACGATATACAAACCAAACGCAGCATTGTAGAATAATGTAAATATACCCATAATAATTGGCATTATTAGTGTAAGAATTTTATTAGAATTATTAGATACAAGTTTAGGGTCTAGGCCTTTTTTCTTTGCCCTTGCTACAGAAATCCAATTATTCATAGCTGTGCTTAGATAATTAATCCCCGCAGCCAAGACTGCTAGTATAAACAATCCATTATTCTTTCTCTCTGTCTCTCTCATAGGACTTATAACCAAATTGTATTCTTCTTCGGTTATTTGTTCTTTGGTCAAAGCAGATTTGTTTATAAATTCACTATATGTCATTACTGGATTTACAGTAGAGTCAGCAAGCCAAATATTCTTTATCCACAAAAACGATGTAGATACTTCGTCATATTTTTCTTTTGCTCTAGTATTTGCCTTGGTAGACAAATCGGATAATATTTGATTTTTTTCGTCTTCAGTTTTGCCTTCTGTCAAAGCAGTTATTTTGTTTTCATACTCAGTCATTACAGTTTGTTCATCTGTCAAACTATCTACGTCTATTTCGTATTCGGCGAAGTATTCTTTCCTCACTTGCAAATATTGGTCGCCTATTTTATATGCAGATATAGTATTAAGCGCTCCAAAAAGCGTCCAGAACACAACCATTGTCAAAACCAAATATGCAAGCATTCCAAAACAAGTCCCTGTAACATTGTAATTATGTGATTTGTACAAAGCCATAGTCTTCTGATTCAAGGCATTCTTGTCATTGGCATACTTTTGATTGATTTTGTCTAATTCTGGTTTTAATTCAGCTTGTTTCCTTGCACTTTTTTTGGAAGTATATCTATTTACAAAATCCAATGGCACCATTACAAGTTTGATAAGAATAGTAACCAAGATTAATGCCAAGGCGTAGTTCTTGACTGCACCCTCCATTCCAAAAATAATACTAGCCCAAAACCCAGTAGGTTTTGTGAGTGAAATAGCATTTAATAAATCCATTTCAAGTCTCCTTTTACATTAAGTGGCACATAATCGCACCCGCTCTCACCGTGAGGTGTACATCGACATATTCTCTTTATCCCCAAACATATGCCTTTAATTAATCCCCATTCTCTGATAGCAAGTATCATATAGGTAGAACAAGTAGGATAAAATCTACAAGTCCTAGGCAATACTGGACTTATACAAAATTTATAGAAATATATAAATGTATAAGCCAAAACCTCCAGAGGATAAATAAGTGCTTGAATTATGGTCACAATCGTACTCACGATTTCAACTCCGTATGTGCTATAAGCCCTATCAATTGTTCTTTTAATTGTGAAAAAGATATACTATCTACTCCCACTTTGGCAATGATTACTACATTATAATTATTCCTAAGACTAGGGACTATTTCTCTCATAATCACTCTCAGTCTTCTTTTAATTAAATTGCGTGTATGGGCTTTGCCAATTTTTTTGCTAATAGAAAAACCTATTTTGAGTGGTCTATTCTTAGTAGGGAGATAGACAATAGTTAAATGTGACGAATGTTTGGCTTTGCCATTATTATATAAATAAGCAAATTCTTTGCGTTTTTTAAGTCGATTTTCGCTCTTTAACATTCCAGCCCCCTTTTCAACTTTTTGACCTCTATACTAAAAACTTTAAAAGTGCTTACAAATATTTTGTAAACACTATCAAAAATTTACGCACTTAGTTTTTTTCTACCACGATTTCTTCTATTCTTCAAAACTTTTTTGCCACCTTTAGTAGCCATTCTTGCTCTAAATCCGTGAACTTTACTTCTTTGTCTCTTTTTTGGTTGATAAGTTCTTTTCATAGTATTTCCCCTTTCTTTTGCATTTTTTGAAAATCTATTTTTATCAAATAGAATATTTCGCTAAAAATATTTTTTTGTACATTGTATGTACTTGCAGAATTGTAATCAAATTTGGAATATACAAATATCTAAAATCTATATAATTAATATCAAAAATAATTACAATGTATCACTATAGATACAAATTAGCCTTTTTAGTATAATAAATATTGTGTCAATTGTCAACAATAGTAGGCAAAATTTATTAAGAAAAAAATTGCAGATTGTCACTAAAAATAGTTAATTCTGCAATTTTTTCATAATATTTAATTAAAATTCTAAACTTTCGATATAATTGTACAAATCGCTCTGGTGTGCCAAAAATTTAATTTGGTAATTAGAATTGCTACCATTGTCTATTACATATACTACTCTTTCTTGGAAATCTTGGTCGTTTGAAAGTGGCATAACCAATTTGTTAAAAGTAATAGCTTTATCTTTGTTAGTACCAGTAGCATTAGGATTTCTATATTCTTTGCCATTAAAGATCAATTTTTGTTCTTCTACATATCCAAATACCAAACAATTAGAGCCACTGGCAACATTGGATAGTACACTATTTGTAACCTCAATTACAATTTTGTTCTCAAATTTTGATGTGCCTTGGAACATAGAACTAAGAATATTATCTTGCAAAGATTTCTCCAAATAAGTAGAGATATTATTAATAACTGTCTTATCAGAATCATCTGGATAATACACTCTGACATCACTTTCGTCTTTCTTGTATACTGTCACATAGTCATAATCGCTAACAATTGGATTGTACAATTTTTTGGGTACCAATGCTAGTACTACAGTTACAATAGTAATTGCCAAAACCAAGCTAATTATTACAATTGATACTATTTTTTTTACTTTACTTGACTTCATTTTTATTTTCCTTTTTAACTATTTTACATTCTTTAGAATATTATATTTTTTGCAATTAGTCAATCAAATTATTTGTCTTTGTCCGACTTCTTTTGCGTTTTGGAAGTTTTAGCTTTTGATTTTTCTTTTTTGCTTTCTTCTTTTCTTTTGTTTACAGTAGCATCAGACAATTTTTTGACAGGTTTTTTAGATTTGGCTGTCTTTGTACTTTCTTCTGTCTTTTCTTCTTCTAGAGAATTTTCGCCAGCATTTTTGGAAGAATTATTGATGTCTTTTGCTTTTAATTTTTCTTCAGTTTTTTCTTTTAATTTTTGATTGCGTTCATTTAAATATGCATCTTTTTCTTCTGTCATTACTTTGAAATCGCTAGCAAGTTTTTCGTATTCTTCTTGGCCGATAACTCCAGCGTCTTTCAAGGCTTCGGCAGCCTTCAATTTAAGTTCTTGCAATTTAACTTGTTTAACAAGTTCATTCTCTTTTCGAATTTCTTGCTCTTTTTCTAGCCTTTTTTGTTCTTTGTCGTGAAGTTTCTTCTCTATTTCCTCACTACTCTTGCCTGCAATTAAGTCGTCTACTTCTTCGCCATAAATAGTCTCTTCTTTCAAAAGTAAGTCTGCCATACTTTCAAGCAAGCCTTTTTTCTTTTGCAACAAATCTTTGGCACGTTTGTAATTATCGTCCAAAATTTTCTTAATCTCAGTATCTATAATTTGTGCTGTATATTCGCTATATTGATTTTGAACTTGATAATCTCTACCTATAAATACTTCGTTATTTTTGGCAAGACTCATAAGTCCCAATTTCTCACTCATACCCCATTCAACAACCATCTTTCTGGCAAGTTCGGTTGCTCTCTGGATATCACTAGAACACCCTGCACTGATGTCTCCTAGCATTATTTCTTCGGCTATTCTTCCGCCCATCATCATACATATTCTATTGTTTAATTTGCCCAAAGAATAATGGCTATCATCATCGCTAGGTCTAATATTTGTGTAACCCCCAGCCATTCCTCTAGGAATGATAGATACTTCGTGTACGGTATCTCCACAATCCATAAATTTGGCTATAATTGCGTGACCACTCTCGTGATAAGCTGTCAATTTTCTATCATTTTCTGTAACTAATCTACTTTTTTTCTGAGGTCCCATAAGAACTTTGTTTATGCCCTCAGTAATATCTTCCATTGTAATAGTAAGTCTACCAGCACGTGCTGCAAGTATTGCTGCCTCATTCAAGAAATTCTCTATATCTGCACCAGTAAATCCGCTAGTAAGTCTAGCGATATCTTTGAAATTTACACCTTCTTCAATAGGTTTGTTCGCAGCGTGAATTTTGATAATCCCTTCTCTACCTTTGACATCTGGGACATTTACATATATTTGTCTATCAAATCTACCTGGTCTAAGAAGTGCTGGGTCCAATACGTCCGCTCTATTTGTTGCAGCCAAAATAATTATACCCGAATTACTATCAAATCCGTCCATTTCTACAAGCAATTGATTAAGAGTCTGTTCTCTCTCATCATTTCCGCCACCTAGTCCAGCTCCTCTCTGTCTACCTACAGCATCTATTTCATCAATAAACACAATACAAGGAGCATTCTTTTTGGCCGTTTCAAATAAATCTCTTACTCTACTAGCACCTACGCCGACATACAATTCTACAAAGTCACTACCACTAATGCTAAAGAAAGGAACATTGCTTTCTCCTGCAACAGCTTTAGCAAGCAAAGTTTTGCCCGTACCCGGATTACCTACCAAAAGTACGCCTTTTGGAATTCTAGCACCCAATGTTTTGAATTTACTTGGGTCTTTTAGAAATTCAACAATTTCTCTTGTTTCTTCCTTTTCTTCTTCTGCACCTGCTATATCGCTAAATCTAACTGTGCATTTCTCTACCATTCTTGCTCTATTTCTAGTAAATGTATTGGCTCCATTACCTTTGCCTGAGAACATTCTAAGAAGAATAAATACACTTATTCCAAGCACCAAAACCATAATGATATATGGGAATGCTTGAGAAAGCCAACTTTCTTGAGGAACAACCTCAGTTATGTTTATTTTGGCAAGAGTGGCATAATTCTCCAAAGATTTGCCGTTCTCTTCGTATATAGTTTCACTAGGGTTTGCTTTTTTGTAATCTATCATTTTGTTGAATGTATAGAAATATTCCAAAGCAGGGTCGTTTGTACGACTATATGTGAAATAGTAATCGGCAAACTTAGGGAAACTTTTGCCTTCCAACTTTGTATTCTGTACTCTTACATACACAACACCGCCCGAAGCATACATATCTGTAATGTATCCAGTATCCACAATTTCTTCTACAATATTGCCTTCTTTATCTTTGGTCTCTTTGACAAATTTGCCTTCAAAAACCACTTGCTCTATTTGTGTAGAATTAAGCATTTGACCAGAATTACCTTTGTTCGCAAAATAAAACATTACTCCGAAAACAAGTATAAATGCAAGAATCAAACCCAAAGTTCTAAATTTACTACTTTTATTATTCAAGACTAACCTCCAAAAAATTTTAAGTAAAAAGTAAATAACATTACCTAAAAATTATATTTAAAATACAAATTTTTTTGCAAATATATGATAACATACACCCCGAATATTTACAAGTTTTTTTGCGTCAATTAATAAAAATAGTTTAAATAAGTTTCAAATTCCTTTGTCTTTTTGTCTTTTCTTGTAATAATCTATCACAAACAAATGCAATACTTACAGATATATATTTGGCTAGTTCCATCACAACTCCCAATTTTACACTATTCAAATTGAATTCTGTGTACCTTTTGCCAACTACTCCCAGAATGCTCAAATCTCCTATTTTTCTCAGTGGCAATAATCTCCCCATTCCAGGATATCCGCCATCTGTCAATTTGACTTTTCCTACACATTCGTCCAAAGTTGCATCTATCAAAACAATAGGATTACGCGGGTGCATAGTCTCTATATAATTGACGGCCTGGATTAAATTGTTGCTATTAATATTGTAATCCAAACCTCCATAAACATATGCAGGAATATTATATTTTTTGGTAAGCATTTCTCCCACAATTGGTGCTAAACTATCGCATACAAATTTGTCACTTCCTACACACAAAAAAATAGGCATTTCTTTGCCACGAAGTTTGTCAAGCATTGCACACACAAATTCTTTTTGCTTTTGCTTATTCAAATCAAATATTTCCATTTTCCCTCTCCATTTAAATACTTAAATTTTTTACAATAATCATATTTTTTAAAACAAATTCAAATCAAAAAAATAATCCCTCCATTTTAATCATTATCTTCTCTCTCCCACAAAATACAAAATACTATTAAATTTCGGCTAAATATATACGATTTTGAAAAATGTACGACTTTTTGACAAAAAGTGCAGACACTAGCAAAAAATGAAGTATTTGCTTATTTTTTTGGATACAAATGTCCATAATTAAGAAGATTTGTTTATAAAAAAATTTTTAGAAACATATCTTACATTAAATGACAAAAAAATTTATATATGATATTATTTAATATATGTATGAAGCACAGTAGCAATTTTCGCTTAATAAAATTTTGAGATATTTTTTGGAATTTGTGGGTGCTTCTTTATCGGAAGGAGAATGACATTATGTGGCCATACATCATAGATGGTATTTTGATTTTGATACTAGTTGTTTCAACCATTGTAGGAATTGTCAAAGGTTTCTTTGATAGCCTGCTTAGTTTGCTTGGAACAGGGGTTGCATTTTTGATAGCAGTATTCACCGCAAAGTATGTATCAAATTTCTTGAATAAACTTGTAGGCATTGAAGAATTTGTTTTGAAAAAACTCGATGCCACCAACGAGGGAACTGTAGAATTTTTTGGTACTAGGACTAATGCTGAAGTCGCCAAATTCTGCACATGGATTTTGACTGTAATTGTTCTATTCTTGATTATCAAACTTGCCATATATATCCTCGCCAAAATTTTTGAGAGTGTTACAAAAAATAGCCCTACCCTTAGCGGACTAAATAGACTATTTGGAATGTTCTTTGGTTTTGCAAAAGGTGTAGCATATGTAGCAGTTTCGTTAGGTTTGTGTAGTGCTGTATCTCAAGTTCCCGTAATTGGTACGGCTATTACAGACAAAATTGCAGAAACTAAAGTAACAAGTTTCGTATACAAATATGTAGATGACTTTGTCGACAATCAACTTACCCAAGAAAAAATTGACGATATCATAAGCAAACTTGCTGGCACTCCTTCTACAGGTGATAACGACACAACATCAGAAAGCACTTCAGAAAGCACTTCAGAAACTACTCCTGAGACCACTCCAGAGTCCACTCCCGAAAGCAATGACTAAACAATATTTTTTAATTGATCAAATAAATTAATCAAGGTGAAAAAATGGAAGCAGAAGAAACAATGGAACTTCGAGATTTACCAGTAGATACTAGGAATTATACTATTATCGACAATATCACTGGCAAGCCAATAGACCAAAGCAACTATTCGCTTACAATCGACCCCGAAGTTATAAGTAAACTTAATACCCTAAAGAAAGTAAATGAAGAAAAGATAAAGCAAGCTACTCTAAGAGGGATATATGAAGAAGCTACTCTAGTAGATACTTTTACCCCCGAAGACAATTCTGTATTTACTCCTGTCTATGACGACGAATATATAAGCAATCACGATTATAATACTGCCGAAGAAGAAGTAGTGGAGGAGCAAAAAGTTGTTGAAGAAGAGACTCAAGAAGTAGAGACTTTTTCTCCTACTGAGGTTTTTCAACAAGAGACTACTCTTGCTCGTGTAGTTGCTCGTGACCCTAGCACTATCAAAAAAGAAGAAGAAAGTGCCGAAGAAGTAGAAGGAGAAAATGTAGATAATCTAGAGAGCGAAGATATTACTTACGAAGCAAATACCGAGCCACAAGTAGACAATAGCACATTTACTCCAGAGATGGCGGGACTAAAAGAAGCAAGTGAACAAATCGTAAAAATCGATACAGAAAAATTAGGACCAGCTATCAAGCCACCCAAACACGAAAGAGCTTCTACAAAAGTTAATTTGGACGTAATGGAGATAAGAGAAGCCAAAAGTTATGCGTGGCTAGCATATCTATTATTCTTTATCCCACTACTTATCAATAGAAACAATAGATTTGTAAGAGTACATGCCAACGAAGGCTTGGAATTAAATATTATTGAGATTCTTGGTGCTTTGCTACTTATCCCATTCTTTACACTAACCAATCTAGACGGCACTATGCATACAGTGACCTTTGTCCTTGCCCTTGTAGGAATAGTATTACTAGGAATGTGTGCTTTGACAATTATCCCAATGATGATTTGTGCTATGTGTGGACTTCAATTCCAGACCCCTTGGCTATGGAAAAAAAGAATGATAAAAGTAAAAGAAACTAGAGATTAATTCTTTTTGAAAAACAATTCTACAAAAAAACAACCCGATATATTACAAAGAAAAAAAGCTAGGTTTTGCCTAACTTTTTTCTTTTTTAGACATTAAATCTAAATAGCATTACATCGCCATCTTTGACAATGTAGTCTTTGCCTTCAATTCTTACCAAGCCTTTTTCTTTGGCTAGAGTATAACTACCCAAATTAACCAAATCATTATACGTCACAACTTCTGCTTTTATAAATCCTTTCTCAAAGTCGGTATGAATTTTGCCGGCAGCCCCCGGGGCTTTTGTCCCATTAGTAATAGTCCACGCACGAACTTCTTGTTCTCCTGCTGTCAAGTAACTAATAAGACCTAGGGCTTTGTATCCTGCCACCACCAATTTGTCTAGCCCAAAACTCTGAATACCTAGTTCTTCTTTGAAAAGTTCTTTTTCGTCATCGTCAAGTTCACACAATTCTTCTTCCATCTTGGCACTGACAACTATTGTCTCGGCATTTTCCTTTTCGGCAAGTTCTTTTAATTTCGCTACATTCTCCGCCTCACTACTATTCGTGTTGCCCACTTCGGAGATATTTGCACAATATATAACCGGCTTGCTTGTTATCAAGAAGAAAGACTTAATCAATTCTTTTTCGTCTTCATTTGCATTATATGCTCTAACAGGCTTTTCATTCTCCAATAATTCTTTTAATTTGCCAAGCAAGTCGCACTCTGCTTGCAATTTTTTATCACCATTTCTAAGAGCCTTTACAGATTTTTCTAGTCTTTTGGTTACACTCTCAAGGTCAGAAAGTATTAATTCTAGATTGATTTCTTCGACATCACGAATAGGGTCGATATTGCCTTCGACGTGAATAATTTTGGCATTCTCGAAACATCTAACAACGTGGATTATTGCATCAACTTCTCTAATGTGACTCAAAAATTTATTTCCCAAGCCCTCGCCTTTTGAAGCCCCTTTTACAAGCCCTGCTATATCTACCACTTCTAGTATTGCAGGTGTAATTTTCCTAGTATTATACATCTTGCCTAGCACATCTAGTCTACTATCTGGCACTCCTACTATTGCCACGTTTGGCTCAATTGTACAGAAAGGATAATTTTCGCTAGGTATTTTCTTTTTTGTAATAGCATTAAATAGAGTACTTTTACCTACATTAGGCAACCCTACAATTCCAACTTTCATATTTTTCTCTCCATAATTTAATCATTGCACTTTATTCTATCACAAATAAAAATATTTAGATAGTAGTTTTGCACAATTTACCAAAAATTAATATAGATATCATAATTATTGCCCCACTTTCATATCTTAACTAAAAAAATATATGTGAGGATATTTATGACTTTTTTTGTTTTAATTTTGCTTGGCATTATTCAAGGACTGACAGAATTTTTGCCGATTAGTAGCAGTGGACATTTAGTCCTCCTATACAATATGTTTGGCATAAAAAACGACACCGTTTTCCTAAGTATTATTCTACACCTAGCCACACTGCTCTCCATAATTATCTATTACCGCCAAGATATCTCCACTCTCATTCGTCACCCTTTCTGCAATACCAACAAAAAAATTCTCGCCACCACCATATCTACTTGCCTAGTTGTTTTGATTCTAAAACCCATAATTGACAAAAGCTTTGACGGCAGTCTACTACCTATATATTTTGTAATCACAGGTATAATTCTTTGGATAAGCGATTGGTTTGGAGAGAAAAACACACCTACGTATATTTCATCTCCTATAGAAAATCTCCAAATAACTTACTACCAAGCAATAGTGATAGGCTTGTCACAAGGAATAGCGTGTATCCCCGGCATTAGTCGAAGCGGAACAACTATCGCCACATCGAAATTTTGCGGGGTGAAAAACGATAATGCCAAATATTCTTTTTTGATATCTATCCCCATCATTTTGGCTAGTCTAATTCTAGAAATCATAGACGGCGTCAGTCTGGAGAATATTAATTACATAGGACTTGTTTTATCTTTCCTAATCTGCTTTGTTATTGGATTGCTCTGCATTAAATTTATAACTAAAATACTGAGTAACCACAAACTAAAATATTTCAGTTTTTATCTGTTTATTTTGGCAATGTTGTTACTTGCAAAAAACTTCTTCTTATTCTAAAAAAATTTTGACGCATTCGATATTTTCAATATAATTATTAGACTAATAAATTAATTTTTGATATAATCAAAAAAAATACACGAGGCAATTTTATGGAAATATATCAAATAGTACTTATTAGCATATGCGCTATACTTGCAATTGCATTTATTGTAGTTAGAACAACTGTTGGCGGACTTGTAGCATTTTTGCTCAAAACTCTTGCTTCATTTTCACTTGTAGCAAGCGCCTTTGTAATCTCAGCATATAGCGATATCTTTGCTGGAGATAGGATAATTTTGAGTCTAATAGGTATAGGTCTACTACTTGGACTTATAGGAGATATGCTTCTAGACCTAAAAGTAGTATATAATAATGACAAAATATATCTAAATAGCGGAATGTTAAGTTTTGGTCTTGGACATTTATGTTATTTCTCTGCCTTTAGCCTATACGCCATAAACAATGGTTTGGATTTGTTGTCACCTATTTCAATTGGTGCAATTTCTGCCATAATTATTACATTTTTAATAATTGTATTAGCACCCAAAATGCATTTGGACTTTGGCAAATATTTATGGCAAACCACCCTTTATACCTTTGTCCTTTCATTTATGACTGTGTACACTCTAGTACTAGCTATAATGGGTGGTGGCACTTGGTTGATGTTTGTAGGAATGATATTATTCTTTGCAAGCGATATTGTCCTTTCTCTACAATATTTTGGTGAAAAATTAGATAATAAAATTCTTATTATTATTAATCACGCACTATATTACTCCGCTCAAATAATTTTGCTATCAGTACTTATGTTTATGTAATAAAATTCTCAAAAATTCAATTGCAATTTCATTTCCACAAAACATACTTTTTGCAAAGATATTGCATACAATAATATATTTAATGAAAAGAAACAATTTCAAAAAAATAACAAACATCGTGCAATATAAAAATATCGTAAATAGAAAAAGCGAGATATTATTCTCGCTTTTCTTTTTTGCTTTTTGTATTTTTTTTGATAACTGCAATTCTTAAATAAATCTTTTTTTATTTACAAAACGTATTGTTTTCTATATATTTCCCTAAGTACTCTAGTCAAAAGCAAAAGACTAATATAATCTTTATTCAAATTGACTCTCGTGACGAACAAAGAAATCGTATTTTGGCTCTATAAACTTTGGTCTATAATGTTCTGGGTCTCTTACGAATTGATAAATTGGCTCATTTATATTTTCCCAACTAAAGACTTCGTCATTCAAGCACAAATCTTCTTTTAATTTCTCTATATTTTTGGGGCTAACTGGGTGAAGAAGTATCATTGCCACCTTGCACATATGCAATGTATTGGCTATAAGTTGAGCAAGTTTCTCGCTATCTTCTTCGCAATTTTTGATATTTGCTACCCAATACTTATTGATATTCCTAATAAAGCTATCTAATTCGTACATAACCATATGAAATTTATTATCAAACATAAGTTTCTCATATTTCAATATAGTCTGTGTGCAATTTTTAAGTATTTCTTCGTCAATTTCTCTAACTGGCACAATTCCATCAAATTTTGCCTGCCAAGTATAGAATAAAGTCCTAAGCACTCTATTGTATACATTGATAAGCAAATTGCCATCTTTGGTAACTGGGTCTACATCTTCTGGTTTTGCATCTGGGTCAAAAGGCTTAGGTGTAAAAGAAGATGATGTATTGCCGATACTTAGTCCCAAGAAATGCATTCTCAATTGTTCTACTGTATAATACTCAAGCAATTCATTAGGCTTAGGTGGCTTGATTTTGCCCGAACTACTAGCTTTGTTGCCCAAAAACAAAGAATGTTTATTGACTATTAGATGAGACATATTCAAGTCGCCATCTTGGATATCGAGCGAAGGCTTGCCATCTTGGGTGCAAAGCCACATTGCGTGCTGAACTGGTCCATAAAAATACATATTGTCTTCGCCCAAAATTTGATAAACAAAACTATCTTTGCTACACCAATATTTTTTCCACTCCGAAGCTCTACCAGTTTGAGCCAAATATGTTTTGGTAAAACTAATAGGCGCCCACAAACTTTCTGGCCAACAATAGAATGTCAAATCTTTTAGACCTTCTTTTTCTGGCACAGGCACACCCCAAGAAATATTGCCACTTAATCTAAATGGTGTAATAGTTTTGCCATTTCGATATCTAATCCCGCTATCACTAAGCATTTGACAAGCACATTCTCTATCTTCCAATTTGTCAAACACAAGCACAAAGCTAGCCTTGCTCTTCTCTTCCCTCATCTCAAATGTTGGAAGCAAATATCTGACATCTTCGAATTTGTCCATTTGGTCTTTTTTGATATAAATTTCCGGTTTCTTCAAGAATTCTCTTATCTCTTTTGTTACAAAAGGTCTAAGCTCGGTCTTTTCCATTTTATCTAGCCATTCGTTCAAGATTGGCAAGCATCTAGGCATATCAAAATACCAATTGGTTATTTCCTTTAGAACTGGTTTTTTGCCACTAAGAGTACTAATTGGGTCTATTAATTCTTTTGGCATATATTGATGACCCAAATCGCATTCGTCTGCATAGCCTTTTTCGCTAGTACAATTCTCATATGGGCATTTGCCGATAACTTGTCTGCCATTCAAAAAAGTCTTGTTTTCTTCGTCATAAAATTGAAGGGTGGACATCTTTTTCAAATAGCCATTGACATATAGTTTTTCAAAAAATTCGGCACTTGTTTCATTGTGAAATTTCTTTGCCTCACCCAAAGCACTACCACCAAAGAAATCAAGAGAAATCTCAAATTTTTCCAAATCTTCTTTTTGTCTATCGTGGTATTCGTTGACCATATCAAAAATAGTACCTGTGTAACCTTCGTCACACTTCTTTCTATATGTTTCCAAAGATGGCGAGCCATAACAATCTGTACCCGAAACAAAAATAACATTGTCTTTGCCAATTCTATCTCTTAGGAATCTTGCCATAAAATCGGCATAAAGAAACATACCAAGTACGTGACCATAATGCAAATCTTTGTTGCCATAAGGCATACCGCCAGTAATAACCGCTCTTTTTGGTGCAGTAGGTCTATTTTCTATCATTCTCTTTAATCTTTCATCGCCAAAATCTTTCATCATTTCTTTTAACTCCACTAATAATACTATAAAGTATATATTAAAATTACTTTTTTGTAAAGAAGATAAACTCTTTATTTCAAAAGCAAATCGTCTATAGTGCAATCGAAATATTTGGCTATTTCTAGAAGTGTTTGAATGTTTGGTGAAATCCCTTTCTCCCAACGCTTGATATTATCTTTGGAATAATTCAATTCTTTGCACAATTGCCTCCCAGAAATTTTTTGGGCATTCTGATATTTATTAAAATTGATATAAAAATTATCTTCTTCTGGATATTCTCTAAAATTGTTCTCCAAAGACATCTCAAATAGATAATCAATAGAAACTTTTAGATAATTAGCAATGTTTTTCAGCGTTCGCAAGCTAGGATTTCTTTGTTTGTATTTATAAAATGTATTTGGCGAAACAATCTTTTTATCAAACAAATCTTGAAGTGTTTTACCTTGCTCGTTCAAAACATTTTTAATAATCTCTATAAAATTTTTCATTTTGCCCTCATAAATATTTTTTATAAGTATTGCCTAAAATGATGACAAAATGCTTGCTACTGCCTATAATGATGACATATAATTGTCTTGGGAGGTATCTATGAATAATAAAATAGGATTTGTGGGCCATAGAAATATTGTAGAAAGCAAAATCAGAAGCAAACTTTACACTACAATTGAAAATTTCATTAAAGAAGGAAACTTCTCATTTATTATGGGTAATAAAGGTGATTTTGACCATCTAGTAATTGAATGTTGTAAAAAATTGAAAACCCCATACCCCAATATAAACATTGATGTTGTAATTACCAGTTTTAATCAAGCAAAAAAATACGAAATTAACGACATAAACTATATTATGTACGACATAGAAAATATACATTTTAAAAGACGAATAATTGAAAGCAATTATAGTTTTATTAATGAATGCAAAATATTAGTTTGTTACGTTGATGAAACAAGGAATAATAGCGGAGCAAAAAGAATTCTTAATTATGCAAAAAAGAAAGGATTAATAATTATAAATTTATATGACGATAATGATAATCCTTTAAATAATTTAGATATAAAAGAAGCATCAAAATATTGTGACGATATCCTTGCCAAAATAAAAAAATCATATTGAGACATTTCAATATGATTTTTTATGTTTGATAAATTAATAAATGAAATTACTTTTTGGCTCTATTGGTTGCATTGATTATCATCTTTTCGCCAGTAGTAAAGACAAGTATTGCAAGCACATTTATTAGATAACTAAATAATATCAATCTAAAAAATCTCTCGCTAATATCTAATATCAATCTACCGTTGGCAGAATTGACAGCCATCACAATTAGACTTAGTGCAATAGTAGCAAGTGTAAGTCCATATAATATAAATCCTGCAATGTATTTTTGGCTATGCAAAGCTGTACATACTATATCGTACACAACTACTCCCACAAGAAGTCCCGCTATTACAAAGTAACATATTTTCTCCCACAAAGCCATACTTCCGTGAGCTAAAGATATCATAAAAAATACCTCAAATGCCACCATTACAGCTATCAACGAATAATACACCACATTGTATAGCACTTTCTTTAAATTTGCGTCCATAAATATTTCCCCTCCAAAAAAATATTTTATTTATTTTAGTTTGAGGAAATATAATATTTTTATGCACATCAGCATTTTCCAAATTTATACAAAAAAACTTGCATATCAAATTTTTATCAAAACTCAATCTGCAAGTCTAAATTATTAATTTTTGGTAGCCATAGCACGGATATCTTCTACCGCTACTTTTATTCTCTGATTTTCGCTCATAAGCGAACTAACTTTGTCTCTAGCATATATAACTGTAGTATGGTCTTTTTTGCCAAATACTTGTGCTACCGATAGCAATGGCATATCTAGCAATGTACACATTGTATACATACATATTTGTCTAGGCTCAACTATCTCTTTGTTTTTCTTTTTGCCTAGCAAATCTTCTCTCTTTATGGAGAAATATTTACACACACAATCTACAATTCTCTCAGCTGTCAAATTCTGCTTGTCACTAAAGTCGTGGTCTCTAAGTGCTTCTTTTACATCATTCATATCGGCAGTCTTCTTGCCTAGCAAACTAGCATAAAACCATACTTTGGACAAAATCCCTTCCATCTCTCTTATATTTGTATCAAAATGTTCTGCCAAATATTCTTGAACTTCGTCTTCAACCGAATAATTTTCTTCTTGGGCTTTACGCATAAGAATAGCAAGTCTTGTCTCGTAGTCGGGAGATTGGATATCTTGGATAAGTCCCATACTAAATCTGCTTCTAAGCCTGTCTTGCAATGTGGCAATTTCTTTTGGAGGCCTATCTGAAGCAATTATGATTTGTTTGCCGTTCTCATAAAGTTCGTTGAAAGTATGGAAAAACTCTTCTTGAGTACTCTCTGCTTTGGATATAAATTGAATATCGTCAATTATAAGCATATCTAGATTTCTGTATTTCTCTTTGAAAGCATTTTTACTATTGAAATTGCCTTGCAAAGATTTTACGTAATCATTGGTGAATTTTTCGCAAGTACAATACATAATCTTCATTTCTGGGTGATGTTTATTAACTTCGTTGCCTATTGCGTGAAGCAAATGAGTTTTCCCAAGACCTACTCCACCATAAATAAATAGCGGATTTATCCTAGATGCAGGATTTTCGGCTACACCTTTGCACGCAGCATATACATATTTATTACTATTGCCTACTACGAAATTGTCAAAGACATATTTAGGATTAAAAGTATTCATTCCAGGGAATCTTTGTTGTTCATTCTGTATCTGCACTTCTTGATTTTTGTTATAAGCATCTCTTTCGTCTGGGTCTAGCACTACAAAATCTTTAATCTCATCACACACTGCTGTAAGTGCTACATATAAGTCGCCTTTGTGCAAAGTCATTAGTCTTTGTTTGGCTGTCTCACTAGTTGTTGACAAATAAAAAATATTATTCTTAAAGTCTATAGGCTCTAGTGATTTTATCCACAAATCATAGCTTATTGTACTTACTTCGCTTTGAATTTTAACTAAGGCTTCTGCCCAAATTTCTTGTTTGTCCATATGATTTCCTTTTTTCATTGATTATTTTTGAAAACTTTGCCAAATTAACAAATATTTTTTTGCTATCTGTCGAATTTTTTGTTCTTCGCTCTAATTGTAAATGACAAAAATTCCAAAAGTCAAGGTTTTGTGTCATTTTTTATCAAATTTTTTTGAGTAAAATTTAAAAAGTCCCAAATATAGCCATTATTCACAAGAAAAATATTTTTTGGAAAGTGCAAAATTTTTAATTTCGCTTGAATATTTTTCGTAACCTTTTACTTTTAAACACCCTTTGGTGTATATTTTGCTCAATTCTACTCCCGGCTGGTCATAAGTATTGACACCCATCATCTCACCCATAAATGCCGTCATCATTTCGCTCATAAATATAAGTTTGCCAATATTTACTTCGTCTATTTTGTCTATAGATATAGTATAATTAGGTCTATCCACCTTTGTAAGAGAATATGCTGTAGCAGAATATTCATAGTCAAGTAATTCTTTGAGAGATACACCCTTTAGATGACCAGCTATATCTAGGCCTTCTGCAATAGTCATATCCAAATCGGCGTGGTCAACTTTTACAAACATTATCACTTTGTCTTTGATACCCTCAGAGTAAAGTTGCAATTGACTATGTTGGTCTGTTACGCCCAATGTTTTGATTGGTGTTTGACCAGCAAAGACTTCTTCTCCCTTTTTATTAAATTTCTTACCCAAACTCTCTGCCCAAAGCTGTGCAAAAAAATCTGGAAAAAGTGCTAGCCTATCACTATATGGCATAACTACTAGATTGGTCAAACCCCTGTTTAGATAAGTATAATTAATATACGCACAAGTATATGCTATATTATTAGATGTCACATCTAAAGCATTTCTTCTAGCAATATTACCACCAAGGAGAAGTTTGCTTATATCTATTCCCATTACACTAGCAGGAAGCAAGCCTACATTACTAAGTACACTAAACCTTCCACCCACTCCTGTAGGGATAGCGAATGTCTCCATATTATTCTCTTCGGCATATTTCCACAAAGAATTATCTTTGGTAGTCGTTATGCAAAAATGCTTAGTCGGGTCTATCTTTTTACTCTTAAATTTATCCATAACCAAACTCATTTGTGCTAGTGTTTCGCTAGTGCTACCCGACTTGGTTATAACATTGAACATTGTCTTTTTTAAATTTAAAGAATTAATTAGTGAAATGACATAATCTGGGTCGATATTGTCACAAACATACACTTTTATGCCAATATTTTTATTTAAACTATCAACAAATGTATTTTTTAGCATTTTAATTCCAAGGGCTGAACCGCCTATGCCAAACACAACGAAATTATCAAATTTGCGTCTAATATACTTGCCATACTCTTCTAATCTTTTTATGTCTTCTTGACTTTGGTCGGGCAAATCCAACCACTCAAGCATATCGCTAGACTTCTTTGAAAATAAATTTTTGATATGTCTATTTCTAGTAACGGCACTCATCGAATTTAAGTTTATGCCACTCTTTAGATTTTCTTTTAATATTCCTGCATATTCTAATCTCATATTTTTAACTCCTATATTTAAACTTATTTTTTATATGTAAACAAATGCAATATTAATTACCATTATCATTCATTAAAGACATCATTAAATAATTTTATTTTTGATTTCTTCAATATTTTGCCTAGACGCCTAGGTGTACTCTTGGGAGCCAGTCTATATAGCCTATCCATAAACTTAGCGTCCACCCCAAAGACACAACGTCTTTTTCTCTTGCAAATAGCTCTGTATATTTTATTTGCCATTTTGTCCAAATTGGTCGATACCATATCCACTAGTTTGTTTGGCTCGTTATTTAGCTGATATCTAAATATATCCGATTTTGTAAAGCCCGGACAAATAAGCGATACATAATATTTTTTCTCAAGCATTAGACATTCGATAAAATTTTTCATAGCCGATTTGCTAGCCGAATAAATAGATATCCCTGGCAACGGACACAAAGCAGAAGAACTACATATATTTACAAATGCGGGAGTTTCACTCTTTTCAATAATATCCGCCATATATCCACACGAATAAATAACTTGCGAAAAATTGATATCTATTACACTATCCAAAGCTCTCTTTATTTGACCTTGACTATTCTTCTTAAAGAATCTCTCGAAACTTTCAAATGGTGGCAAAATGCCCGCATTATTTATAATAATATCAATTTTCTCATCTTTTAATTTTTCGTGCAAATCTATCCAATTTTTCTCTTGACTTACGTCCATAAGAATATATGTGAATTTATCTCTATATTCACCTAATTCTTCTATAAGTGTCAAAAATTTTTCTTCACTTCTACCTATTCCAATTACACGACAATTTTGTTTGAATATAAATAATTTTGTTAAATATTTACCTATTCCACTAGATGCCCCTGTAATTAGTATATTTTTCCCTTTTAACCAATACTTCCTCATAATAGCCTCTATATCAATATATTATCAAATTTTTGTCTATTTTCCAAATATTTCTTGACAAAACTACTCAAATTTATATAATAAAATTATCTTATATCAATATATATTACATTGGAAGGTCTTGATACTATGAAAAAATTATTATTAATTAGCGGAAGTGCTAGAAATGGGAATTGTAAAACCGTACTAGAAAATATCCAAAAAAATTTTTGGCTAGAATATAGTACCGACCTTGTATACTTGAGAGATTATAATATCAAAAGTTGTGTGGGGTGTCACGCTTGTGCAAACGACAATGGCAAATGTGCTCTAGACGATCGCACTCACGAATTAATAGATAAAATGATTGACGCAGACATTGTAGTTCTTGCTACTCCTAATTATTTTTACAATATATCCGGTCTAACCAAGACATTTCTAGATAGAACTTTCTATTGTTATAATCACCAATTGCTTAAAGGCAAAAAATTTATATATGTCTATGTGGGCGAAGACAATCCTGCCACAACCAAAAAATACCTAGACAACGCAATGTATGGATTTACCATTTGCCACGAATTATCCGTTCTTGGCTCTTTTGCTTATAGCGCTGGCGGAATTGGTGAATTTGCCGATATGGTTGAGGCAAAAAATACCACCGACCAAATCGTCAATATTATTCACCAAAACCTTGCCGAATAGATATCTATTTTGATTAGAACAATACAAAAAAACAGTTGTATGTCTACTTGAAAATATCAAGTAAAAAGACACAACTGTTTTTATTTTTGGCTATATTTAGTTTATTTTTATTATTTATTTAATTTTTTGCTATATTTGGTTTATTTTTATTATTTATTTAATTTCTATTGTTTTTCCTATTAATTATTCACAACAAAATCGTATACCAAAAAATCATATTCGCTATCAAGGTTTGCCTTTTATAAATACTTTAATTTGCAATATCTATAACCCGATGATTGATTTATATCTACATTAAGACAACAGCACTATCTGGATTAACTGTAATTTTGCCACTAATATATTTGCCGTCAAAGAAATTTTGCATAGACTTAGTAAGAGAGAAAGTAAAGTCTTCTTGGCTTCTATTGATAGCAACAATTACTTTGTCATCATCTTTTACTCTCTCGTAGATTATTACACCATCTTGTGCATATTTAATATTCATATCTCCATCTAACAAAACTTTGTTATTTCTAATATTCCCTAGTGTCTGATACCATTCGATAAGCTCAAGATTTTCTTTTCCCCAAGGATAAGTTCTCCTACAATATGGGTCTTTTGTACCCTCTATTCCCGCCTCGTCTCCATAAAATACTGTTGGCAATCCCATTACAGTATATTGCATAATGGTGGCAAGTTTAAGAAGTTTGACACCTTTTTCTTTTTCTTCTGCACTCAAAATGTAATTAGTATTACCGTCTAGATTTTCGTTTGCACCAAGATATGTTATTGCTCTCATTGCATCGTGAGTATCTAGGATATTCATTAGATTATTTTGGATATTTTTAGGATATTGGTCTTTGATAACATTGACAATATTTACAAACGATGTGACATTGCCATATTTAATAAAGTCCAAAATGCCATTCTTCATAGGATAATTTGTAACACTATCTAGATTGCCCCCTAGGAAATATTCTTTTCTTTCGTTATAAGAAATTTTGCTAGAAGCATCTTCCCAGACTTCTCCCACCATAAATGCTTTTTTATTTACTCGTCTAGCAGAAGCACATATCTCGTGCAAGAAATTATTGGTAAGTTCGTCAACTACATCTAGTCTAAAACCGCCAATTCCCATAGTCATATATTTTTCAATAATTCCACCACGTCCAGCTATATAATCAAAAAATCCCGAATTTTCGTCCGTTTGTGGAAGAGTTTTTACTCCCCACCAACAATCATAATCGTCTGGATAATTTTTGAATGTATACCACGAATAATATTTGGAGTTTTTGGATTGATAAGCACCAACTGTTCTATATCTACCATTTTTATTGAAGTAAACACTATCGCTACCTGTATGATTAAATACCCCATCTATTATTACAGATATTCCCATACGTTTGGCTTTTTTGATTAAATCTTCAAATTCCTCATTGCTACCAAACATACTATCTATCTTGGAATAATCTGCCACGTCATATTTGTGATTACTATTGGCTTCCATTACAGGAGACAAATATATCGTGCCTACATTTAGAGATTTTAAATAAGGCAATTTTTCTATAATTCCAGCAAAGTTCCCGCCATAACAAATATTATTTACTCTCTCGCCTTTGTCATTGTATTCAAGTTCGACATCTTTTTCCCAATCATTTACAAGGGTAAGACCACTTCTACACTTTACATCTCCACTGCGTCTAAATCTATCTACAAAAATATGATAAATAATGCCTTTTTTGAAGCATTTGTCTACATTACTCTCTTCTCTAAATACCAATTGCAAATAATCACTATCAGCAGGGCTTACTTTGATATCTAGATTGTCACTTCTAATAAGTTTGAAATCCTCGTCTTTTGTCTTCACCTCGAAGTGATACCAATACAACCCAACTTCTTTGAATGTATGTGAGTATTCTAGATAAATATATCTCTCGTCCGTATACTTCCTAGTCATCTCTAGACTTTCTTCGCTAGAGCCATCTTTGTGGAGTACAAAGTATGCTTTTTCGAACGGCAAAAATTTACTCACTTTAAGTGTGTATGTTACAGTAGTATTCCACGCACAAGCACCGCTTGGCTTTTTATCGTTTATTGGATTAAATACAAAATTCTCCATAATTTCATTCCTCAAAAAAACTTGTATGCTCACATTTCTGTGATAGTTTTAGTTTTCTTTTGCTTTTGCATATTTTGTATGCATTTATTTTATAGGTTTCAAATTCCAGATATTTTTGGCATATTCTTCTATACTTCTATCTGCTGAGAAAAATCCTGCTTCGGCAATATTTTTTAGACTCATTTTTGTCCACGTTCCCATATCTTTGTAAGTCTTATCCATTAGATAATATTCGTCCATATAACTATCAAAGTCAATTAGACACATATATGGGTCTGCTCTATCTCCCTCGATTAGGTATCTAGCGATATCGTCAAAGCTCTCCCCGTCAAATCCCTTGATAAGCATATCTATTATCTTATGCACTCTAGGATTATTTTCGTATATTTCTTTTGGCTTGTATCCCACCTTCCATACTTTATCTACTTCTTCGCACGACAAACCAAATATAAATATATTGTCTCTGCCTACACACTCGCACATCTCTACATTTGCTCCATCAAAAGTCCCTAGAGTCAATGCACCATTTATCATAAATTTCATATTACCCGTTCCACTGGCTTCTTTGCCAGCCAAACTAATTTGCTCACTCACATCTGTAGCAGGAATAATTTTTTCTGCCAAACTAACATTGTAGTTTTCTAAAAATACTACACGCAATTTGCCAGAAATGACAGGGTTTTTGTCAATTTCTTGGGATAATTTGCAAATAAGTTTGATTATTCGTTTTGCCATATAATATTTGGACGCCGACTTGCCTCCAAAGAAAAATACTTGAGGGGTTACGTCTTTGTTTGGGTTGTCGATAAGTTCGCTATACAAATAAATAATTTTAAGCACGTTCAAAAGTTGTCTTTTGTACTCGTGAATTCTTTTGACGTGGACGTCAAAACGCATATTGCTATCGATATTTATATTTCTCGTTTTTCGCAAATATTCTGCTAATTCTTTTTTGTTCTTTTGTTTTACTTTGGCTAATTTATTTATAAAAGATTTGTCTTCGATATACTTAGACAATTTTTGCAAGTCACTAGCATCATAATAATAACTCGTGCCTATAGCACTATCTATAAGATGTGTTAAATTTGGATTGGCTTGACACAACCATCTACGATGTGCAATGCCGTTTGTTACATTAGTAAATTTCTTAGGGAAAAGTATAGCAAAATGTTTGAACAAATCGTGTTTGATAATATTACTATGAAGTCTGCTTACACCATTTATATGCGCACTGCCAATCACCGAAAGATTTGCCATTCGCACTTGACCTTGACTAATGATAGACATTTTTTCTATAGTCGAAATATCAAATTTGTCACTATGATTATCCATCAAATCTTTTGTAAATCTTCTATTGATTTCTTTGACAATTTGATATATTCTAGGCAATGTGGTTTTGAATAGATTATCTTCCCATTTTTCAAGTGCTTCCATAAGCACAGTATGATTGGTATAATTAATTGTCTTATTCACCAATTTCCAAGCATTATCCCAATCCCAACCATATTCGTCCATAAGTATTCTCATCAATTCTGGTATGCATAGAGCAGGGTGAGTATCATTGATATGTATCACTGTCATATCGCTTAGAGTATTCAAATTTTTGTATCTATGGATATGTGTCTGTACTATATTTTGGAGCGCAGCAGATACCAAGAAATATTGTTGCTTTAATCTAAGAGTTTTGCCAGCATAGTGGTCATCGGCAGGATACAGAACTTTGCTAATCATTTCTATTTCACTAGCTTCTGCCACAGCCTTGACATAAGCCCCTTGACTAAAGCTATTCAAGTCAAATTTGTTTATGCTTTTGGCTTCCCATAGTCTAAGTACTGCCACACCTTCGCTATCATATCCGCTAAGCACCATATCATATGGTACAGCTTGAACTTCGGTGTAACCTTCGTATCTAGGGATTATCTTGCCGTCTACCATATCTTCAAATACATTTCCGCCAAATCTAACAATTACGCTTTTGTCTTGACGTTTTTTCAACCAAAAATCGCCAGTATTTCTCCAATTATCAGTAAGTTCTATCTGCTCTCCGTCTACAATTTTTTGTTTAAATAGGCCATATTCATATAGAATACTATGCCCCATACTTGGCAATTTTAGTGTAGCTAGACTATCCATAAAACAAGCAGCTAGTCTTCCCAAGCCCCCATTACCAAGACCCGCATCATTCTCTACTTCGTAGACATCTTCTATATCGATATTATTTTCCTTTAGAATTTTGGCAAAAACTTCATCTAGCCCAAAATTAAAAAGTGTAGATTTTAGATTTCTGCCTAGCAAAAATTCCATACACAAATAGTGTACTCTTTTGCTCTGATTTTTGGCTATTTTGCTATGGAATTTCTCACGTTTATCCATAAGAATATCGTGAGAAATTATAGCAAGTGCCTTATATAGGTCGGTAGTATTGGCATCTTTTAGATTTAAATCAGAATAATTTTGCAAAGTATCTTCAAGTAGATTTTTTGCTTTTTGCTCAGTAATTTTAGTATTCAATCAATTCTCCTTTAGTCTACAAGTGATTTGTACAAATCAATATATTTTCTTGCAGAATTCTCCCAACTAAAGTCCATAGACATTATAGTTCTCATTTTTTTCTTCCATTCTATTTCGTCTCGATAATCGCTCAAGGCTCTATTTATCTGGAATTCCAAGTCGTTTGGATTGTAATTGGCAAATGTATAGCCATTGCCACCACCCGCACAACCAAAGTCTCTAATTGTATCTTTTAGTCCACCAACTTCTCTAACAATTGGTACAGACCCGTATCTGCTTGCAATCATTTGACTAATTCCGCAAGGCTCAATTTTGCTAGGCATCAAGAATATATCACTAGATGCATACAATTTCCTTGCATTTTCATTGGAATATTTATCTACCAATGCTCTAACTTTTGTAGGATATTTATTTTCTAAATATTTAAAGTAATCAATATATCTTTGGTCTCCAGTACCTACTATGACAAATTGCACGTCTTTTTCAAGTATGCCTTCCAAAATCTTGGTAACCAAATCTAGTCCTTTGTGAGATACTAGTCTAGTTGCCATTCCAATTAGTGGTGTCTTGGCATCGACAGGCAAGCCTAATTCATCTTGCAAAATTTTCTTATTGTATACTTTGTCATCAAGGGTATTTATATCATAATTTTTGTAAATAACGCTATCTGTGGCAGGATTGTAGAAATCCAAATCTATACCATTAATTATTCCACACAATTTGTATTCGTTACGAACTATGATATGATTAAGACCTCTTGAACAATATGGCTGTTTCAAATTGTCACAATAGCTATTGCTAACTGTAGTAAATTTATCACTAAATTGGATAGCAGCTTTGGTCAAATTGATGTCGCCATTGTAGTCCAAGTCATTTTTAAATCTATAGTCTATTCCAAACAAATCTTTTAGATTTTCCATACCATATATGCCTTGATATTCTACATTATGAATGGTATAGATATTTTTGATTTTGTAATATCTAAAGTCTGACCAATTGCCCGTCTTGATATATGTAGATACAAGTGCAGATTGCCAATCGTTGCAGTGAATAATATCTGGGAAGAAATTAAGCATTGGCAAACCTTCAACTACTGCTTTGCAGAAATATGCAAATCTCTCTCCATCATCATAAAATCCGTATAAACTATCTCTCTTGAAATATCTCTCGTTGTCTACAAAGTAATATGTTACTCCATCTACAGTATATTTGAATAATCCACAATACTCTTGTCTCCAAGATAGATGAACGGTGAAATTGCAGATATATTCCAATTTGTCTCCATATTCATTTTTAATTTTGCCATATAGAGGCATTATTACTCTGACATCTACATCGCTACTCTTATTGATAGCTTTTGGCAAACTTCCCGCAACATCGGCAAGCCCACCTGTAGCTATAAATGGCAAACATTCGCTTGTCACATAAAGAACTTTTATTTCATTTTCCATTTTCTCCACCTTTTTCTTTTGTACACCAAATATAGTATGGATTACTTCCATATCATCAATTATTGGAGTTGGGTTTTGTTCGTTCGCTATTATCTCTACAGTAGGTATTGCATTGGCTAAATCTTTGTTTAGATTGATATCTCCCATTTCTTTGCCATCTACTGAAGCAGTTTTTTGGATATAACTCTCGTCTTCTTTTTTCTTTTCTTTGTCTTCTTCTGACATATAGAAGTAGTCTTTTTTCTCACTCTTCAATTTTTCAGAATTCACAATGTATTGCAAGTCGCTATCATTAAGTGCTACATCTTTATTAAGTAGACTATCGCCATTAAATGTAACTTCTTCTACTTCTTCTTGTGGAGTTTCTTCTTCTACAACTTCTTCTACTGACGCAAATATTTGATTGTAATCTTTTTCGCCATTGTCTTCCTCCTCAGAACTATCTACTTGCGAATTTTCTTCTTCCATTACCTTATCTATTTGCATTTCTTTGTCAATATTTTCTATTAATTGATCAGCCACCGCATTTGCTTTTGAGTCATATACGGGTGCTGGTTGTTCTTGTTTGGTTTGAGTTAAATGATTGATAATATCTAGTGCTTTGTCTAGTGTAGAATTACTCATATTTGTTTGAGGCGCTTGTACTTCAACTTTTTCTTCTTCTACTTTGGTTTCGCTCTTCAATTGATTAATCAAATTCTCTTGTAAGCGTGCCATTTCACTATAAAATTCTTGCTTGGAAATAGCATCTCCATCAATAATTCTTTCGCCATTTTCTTCGTCCAAATTATCTTCTAGATTGTCGGACAAATAATCAAATTTGTTCTCTGGCAAATCATTAGAATTTATAACCATTGTATTGTCTTCTTCGTCAGAAGTATCACTCTCATATGGTATATTGCTACTTACAATATAATCATCTAGACTATCATCATCAGATAGGTCGTATATATCGTTATCTTCTTCACTATCGTCTATATGTTTAGCTTCAAGCATTTCGCTATCTACAAGTTCATCATCAGTAAATGTCTGATTGTAAGCATTCTCTTCGTCTGCAACTTCTTCGTCAAAAGTTTGATTATTTTCTTCTTCGTCATCGGCATTTTCATTATCATAAGTATTTTCTGCAATAGGCTCTTCTAATTCTCTTTCGGATACAAAAGTTTCGCCGTGAACTTGCTCGCTAGCTGGAGTAACAAATCTCTCGGTGTATTCTTCAAAATTGTCTGCATTCAAAGAATGATACAAAGACTGGAAGTCTGTTTCTTGAGGAGTTTGTTCTTCGACAACTTCTTCTGGAATTTCTTCCTCTGGCTCTTCTTCTCCCAATACCACACTTCTTTTTTCTACTTCACCATTAAAGATATCTGCATAATCAATATTCTCACTCTCTGGTTTTTTGTCTTCGACATAAGCATCATCTATTTGAGATTTGGTATATTCATTTATCTTTTCTTGTTTGCGTTTATAATAATCGGCAATTTTTTCATCTAGTTCTCTATCTCTATTATTAAATTCGTCCAAATCTGCATCAAATCTATTGCGTCTAACTGGCATTTCTCTATCTATTTTTTGCTCATCTGTAGTTGAATTGTCTTCGATATCTGCCATACTTTCTGCATTGCTTTCGTCCGACTGTGCTTGCTGTTTTGCAAAATATTCTTGCAAACTATCATCAGTCATTTCTTCATTATTTGGAGTCGCCTCATCAAAGAATGACCCTGTGAAAAGTTTTTCGTATTCTTGTTGTTCACGAGTTATTTCTTCATTTATATTTTGTGCTTTTTTCTGACTAATCAATTCTCCCAATTGTTTAGCAGTTACACCTTCGTTCATATATTCCGACACATCTGTGCCACCTGCAAGCAATGTCTCTTTCAAAGCATTATAAAGCTCAACATTCTTAGGGTCGTTCATATCTAGAACTGGTGCTTGATTGGTAGGTTTAACTACTTTCTTTTTATTTATTAATTGGAATTTGTCTGCTATATCTTTTGCCCTAGCTTTTTTGTCTTCCTTTTTTACACCTTTGGTAGCATCGTCAATATTTTTAAGCAATTCTTCTGCCACATCTTTTTTCTTAGTTGAAGTTTTGGCAGACTTCGTAGATTTTGTAGTAGATTTTTTTGTTGCAGTCTTAGTAGCTTTTTTGGTTGTCTTTTTAGCAGTACTCTTGGTTGTTTTTGAAGTGCCTTTTGTCTTCTTAGTTTTGCTGGTACTTAAATAATTATTTATAGCATCTTTACCCTCAAAAAGTGAAGTTCTGGCAGGCTTCAATTCCTTTTTTGGCTCGTCAAAAGAAGTATCGTTTTCTACCTTTGGTCTAGGTCTAGATACTCTCCCTTCTTTTTCATCAATCTTCTTGGTACGACTGACTATATCCATCAAATTATTAAATGTCTTATCCATAATTAATCCAACCTTATTTCATTCGATTTTTTACTTAAGAACACACCACTAAGTGCAGGAATTTTCATAGTTAATTTGTGACTTTTTCCTCTATATTCTTGTTTCTCGCTAATAAGTAATCCATTCCTTATTCCGCTACCACCAAACTCTTCCCAATCGGTACTAAATACTTCTTCGTATTTTTCTCCATCTACACCAAAGCTATAATTTTCTTGATTATTAGGTGAAAAGTTTACAGCATATATTAGTTCGCCACCACTTTTATCCATACGTTTAAATACAAGCACATTTTGATTATTGTCATCTGGAACTATCCAATCAAACCCTTTCCACGAAAAATCTTCCTCGTACAATTGCTTAGTCTCCAAATAAAAATGATTAAGTGCTTTGACAAATTTATGCATATTTCTGTGGGTTTCAAAATCCAATAAACAGAAATCTATCCCCGCTTGATAATCCCACTCTTTGAATTGTGCAAATTCCGTACCCATAAATGTAAGTTTTTTGCCAGGGTGAGCCATCATATACGATAGATATGCTCTCATTGATTTGAATTTCTGATAGTAATCTCCATACATTTTATTAAGCAAACTACATTTGCCATATACTACTTCATCGTGAGATATAGGCAATACAAAATTTTCGCTAAATGCATAAAACATAGAAAATGTAAGTTTATTATGTATAGATTTCCTAAAATACGAATCGGTAGAAATATACTCTAGTGTATCATTCATCCAACCTATATTCCATTTAAAATTAAATCCAAGACCTCCAATATTGGTAGGCTTAGTAACCATCGGCCACGCAGTACTTTCTTCGGCAATCATTAGAACATTTGGAAATTCTTTAAATATGGCAGCATTCAATTTCTGCAAGAATGCTACAGCCTCCAAATTTTTATTATTGCCAAATTCATTCGGAATCCATTCCCCCGGTTTTTTATCGTAATCAAGATAAAGCATACTAGCCACAGCATCTACCCTTATCCCATCTACGTGATATTCTTTGAGAAACATCATAGCCGAGGAGATAAGAAAACACTGTACTTCCTTTCTGCCATAATCAAATCTTCTTGTGCCCCAACTTGCGTGTTCTTTTCTATCCCAGCCTTGATTTTCGTACAAACAAGTACCATCAAATTCAATTAAACCAAAGTCATCTTTTGGAAAATGTGCAGGCACCCAATCAATTATGACCGACAAACCATTTTCGTGACATTTATCTATAAAGTACATAAAGTCTTTTGGCTCACCAAATCTACTAG
>CAZIRR010000004.1:28944-67392 GCA_964541825.1 uncultured Christensenella sp. | reverse complement strand
AAAACTTGTTGCTTGGTACGACAATGAATACGGCTATAGCACACAACTTTTGCGTATGGTTACCCATATGGCAAATATGGAATAATTATTACAATTTTGATAGAAATATTTATTTTGATATCATTAAATATTATAGTAGAATTTCACTATGATATGTTTATATGATTTTAAATAAATTTACCAAAACTAAAATGAATGAAAATGGAATAAAAAATACCAACAGTCAAGTTGGTATTTTTTCTATTTTATTTTGTAAGTAAGAACTCTAAGAGAATTTAGTATGGCAAGTAGGGTAACCCCCACATCGGCAAATACTGCAAGAAGCATTCCACTTATTCCCAAAGCTCCAAGCAAAAGGAATGTAAGTTTGGTAACGCCTGCAAAAATAATATTTTGCAAAACTATCTTTTTGGTACGTTTGGATATTTTTATCAAATCGGGAATTCTTTTTAGATTATCATCGGCAATAACAACATCGCTAGCCTCAATAGTTGCTTCGCTTCCCATTATCCCCATACTTATTCCCACATCAGCCCTAGTAAGAACGGGTGCATCATTTATGCCATCGCCTACAAATGCTATGGTGCTATTGTTTTCTTTTTTAGCATTATCTAGAATATTATATTTGTCATCTGGTAGCAATTCTGCAAATGAATTATCTAGAGACAATTCGTCAGCAACTTTTTGTGCAATTACTTTATTGTCGCCAGTAAGCATCATAGTTTTGATATTCATATTTTTCAAACCAACAATGCCATCTCTTGCATTATCTTTTACTTCGTCAGAAAGATATATCGAGCCTAATAATTCTCCATTCTTCGTGACATCGACTTGTGTAAAACCACTAGAATTCAAACTTCTCCCGACAAAAAATCTGTCTTTTGAAATACTATACTCTATGCCCTTGCCAGCAATCTCTTTGTAGTCTAGTATTTTTAATTTTGATTTTTTGCCATAGTAATTACAAATAGCAACGGCGATTGGGTGGAGAGAATTTTGTTCCCCCGCAACTACAATTTCTAGAAGTCTATTCTCTTTGATTTTTGTCAGCACTTCTACTTTTTTTACAATAAAATTTCCCGTTGTAAGAGTGCCAGTCTTATCAAACATAATTGTATCAATCTTTGCACAACTATCCAAATAATTGCTACCCTTGATAAGAATGCCTTGCTTACTACATCTACCAATTCCCGAAAAATAACTTAGTGGCACAGAAATAGCAAATGCACAAGGACAAGAAACAACCAAGAATATTAGTCCTCTGTACACGGCTATATTTATATTGCCAAGGACCGCCCACGTAATCCCCCATACAATTATAGATGCTATAATTACACCCAAGGTATAGAAAGACGAAAACTTGGATATAAAAGATTCTGTCTTGGATTTTTTGTTTGAAGCATTGCTAACTAAATTTAAAATTTTGCTCACAGTACTATCTCCATAAAGAGCAGTAACTTGTATTTTCAATATACCATCAAGAACAATCGAGCCGGAAGAAATTTCTTCATTTACATTTATATTTACCGGCAAGCTCTCACCCGTCAAATGTCTTTTGTCTATATGGCAATTACCCTCTACCACAATTCCATCACAAGCAACTTTTTCTCCAGTTTTTACCACAAGGATATCCCCGACTTTTACTTCTTCGGGTTTGACTTTTTTCTCACTATTTTTATCTAGCACAACTGCAAATTCTGGTTGATTGTCTATAAGTGCAGATATACTCTTTCGACTATAATTAACCGCTCTACTTTCTAGCATTTTCCCCAAAGTATATAGAGCTATAACCATCATACCTTCTCTACTCTCGCCAACAGCACAAGCACCAATGATTGATAATGTAACCAATGTATTTTCATTAAGTTTCAATTGTGCAAGTTGAAGAAATGCTTTTATATACGTTCTATATCCCATACATATTAATGAAGTTATTAATACAATCCAATAGAAAACCTTGCCCAAAGGCACGAATATGACAATAAGTCCCAACAAAATGCCAATAGAATACATCATAATGTCAATTATTTTGATAGAACTATCAGTATTGTCATCTTGCACATCTAATAATGTAACATCGGGATTAACTCTTTTTGTCGTTCTTTTGATATCTTTGATAATACTTTTGGAATTTTTGTCATCTATCTCTAGATATACTTTTGAAGTAGAAAAATTGATAGTTGCACTAGTTACACCTTGTACTTTTTGTAAATATTTTTCTAGTGTCATAGCACAGTGTGCACAATCCAAACCTTTGATATTATATATTATTTTCATATATTCAATTCCTCAAAGTGACATAACCCCATCTCAAATATATCTTTGACGTGTTTATCTGCTAGTGAATAAAAAATTTCTTTTCCCTTCTTCTCACTTTTGATAAGTTTATTATCTTTTAAAAATTTAAGTTGATGAGAGATAGCCGATTTTGTCATTTGCAAAGTGTATGCAATATCACACACACACATAGCCTCTACACTATCCAAAGCACATATAATTTTGAGTCTAGTCTCATCGGCAAACGTCTTGAAAAATACTGACATCTTTTCAAAAACCTGCACCCTTGCTATACTCTTCT
The DNA here is from genome assembly GCA_964541825.1 of uncultured Christensenella sp. GTDB lineage: Bacteria > Bacillota > Clostridia > Christensenellales > UBA1242 > UBA11490. The sequence continues at coordinate 64,814 of CAZIRR010000004.1, read as the reverse complement.
TTGCCTCAACCACAAAGTGTTCGTGTAGACAGACACAATCACATAAATTTTTATTTTCCATAACTTTATTCCTTTATATTAATTGAATGTTAACTCAACTATTATATTTATATTATAGTTGAATATTTGCTCAATTGTCAACTCTTTTTTGGTAACATTATAAAAAAAGCAAGCGTAAATGCTTGCATTCAATAAATGTATTATTACTTGACCATACTAGATATTATCGCAATTATAACAAAAATAACAATTACAAAGTTAATAATAATGCCTCTTTTCCAGCCTTGAATTAATGTCAATCGTTCTTCCGAGTTTTCTGGATAAAGTAGCCCAGCAAAAAGCCCAATTATACTAAAGAAAAATGTTTTGCACAAAACTTGTTGCGTCATATCTAAAATACTTCTTCTATAACTCCACCGCCGAGACAATTTGTTTCATCATAAAATACTACATATTGCCCAGGAGTTACAGCTCTTTGTTTTTCGTAGAAATTGACAACCACTCTATCTTTTTCGATAGTGACATTTACTTTTTGGTCGGGTTGACGATATCTAAACTTGGCATAACAATCAAATGTTTTTTCTAGAGGGACTTGTGGAATCCAATTGATTTTGTAAGAAACTAGTCCATTAGAGAATAAATCATCAGCCTCGCCCTGAGATACAATCAATTTATTTTCTTTGACATTCTTGTCTAGTACGTACCAACGTCCGCCATTTCCATTACTCTTGCCACCTATATTCAAGCCTTTACGTTGTCCCAAAGTATAGTAAATTACGCCTTCGTGTTCGCCTACTTTATTGCCATTTTGGTCAACAATATCTCCCCTATTACAAGGCAAATAGTTCTTGAGAAATTGTCTAAATCTCCTCTCGCCTATAAAGCATATTCCTGTACTATCCTTCTTTTCGGCGGTCGAAAGGCCATATTTTTCTGCAATCTTTCTTACATCTAGTTTAACCATATCTCCTAGCGGGAATAGGACATTTTTTAATTGGTCTTGATTTAATTGATTGAGGAAATATGTTTGGTCTTTATTTACATCTTTTGCCTTTTGCAAATATGTCAAGCCGTTTTTCCTTTCCACCTTGGCATAATGACCGGTTGCAATATAATCGGCACCAAGGGACTTCGCATATTCCAAAAAAGGACCAAACTTAATCTCTCTATTGCACAAAACATCTGGATTGGGAGTCCTTCCTTTTTCGTATTCTTCCAAAAAATATTTGAATACTCTATCTAAATATTCTTGTGCAAAATTGACCGAAAAATATGGAATACCTATCTTATTGCATACTCTCTTGACATCTTCATAATCGCTAACAGATGTGCATACCCCATTATCATCATCTTCTTCCCAATTATGCATAAAAAGTCCAATTACATCATAACCTTGTTCTTTGAGCAAACAGGCTACAACCGAACTATCTACTCCGCCAGACATTCCTACTACAACTTTGGTCATATTATTTTTTCTCCTTATCTGCCAAAACTACTGGGATTTTGAAATTTTTGAATATTACATTTAGAATATCACACACCCACATAATTACATTTATAGTCATAGCTAGCAACGACAATTCATAAATCAATTCAAAAGCCAAGACTGACGCAAGAGTGCTTACTGCTGTCCTTAGCACCAAAAATGTAATATTTACAAATGTAGAAAGTGAGGAATAAATCCCTCTAACATATCTATGAACATAAAAGTGATTAACGCCAAACAATCCAAAGAAAATTGTAAACAACAATAATTTGACTCTACTGACATCGTGTGGGACATTAGTCGTAAAATACACTAAGTCCGCCATATCATTTTTTCTATATTCGACAACTTTTTTGTTACTGGCATTTTTGACTTGGTTGTCATCTATCCCACAAAATTTGCAAAGTTGACCTTGTACCATTTTTGAGCCACAAATTGGACATCTCATACATTTTCTCCTCTATAATACCAAGTAAACGCTACTACTCATAATTCTCCAATTGACAAATATCTAAATAGTGTCTACAAAAAATATTTCAATCATATCTTATATATTATGTAAATATTGTATCACATTTAATATATTCTAACAATAAATGTTAAACAAAAAAGTGACAAATATTGATGTCACTTTTTTAATTTCGATTATTTCTCATCATTGCCAGATATTATTTTTTTGATTTCTTTTAAATTGCCCAAAGTCAATTCTTCGTCAATCTCTTTGTATGCATTCTTGAATGCCTTTTGAATTTCTGGTCTGACATTTGGTTTTTCTAAAGCAATATCTCTAACCTTCTTTGCAAAAGTCAAAACTTCATCTTTGGTAGTAAAATCTACTTCTTTAATAATTCTTTCAATAATTTCAAATTTATAAACATTTGGATTCTTTGCCATAATTTTATACCTACTTATTATTTTTTGTTGATTATTAAATCTTCTTACTATCTAATTTTACACCATAGCAATATGGTTGTCAATATTATTTTTTAAAAAACACTATCCAAAAATTTTGCAAAATATTATTTAAATTATCTTTCAAAATCTTCAAAGAATTCTTCATAATGGTTGGCAGATTGATTTTGATTCTCTCCTTGTGCTTGGCCTTGAACGTTTTCTTGTGTTTGTTCTTGCGTTTTTGCTTGTGCTTCTTCTTGTTGCAATTGTTTCAAGTAATCAGCCAATTTTTGAGACATTGCACCTGGCACATTCCAAATCTCTTGATACAAGTCATTATTCTTTCTGATATAAGACCATAGTTCAGCATCATTTTTGCACGATGCAATAGCCTCAATATCTTCTCGAGACAATTTATTGCCGATTTGGAATTTTTGCATACCCTCTCGGTCAAATGTTTCTGGCAAATCGGTAGTAATACACATTAGCTGTCCAATATCTTCGATATTTCGACATTCTTTCCTAACGCAATAAATAGCTTTAATCAATTCATCACTAGCCACTGTTTCTACATTGTCTACAGCAAATTCTTCTCTATAGAATTTACTAACTTCACTCTCTGTGCCAGCACGTAACATATATTCGTCTGATGGGAATTTTACTTTTAAGTCAAGTTCGGCTGCCAAGAATTTCTTTAATTCTATATCTTTTTTGTACTCTGCTGAGCCACTCTCATATTGTGATGGCTTAGTAATATAATCCATTACTTTAGACAGAGAGGCTATTTTCCCTTTTTCTTCTTCGCTTAGCCAATCTCTATTTTTAGCAAAAAAACTAGCATTCAAAACAGCATTTAGCCCTAGTGACAAAATCTTGAATGTAGCAAATTCCCCATCTGGCAATCCAACAAAATTATCTTTAAATTGTCCATTATTTGTATGTGTTTCTTCTGTTTTTTCGTTAGATTCTTTTGTTTCAGAAGTTTTTTCATTAGATTCTTTTGCCTCTTCTACGATTCCATCTGTCTGTGTTTGTTCATCTTGGGCATTTTGCGAATTGTCTTGAGATTTTTCTTCATCTTGATTATTATTTTGTTTTTGGGATTCTGGGTTGTATGATTTATTCTCTTCATTATCTGTATTACCAGCCCCTTCATCTTGCACCTTCTCTTCATCTTTTGGAGGTTTAACAGGAGGAACATTACGAAAAGGAGTCTCTCCTTTTTTGACGATAACGATATCACACTTTTCTATCATTTCCATCATTTTTTCAATAATTTTCCCAGTAGACTTTTCACTATAAGGCTTAAATTTCTTAAGAAGTTTAGCAGTTTTGTCTTTAGGATATTTGTCGGAGAATTTCATCTTTTGAATAAGTTTTTTGGTCTCTTCTTCAGACATCTCTTTCTTATTGTTATCATTATCATTTGCTTCAAGAGAATTCTCGCTACGGATATCTTCAATATTTTTTTCTAGTTCTTTATTGGTAAACATTTTGGAGCAAAGATTAAGCATATCTTTGCTAATGGTCGACTTATCGTGGATATTATTATCTGCCATATATCCTTCCAAAGCATTTTTTGTATAAGCTTTTTGGATATAATCTCTATATAATTTAGCGATTTTCTTTTCTTCGTCAGACAATTGAAAATCGGGAGAATTCATCTCTGCTATTGTACGAGAATAAGCATTTTTGTAATTTTCTGGAGTAATAGCATTTGGGTCAAGGGTTGGCATCAAATTTGCCATATTTGACCTAGTTCTCACCAACATTGAAATAAATTTATTTGCGTTGTCAGATTTGTTTTTAAATTCATTCATCGCATTTTGATATTCGTCAGACGCTTGATACTCTGGGGTGTTTGACCTAGTCCTCATCTCGAAATTAGACAAGCTATCAATTGTACAAAATGGACCAAATGCTTGTATGTCGTCATTAGACAAAATATTCTCTAGGAATGTCTTGAGACTAGCATTATTTGGCTCATTAGGAGCGTTTGAACGTGCTTGGCGATATTTATCTATAAGCATCACAAATTGATTGTCTGGACTGCTATTATTCAAGAAATTATCGGTAAAGTCATATACAGCCCATTCTTTGATTCCGTTACCTAGATTGTTTGCTTCATTTTCGGTAGCCTTGTCAAATAATTCACAGAAGATATCTTGTTCGGAAGAATTATTCAAAGCAAATGCCACATCCTTACAAATATCTAGCATATCACTATCCAACATTGCCACATTTTCATTTATAGAAATTTCATAACCATCTTTGCCTTTGCTCACATTTAAAACGTCTGTTTCGCTAAGCATATTCATTGCATTTATCCAATCTTTTTTATTGGTAAAGGACAATTGAAGTGCCACTTTTGATGCAAATTCTCTTATAGCATTTATTTTTTCATAAGTTTGTGTAACGTCATCTAATTGTGATTGAAGTTCGGCTTGTCTCTCGACTGATAGATTTGGCAATTCTAATTGCTCTTGTAGTGCTTTTATTGTATCTGTATATTTAGACAAATAATTGTCTGCATCTGCATAATTTTGTTTTTGACCATCTATTTGACTTGAGAAACCTTCGGCGGTAGTTATCAATTTATTCAAAAATTTAGCATTGACTAATTTGTTTGTTGCAATCTCTCCCTGCAATTCGTCTGAAATAATTTGTTCTTCGTTCTCCAAACCTCTGCCCATATACAAATCCATCAATGCTAGTTTTGCACCTTCTACAGAGGTTATTCTATCTGAAGATTTCAAAAATGCATTCCATTCTGCACCTTTGGAGCTATACTTTTCTTCTGCTTTACGGATAGCATCATTCATAATATTATTGCCATATTTGCCTAGGCCATACGCTTTGCCAAAGATTGTTTTGACATCTTTGTTGGCTTCTTCAAGATACAACTTGAATATCCCGTCAGCTGTGATTACGGCATTGCTTCTAGCGGACACTGGTTGATTGAGATATTTATCCAAAAATGAATTTATTAAAGATGTATCCAATTTGAAATTCTGAGAATTATTATTCTCGTCTATGAATTCAATACCATTTTTATTATCTTTTGTAGCTTTTTCGTCTACTTTCCAAACCAAATTGCCTTCATTGTCTACAGTTCTAGTTAGATTTGTTCCTACAAACTCCAAAGCTCTAACAACTTCCAAATCTCTAATATGAGAGGCATTTAGATTGCTCTCTTGGGTTTTTGATTGTTGTGTATTTGGCTCTTTATAAGTAAACTTGCTATCTATATCTTTGGCGAAAGCATCGACATCAAAGTTCATAGCTTTGTCTAGACTACTGAAGCCTTTGCTTATGCCATTTAATGCTTGTTTGTACACATCAAATGCTTCTAGGTATTTTTGCTTGTAAACTGAAGCAACAGGAGAATTAAGCGCACTATTTTTAGTATTTTTATTGTTGTAATCACGAACAAGAACGGACATTTTGCTTATTACTTTTATAATTTGTGTAAGTTCTTTTTTGCCCAACATATCCAAATTCTCTTTTTTTAGAAAGCCATTTGTTTGCAATTCTGTCAATTGAGATTGAAATTCTGGGGATTTTTTTAGTTCGTCTACACAACTATTGATTTTGGTCTTGATTTTGTCCAAAGAACTTCCGCCAAATTCTGTATAGCGTTTGTTGTAATTTACATTACCAGTCAAACGCTCAAAAACATTGACATCAGTCCTCTGACCTTCGAAAAAAGACGCGTTCTTGCCCATTTTTGAATATTTAATTTTTAATTTGTTATTTTCGTCTAGTACTAGTTTTTTTGCCATTATTATTCTCCTTTATTGAGGACGTTTATCTAAATTAGTCCAAATTTTCCACTTTTCTTCTATTGAAATATGCTTCGAAACATTTTTGACAAGAATTGACACCTTCTCTATAGAATACGTCTCTATTTAATGCCTTTTGCATATCTGTAGGAGTCTTTAATCTATTGATAGTCTCTACAACTGTAGTGATATTATCTCCTATTTTGAAAACATTGCCATTATTGCTGATATTGATAGATGAGAATTTGGCAAATAGATTGATGCCTAATTCGTCTACATTCAAAATCTCGGCAACTTCTTCCAAATCTTTGACATCGTTGCTTAATTCTTCGTGTTCCATAAGTTCTTTTACAACATAAGCAAAAGGTCCCAATTCGTGTTCTTTGTCTACAATAAATCTAAATAAATATTGTTGAACAAAGCCTTTGATATTACACATAATAGTTTGATTATTTGGAAGAGCAATTTCCAAATCTTTTTCATCACTATCTATTGATGGAAGAGTTCCAATAAGGCTCAATACATTATAGAGTTTATCGATTTCTTCTTCCATAAATTTGTATTTATCGCCTTTGGTTGCTTTTTCAAAACCATCAAAAATACCTTTGAATATAACATCGATATTTTTGATTTTTACTCTAGTTTTTTGTTTTTCTTCTATTCCTTCTTCTTCGGCAACTAGAGAAGTAACTTTGTCGTCTAGAGTTTTGATATTCTGAGTATTTAATTCAAAATATTCTGCCATTTCTATTTCGTAGCCATTTAAATAATCTCTATTCCTAATAAGTTGAAGAAGAGAATTTCTAAATTCTTTTTTCTTGGTCTCGAAATATTCTCTAAGCTCTGGACAAATTATTCTATTGTCTTCGCCGTATCTTTCAAATAGTTCACTCAATGCATAATACATATATAGATTTTCGTAATGTTCTATCTCTTCTATAGAACTATAAATCTCTGGGTGAGGATTGAATATATCTTCACTCATTGTATTGAAGCCACTCTCCAAACTCTCAATAGTTTCTTTCTTCTCTTCTATAGTTTTCTTATCGAAGCTATTGGATTCCATAAGCATTCTATCTATATAAAGCATTCTATTGAAGTGCAAAGAATTGGCTTTGTTGGTTTGCTCGATGAAGTCTATATATCTCTCTGCCTTGGTCATCATAATATTACGAATAACTTGAGTAATCAAATTTCTCCAGTCTTCTGGGAAATCTCCAAATTTTTCGTTGATTTTGTTTAATGATAGCAAATTGTCTTGATAAAAGTCTTCTTTTAGCAAAGTCTTATCTTTGTCCAAAACATATTTCCTACCAAAAGCCAAAAGCAATGCATATTCTTTGATATCATTCTTTTCTAGGACAAAACCTTTGCGGATATACCATCTTTCGTCATCGTAGTCATATATGCTCTCATTGGCATCGTGTTTTTCTTTTTCTTTACTAGCAAATTTAACAAGAGATACGGTAGGCTTTTTCTCTTCTTCATCTACAAGAATAGTTGTCTTGATATTCATTTTTTCTCTAAGTGCATCTACAACATTCTCCATAAACTTGACACCAGATGTCAAATAATATGGTTTTAGTTTAAGAAGTAATTTATTGTATCCGCCATTAAATTTGTATAAAGTTCCATACAAATTGGTTACATCAGATTGCAAATCAAAATTTTCATTTCTGGTTGTAACGATTTCATTTTGTTCAAAAGACAAAGTTTTGCCAAATTTAATATTGGTATCGGCATTTTCTTTTTGTTTGAAATACGAACTTCTAGGATATGAGCCGAAGCCACTATCTTTGTTGTCTTCTGTCTGGATAATGACATTCTGACCTTTGGTTGAGAAACTCAAATAGTCAATAAGTCTGCTCTGGATAATGTCATTATCAATCTTGGCATAAGGAATATCTCCACTCTCAATTTTGTGAATAAGAGAATTGATATAATCTTGTTTCATTTTGCTAGAATATTCTTCGTATGTCTTTCTAACGCTAGTATCGGAAGAAATTGTTTTGATAAGAGTAGCAATAACTTGTACTGCCTTTTTGCTATTTTCTTTAATATTCTCTGGCACATAAGTCTCCAAATCGCCTTTGAATCTATGTTCAATCAAATCTTTAAGAAGAGTAAGATTGACAGAACTAACGATATCTTTGTAATCGCTTATGACTATATCTAGCATATTTTGAGGAACATACTTAGACAAGAATTTCCTAATATCTGCTTTGTATTCAAATGTGGCAAGATTGCCATCTTGGGTGCTGAGACCAGATTTTGCCATAGCGTTTTTGACAAATCTAATGTGCAAATCAGATATGATTTGTTCGGGAGTCTGCACTTGTGCTTTCTTGGTGTCTAGATAAGTATATAGAATATTATTATTTGTAAGCAACAAGAATTTGTATCTATCAAATGTTGCATAATCTTCCAACATATTACCATATGTCGTTGCACCCTTGTTCTCGTAACCGACAACAAATGGAATTACACAAGGCTCTACACCTTCGCTAAAAGTATCAAATGGTTGATAATCTCTATTTATGTATGCGTTTGGATTTTGAGGAGGCATACTTGCCATCATATTTGGCATTACATAGCCTGCCATTCCCATCATATTTGGCATTACACCATAGCCACCTGGCATTACATTATTTGGCATCATATTCCCTGCCATTACATTATTTGCTTGATTTGGCACACTTCCGCCTCTTCCATTGTAATTATTGGCACCATTATTGCCAAAATCTACATTGTTGGCATTGACATTGCCAGTTGCTCCACGACCAAAGTTGGTAGCACTTCCAGCATAAGAAATACTATCTCCACCAATATTGCCGGCATTGCTTGTAGTATTTACTCCACCCGCAATATTATTACCACCATAATTGGCGACATTGCCCGATGATTTATTAACTTTGTCTTCTCTTCTATCGGCTGGCATACCATCTGAGCCAAACATAATAGGTGCGCCACTTGGAATAGTTACTCCGCCACCGCCAACTCCTCCACCAAATGTAGGAGATTTTGGCATAGCATTAGGATTGGTGCCATAGCCGGCAAATCCACCCACACCACCAGCATTACCTACAATGCTTCCATAAGCATTGATGTATGCATTGACAGATTTAACACGTTCTTCTTTTTGCGATTTTTTAAGAGCTTCTCGAATTTTGTTTTCTTCCAAAATCTTCTGGTGACTTTCATCACTAATTTTGGTAGATGTTTGCTCAATTATTTTGTCTACATCGCTAAGTTTTTCTTCTCGTTTTTCGGCTTTTTCGCCTACCTTGTGGCGGGTATAATATGTAACTTTGCCTTTGTCAAAAGAGAATGCATATTCTGGAGCGTTGGTAAGAATATTTTTTAATATCTCAAGTTTTTCGTCTATAGTAAGTTTGGTCTTGTTTGCATTTGCTTTTTCTACAGCAGAATTAATCTCTGATTTGACAAGTTCTTTTTGGGACTTGGCATTAAGAAGTAATATTCTGAAATTGTTTTTGGATTTAAGCAAATCTTCTTTGGCACTTCGATATTCTATACTACCAATTTTCTGAGTTAAATCATCTATTTGAGCTTGATAGTAAGCTATTTGTTGTACACTATCCTTGGCTTTGTCATAAGATAATTTTTCTATTAAATCTTCGTATTCTTTTTTCTTGGCGATATATTCATTTTGGTCATCTTGTTGAAGCAAGAAAATCTTTTCTTTCCTTAGATAATCAACAGTATAATTGTCAATAATGTCTTGAACAAACGATGACATATCTTGATAAGAAGAATGCAAAGACATAATCAAACGAAAAGCGTAGTCTTCTATTCTCTCTACACGGACTTTTTTTACTTTGATTTCGTCCAAATCTATATCTAGTCCAAAGTCTCTAGAAATATCTCCAATTCTATAGTCACCAATATTTAATTGGTCTACAGTCAAAATATCTCCTTCGTTCAAAAATTCTTGGAACATTTCTCCTACAACTAGTCTTTTGGCTTGTTGTTTAATATGAATTCTATTGGCAGTGTCGTCTTTGGTATCTTTGTTTGAGTAATACTCAGCTCGGAATAATTTTTGGAAATTTTTCCATTCTTCGGCATTACGACTATATCTTCTGATAGCGTCTTTGAAATAAGCTTTGGCATTCCTATTGCTATTCATAGAGCCAAACAAATCGCTAAGTTCGCTAGCACTACGAGAATTAATACCCAAACTTTTCTCAGCTTCATTTATATATGTAATAAATACTTGCCCTGGAGTAATAAACTTCCTACTCTCAATAGGTCTATTCAAGAAATTATCTAAAAATCTCTCGCAAGCAGTCTTAGACAAAGCAAAAGACTTCTCCGATTTGCCGATAAAGTACTTGATACCTTTGCCATTATTGGCATTCTTGATATAATACACACCTGTTGGGTCTTTGTCCACACCTACACCTACATAATTAAGTGCAGATACTATATCAAAATCTTGTTCTTCTTTGTTTCTCTTAATCTCGCTTTCGATATTTCTCTCGGTTGGAACTTCTTCATAACCTTCTGTGCATACACTATCAAAAATATTTGTAGCAGACTTGAGATTGACATTGTCAATTACTTTTTGCTTATTCAAAATAGGCAAATATTTGGCAAGGACAATATTGTAGACGGCAATTTTTTCTATCTCTTTGTTGACCATCTCAAGAGGTGCTTTGGCATCTTCCAATGCTCTTACCTTTCTCAAAACTTTGTAACGATAATTAAGTATTCTTACAATATTGCCAAGCATTTTGGCTGATATATCTTCTATATCATATATTTGGTCTGGCAAATCTGCATATTCGCTCTCATCTATATAATCTGGTCTATCGTCTACTTCAAAAGGATTGTTGTTTGAGTCGTCTTGCTCGGTAGATGTGCTAGACTCGATATTGTCAGCATTCTCACCACTTGTAGCCTCAGTTATAGCAGACGAATTCTCCAAATCAGAATTACTATTGGCTACCTCTGTATCAGAAGTTTGTGGGACTTTAGCATTATCTTTGTCCCCTTCTGTGTCAGCCTTGCTATCCACACCCTCTTTGCTATTATCATCATTTGGAGTAGCAATAGTCTCTGGAGTAGTGCTAGCAAAAGAATCTAGCTTTTGGCTATCTTGCTTATCGGCAGGATTCAATTTGGATAGTCGGATATTTGCTAGATAACTATTGATAATACCAAGAAGAGTAAGTTTGTCCTTTGGCCACGAAAAAAGTGGGGCATTAAATTTAAGTTTTGCAAGCGTCCCCTTTTTACTTTTAATAGTTGCAGAACTATCTGCTTTTAGAAAATTATTAAGTCTTTTGTTTCCATTCTTCAAAAAAACTGCCACGATACACCTCAAAAAAAAGAGTTTATGTGCATAAGTTTGCATACATTTACAATAGTATTTTACCACATTATGTCTATTTTTACAATTTTTTTGATATATATTATATAAATTAATTATTATATGTACAAATGAGCATATATACAAAACAAATCTACATTTTATAAACAAAAAAGCCCTATAAATAGGACTTTTTTTGAAAAATATTAAATTTAAATGCTAGCATTAATTGCCGTCAAATAATTAGGGTTATTAAACAAGTCTTTGGTTACATTCAAAGCTTCTATTTGAACGGTCGTTCTGTTCATAGGACCTGTAATCAAGAAACATTGACCACGTCGTGCTGTAACTATAGAATTTTGTTCTTCGGCATTGATACCACCGGCATTACGATATAGTGTAATCAAGTCGTTGATATCGGCTGGAGCTAGTGACATTATTATAGAATATTGACAAGCATTGATAACGGCTGTAGATTGTTGAGCTATTTCTTCTGAGCCTACGAAGTCTTTGATATTCTGTGTAATAATGATTTGCATTCCATTATATTTTCTGATACGTTTTGCCATCTGCGCCATAAAGTCTAGCGCTATTGGGAATTTCTTATTGATAAATACGTGCGCTTCGTCAACGGCAACAATAATTCTTCTGTGATCTTCTTCCAATTCTTGGTCAGCAAAATATTTCAAGTTGAAATCTCTATTCTTGATAATTTCGCTATCCAAATATTTAAATACAAGAAGCATCTGTGCATTGGCAATAATATCATTACGATTGGATATAAGAGAACGGAATGAGAAGCAGACGAAATTTTCGTTGGTTTGGATAGATGTATAACCATTCCATAGATTGGAATTTCGACCACCTGTACCAAATTTCTCTATAAACATTCTCACAGTCTGCAAATTCTTCAAGTGATATTCATTTTCTTCGTGTTCAATTTTGTCATCTACTAGTGCTATTAAGTCGTCAAATATTGGGAAATCAGAAGCATTTAGGTCGGCTACTGATATACCACTATCTATGCCTTTGCTCCTGTAGAGTTCGGCAGTAAGCGAATTCAGCATTTCAAAAGCATCGGTATTGATACCTGGCAAGATAAGTCTGTAGAATTGTTCCATAAACTGCAAGTGTTCGGCAAAGTCATCGGACGCCTGCCCTTCTTCTGATTCTAGAGTGGCATAGATATGGAAGGGATTGAATATACCATTGGTTGAATTACCAACGTCAATTATCTTGCCTCCCAAGTTGTGACAAAGTATCTCGTACTCATTCTCGGGGTCGAGAATGAATATACGAGTATTATCTGCTGCAAAATTGGTAAGAAGTGTCTTGGTACAATATGATTTACCAGATCCAGATTTACCGATAATCATCATATTACTATTAACTCTTTCGTTATTACGAGCAAAGAAATTGGCAAATACTGGATATTGATTGTATCCGATATATATACCTCTCTCATCGTGCAGAGTGGTAGAAATAAATGGGAAACAGGCAGCAAGTGATGATGTCTGAATGCCACGACCATAAGATTTGGCAAGTTTGTCTAGACGAGAGATATTACTAGAAATAAAAGCATCTACTTGTCTAGCAAAGTTCTCGGCAAACTTATAACCATTTTGTCTAAGAATAGCACGAACTTCTTTTTTGACTTCTTCTTTGGCTACGATATGAACGGTAGTTGTGAACAATTGTTCATTTGCTCCCTTGATACCTTTTAGCAATTCTTTTAGGGTTTCTACGTGGTTTTGGGCATCAATTCTCTGAGATGACCTCAAGTCTTTCTGTAGTCTATTCTCCATCTCCATCAATGATTTGTCTAGGTCTTTTTCGGCCTTGTATCTATCGATAGGATTGATATTGACAATTACTCTACTTTCGTCTAGTGCAAATATTGGATATGCCCAAGCATTTGGCACTTCGATAGGATAGTCTGTAACACTAAAAATTCTGAAGTCCTCACCATCAATTTTGGTCGTATTTAAGCCAAATTTCACTTCATCGGGATATACCCAATTGGGTTTCTCTTTGATAGGAACTAATTCTATCTCTCTTTCGTCAAAATTGGTACAGAATGTACTCTTCATAAAGACGTACAAATCGTCACCTGTTATAATATTTGTATATATAGGAGTAACAGAACTCTCTAGTGTAGAAACTATACCATTGATAGTATTATTAAGTGCGTCTCTATCTGTATCATATACTACTAGATAGAAGTGGTCTTTGATAATCTTCTCGGTATGATTCATATAATTGATAGCTTGCAGTCTCTCTTCGAATACAGGGCTTCGGCTATCCAATTCGTTATTGGTATATAGTCCTCTATCTGCCATATCTTGAAGAGTATTGTATCTATAGTCTTCGTAACTAGCCATACTATCTAGTAGCATAGGCTTCTTGGTCTTGACTATACTCATCTGTTGACTAAGATTGAGTCTCTGTATGGCTTGGCTAAAGCAATTGATAACCATATTTTGTCTATCTTCGGCAAGCAAGCCAAATGACATCGGGAATACCTCAACAACCATACCATAATACTCGCCAAATTTAAGAAACTTATCTGTATTCAAGTCGTCAAACGGCATAATATTTTTGATATTAGTATTACCTTTGTCTTTTTTGCTATAACTTTTGTGATAAGCGAGATATCTAAAACTAAGCACTAATGCATAGTAAACCCTTACTCCATCACTCATCTCAAAGAATAGTACACACCATAGTACACCCACACCCAGAGCTAGCCATAGATTGTACAACCAATAACTAAATATATTGGAGGTGGCAAGCAATACTACTGCCACACACCCAACTAACATTATTGCTATATCTAGTACTGTAAAATTCCTAAATATAGTGGTTTTTACCTTGGTTTTTCTTGGAATAAATCTCATTTTTCATTTTCCTATTTTTTTTAAATTTTATAATTTACACCAAATCTATTGGAATACCTATGGATTTAGTGCTAATTACCATACTTAAATACTATTTTTTATAAATTACTTGCTACCAAAGTTGGATCTAAGCTCGTCCAAAGCTTTGTAAATCTTGGCAAGAGTATCTTTGTCAGTAATACCTTTTTGCTTGAATTCTTCGCTGATTTGCTCCATTATGTCGTCCATCTTAACGCCTTTCTTAACTTGTTCGGTAATCTTCTTCATAAATGCACTATCCATCTTGAAGTCAACATTTAAGGTATCAGTAACCGCCACATTACCATCAAATTGAATGTTAGGATTCCTTTCTTGCATAGATTGTTGAATTGAAGCAATCCTATTCGCCATAGCATTTTCTGTTGCATAGTCTTTATCGACTTGCGCTTTTTCTTTTCTGCTTATTGCTTCATTCAATAATTGATTAAGTTTTTGTAATTCTTTATTGGTTTCTTTGTTGGTTACTGCCAATTTTGCATTGGTTGTAGACAAAATCAATTCTACTTGATGTAGATTTCTATAATTGATAGCACCAGCATTTCTTTTGTTGAATGCTTCTTCTGCTTCGTCTTTCTTTGCCTTTTCTATAGATGCCATCATTGCTTGGCCTTCTGGAGAAGCGTCCATAGCAGTCTTGACAGCTGTACCATAATCTTTTCTCAAATTCTGGAGACTCTTAGGTGCAAATGTATTGAACATTGCTTCTGCTCCAAATTTATTTTCGAATAATTGTCTCGACCCCTCTTTGAATTTGGTAACTTGTGCTTTTCTCAAATCTTTATTCTTAGCTTTGGTTTCTGCTCTTTCTTTGTTATAAGCATCATAACTAGCAGTCCTGCTAGCTGACTTCTCTTGCAAATCATATGCTTTTGCCAATCCAGCATTCCCTGAATCCATTGCTGTTAATTTAGTTTTAGTATCAGCTATTGCATCAGATGCATCTGAAGCGTCTTTTTTAGAATTTGCAAGTCTGTTTTCAGCATCATTTTTGGCTTTTTGTGCTGCAATTTTTTCCGAACGACTGGCTGTTTTACTATTTATTATCTTATCTGCAGCATCTATATCTTTGGCAGCTTGCTTTTTTTCCTCAATAGCACTAGCCTTTTTAGCTTCTTGTCTCGCAAGCTTTGTTTTGGTAGCCGAATACGTATTAAGGTCGGTATCAGTAATTCCATTTGCGTTCATAGTTTTATTCAATGCTTTATTTGCATTTGTTTTGCCTATACCTGTAGCCATATGACCGATACCGCCACCAATTTTGCCAGCAAGTCCGCCTGCAGCTTTACCCATCTTCATAGCCAAGCTTGCACCACCTGATGCTACACCTACTGCTAGAGTAGCAGCTTTGGCAACACCGGCTGTAGCATCTTTTGCTAATCCTTTGCCTTCGGACATTGCATTACCTGCGCCAAAGTATCCACCTAGGTCTCCAGCAAGTTTCTCTATCATCAAGCAACCAACTATTACCATTAGCGATTTGATAAGCCCTTCCATAAATGAGCCGGTGAATATTCGGAATATCCCCGCATTGGCCGATCCTGTAATAGTGATATTAATATTCAGCAATACTTTGACTATTATGAAGAATAGATTGAGTGATATGACAGTGCCATAGGCGGAGAGCGCTTTTTGCATAAACTTACCTCGCCACGCGCCTAAGCTATCTTTGACTGGTGACATACCTACCACCATTGGCATTACTATAAATAATGCTACACACTGATACAATCTATCTATCAAACCAAAGCAAGTATGGTATAAACATTTGATGATAATGCACGCACCAAATATCAATACCAAATAATTAATTTCAAATGGGTTGTAGAATTTGACAATATCTACGTTATCATAATAACTAAGCGCTCCACTTAAGTATTTGGCTTCTTGTACACCTCTTTCTATGTCCGAGATTTGCTCGCCTAGTGGAACTTCTTCATAATCATAGCCAAACATTGTTGCCAGCATTCCATTCATACCATTGGCTATACCCAAGCCAACACCTAGGCCTAAGAGTCCTCCTCTTACCTTGTCTTCATTATCCCAATCTCCATCTGCCGCTAAAATAAATGAGTTCTCCTTGACCATAGCCGAACTAGCGGCTGCTACCCAGAGCTGTCCAGAAATCTTACTGCCAGAGCCACCACCAGTAGCCGTATCTATAAGATCTAGCACTTGATTGCCTATAAATATACCCAAGATACACAAGATAGGGATAATAAGCATATTGCATAGAGACTTAAGAGATTTACCGATGATGCCACTTTTGCTATTTTGAGCGCCTTCGGTAGTATACTCAACTTTGATCATTTGGAAAATAGTTGTAATGATAAGCAAGAACATACCTACAATGGCTGTAGCATAAAAGGCTTGTACGACTTCGGAAGAAGTAAGCATAGATATAAGCAAATCTCCCGTCTTGCCATTAAGACTCATGGTGATAGAAACAGCACTTGACGTTGATGGCAATCCTGCCAAAGCCCTAAATAAGACTTCGACAAAATCTACAAGCCCCAATAAAAATTGTGATATCTCCAAAAGGAAAGTGCTAGCAGTATACTTGACAACCATAATAATGGCCTCTATTGCACCCTGAACTATTGGAACTATAAAAGTCTCTATAAACCACGAAAAAAGACCACCAAAGACTTTTCCTAGGATATCGCCAAGACCACTAAGTATGCCTAGCAAAGAACTCATTCCCATTTTTCTATTTCTCCTAAACTTTTTGTATATATTTATCTTATCCTATTTCGACAAAAAAAACAAATAAATTAACTAATTTTATATATTTATTTAAATATATTTAAATAGTGTATTTTTTAGTAATTTTTCCTCACAAAAAAAATCAACCTCTTGCCAAAAGCAAAAAGTTGATAAAATAGCAAATAATATTAGCCCGCCAAAAAGCCGTTTATTGCTCCAAATATCCAAAAAGTTCTGGGACAATTTTATCCCATCTAATAGCGAAGCAGAGAGTAATCATAACAGCAATAGCGACTGCACCAATAGCAAGATTGACAATCCTCTTCTTGACATCGGCACGTTTGTCATTATTCTCTGACTTGGCATACTGCACACCCAAGATGACGATATATATAATAGCACACCCCTCTAGAGCAGATAGACAAGGACCTACGATATTATGAAGTACCTCATAAACTTTTTCGGCGGTTGCTGTAACTGAAGAAGCTAGCAACATTCCTATATTAAGCAATTTATTCATAATCAAATATCTCCAAATTTTGCAAATAAGCAAGATGTCTACTCAAATAAATCAAACACTCTTGCAACTAAACTTATAGTAGTTTAGCACAATATCCCCAAATTTAACAAGCAAATTAACACATTTGTCCAAAATTTAGACAACAAAAAAATCTCGCAAAGAAAAACCTTGCGAGATATATGTTTCACAAAAACATAATGATAAAACTATTTTAGTTCCACACCAGAGAAATTTGTAAAGATAGCACTCCAGTTTAGAGCATAACATAGGGTTGCACCAGCAACGACGATGACAGCACCGATACAAGCACCGATTAATCTGCCTTGAACTTCTTTTCTTTTGTCAGCGCTCTCAGCCTTAGCATACAAAATACCTAGATAAATAGCATAAATAACTGCAATTACACCAATAACTGTAAATACTGGTCCTAGAATACTCTTAACGATACCTGAAAAGCCCTCTGCAGCGGCAGAAATACTCTCATACTGATCTGAATCTAACAAAAATCTAGATGCACTAAATAACATATTTTTCATATAATCATCTCCGTATTTTTTATTTAACTACCCAAAGTTTAGACGAAAAACACACTTTAGTCAACTAAATTAATATAGTTTTTGCATTTTTTGCAAAAAAATTATACACATATTGATAGCAAATATATCTATTTTTTATGAATTTAGCAAATTTAGAGGTTATTTTTTTGACAGTAAGTAAAAAATCTTATATACTAATATAGAATTATTATTTTATAGAATTATTATTTTTACTTAAAAAATTTTTGAGGAAGAGTGAAAAGAAATGGCGGAAAAAGAAAAAAATACTGAAAGTAAGTCGGGCGGAAAATTCAAGAAGATATTTATTGCCTTTATATTTTGTTTCTTGGGAGTGCTAATAATTGCATATGTATTTGCTAGTTATATAGCTTTTGGCAAGATAGAGATAGGAGATATCGGTGGAGCATTTGCAAATGCGACATTCAATTCGATGTTCTTGCTTGCATTCTTTGTGGCACTCATTGCTATGCTTATAATGTTTAGCAATCACAAATTCAAATCGGAGACCAAAGCCAAGGTTGAGACCAAAGGCGGTATCAAGAAATATTATGACACCAATTGGATAACTGCTGATGAGCTAAAGAACAACAAAGATTTCAAATTCCACTACTACGAAGATTTGCACAGGTCGGACAATATTGGTATACCTATCAGAGCAGAATTGATAGGTGGCAAGCTAAATGTCAATATGTACAAGCCTATCCACACACTAGTAATTGGTACTACTGGTGCTGGTAAAACTACACAGTTTATCAATCCCACAGTTCAGATTTTGAGCGAATCACACGCCAAGCCTTGTATAGTTGTGACCGACCCAAAAGGCGAAATATACGATGCCCATAGTGAGAAATTGAGGAAGAATGGATACAGAGTACTTACATTTGACCTAAAAGAGCCATTTAAGAGTGCTTGTTGGAATCCTATGACCAGAGCATATGAACTAAACGAAAGAGCAATGAATTTAAACAAAGAAGTAGTTGTCCATCACAATGATGACCCTAGAGACTTCAGTCTAAAGTGTGTAAGTCAAGTATATTATGGAGAATGGTACGAATTTGATGGTTTTGCATTCTCAGACATACAGACACTTAATAATCATCAAGCATCACTTAAGCAAATTTTGAAAGACAGTGCTTTTGACGAGCTAAAAGACTTGGCAAGTGTACTATGTCCAATTGAGTCTCAGAATGACCCTATATGGGATAGAGGTGCTAGAGATTTGGTGCTAGGCACAATGCTTGCAATGCTTGAAGACAGCGAAAATCCCGCACTTGGTATGACCAAAGACAAATTTAATTTCTACAACTTATCTCAAATACTAAATCTAAAAGATAACGATGCTTACAATCCCTTTAAATCTCTTACAGAATACTTCCAAGGCAGAGACATACACAGCAAAGCTACACAGCTTGCCAATCAAGTGCTTACCAATGCTGACAAAACCAAGATGAGTTATATGGGTATTGTAGCCAACCGTATGGGTTTGTTTAGTGATATGGGTGTATGCTATTGTACATCACTTAATGAAATGGACCTAAAGACATTTACCGACCAACCAACAGCTATATTTATCAAAATTCCAGATGAGAAGACTACTCGTCACCCAATAGCCACAATGTTCGTATCACAACTCTACAAAATACTTGTAGATGTAGCCAACAAACGTGGTGGAGCATTGCCAAGAGATGTATACTTCTTGCTAGATGAATTTGGTAATATGCCTAAGATAGAAAACTTTGATACAATTATTACAGTTGCACGTTCTAGAAGAATATACTTTACACTTATTCTTCAATCATATGCCCAGCTAACTATTAAGTATGGTCAAGAAGTCAGTGCGACTGTCAAGGATAACTGTAATATCCATATATTCATAGCAAGTAATGACGACAATACAAAGGAAGAATTTAGTAAACGTTGCGGAAATATATCTGTAGAGACAGAGACGACATCAATTAGCAAAGGCGGAGAGCCTGATGCCAAAGAGAGCAAATCTGTCAATGTTCAATTGGACACTCGTCCACTTATATACCCTGCCGAACTTGGATCTCTTAAGCCTAATAGCGGAGAATGTATAGTATCTATTTTGCAGAGAAATCCAATACGTGCGATATTCACACCAAGTTATCTATGCTCAGTATACGATATGACTCCTGCTCCACTTGATAATAGTTTGCCTAAGCAATTGAACGAACAAGAAGTATATTACGACATAAGAGAACGCAATAACAAAGTTTTGAGAAAAGCGCAACCTCAAACAAATACTGGCAAACCTACAAATAATTCAAATTCAAGTAGCAATCCTTTTGACTTCTAATAATTGACAAAACGGATAGGTATTTGCAGAGTACAAGTATGAATTTTGGGAATTTAAATAAGAATAAGAAAAAAATCGATTGAACACACAATCGATTTTTTTTGTATATTATATTTCTCTAGTCTCTATTATATTTCTCTACTTTCGTTTACTCCTAGAGGAAATCCGCAAGGAGAAGGACAAGTATATCCTGGGAATGTACATCTACTGCCACTGATATATTTCTTCATTTCTTCGGCACGAGGGTGGACTTTGATCCTAAGGGCATTCTCATATTTTTTTGCCGTATCGCTAGTAATTCTATTTATCTCTAATTGAGCAAAAGTACATTTCCTCTCGTACATTTTGAGGATAAAATTATCTATAGTCCCCATTTCGGTGATATTGAGCAAAAGTCCTTGAGGATAATTGCTCGATAGCATTTTCATATCGCCCAGCCAAATATCTCTTAGGTCAGCATTATCTTCGATAATTGGTGGCACATAGTATTCGCCATCGGTAAGTGTCATTTTGTAATTAAGTGTCCTATGCCTCTGGGCTTGGGCAAGTTCGGCAAAAGAAGCCTTGTAATTGGTGCAATACACATCGCCGAAATATTCTTCTCCCTCTACATCTCCAAATAAGCTTAGATGTCTATTTTTATCGTTTATGCACAATTTTTCGTCTAAATATTTGGTCTTCTTTAATTCTTCGATAAACACAAGCATTGCACTTGATAATTTTTCTTCGAAGTGAGATTTATTGGTCTTATTCACAAAATTTTTCATAAATGCGACTAGATAATTTAATTGTCTATATGTTGTCGTATATATCATAGAAGTAGGAGTAAAGACAGACACCAAGTATCTCGCATTTTCTTGTGCCAATTTCTCAATCTTATTGGGAGTGAAGAATTGAGGATAGGTGCTAGCATATTTTTTGGTAATTCGATTTTTGAATATCTCCAGCCATTTATTATACAGAGTTTGTTCGGCAGGTGAGAGAGTCATTTTGGTATATCTAGCAGATTTTTCGCTAGTAGTATATTGATGTTCGTTATTGATAACCATTGCCAAAATTTTGGGGATATCTCCTATATACATAGTGATATTCTCGTGATCATACACACTATGATGGCCATTGTTTTTGGTCAAATTCATTCTTTTGATAGTTTTGCTTTCGTCTTCTCTTTTTATGTCCTCAAAAGTTGATGACATATAGCACACCCCTGCCATTTTGCCACTAAACATATCAAAGTCATTTTTGTCCGCATTGTATCCTACGTGAGTAGTTGCAATTACATCAATTTCCATACAATCTCCTTTGTGATTTTATTTTTGCCAAATTAATTCAATCTAGTATTCTTGATATCGTTTACAACAATATCAAAGATTTCGTCAGAAATATCTTCTATGGTACGCATTTTATCACCCTCATTGCAGGTGATACTATCCCAGCCGTATTTATCTACCATATATTTGCCACAATTATATGCGTGTAGCAAATGTTCTGGGTTTTGTTCGTGGATATCTTTTTTGGTCTGAGCTTTGAGGTCGCCCCTTTCGTGAGCTAGTCTCATAGACACCTCTACAGGGACATCTAGGAATATTACTTTATTTGGGCGAGGCAATTTAAGAGTATCATACTCAAGATTATCCAGCCAATCGCAATAAACATTTATCTCTTCTAGGTTGCCAAGTTTCCCCGCTTGATGAAGTTTATTGGACTCGACATATCTATCGAAGACAATAATTCCGCCATCTTGATAGAAGTCTTTTAGGTCTTTTTGATAAGTGCATAGTCTATCTACAGTAAAAAGTACGCTTGCTTGATATGAATCTAGCGACATATCACTATCGCCAAATTCACCTCCAAGATACATTTTTACCGGCTCTGCACTTGGGCTAGAATAATTGGGGAAACTTACTTTGCGTGTAACATATCCCATATCATTCAGTCTTTTTGTCAATCTTTCGGCTTGAGTTTGTTTGCCACAGCCATCAGTACCTTCTATTACTACAACATATCCCATTATTTACACTCCTTATTTTCAATTAGTTTTGGTCTTCTACTTCCAAATCTTCAGCTTTATTAAATTCGGCTATTTTTTTCTGTTTCTTCTTCCAAGCAAGATATTCTATAAGTTTTTGGATTTCTACAATTGGGATAATTGCCACAGCACAACCTATAGCTATAGCAAATTCTCCAAAGTTTAGCATTGTTGTGCCAAAGAATGTCTGGAATGCTGGTATAAATGTAAGAGCTGTTAGTCCTACGCCTACTATAAATGCCCAATTAAGAATTTTGTTTTTGAAAGGATTTGATGTAAACAGCGAATGTCTCTGTGACCTACTATTATACGAATGGAACAATTGAATAAGTGCTAGAGTTAGGAATGCCATAGTCATAGCTACTTGATGATTGGCTATTCCATCGGTTAGGACATATCCGCCAATTATAAACGATGTCATTGTAAGAACTGTTTGAACTACACCTTGAATAAGTATATTTTTGCCAGTGTGACCGGCAAACAAAGATGAATTTGCCTTCCTTGGGGGGTCTTTCATAATATCTTTTTCTACTCGCTCACACCCAAGAGCAAGTGCTGGGAATGAGTCTGTAATCAGATTTATCCAAAGTATCATAACAGCACTTAAAAATTCCACACGCATAAATATAGTTGTGATAAACAAGCATAGAACTTCGGCAATATTGGCAGACAATAGATATTGTACAGCCTTTTTGATATTGGAGTATACTTTTCGACCTTCTTCAACGGCGGCAATAATTGTAGCAAAATTATCATCGGCAAGGACGATATCGGCAGCACCTTTGCTAACGTCTGTACCGGTGATACCCATTCCAATACCGATATCGGCAGTCTTGATAGATGGAGCATCGTTGACACCATCTCCAGTCATTGCCACAATAATATTGAATGTCTTGTATGCGTTGACTATTCTAACTTTGTTTTCGGGGCTAACTCTAGCGAATACTTTGTAACTTCGCAAATCTTTCAAAAATTCTTCGTCTGTTAATTTATCTAATTCTGCACCCGTTATGGCTTTGTCGCCTTTCCTAAAGATACCAATTTGAGTAGCAATAGCTACAGCGGTATCCAAGTGGTCACCAGTAATCATAATGGCGGTCATTCCCGCTTTTCTACAAGTGGCGACAGCCCCCTCTACTTCTCTTCTTGGAGGGTCTATCATTCCAACTAGACCTACGAAAACCAAATCTTCTTCCAAATGGTCGTGGTCATTTAAATAGTGTTTTTTGTATGCAAGTCCTAATACTCTTAATGCATTGGACCCCATTTCTTTGTTTGCTTTTTTCAAAGCGATTTTATCTTCGTCGGTAATATCTCTTTCTTTATTTAAATCCAAAATTTTGGTACAGCGAGATAGAAGCATATCAAACGCACCTTTGGTATAAGATATTTTCTTACCCTCTGCATTTGTATGCACTGTAGTCATAAGTTTTCTTTTGCTATCAAAAGGAATTTCGTCTATTCTCTCATCATAGCTTTTAAGTTCTTTTACGTTAATTCCTATTTTTTTGGCATATGCTACAAGAGCTGTTTCTGTAGGGTCGCCTATTAATTCTTCGTCCATTTTTTCTTCGGTATCATTACATAGCACCATACCTTCGATTAACGTCTGTACGCTTTCGTCTAGAATTCTCTCTTCTTTGTAGAAAAGACCCCTTGACTGTGTATAAAATTCTTTGACGGTCATTTTGTTTAGAGTAAGAGTACCTGTTTTGTCTGAACAAATAACTTCACAACAACCCAAGGTCTCTACAGCAGGCAAATTTTTGACAATAGCTTTTCGTTCGCTCATTCTCTTGACGCCTATTGCCAATACTATAGTAACAACAGCCGGCAAACCTTCTGGAATGGCCGCAACAGCAATTGCAACAGCTGTCATAAAGCTATCTACCACACTATCTAGTAATGTATGATTAAGTCTAATAGAATTGATTATACCCGCTATAAATATTACAACCGCTATCCCCAAGACTATAATGGACAACAATTTGGCGGTCTTAGCAAGTTGTTTTTGAAGAGGAGTATCATTCTTCTCTTGGGTATTAAGCATTCCTGCTATTTTGCCAACTTCGGTATTCATACC
The DNA here is from genome assembly GCA_964541825.1 of uncultured Christensenella sp. Taxonomy (GTDB): domain Bacteria; phylum Bacillota; class Clostridia; order Christensenellales; family UBA1242; genus UBA11490. The sequence goes on along the minus strand of CAZIRR010000004.1, from coordinate 40,172 downwards.
TGTCGCAACAACTATTCCGCTACCTCTTCCATAAGAAACCACACCTGTACTATATGCCATAGTCTTTCTATCGCCGAGAGGTGTTTCGTCTTTTATTTCTGCCAAATAATTTTTTTCGGCAGGAACGCTTTCGCCAGTAAGTGTCCCCTCTTGGATTTTGAGCGATTTGCTACTAATTAGTCTCAAATCGGCAGGAACGACATCACCCGCTTCCAATATAACAATATCGCCTATAACAATATCTTCGCATTTAACTTTTGTTATCTCACCATTCCTAAGAACTTTGGCATTAGGCTTATTCATTTTGGTGAGTTCTTTCATCGCCTGGTCAGCCTTGCTTTCTTGGATAGTCCCTATTACTGCATTAAGTATAACGATAATAAGAATAATTCCTGCATCAATTAGCTCGGTATAATTACCCTCCACAATAGCGATAATTGCCGATATGCCTGCGGCAACTAGTAATACAATGATCATCAAATCTTTCATTTGTGCAAAAAATCTAGCAAACCACGACTTTGATTTCCCTTCGTCGAGTGCATTCTTGCCATATCTAGCAATCCTTGCTTCGCTTTCTTCTTGGGTAAGACCCATTTCGCTAGAATTTAATTTAGCATATACATCTTTTAGTTCGCAACTATGATATTCTTTCATCTTCTTTCCTTAATAATTTTGTAAAATAATACTTTTTTAAAAATATTCCTAATCCAATTTTTATTTTAACAAATAAGATATTTTTTGTGAAACAAAAACACGCACAAAAAATTTTTTGTAGTAACTTTTGCAAAAAGCCTATATAAACATATGACATTTCTTGACATTTTTGATAAAATATATGTATGAAAATATCTGGATTTCAAAAATTATCTTTAGTTGATTTTGATGGACATATATCCGCTACAATTTTTTTGAGCGGGTGTAATTTTGCTTGCCCTTTTTGTCACAATGCAGGACTTGTCAAAGGTAGCGAGCCTATTATTCCCGAAGAAGAAATTCTTGACTATCTCAAAAAACGCTTAGGTCTACTTGATAGTATATGCATAAGTGGTGGTGAGCCTACCCTTTATCCCGATTTACCCCAGTTTATATCCAAAATCAAAAATATGGGGTACATTATCAAACTTGACACCAACGGAACAAATCTACCTATGGTTAAATATTTGGTGGAAAACAAACTAATAGATTATATCGCTATGGATATCAAAAATAGTCCTGAACATTATAGTCTAACCACTCATAATGATTGGGATATGAAAAAGCTCAAAGAGACAATTGAATATATAATGAATTGTGGCATAGATTATGAATTTAGAACTACATTAGTTGCAGATATGCACACATCAGAAGATATCAAAAGCATAGGCAAGTTTATATCTGGCGCAAAGAAATATTACTTGCAAAAATTCGAAGACAGTGGCAATTGCTTAAGTTCGGGGCTACAAGCTATCAAAAAAGACGAGGCAACCCAATTTCAAGAACTTTTGAAAAAGACTATTCCAAATACCCACTTACGTGGATATTGAAATAATATTATATCAAATTTTATAACTTGCTAAAAAATATTGAGTTTTCTTTTTGAATTTAATTTGAAAATAAAATTTATATTGACATATATTTTTACAAAAAAAAGTAAATATTAAATCCTATCGCATAGTTGGAAATAATATTTACTTTATTTTTTTATTCTATTGTATGCAAATAATTGCAAGCATTGGTTGCAGATACTGCACCATCGCATATAGCAGTCGCTACTTGTCTGACAGTTTTTGTTCTTGTATCTCCTGCCACAAATAGACCTGGGGTTTTGGTTTTGCAGCTTTCGTCACATACAAAATATCCCATACTATCTAAGTCTGCAAGATTTTCAAATCTTTTGTTATCTGGGATTTGTCCAATTGCTACAAATAATGGAGTATCAGATATCTCAAAAGTTGTCTTATCTTGTCTTTCGAAAACAATTTTTTGCAAACTATCTTCGCCCTCAAGAGCAATAGTTTTTGCATTCTTAGTAATATAAATATTTTCTCTTTTTTCTACAGTATTTACCAATTCTTCATCTCCAAAGAATTTGTCAAACATAATAACCAAATTTACTCTAGAGCAAATATCGCTTAGAAGTAGAGCATATTGCAATGCAGTATTGCCGTCACCAATTAGAGTTACTTCTTTGCCAGTATAGAATGGTCCATCACACAAAGCACAATAATATACCCCTTTGCCTATGAACTTTTCTTCATTTGGCAATCTAAGTTTTCTATGTTTGACACCATTGGCTATTATTACACTTTTGCCTTCGTATTTTCCAAATTCTCCAGTGCAAACAAATACGCCATCGGTTTTTTCTATATTATTAATATAATCGCACTCAAATTCCACACCAAGATTTTCTATCTGGTCAAAAGTTTTTGCACTTAAATCAAGTCCAGATATTTGTGGAATTGTAGGATAATTCTCTACTTTGGGAGACTGGGCAATTTGTCCACCAATACTACTATTTTCTATAAGCAAAGTTTTTTTGCCATTTCTCAAGGCATATAGGCAGGCGGTCATTCCCGCCATACCTCCGCCTATTACTATAATATCATACATTATCTTTCCTCAATGTAACGTCTTATTTCGCTTGCGTTATCATATCTTAATATTCCGTCTTTGGTTGGAACTAAAAGTGTTGGTGCTTTTGATACTCCACAACTTTCGGTAAATTCTTTGTTTTCTTCGGCATCTACAACAACATATTTTATTTTTGCTTTGTCAAGAAGCATTTCTGCCATTTTGCAATTTGGACAAGTCTTAGTTGCAAATAATGTGACATCTTTTAATTCAGAAGTCTCAGTTTTTTCTTCGCAACAAACACATTTCTCAGTTTTTTCTTTTAGGTGGCTATTGGCAATATCATAAGTTTTTCTTTCTTTAAATTCTTCAGATTTGCCGTCATTCCAATTTTGAACTGGTCTATAATATCCAGTAATTCTGCTATAAACTTCAGCAGGCGCTCCGCATTCTGGACATTCGAAATGTTCACCATTTATATATCCGTGAGTTTTGCAGACAGAATATGTTGGAGAAATTGTATAATATGGAAGTTTATAATTTTCGGCAATTTTTCTAACCAAATTCATAGTAACTTGCCAATTTTCCAATTTTTCACCCAAGAATGCGTGGAATACTGTGCCAGAAGTATAAAGAGTTTGAAGTTCGTCTTGGATATCTAGAGCTTCGAATATATCTGATGTAAAGTCAACTGGAAGATGAGAACTATTGGTGTAATAAGGAACATTGTCATCTTTTGAGCCAGTGATAATATCTGGATATCTCTCTCTATCGTGTTTGGCAAGTCTAAATGATGTACTCTCAGCAGGAGTAGCCTCTAAATTGTATAGGTCTCCATATTTCTCTTGATAGTCACTAAGTCTTTCTCTCATATGATTAAGAACTTTCTTTGTGAATTCTTGAGCATTTTTGTGAGTTAAATCTTCTGCTATCCAAATAGCATTTAAGCAAGCTTCGTTCATACCAACTAGACCGATTGTTGAGAAGTGATTGTTGAATGTACCCAAATATCTCTTGGTGTAAGGATACAACCCATATTCCAAAAGTTTGGTTATTGTATCTCTCTTGATTTTTAATGACCTAGCAGAAATATCCATCATACGATCCAATCTATCAAAGAACTCATCTTCTGTCTTAGATAAATATGCAATTCTAGGCATATTGATTGTAACTACACCTACACTACCGGTACTCTCGCCAGAGCCAAAGTATCCGCCCGATTTCTTTCTTAGTTCTCTCAAGTCTAGTCTAAGTCTACAACACATACTTCTTACATCGCTAGGCTCCATATCTGAATTGATGTAATTGGAGAAATATGGTGTGCCATATTTTGTAGTCATTTCAAATAACAATTTATTATTTTCGGTCTCTGACCAATCAAAATCTCTTGTAATAGAGTAAGTAGGGATAGGATATTGGAAGCCTCTACCATTGGCATCTCCTTCTATCATTATCTCTATAAATGCTTTGTTGACCATTTCCATTTCTTTTTGGCAATCTTTATATTTGAAATTCATTTCTTTGCCACCAACAATAGCATTTAGTTCTGCCAAGTCATTTGGAACTACCCAATCTAGAGTAATATTTGTAAATGGAGCTTGTGTTCCCCAACGAGATGGAGTATTTACACCATAAATGAAACTTTGTACGCATTGTTTAACTTCTTTGTAAGAAAGATTGTCCACTTTTACAAATGGTGCTAAGTATGTATCAAAAGATGAGAATGCTTGCGCTCCAGCCCATTCATTCTGCATAATCCCCAAGAAATTAACCATTTGATTGCAAAGTGTAGACAAGTGGCTAGCAGGCTTCGATGTGATTTTGCCTGGGACTCCGCCCAATCCGTCTTTAATTAATTGTTTAAGAGACCAGCCCGCACAATATCCTGTAAGCATACTCAAATCGTGGATATGGATATCTGCATTTTTGTGTGCTTGCTCTATCTCTTTGTCATAAACTTCGCTAAGCCAATAATTGGCAGTAATAGCTCCAGAATTAGATAAGATAAGTCCGCCAACAGAATATGTAACTGTAGAATTTTCTTTAACTCTCCAGTCAGCAAGTTTCAAATATTTGTCTACAGTTTGTTTATAGTCCATAACTGTATTTTGGATATTTCTCACTTTTTCGTGGTCGCGTCTATATAATATATATGCCTTGGCAACGTCTTCGTAGCCATTGGTCATAAGTACTTTTTCTACTATGTCTTGAATTTCCTCAACGCTTGGAATTTTCTCCTCAAATTGTTCCATTAGATTAAGTTCTGTTATCTTTGCCATCTTTTTGCAATCTTTGATTTCTCCATCGCCCAAAGATATCATTGCCTTTGCTATAGCATTCTCTATCTTGCCGATATCATAATCTGCCAAACGCCCATCTCTTTTTCTAACTTTAGTAATCATAATTAAAACCTTCCTTCTATAAAAAATCATTAGTTTTTGTAATCAAGACACAATAGACGAAAAAACGTACATCTTGTGCTTATGGTTTTAATGTAACACAAGATATTGTGGCTAGTCAACCATTTTTAAGACAAAAATAAAATAAATTTTTTTGCATTTTTGTGAGTATTTATAAATAAAAAATAGCCAATTTTAAAAATCGGCTATAATCCTCATAAATTTAAATTGACACCTCAAAGTAGTCAAAATTACTTAGCAAAAAGTACCCCATAAATGCCAGCATCATTGCCCAATTTGGCAATTTCAATGTCAACTTCTTGGGAATTTGGGTATCCAAATCCTTTCTTTTTGCATAACTTTGCAATTTTGTCTATAATAGCAGGAGCATAACTTAGTCCTCCACCTATCAAAATCTTGTCTGGACGCAAGACATTACATATATCTAGCAAGTATTCTGAGAAGGCTTGAGAATAATGTTCAACTATTTTTTGTGCTACACTATCCCCCTCAAGATATGCCTTTTCGATATCGCTAGCTTTAATCATATCGTCATTTGCAAGGATAGAAGAAGAATTTTGCAAGCAATCCTTGGCAAACTGGCTTAGTGCTATCAAAGACAAATATCTTTCGGCACACCCTTTTCTCCCACAAGGGCAAGGTCTTCCATCTCTTTTGAAAATGGTATGACCAAATTCTCCTGCACCATTGCCTTCGTACAACTCTCCATTTATAAAAATACTTCCACCTATTCCCGTTCCAACTGTGAGCATAACAAAATTTTTTATACCTTTGCCTGCTCCCATATTTTTTTCGGATATAGCAGATAGATTGACATCGTTTAAGACCGCTACACTACATTTAAATTTGTCTTCAACAATTTTCTTTAGATTGCAGTTATTTAGATTTAAATTTGCACTACTAAGCACAACTCCTCTACTTACTAGCCCTGGGCAACCTATAGCTATTTTTTGTAAGTTTGCAAGGTCGACATTATTATTTGTCATACAATCTTCTATCAAGACAAGTAATTGTTGAACAACATTATCTTTGTCTGTTGGAACAATAATTTTTTGCACAAGATTGTCTTTTTTAAACAATCCCATTTTTAAATTGGTACCACCAATATCCACACCTATACTATACATATTTATCTCCCTGGTATATTTTTATGCAACAAGCATTTGTTTATAACTTAGATATTCTTGAAAACTTACATTTGTTGTATTTGGTTTGACTCCCGCATCTAGATTGGCAGAGCAATCATTATTTTCCATTGTAAATTCAAATTTGGAACTATTAATACATAGAGTAATTTTGCCATTCGTATCATTTCTATATATTGACATATCACTATCATATTCTACAAGTCTATTCAATGCTTCTGCGTGAGGGTGTCCATATTTATTGTTTGCACCACATTGGATAATTGCATATTCGGGGTCTACAGCTTGCAAAAATGATGTGGTCGTAGCATTTTCGCTACCGTGATGTCCAACCTTGAGAACATCTACATTATTTGCACTGCCATACGTATCTACATATTCTGCAAGCATTTTTTCTTCGGCATCTCCTGTAAACATAATTTTCTTATCCATATATGTAAGCATCATAATAGGCGAATAATTATTGGGGTCAGAATAAGATATTTTGTCTCTATCTGCTATAGGTGTCAAGAAATCAAAGGTATATGATAATTCTTGTTCATTATAAATTATTTTGTTTGTAAAATCACTATCTTTATTAAATATTTCGACAGGACATTTTTCGTTGTAAGCTGACAGCATAAAATTGGCATACACTTTGGTTGTAACGACATATCCGCCATCAGTCATGGTATTGAATTCGCTAGGAAGGTCTTGGGTAATAGTATTGTCGCTATAATTATTTGGTCTAAAGATATATTTAATATCGTAGGTATCTATTACCCAACTCATTTTGTCCACGTGGTCTCTATCTGCGTGTGTCAAAAGCAAATAATCAAATGTAGTAATATTATTGGCTGTAGTAAATTCTTCTATAGAAGTTTGAGCTTTTTCGAATTGCCCACTATCTATAATCATATTTTTGCCATCAGGAAGTTGGATTATTATACAGTCGCCTTGCCCTACATCTAAAAAATTAATCTTCAAATCACTCAGTGTTGTAACGTTTGTAACATATCCCCCAGCCGTAGATTTATATTCTTCTTTTTTGAGATATTTATCAAACCAACCTTGAAAATATCCAAATACTATTACTCCCACTATGACAAGAGCTAAAAATAGACAAAGAAAGAAATTCTTGAATGCAAACTTTTTAATTTTGTTTTTTGTACGTTTAGATATTTTTGCCATACATTCCTCCACTTAGATATATTTAATTAAATTTTGATATTTTTGTCAAACTAATTAGCAATAAATTGCAGATATGCATATTTGTACAAATTTGCAAAAAATAAAGAAATTATCTGATTTTATTTTGTAATTATCAAAAAAAAATGTATACTAAATGTACCATTTCTTTTTTTTTGAATACATTTATTTTTATTCAAAGAAAAATACAAAGTTTATAAAATAACATATCACAAATAAACTTTTTAAAAACATAATACATATTAGAGGTTAGACTTATGAAAAGAAAAGAAGTAATAATTGATGCCGACCCTGGCATAGATGACGCAATTGCCCTTGCACTTGCTACTTATTCCAAAAATTTGGATATAAAATTGATAACAACCGTCTGCGGGAATGTAACTATAGATAAAATTGTTAAAAATACACTTAATTTTTTGCAAGCAATAAATATCACAACTATCCCCGTTTCAATTGGTGCTGAAAAGCCTATCGCTAGGAAAAAAGATAATTCTATACAAGCACATGGCAAATCGGGACTTGGTAATTTCAAATTCCCAAAAACAACTTTAAAGGCAACCAAAGAAAATGCTGTAGACAAAATGTATGAAGTCCTAATGTCCAACGACAAAAAAATTACAATTATCGCTCTTGGCCCTCTTACAAATATTGCTACTCTTCTATCCAAATATCCTGAAGTAAAAGAAAAAATAGAATGTGTAGTATTCAGCGGAGGATTACTTCTAGACAATCAAAGTAGCAGATATTTCGGATTTAATATCCAACAAGACCCAGAGGCTGCCCAAATAGTTTGGCAAAGTGGTGTGAAGCTTGCCGTTGTCCCTAGTGACCACGGACATTATGGATATTTGACACAAGAAGAAATCGAAAAGACCAACAAAATGGGTAAGACTGGTGCAATGCTTTATGAAATATACAAAAGTTACAAAGATACTCACGTAACTGTAGGCATTGCTATTCATGATGCTGTAGCTATAGCATATGTTACCAATCCTGAGATATTTAGAATAGAAAAAATGTATACTCAGATTACATATGTCAAGAAAGAAAATAATTCTCTTCTAGATTTCGATGTAACAAAAGCACCTAATGCCGATGTTGCTACAAGTATGAATGTAGAGAAATTTAAAAAATTGTATTTCAACACCCTAAAGAGAATGCCTTAATCGATAAAATTGCAATTACAACAATAAAAAACAATCTCAACAAAAAATACTCACCGTGCGGGGAGTATTTTTTTATAATTAAATTTAGACATAAAAACTAAAACATAATGATTTTATTGAGTATAATTTATCTAGTATTATAAACAACATATCCAACTGTTCACTACTTTATAACTTTAATTGAATATTATTCTTGGCAAAGGTATCTATAACTAATTTGTGGAAATTGTCTATTTCTTCTCCCGTCATAGTCCTATCATCTCTCCCTATTACATAGTGAAGAGTATAGCTAATAGTTTGGTCACCATTATCAAATATATCAAGCAAAGATACTTTGTATTTTAATTCTGACTGTATAGATTTTGCAATGCTCTCAATATGGCTATATAGAGTATTTCTATCCACCAAGAAATTGAAATCCAATTCGCTCAATGGATACTTTGAGACAGTCTCAAACATAACTGTTTCTTTTGGACTAGAGATAAGCTCTGTAAAATCTATCTCGCAAGTACATATGCCACATTTTTTGTCTATAATCGCACTTTTTTCTGGGTGAATCATTCCTATGAAGCCCAATCTTTTTTCACCAGCAAATATTCCGTAATAATTGATAGGTGAGATATATTCTTCTTTTGCTTCTTCTAGAACAAATCTAATAGGTGTCTGGATTATTTCGTTACAAGTGTATTCTAGTATTTCTTTTAGTTCTAGCAAAGTATCTACATTTTCTATCTTATTATACAAAGTTATACACAATTTTTTATGCTCTATACTATTGCCATTATCGTCCAATCCTACTATCGCACTGCCTATTTCAAATAGACCAAAATTGGAATAATCTTCTTTGTTATCCATAACAGCTTTTAATTGTGATGGCACCAGAGTGCTTCTCAATTCATCATTGTATTTCTGCAAAGAATTAATAACTTTTAGATAACTTGTAGGTTTGATACCTAGCAATTTATTAGTTTCGAAATCATACCACAAATAGGTATGGATTTCGCTTAAATTAAATTTGGTAGCAAGAGTATATTTGATATCATACTCATCGGCTATTTTTCTTTGTAAATCTACAGGGATAACGTCCATCAAACAACTAGCTGGCTTAATATTGTCGTAGCCATATATTCTAGCTACTTCTTCTACAATATCTGGTTTGCCTTGGATATCTTTGGTAGCCCTAAATGATGGTACTCTGATTGTAATTATATCATTATTTTTGGACACAACAAACTCTAGAGCTTGAAGAGTTTTCATCACAAAGTCTTCTGTAAGTTCAACCCCGATATAATTATTTATATAGTCTAGAGTAATATCTATAGTCTTTGGGTCATAATGGAAATTGTAAACATCAGTAATATCGCTAGTGATAATTGCATTTTGGTCTATACTTTTTACCAAATACATATATCTTTTTAATGCTATCATTGTAAGTTCTGGGTCAAGAGATTTCTCATATCTAGCACTGGCTTCTGTTCTAAGCCCCAAAGATGTAGCTGTACGTCTAACTTTGGCTGGGTGGAAGCAAGCACTCTCGATAAGTACGCTATTTGTATTATCCTTAATCTCACTATCCAAGCCTCCCATAACACCGGCTACAGCAGATATCTCACCATTACCCATAATAACCATAGTGTCTTTTGGCAAAATTCTTTGTTCATTGTCCAAAGTTACAAACTGAGTATCTCTGTCTACATTTTTGACTTCTATAGACTTGACTATATCATTATTAAAGGCGTGCATTGGTTGTCCCAATTCTAGCATTACATAATTGGTGACATCAGCAAGCATATTTATAGCTCTCATTCCTGCATAGTATAATCTAATTTGCATAGTCATAGGAGAGACATTTTGAGTAATATTGCTCATAGTTGCACTTGTATATCTAAAACAACTATCACTATTGACCTTTATATTTAGTTTCTCTAAGTGTCCAGTATCTTCTGTAAACAAAGGTAATTTTTTCAATGGTCTACCGGTCAAAGCAGATATCTCTCTTGCAATGCCGTAATGCCCCCACAAGTCAGGACGGTTGGTTAAACTTTTGTTGTCTATCTCAAAAACAATATCTTCTATAGGCAATATCTTTTTGACATCTATGCCAATTTGTGTATCTGGGGCGAATTCAAATAGTCCACTATGGTCATCGGAAATCCCCAATTCTTTGGCACTACAACACATTCCATAAGACATCTCCCCACCCAAGTTTGCTGGAGCAATCGTCATACCGGATACACTCGCGCCAATTGTGGCTAGTGGCACAATCATTCCTTCTTTTACGTTGGGTGCACCACATACAATATCTACTATTTCGTCACCCTTATCTACTTTTAGCAAATGTAATTTTTTGGAATTTGGGTGATTTGCCACTGATAAAATTTTGGCAGTAACTACACCTTTTAAATCTTTGCCTTTTTCTTCTACACCCTCAACTTCTGCAACTGCCAAGGTGAAGGTATTTTTAATAAGATTTAGAATGTCTACCCCTTCCAAATCTACAAAATCTTTTATCCAATTAAGTGAAATATACATACTTTACCTCTTATTTAATTTTTGCTTGATGCAATTCTTTGAGTTTACAGCCATTCATTACTCTAATAGTAGTAATGTTTTTGTTCATCATTGCAAGTCTAGATAGTCCCAAACCAAATGCAAAACCTTGATACTTACTAGTGTCTATGCCACCCATTCTCAAAACTTCTGGGTGTATCATACCACAAGGGCCAAGTTCTATCCAGCCACCTTGTTTGCACACTCTA
>CAZIRR010000004.1:0-28934 GCA_964541825.1 uncultured Christensenella sp. | reverse complement strand
ACACAACATGGGCAAGAACAAACTAGTTCGAAACAAGGCTCAGTAAATGGGAAAAATCCCGGTCTAAGTCTAACGTCAACATCTTTGCCAAAAACTTTTGTTAGCATAGTTTTCATAAAGAAAATAAGATTTGAGATATTAATATTTTCGTCTATAACCATACCTTCACATTGCCAAAAAGTAGTATCGTGGCTAGCGTCCATAGTCTCATTTCTATAGCATCTTCCTGGGAAAATAGCTCTAAGAGGAGCGCCATATTTTTGCATCACAGCATTTTGATTGGCTGATGTATGAGTTCTAAGCAATTGCCCATTATTAAGCCAAAAAGTATCTTGGGTATCTCTCGCTGGGTGGTCTTTTGGCACATTAACGGCTTCAAAATTATGAAATTCTGTCTCAACTTCTACTCCATCTTCTACAATAAATCCCATAGACCTAAAAACTTCTATAACTTTTTTTGAAGCAATAGTCACCGGGTGTAAACTGCCAATTGGTCGAGAGTATGGGATAGTCAAGTCAATTTTTTTGGTATTATTTAATTTTTCTTGCAGAATTTTATTAGATATATCTTCTTTTAGACTTTCCAACTTACTCTCTATTTTAATTTTTAATTTGTTGACAGCTTCGCCATAGCTTTTTTTCTCTGCTACTGGCACGTCTTTTATTAATTTCAAAGCATCAGTAAGTTTGCCATTTTTACCCAAAAATTCCAAACGCAATAGATTTAGTTTTTCTTCACTATCTACTTCTATTGTTTTTTCTTCAAAAGCTTGCAAAATTTCATCTAAATTATTCATATTATTCTCCTCAATTTTTTTAAAAAAGCCCTATGGCTTTTGCAAAACCATAGGGACGAATATTTATCGTGGTACCACCCTAATTCAAAAAGAATCAATCTTTTCCTCAATTTTGTCTGTATAACGGCAGACAACCCCGTCTAGTCATTCCCTACTAGCGACTCCAATGTGCGAAATTCAAATATTGTTTATCTTTTAGATTGCTCTCAGCCTATGGCAACCTCTCTCTTGTGATTGGAAGAACTCAATATTCTACTATATACATTATCTTAGTCTTTTATAAAACAAATTAATTTTAGCACAACAAAAAGGCAATTGTCAACTACTTTTATTTTAAATAATAGTCTATGACATTGTCCAAATCGGATTTGGTGAAATTTTCATTATGTCCTGGATAAAAAGTATTAATATTATCACATAATGAGTCTTTTAATCTTTGCAAACTAATAGACATTTTGTGTTTGTCCCCACCTACCAAATCTACTCTACCAATACAATTTTTGAAAACAGTATCGCCAGTGAACATATTATCATTAATTACAAATACGGCACTATCCGAAGAATGTCCTGGAGTTAGATAACATTTAATCACAATATCTCCTACTTGGATTTCTTCTCCATCGCCAAATAATTTAATAAACCTTTTTTCTTTGAACTCAAAAGGATTTTTAATCATTATGCTTAGATTTTTGTTTTTATCTTTAAGCATACTTTCGCCAAATTTATTTGTATATACGGGGCATTCAAATTTATTTGCAAGATTTGCAAGAGAGCCAATATGGTCGAAATGTGCGTGTGTCAAAAAAATTGCTTTTACCTTTGGCTTAGGGCTAAATATACTCAAATTTTTGAGTACTTCATTAGGCTCAACGCTTGCATCAATAAGTATAGCGTCTTCTCCCAACACAACCAAATATGTATTCTGTCCGAAATGCCTTACGTCTCCTTGAGACAACATTTTAATAATTTTCATATATTCCCTCGCTTGTATGGAATAATACTATCACAAAAAAATATTTTAAGCAATTTAAATAATTGAATTACGCCAAATTTATAGACGATATTTGTTTTTTCTATCAGTATCAAAATAATACAAATATATTAATTTTAATATATGTCTTTGCTCACCTTATATCTTCACACTCATTTTTGTATCCCTACGCACTCTATATATCTTTAAACGCACACTTTTTTGGAGAGAGAAGAATATACTGAAATAGACATCTAATGTCTATCCCAAATATTAGGAGTAGAAAGTATGGGGTGCAATTACAATAGAAACAGATGTAATTGTTGTAGATTTACTTGTCCTTGTGCAAATCCTTTTGTAATAGTAACAAGAAGAACTTTTGACACTATTTATTTGAACGCTAGGAGTTCTACAACAATATCATAAACTTGAGGCGAGATTTCTCGCCTTTTTTATTGAAGCAATGTTTTTTTAAAAACAGAATGCTTTGTCTATATTAATTATATACTTTCTTTCAAATAGTGAATATTTAATTAATCCAAAACATATAAATATATGTAGACAAAATAATAATTAAAAAAGTATAAAAAATTGTGTTGACAAAAATCGACAATTTTTATATAATGACTGTACACTTATTAAAAAATAAAGGAGAATATTATGGCAAGTACAAAAAGATATTTTGGTCTAAGTTGGTTGGTATGCTTAATTTTGGCAATTATCCCAATCACAAGTGTAATTTGTGGTATTATCACAAGAGTACAAAGAGGTAATATTTTGGGAGCAATTCTTAATTTTATCCTTTGTCCATTATTCTATGTTTTAGACTTGATCACAATGATCATCTGTAGAGATATCACCATATTGGCATAATCCAACAATATAAAGCTCAGATGTTGAGAAGCAGTAATTCTGCTACAATCCTCACATCTGAGTTTTTTTATGCTCAAAAAAAAATAGTGGAAAATTCCTACTATTCATAAATATACAAAAATAAATCTTCTACGCACATTAGCAGTGCAACTATTGTAATTGGTATAATTATTGCTTTGCTAACGAAATTTGGCTCTTCTTTTTTGTAAGCAAGCACAAGGGCAACAATCAATGCAATAAACAAAAGTGAGCCTACTATCCCCAATTCATACAAAAGAGAAATATAGAAATTGTGTGCAGACATTGATGCTACAAGAGGTGCGCCTAGTCCTCTGCCAAAGAACAAGACTTTTGGATTTACATAAACATATTGCAAAACGGTAGTCCAAAGTTTGTATCTACCTGTAGTGGCAATGTCCAACACTTGTTCGTATTTGGTGTCCATACTTGTATTCCAACCGCCTACAAATCTATTGACATATGTTAGGAAGAAGTCTTTTTTAATAAGCAAAATGACTACTCCACACACAAATACTCCTAGCAATACATATAGAGCTTTTAGTTTGTAAACTTTCAAGACATATATAATAAGTATGAGAAAATTAATAGCAAAAAGGATAAGAAAAGTCTTTGAGAATGTAGTCACTCCAAGCACTGAGAATATAATGTAAGCCAAAATATCTGTCCATTCCCACTTGCCCCTAATCAAAAAGTATGTAAGGAAAGACAAGCATATTTCGCTAATCATAGCCAAAATATTTGGATTGGTAAAGAATGCTGCAAATCTAATGAAATCATCATTCATAGGGAAGAGTTTTCTATCATTAATAATTGGCGAAATGAAATATGTAAGAAAGAATGCCGAAGACACAATCAAAGATATGGCTAGCACTGAGACATTAAATTTCAAATTTAAAGTATCTTTGTAACGAACAAAAATATTAATAAGCAAAAATAGATAAACTATAGCGCCGAAAGAATAAAACATCTGTGCATTGTATTCTCCAATGGGAAGCAACGCGTAAATTACAAATGCTAAGAAGATAGATAGTGTAACATAATTAATTTTTTTCTTATCTATAAAGAACATAATTATATAATTCTTGACCAAATATATCGTCAAAGCTATAAGCACTCCAATATATCCGCCCAAGCCTTCTTCTATCCCAACAAGCGGAACACTAAACACAATAATACTAAAGCCATTCTTCCTATCTTCGACAACCATTAGTCCGCAAATAACTAAGGCAATAAGATATCCAAAGCCAGACACAAAACAATTGACAAAAAAAAGTATTGCAAGCAGAATGCAACTACACAATAGTCTATTGTCCATGTAATACTTTTTAAAATTTTCGAAAGTCATATTTCTTCTATCCAAAGCATACAAACGATGCTTGTTGTTCACTTTTGTTCATTACTCTTTTATAGCGCCAAATCTTCTATCTCTACTCTGAAACTCAAACAAAGCCTTGTATAGCTCTTCGCTATCAAATGCAGGCCAATGACATTTAGGGAAATAGAACTCAGCATATGCTAATTGCCACAACATAAAGTTGCTTAGGCGAAGCTCTCCACTTGTTCTAATCATCAAATCAACTGGTGGTTGCCCCGCTGTAAATAAGTGATTATCTATAACTTGCCTATCTACTCTATCTATCCCTTCATCTATTATCTTGTTTACAGCTATTACCAATTCGTCTTGACCAGAGTAATTGATGCCAATATTGAGGATATACTTATCCAAGTGCTTGGTTTCTTCCATAAGTTTGATAGCTTTTTCGGCGACATCTTTTGGCAGGCCATTAGGATCGCCCATTAGATTGAATCGAACATCGGGATAATCTTTTTTGAAATTCTTATTAAGATATTTCCTAAAGATATTCATAAGATGGTCAACTTCTTTTTTTGGTCTATTCCAATTTTCGGTAGAAAATGCATATATGCTCACAATAGGAACATTATAATCATAAAAGCACTCACGAGTAATCTTCTTCAAATTATTAAACCCCGCATCATGCCCCATCATACGAGTTTTGCCTTGTAATTTTGCCCACCTGCCATTACCATCAATAATAATAGCCAAATGCCCCGGTAATTTTTTCAAATCGTTTGTCATAAATCTCTCACTTATTTTTTTGTAGTAATTAAATCTCTTCTTGCAAGATTAAGTTTATCAATTAATAATATTTATGTCAAGGGAATGGAAATTAGTTTTACCATTTGATTGATTTTTATATGTTTTTGAGATATTATATAATATATAATATTAAATATATGACAAAAGGAGTTATTTATGTCAAACATTGCACTTTTGACCGCTGCGGGTATAGGGTCTAGAACACATCAATATATACCCAAACAATTTTTAAGCATACAAGACAAGCCAATAATTATATATACATTAGAGAAATTTCAAAACAATCCCAACATAGATAAAATAGTTGTAATTTGTCTAGACGGTTGGCAATCTTGTTTACAATGCTATGCAAAACAATTTAATATTACAAAATTGGAGTCAATATGTATTGGTGGAAATACAGGCTTTGAATCTATTTTAAATGGACTAGCAGAAATTAAAAAATTTGGAAATGATGATGATATTGTTTTGATTCATGATGGCAATAGGCCAGGTGTGGATAATGATATTATAAACAATTGTATCAGTACTACCAAAGAAAAAGGCTCTGCAATTACATATATCCCAACAAACGAAGTTGTATTTAATATTGAAAGTACAACTCCAGAATTGTTAAATAGAGATACTTTATATAGAACACAAACTCCTCACGGTGCACCCCTTAAATATATGTGTAATCTATATGAAAAAGCTGTAAGCCAACAAAAAACAAATAGTGTAGCATTCTGCTCCTTGTTGCACGATTTCAACGAACCAATTAATTTTGTATTGGGTAATGAGAAAAATTTTAAAATTACATATGCAGAAGATATTGATTTGTTCAAAGGGTTATTACTGTTAGGAGCAAAAAACGATGTATTGTAATGAATATCTAGACGAATTGGCAAATATTTCTAAACAAATTGATTTAAGTTTTTTGAAAGATAAACGCATATTAATTTCTGGCGGAACGGGGCTTGTTGGCTCATATTTAATTGATTTATTATCTTACAACAGCGACTTGAATATTGATATCACGTGCTTAGTAACAAATGTAGAAAGGGCAAAAAATCGTTTTAATTATTTTTCAAATTCCAAACTTTCTTTTGTAGAACAAGACCTTGCTAAGCCATTTAATATGAACAATCATTTTGATTATGTCTTACATTTAGCAAGTTTCTCTGACCCTAGAAATTATTCAAAGTACCCAGTAGAGACTATGCTAATAAATTTTAACGGAACAAAATCAATGCTGGATATTGCAAAAAATTCCAACGCAAAATTTCTATTTTCATCATCTTGTGAAATATATGGTGTAAGCAATGAGGAGATGATTGAAACAAATTATGGACTTGTTAATCCACTAGATGTTCGCTCTTGCTACAATGAAAGCAAACGTGCAAGCGAAACGTTGTGCGTTTCATACAACCAAGAATATGGAGTTGAATACATTAACGTAAGACTAAGCAGAGTATATGGTCCAACAATGAAAATATCGGACACAAAAGCATTGTCACAATTTTTAAATAATGCTCTAGATAAAAAAGACATTGTTCTGAAGAGCAAAGGCAATCAAGAATTTTCTTACTGTTATGTGGCTGATGCCGTAATGGCAATATTGTTTTTACTTAATCCAAAAACTAAAACCTACAACGATACTTACAATGTTACGAATTCACACGAGACTTATTCTTTGTTTGAAATTGCAACAATGGTCGCCAATATAAATAATAACAAAGTTATCTTTGAACTACCTTCAAACCAAGAGCAGATTGGATACTCACGAAGCGTAAAGTCAATACTCAATACCGAAAAAATAGAAAACCTTGGGTGGAAGCCTTTAATTAATTTTAAAGAAGGAGTTTTAAAGACATATCAAATATTGTCAAAAATATATAGATAATGAAAGAAATAACAAATGAAATAAAAGAAGTCCAAAAAATAGCCTTGAATGTACTAATTTATATAGACAAAGTATGTCGAGATAATAAAATTCGATATTCTCTTGCGGGAGGCTCACTACTAGGAGCAATTAGACATAAAGGATTTATCCCTTGGGACGATGACATAGATATCTTTATGCCAAGAGACGACTATGAAAAATTCTTGAAAATAATGGACGAAGATGCCAAAACTAATGAAAAAATCAAATGTCTTCATTTTGACGAAAAATATCCCGATTATTTCTACAGATTCGCAAAAGTTTGTGATACTAGCACAACATTACAAGAATCTACTTTTATCAGAAATGAAAATTTGGGTGTTTTTGTAGATATTTTTCCAATAGACGGCATTGACATTAAAAAAGCTCATAAAATAATAAAAAAGTCATCATATTATAATAGAATGGTTGCTCATTCTGCTATGATAAAATTAAATAAGAAGAATGTGTCAACTTTAAAATATCTCATAAAAAAATATATTATTTGTCCATTTTCAAAAATTTCCGGTTACAAATATTGGTGGAATAAAAGCGAAAATTTTATCAAACAATATAAATTTGACAACTGGGATTATGTAATCCCATATTCTGGCGTTTATAAAGAAAAAGATATTTTCCCTAAAAAATTCTTTGACACTTTAGTAGAATATGATTTTGAGGGGTGCAAGTTTTTGGCTATTAAAGATTATGACCCATATTTAAAAAGTATTTATGGAGATTATATGACCCCTCCGCCCCCTGAGAAAAGAATAACACATCACGATTTTAAAATATACAAAAAATAAGAAGGGTATAAACCTTCTTATTTTTTACTTTTTTAAACTATTCCATTAATTTTTCATCTCTTTTGTTATTCATTTATCTCCTCCTCTGTTACATCGACATTGTTTGCATTTATTTTTTCGACTATTGCTATATTATTTTGTTTTTTCTTATGGTGGAAAAAATTTAATACCAATCCTTTACCAATCTTAAATAATTCTTTAAATTCTTTTGTTCTACAAAATACCAACAAAAGCACAATATTAGGCATTATTACACTAATCAATATTTTTAGAATAAAATTAATAATTCCACCACCAACCAATGAACAAAGGAAATATGAAACACCGCTATTTAATAGTGTCAATATCAAGAATAAAATATAAAACCAGATGTGTGGTTTTTCAGACCGCTTCAGCCAATATTTATGTAGAATATGTGGCTCAACCCATGTGGAAGTCAAAAGACAACTTATCGCAGTCCCAAGAACAACTCCGGCAATTCCAATAAACTGAACAAGAACTAATGATATTATGAGATTTAATAATGCTTGAATAAGTCCTTTCCATCTATCTATATTAAAATTCCCGTAAGCATCTCTCATTACTCCAAAAATAATTCTATTAGACGATACATAAAAATTAAATGATATTATGACAACGACAAAAGTGTCAAAAGTATAATTGCTACCAAAAACTATTTCTAAAAATGGATTGGACAAACACATAATACATGTTGTACAAAATGATGATATCCAAAAGAATAATAATCTCAAAAGTTTAAAAACTCTATATCCATTTTCTAAATCATTAGAAGCAATTAAATTTCCTATACTCCCTCTTATTGCGTCACACACATAAGTAATTAACCCGGTTATGGCAGATGTAATCATAGTATAGCCAGAATAAATACCCAATACTCCCACACCATTTGCAAGAAATTTGGAGATAATAACCCCATCTATTGAGGTATTTATTACAGTAGCCAATTTGTGCATTGAGACATTCTTGACTTCTTTTGCAAAAGCCTTGGTATCTTTTTCTTCCAATTTTTCTTTTTCATTATTTGTTATCTCTGCAAACATTTTGTTTGTGGCGATATATGCGATGACGCTATTCAATAATGTATGTATAAGACTAGAGATTACATAGAAATAATAATTTTTAAAGACAAGCAAACTGACAATTTGCAATACTGAAAACACAATCTGACTTATTGTTGTAATCAAATAGTGAACTGATTTCTTTTGAAAAGCATTGAATAAAGAAAACCTATATGCAAATAAGTATCCAATCGATGAATTAATAACAAAAAGGATAAATATTACATAAATATTGACATTTACATCTGGAGTTTCACTCATAAACAAGTGAACAAAGGGAGTTAATGCACAACCTGCAACAAAAATTATAAGACCGATTATCAAATAAATTTTTCTAAACAGGGTAATGTATTTGGACAACTTTTTGTAATCTTTATCATAAGCTGGCTTAAAAAGAACACAATCTATTGCAGACCCTATTCCCAACTCTGCAAAACTTAAAACACCTAAAATATTGGTAAATAAAGTATCTAATCCTAAAAAATTCTCATTTAAATACACCAGAAATAGTTTTCTAACGACAAAAGACAATAAAAGCTTTACAATAAAATTTATTATTGCAAGTGACATTCCTTTCTTTGAATTTTGTAATCTACTTTCTTCTTTTACCATTACTATTTTCTCTTATAAAACTTTTTACAGCATTTTCTGCATTCCACACTTCGTGGATTGTCTTATATGCTTCTTTGCACACTTCTGATTGGTCTGATTGACAACAGTATTCACACAATTTGAGAAATTCGTCTTTTTTCTCGTATATATAACCATTCTTTTTGTCTTCAATCACAAATGGGACACTTCCGATTTTTCTATTGGCAATAACGCAACAAGCATTGCCCATACTCTCATTAAGAACAGCTCCCCACCCCTCATTTTGATCAGAAGTAAAAAGAAACATTTTAGCCTTTCTCATTTCTGCTTGAACTTTGTCAAACGGCAAAACCCCAGTTAATGAGACACAATTCTCCAATTTATTTTTGGCAATCATCTTTTTTATTTTGCTCTCAAGAGGGCCAGTTCCTATCATTTTAATTTTGAAATCTATACCTTTACTTTTCAAATACTTAGCCAAGTATATTACATACTCAGGGTGCTTAAGCGATATAATTCTACCACACCAAAGTATAGTATTTGATTTGTTTTTCTTTTTTACAACATTTTCTAATTCTTGGTCAAAACTCTCTATATTAGGGAAATATCCCCATCTAAAGCACTTATTTTTAAAAGCACCAAACCAATTATAATCCTCTTGGGCATATGCACTTGCACAAAGGAGATAATAATTTTTGTCTTTATATCGAGTACATTGATCTTTTATTTTTTTCACATATGAAGGAGATAACTTTCTTAGAATTTTATGATTTTTAAACAATCTTTCAGAAAATCTATAAGTTAATTTATTGTCTTCTATTCTTTTTCTAACCATCTCAAATGGGCAAGAGCCAAATATTACAATATCCGCTTCATTTATCTTCTCTATAGCTAGTTTATAGTTTTCTTGATTGTCATATGAACAAAGTACAAAGTCATATCCTTTGTTCATATCTTTGTATCCTATTGCCTTTCTTTCTTCACTAATAGGACTAGTTGCAATAAACAAGTAATCCGAATATTTAAGAAACTCTTGTGAAACTTTTAACTGATGATGATTCATATAATTGCTAACAAATACTATTTTCATTATTTTCTCCCTCAAACTATTACTTTATGAACATATGGACATATTGATAACCATTTTGGTAAGCCATTTGTGATACAAATATCAAAATACAAGCACCAACCATAACTAATGTATGTATTGTTTGCTTTGATATCTTTAACTTACGGAATTTGCAATATTCAAAATTTTTGTATTTACCAATCATACTCAAGAACAAAATAGACTCCAAAACCCTAATAGTATTGATAAGTCGTCCCATTAGGTCGAATGGTAAAACGAAGTACAAAAGCATTGAAAACACATAAATATTATATAACTTTTTAGTCTGTTGACTAACAAAAATCTTTTTATTCATCTCATAGAGATTTAGTAAAATAACCAATCTTGCCATCTCTCCAAAGCCAAAAGCTGAATATTGATGAATGAAATATGGAAATTTTAATAAAATATCTCTGAAAATTGGTATTGATAAAGCACCATATAACATTAATCTTATCGCTAAGCAAATCAAAAGGACGAATGGTAAATTTATTAATATTTTTTCTGCCAAATTTTTCAATTTCCCCAATTTGAATATTTTGAACAGAATACATATCAAAATAATTCCCAATTGAAGAATTGCTGCCGTATGAATAAATACTGCCATAAAATTGATTGCCAATACAAACACATTCCAAAAAATGTTATTATTCCTCTCTTTGTAATATAAAATATATATCGAAAATACAAAAATAGAGATGATTGCAAATTGTCTATATGCAGATATCAAATATACAATAAAAACAAGATAATAAAGCATAAAGCAAACTGAAATATTTGAGGTCATCTTGTTTAATGAATACAAAAATACAAATAAACAAATAGACAAAAAGATAATTCTAAAAAGATTATAACTTATTCCAATATTAGCACAAAATTTATTTATATACGAATACAATAATTCTCCATGTAGGAACTCACCCTTGGCATTACTATTGTATAAAAATCTATATCCCGCGTAATCTGGGCCAATCTCTGCCATAACAAATATAATAACAAAAGAGAAAAATACACTCCAAAATTGTATTTTTTTATTTTTTATTAAACCTAGTACTGCTAAAAAAATAGCATAGATGACATAAATTGGTTCAATATTGTGCATTTATAGTTTAAATCTCTCCTTATATCCTTTGCAAAACGATTGACCACTACAACATTCCTTTTGCACTTTTTCTGACATTTGTTTTTTGTTTTTTATTTTTAAATTCATAATTTTTTGC
The DNA here is from genome assembly GCA_964541825.1 of uncultured Christensenella sp. Lineage (GTDB taxonomy): Bacteria > Bacillota > Clostridia > Christensenellales > UBA1242 > UBA11490. The sequence continues at coordinate 17,450 of CAZIRR010000004.1, read as the reverse complement.
CACGTCTCATTAGGGCTAGTATTTTTGTCTATAACGAGGCCGTTGGTTTCGTCTACTATTTCTTCCCCACCACTACAATCTTTGAATAGCACGATAGGTGTCCCACAAGCAAGAGATTCAATATTTACAGTTGGGAAATTATCTTCTAATGTTGGATTGTAGAAAGCGGTGGCATTAGCATAATAGAAAGCCAATTCTTTGATATTATTGATATGAGGAATATATACTATATTTTCATTAAGAATTGATTTATCTTCTAGATATCCAACAAGGACAATTTTGTATCCATCTGTCAAGACTCTAGACAATTCTACTACTTTGTTTAATCCTTTTGCTTCATTCCAATAATTAGCTATACAAATTATGTATTTGTCTGCTGGGAGTTTATCTTTAGAATAATAATCTTTGGCTTTTAGATTGAAAACATCGAAGTTTATTGCGTTGTAGACTACATCTATTTTTTCATTCTTTAGAATTGATTTTTTGGCAAAATTTTTTAGCCAATTTGATGGACAAATAAATGATTTATTTTTGATACTATCCAAGCAATTTTTCTTGATTTCCAAATTCTTCTTAGCACGACTACAGATATATGATTTGGGATAAACTCCTTTGAATTTACAATTAGAACAATCTCTAGTATAACCGTCGCAATTGTTGTAATAAAAATTCGCACAATGTCCGGTAAATAACCAACAATCGTGGAGTGTAAAGACACATTTAATATCTTTTTCGCCCAAATATTTAAGCAACATTGGGACATTCAGATAATAGCCGTGAAGATTGTGCAAATTGACCACATCTGGGCTAAAATCTTCTATGAATTTTATAAGTTTTTTAGTGGCTTTTTTTGAATAGTCTAGACCTGAATTATCTCTAATTCTAGAGAGAGCTCCGTGAATATTTACATTAAGTTTGCTATAGAAACAAAACTGGTCTTCTTGAGGGACGCCATCATACCTATTTCTACCATAGGCAATTTTGACATCATTTCCTTCGCTTTTGAAATATTTATACAAAGTTTCAACTATTCTACCCGTACTTCCTATGCCTAGTACAGAATTTATAAACAATATCTTCACTACGACTTTCTCCAAACCATTTTATTTACTACAGTTTTATACGACTGAATAAGTCTTACGACCTTGATAGAGACATTTTCGTCAGTATAATACTGACAAGGCTTGCCCAAATCTTTTTCTTCTATCATTTTAACAGCCATATCTACCGATTGCAAGATTTCGTCTGTATTTATTCCAGCCAAAACAAAATCTCCCGCATCAAGTGCCTCTGGTCTCTCGGTAGATGTACGAATACATACCGCTGGAATTGGACTTCCCACAGACAAGTAAAAACTACTTTCTTCTGGCAACGTGCCACTATCTGACACTACGCAAAATGCGTTCATTTGCAAATTGTTATAATCGTGGAAACCCAAAGGCTCGTGCTGAATTACTCTACTATCGAACTGGAAATTCCTAAGTTCTATAAATTTTTTGCTTCTAGGGTGACAAGAATATAATATAGGCATATTATATGTTTCTGCCATCTTATTTACGGCATTCATCAAGCTCAAGAAGTTCTTTTCGGTATCAATATTTTCTTCTCTATGTGCCGAAAGTAAAATATATTTACCTTTCTCAAGTCCTAGCTTATCCAAAATTTGGCTACTTTTAATTTTGTCAAAATTGGCACTAAGAACTTCTGCCATAGGAGACCCACTTACATATGTTCTTTCTTTAGCAGTACCTTCGCTATTTAAATATCTTCTAGCGTGTTCGGAATAACAAATATTAACATCAGAGATATGGTCAACAATTCTTCTATTTGTTTCTTCTGGCAAACATTCATCAAAGCAACGATTACCTGCTTCCATATGGAAAATAGGGATATGCAATCTTTTGGCAGATATTGCCGACAAACACGAATTTGTATCACCCAAGATAAGCAGGGCATCTGGTTTTTCTTGTACCATTAGCGAATATGATTTGGCTATAATATTGCCAATAGTTTCGCCCAAGTCTTTGCCTACGGCATTCAAATAATAATCGGGCGCTCTAAGACCCAAATCTTCAAAAAATACTTGATTAAGATTGTAATCATAATTCTGACCAGTATGCACAAGTATTTGGTCAAAGTATTTATCTGCACATTTAATTGTTTCTGACAGTCTAATAATCTCTGGTCTTGTGCCGATGATTGTCATCAATTTTAATTTCTTCATATCAAACCTCCAAGTAATAAGTATCTGGGTTATTTGGGTCAAAGCATTCGTTGCACCACATAAATGTCACCGAATCGTTTTGTCCTATATTTGTAATATTGTGGGTATACCCGCACGGGATATCTACCACTTCCAATTTCTTGTCACTTACATCATAGGATATTACTTTGCTATCGCCAACTTTTCTAAATTTAATAAGACAATGTCCTGAAACAACCAAAAATTTTTCGTTTTTTGTATTGTGCCAATGATTGCCCTTTGTAATTCCCGGCTTCGACACATTGACGGAGAACTGGCCTCTATCCAATGTCCTAATTATTTCTGTGAAAGAGCCTCTCTCATCTACATTCATTTTTAATGGATAAGAAAAGTCTTCTTCGGGCAAAAATGATAAATATGTAGAATACAGACATTTCTCAAAATGATTTGCCAAATATGGGACGTTTTTGGTTGTTCGGTTTTCTTTAAACGACTTAATAATATCTGCTATTTCTCCCAATTTAACACAATCTTCAATAGGAACTTTGCAATATTTATCCTCTCTACAAGGCTTCCCTTTGAGGCAATTAATTAGTTCATTTACAACATCGTCTACATAAGACAAATGTAGTTCAACGTTTGGGTCATTTACCGTTATAGGCAAATCCCTAGCAACATTATTACAAAATGTAGCAATTACGCTATTATAATTTGGTCTACTCCATTTGCCATATAGATTTGGAAATCTATAGACATATACTTCAACATTGCTTTTTCTAGAATAATCAAACAGCAAATCTTCTCCAGCTTTCTTAGATTTGCCATATGGGTTATCTAGCGATGCCTGAATAGAAGAAGACAGCATTATGGGGGAATGATTATTATTTCCTTGCAAACAATTTAGCAAATGGGAAGTCAATCCAAAATTGCCCGACATAAAGTCTTCTACATTCTGTGGTCTATTTACTCCTGCTAGATGAAAAACAAAATCACAATCTTTTGTATACAACTTTAAATCATCGAGAGTATTTTCCACATCATATTCGTATATATCTTTATACCCCAAATTGTTCAACTGGCATATCAAATTTTTCCCCAAAAAGCCTTTTGCCCCAGTAACAAGTATTTTCATTTATCAATCCTCATTAAACAAATCTAATTTCAATAAAAGTTTTTTCATTCCTTCTTTATCCAATCTTGTAGTATTATGAGAATTATATTGGTCAATTGGATTGTAATTTTCGTTGCCTTTACTGAAATAATTATCATAATTCAAATTTCTATTATCGGCATTTATTCTATAAAATCCGCCCAAGTCTTCCGATCTTAGCATTTCTTCAGATGTAACCAAAACTTCATATACTTTTTCGCCATGTCTAGTGCCAATTACTTTGTATCCAACATCAGACTTTTTCAAATCAAGGACAGCCTCAGCCAACGTTTGAATTGTTGCTGCAGGAGCTTTTTGGACAAACAAATCTCCTTGTTTGCCGTGTTCGAAAGCATACAATACCAAATCTACAGCATCTTCTAGCGTCATCATAAACCTTGTCATTTCTGGATTTGTGATAGTCAATTGTTTCCCCTCGGCTATTTGGTCACAGAAAAGAGGAATTACACTGCCCCTCGATGCCATAACATTGCCATATCTAGTCAAGCATAGCACTGTATCGTCATCTCCCAATTGTCTACTTCTAGCAACTACATTTTTTTCCATCATAGCCTTACTCATACCCATAGCATTTATAGGATAGGCAGCCTTGTCAGTAGATAGGAAGATTGCTTTTTTTACTTTGTTATTAACACAAGCAGTAATAACATTATTACTTCCCAAAACATTTGTTTTGACTGCTTCTAGTGGAAAAAACTCACAACTAGGAACTTGTTTTAATGCCGCTGCATGAAAAACATAATCTACACCTTTGAAGTGGTCGCAAATAGAATTATAATCTCTAACATCACCGATATAAAATTTTACTTTTTCTGCTATATTTGGATATTTTACTTGCAAATCGTGACGCATATCGTCTTGTTTCTTTTCGTCTCTACTCAATATCCTAATTTCTCTGATATCCGAATTCAAAAATCTCTTAACTACAGCATTACCAAATGACCCTGTTCCTCCTGTCACCATCAACACTTTATCTTTAAACAACCCCATTATTTTAACTCCTTTAATAATTTATTAATAATTTTCTCTTTTTGAAAGTTTTTCTCATAATACTTTCTAGAATTATTTGCTAGTTTTTCTTTGTCTTTATATTTAATAAATTTGACTATACAATTTTTTAGGTCTTCAGCATCTTCTGGATTAGCACAAAATCCGCATTTTGCTTGTTCTATTACATTTTTCAATTCATTTTTTCCACAAGCAATTATTGGTTTCCCTGCCGACATATATGTTTGCACTTTCCCCGGCAATGTATATGATATCAAATCGTCATTTTTTAGTGTAACCAACATAGCGTCTGCCATCTTGTAATATTTAGGCATATCTTCCAGTGGCAATTGTCCATAAAATTTTATATTCTTCAAGCCTTTTGCTCTATTTTTGCAATTCTCCAAATCAGAGCCACCACCAACAATATGGAATTTCACAGGATATTCTTGTAATAATTTCGCACTCTCTATAATCGTTTCTACCGATTGCATTTTGCCCACATTTCCAGCAAAAACTATGTCAAAACACTTTTTGGTCTTTTGGGATTTTTTAAGATTGGAGAACATATCTTCTGCATATTGTGGCAAATAATTAATTTTGGTCTTTATATTTAATTCTTCAGTCAAATATTTTTCAAACATTTTTGATGTAACCAAAATTTTATCTGCACCAGAATAGATATTCTTGGAAGCCTTGGTATAAAACTTATAAATTGGTCCGCCACTTATGCCTCCTGCACTCAAACTAGCAGGCCACAAATCCAAACAATACAAAACAACTTTTGTTCCATATCTTTTTTTGTATTCCAAACCAGCTTTCGCTTGCATAATCGGAGAAGTTTGATTTATAAAAACCACATCGTAGTCTTTGTCCAATTTTTTTACATATTTTTTCGACTTACTTGAGTAACTATAGTAATTGAGAAACAAATTAATTGCTCCATTTTTCCTTGGTCTTTCTTTTACTCTCAAGACCTTTATGCCATTATAAATCTCCGGCTCTTTTTTTATTTTTTCGTATCCAGGATATATTTTGCCTTGAGGATAATTGGGACGGCCAGTTAAAACCGTTACATCATTCCCTCTATCAACCAATTCTTTACAAATATCATTTATCCTAAATTGCTCGGGATAAAAATGCTGAGATATTACCAATATTTTCATCACTTTTTCTCCTTTGCTTCTTTTATCATTTGTTTTGCTAGAGTTATTTTTTCGTCATAATACTCTTTATCTATTTGTCCAGTACGAAGCAAATAGTCTCCGTGAAATTCATTGGACACTGTTCCTTCTTTGTTTATATCTTTTTTGCCTTTGCCAAAGATATATCCAATTGTTTTAAAAAAAATCTTGATATCCATTCCAAACGAAATTTTTTCTACATACTCTTTGTCGTATTGGACAACTTTGTCAAAAGTAATCGAATTTCTGCCATTTACTTGCGCCCAACCCGTTATGCCTGGGCGAACTAAAAATCTATCTTGTTGTGTTTCGTCTAAGAAGACACATTCTTCGACCATTCTCGGTCTAGGGCCGATGATGGACATATCCCCTTTGAGTATATTGAAAAGTTGTGGAAGTTCATCTAGCGATGTCTTACGTAGCACTTTTCCCCACCAAGTAATTCTATCTTTGTCTGGCAACAAATTGCCGTCTTTGTCTTTTTTGTTGGTCATAGAGCGAAATTTATAAAGAGCAAATATCTTGCCATCTTTCCCCGGTCTATATTGTTTGAAAATTGGATTGCCCCCTAGAAATATTAAAGAAAGCAAATATGTCAAGATAAAGAACGGAGATAAGATTATCACCGCCAAAAAAGATATAATTAGGTCGAAAAATCTTTTAAAGAATTTTTCGTAAATTCTACAACGTTTTTTCATAACTCCTCTTTCTTTTTGTCTTTTTAAACTTTTGTGCGTCTAACTCTCCACACAAACAAAGACACTGCATAATAGTTAATAGAATTTTATCATATAAACATACATTAGTCAATTGAATACAATAATATTTTTTATTTCCAAAAATATGCAAAATTTCTACAATTTGCCACATAAATTGTAGACGAAAATCATATATTAAAGCATAAGAATTTGCAGTATATTTACACCCGATTTTGGACAAAATTTCTTAAATAAACATAAGCAAAAATAATAAACAGCCCATACAATATATCTTCAAAAACAAATTATATATCAATTGCCTAAATTTGGCCATATATTAATTATAAAAAAATAAAATAAAAAGGAAATCTATGAGACACAAACTCAAAATGGAATTAATAAACAATTATGTAGATATCTACAAGATATTGTATTCGTGCAAATATCTACTCCAAAATGATAAAAACTCAGATAAAAGCAAAAATATTTTAGATGCAATTAAAAACACTTTAAAATTGAAAGAGAATTATGAAGAAAGTTTCATTAAATTAAAAATAGCCGATACATCTTTTTTGGTATTAAAAGGAGAGTTGGAAAGAGGCCTCAAATTCCCGCATAGTGAAAATTTTACACCGGTAACTTTAAATAAAATAAACGAGGCAAATACCAAAATTTACAAAAAATTGGTAGACACCTCGTTTAAATACAATCTAGATATTTAATTTATAAATCACTACTGGCTAATTTTTCTGCACTTTCGACTGTTTGCAGTATAAGAGAATTAATAGTCATTGGGCCAACACCTCCCGGCACTGGAGTATATGCATAAGCTATATCTTTGCAATTTTCGATATCTATATCTCCAATATTGCCAGCATTGTATCCTGCATCTATCAAGACGACACCTTCTTTTAGCCAATCTCTTTTAATAAACTTTGGTTTGCCCACAGCTCCGACAACTATATCTGCCGTACGCACAATGTCTGGCAGATTTTTTGTCCTAGAATGACAAATAGTTACAGTACAATTAGCATTAAGAAGGAGACTTGCGACAGGTTTGCCAAGAATTGCACTACGTCCCACTACAACTGCGTGCTTACCCTCAAGAGGGATATTGTAATAATCAAGTATTCGCATTATCCCATATGGCGTTGCCGAAACATAAGAATCTTCACCCATTGTCATTCTACCAAACGATAGACTATTTACACCATCTACATCTTTGGTAATAGAAATAGCATCAAAGCATCTCCTCTCATCTATACCATTAGGAACGGGGTGTTGAAGGAGAATACCACATACCTTTTTTTCTTGATTTAATTCTTCTATAACTTGTAACAATTGTTCGGTTGTAGTATTTTCATCAAGCTCGACAATCTTTGACTGTAACCCCACTCTCTCACACGCTTTGGCTTTCATTTTAACATAAGTAATACTTGCCAAATCATTGCCTACAATAATTGTGGCAAGGACAGGCACGAAACCCAATTTGTCGACAACTGCCGATACTCTTACTTGCATTTTTTCTTCATATTCTTTTGCTATAATTTTTCCATTTAATTCTAACGCCATATACTTTCCTCTCTTGCTTAATTTCTATTTTTCATTACAAAATATATTTTAACACCTTCTATCAAATTTGCACAAACATTTAAACAAATTTATTTGAAATATGTTTACATAAAAACTTTAAATTTGAAAAAAATAAATTATACAAAAATACAATCACTATGTGTCAAACAATTTAAAAGGCTAATATCCTCACAAAGATAATCATATGACACAAAAAAATAATATATGGAAACAAAGTGACTATGGAAAAGAAAGGAACAATAATATCTTTATTATTTGTAGGCGTAGTGCTTCTAAGCGCTGTTGGATTTATTATATTCTCTGGCATTACAGCAAACGAGTATAATTATGTTCAATTAGAAATTAATCCACGTGTAGAATTTTTATGCGACAAAAATTTCAAAGTTGTAAGTGTTCGACCGATTAACGAAGATGCTGAGATAATCTTAACGGGTGTAGAATACAAAGGTATGGATATAAGCAATGCATGTGTAGATTTCATAGACACATGTGCAAGAGCAGGATACATAGATGTGGACGGCTCAGACAACGCTGTGAACATAACTGTAATTGATGGAATAACTCAAGCCCTAGACGTTCACGTCACACAAAAAATAAATAATTACTTTAAGGACAATGAAATACTTTGTGCAGTAATTGAAAATTACGAAGACAGAAATATGTTTGATAAGAAAAAAGAAAGTAATGTGTGTTGCCCAAATAAATATAAACTTATGGAAACTATGCACGAAATTATGCCCGATAAAAGTATTGAAGAATTGGCAAAATATAGCGAGGTGGAATTAATAGATATTCTAAACGATATTCATTGCGAATACACATTTGAGCCTACCCACGAACAAATAGAATTAAAGACAAAGCTAATAGACTTTAATAGAGAAAAATACAACGCACACAAAGAAAAAATAACCAACTCTAGCCTTGCAAAATTCTCCACAACGTATGAAAAATTCCAAAAAAATGAAGGCAAAAAATTTGCCGAGAATTTCGAAAAATCTTATTATAATTGGCAAAACGAACACATTTCTTGACAATAAGTGATATGCTTATGACATTTTTGCATAGCACACCAGTTGCCAACAGTAAAGCAATAAACGCCAATCAATACTCAATAAAAGGCAAGGGAAATTCTTATTAAATCTACACACAAAAAATATCCTTCTTTATTTTAAAAACCAAAAAAGACTTATATGAATTATAAGTCTTTTTTGGTTTTTTTAGTATCTTTGATTCTTAAATCTTTGCCTTCGATATTTAATTTTAGGCTTTGTTTTTTGTGCATCAATCGACTAAATATTCTCTCTCCATAAACATCTTGGATTTGCTCAAAATTTAGATTTGTAGAGATAACTGTTTTTTTGTGATTAAGCATTCTTTCATTTATGATTAAATACAAGTATTCATTGGTTACATTTTTAATTTTGTTTTCGCTTCCCAAATCATCTATAAACAAAATTTCACAATTAAGATATGGCTCAATCATATTTTCTTTTTCTTCCAATTTGGAGCAATGATATCTAAGCATATCGTGATTAAAATTAAATGCCGTAGTATATTTGACAAGCAAGCCATTGTCCAAAGCGGAGGTCGTCATACATTCCATAAGGTGAGTTTTGCCAACACCCGTATCTCCTACAAATAATATTGTATCTATTTGAGTTTTTGAAATATCTTTTATAAACTTTTTCATTTTGTCGTATATTATTTTCATTTGGTCGGGATTGTCAAATACACTAAAGTCATCAGAAAATCTAGCAAACGACATTGTATCTATTCCACTAAGTTTAATTAATTCTTTGCTCATTTCTGTCTTTAGACATCTACAATCCTTGCCATTAATTCGACCACTATCTTTACAAATATTACACGTATAATGCGGTTTCAAATCTTCTTTTGAAAAACCCTTTTCAACAAGCAGTTTGGCTATAATATCTCTATTATGGTTGTATTCTTTTTTTAGATGGCTAGCATCTTTGCCATCAACCTCCAATTTGGCGATATCTACAATCAATTGTTTGGAGGCTACGAACAAAATTCTGATATCTTCATCTTTTAAGACTTCATTCAATTTTTCATCAGCTCTAGTCTCTGCAAACATTTTTCTTTTTAAAATAGTCTTGAGTGCATTATCTCTTATTTCCATTTATTCTCTCCTATTCTATATCTCTATCTCAGCAATACTATCAAAAAGACTACCTAGTTCTTCTTTTGAGTATTCTCTTTTCTTTGCTTCTTTGCCCGATGACATTTTTGGACTACCAGATGTTTCTATAATTATCTTCTTTGCCTCTCCCACATTTAATATCCCTTGATTGTGATAAGTCGACAATATATTATTTAGATACTGTATTGGCATATATTTGCCACTAGCTTTACTTACAGCAAATTCTATAAGTTCTCTAGATATCTTCCAGTCATATATCCACGTTTTGTAGAACATTCTATCGGAAGAATTAACATTTCTAACAATTCCCAAATTTTGCAATATTTGAGCAATATTTTGGTCGTTTTTGACAATATCTTGCATATAATTGTCAATTGCTTCAACAGTTAAAATACCTAATTTGTACATATTTTGCATTTGATTATTCAATCCATCAAGAGACCTAATACTAGATTTAAAAGCATAGTTGGACAATTTAATAATGGCTTCATTTGTAAAACCTAATTGTAGCCACTCAGCGATATATGTATCCATAACAATGTTCAAATCCCCATAATATAGTCCCAAATTTTTGACAACTTGTTTAGAGAGTTCCAACATCTCTTCGCGCAAAGCAAAGTAGTCGGCAATTTCTTTTGCACTGGTCAATTTCAAGCTATAGCATTTCATTACAATATCGTTTAGCGTTTTGAAATTTTTTACCTTTGATTTCTTGGCTATAACAATAAGTAAATCGTTAGGCATTTCCAATTCTCTAGTCCACGACAAATACATTGCAAATTCGTCCATTGTCGCCTGGCGTCTAATCCCCATACCCTTAAGAAGCAAGGTAATATCTCCAGATATCCTCTCTTGGTCCAATATCCTAGCATCTACATCTTCACTAGTTTTCACACCATCATATGCCCAATTCTTAGCCACTGTAACGATATAATTGACAGATATATTTTTACCTTTTTGTTTAATGCAAAAATCAATAATTTTAAGCACCGCATCTTTTTCTTGTCCAAGATTTTCTATTAGATAATAAAATTCTTCAAATTCCCTAGGGGTAAGCATTTTGCTACCGATTAGTTCTTGGGCTGATATATTGAATGCAGAATATTTGTCGACATTATATTTCTTCATCTTTTGCAAAGCATTCTTGGTTGGCATATATCTAATTATGATATCGTTTGTCTCTATTACTTGCACAAGACCCAATTCTTGCCAATAGTAAAAAATACTTACAACATCTTCTCTAGACATTTGCAAGTTCTTTACAAAATTTTCTATAGAATTATCTTTGCCACTAGCACAAAGGTAAAGTCCATACAGGTACACTTTTACATAATCACCGTCTGCGTTTGGCAAAAAATCTGTAATAAATAAATTGTCTACAGTTACACAATTTCTAGAAACAACTTCGCTAGAATATTCACAAAAAGCCATATGTTACTCCTCTCTTATTTAGTATTCTAGCACAACAAACCATCAAAATTCAACAAATATGACAATTTTCGAAAAATTTTTTCGATATCCAAAAAAATTATCCAAAATAGATAATTTATTTTGAATATAATTAATTATATGTTAAAATTATTCTGAATAAAAATGTAAAAATGAAAAATGGAGAATATATAAATGAGAATTTTGCATACTGCCGATTGGCACATCGGTGCAAAAACTGATGACTTAGATAGATTTGACGAAATCAAAGATGCCCTAAGGCAAATAATAGATATAAGCAAAAGATACAATGTAGATATGGTTATCATTGCTGGAGATATTTACGAAAATCTAGTACCTTCAGCCGAAGACGAAGAATTGTTCTATCGCACAGTTGTCGAACTTTCGAGAAATGGTGATTGTGCAGTCGTAGCCATTGCCGGCAATCATGACGATCCAAAGAGACTAAGCAACGCAAATATTTTCGCCGACAAATTTGGCATATATTTGGTGGGCTACTATGACGAAATAAGAATAGACAAAAGTAGACGTGATACAAATATATTTGCTACCGCTTGTGGCAAAGGATATATAGAATTTGAAACAAAAGCAGGAGAGAAATGCGTAACCGCACTTCTTCCTTTTCCATCTTTCTATAGGTACAAGACGATAAAGAAACAAAATGATGTTCTTCAAGACAAAATATCAAAATGGTTGGAAGATGGCACTAATCACTTTAGAGATGACACTATCAATATTACTGTCGCCCATTTAACTAGTTATGGTACAGACTTGGACCCAGACGACTATTTGAGTTACACTACTTTGCAATCAACATATGGATATGTTGACCAAAAGATATTCCCAAGTACCGCTCAATATACAGCTCTTGGTCACGTCCACAAAACTCTAACTGTCAACAAACAAAAAAACATATTCTATTCTGGCTCTCTTATCAATCAATACTTCAGTATCAATAACGAAGAGCCTACAAATGTAATTATAGCAGATTTGGATAAAGACGGCGTGAAAAACATTATTCGCCAACCTTTAGATGTAAAATTGCTTAAAAAATTCACCGTCAATTCTGTGCTTGAAGCACACAAAGTATTGTCTCAAAATCCAGACAACCTTGTCAAAATTATTATTGAAAATGTAGACAATACAGACAAGGAAGTAGATAATTCTACATATACTCCATATATCACAATGACAGATGTCAAGAATTTAAGGAAAAATCACCCAAATCTAGTTACACTTTCGGTTATAACCAATCAAGCACGAGCAACTAGTCTAGTAGACAGCAAAAAGAATTTGACCAATTCAGAAATTTTTGAGAACTTTGTCAAAGCAAAAACTGGCAATCTTCCCGAGCCAAAAGTAAAAGAACTTTTCTTAAGTTTAATGTCGGAGGGTTTGTATGAAGCCGATTAATTTAAAAATTAAAGGCATAAATAGTTATGTCGAAATGCAAGAAATAGATTTCAATAAACTTGCCGAAAACAATATATTCGGTATTTTTGGAGAAACCGGTAGTGGCAAAACAACTATTCTAGACAGCATTATTCTATCCCTATATGGTGTCACAGATAGAGATAGTCTGCAAAATATAATAAATGTCAATACCAAAGACGCATATGTCGAATTTATATTTGAAATGGAAGAAAACGACGGCAAAGTAAACAAATATTTTGTTCGTAGAGACTTTAAATTGCGACCAAGCGGTTTAAAGGCTGAGGCTATTTTGAATGATTTGAAAAACAACAAAACCATTGCCGAAATGCCAGACAATGTAAACCAAGCACTTCTTAATATAATTGGAATTGGCAAAAAAGAATTCACAAAATGTATAGCTTTGCCCCAGGGCGAATTTGATAGATTTTTGTCAGATACTCCATCTATTAGGAAAAAGACTCTAGCCAAACTTTTTGACCTAGAACAATTTGGCGTAATTTTAAGCGAAAAATTGAAATCCAGAAAAAACACAGTATTACTTAATAAGTCTACTTTAGAAGAAAAAATATCTGTATACAACGGTATTAGTCAAGAAGCAATAGACAAGATAGAGAAAGTATTAAAAGATAGCGACAAACAAGAAAAATCCCTTACCCTTCAGATTTCCAGGGACAAAAAATTGTCGGAAAAAATTAAAGATGAACTTGCTGTCAAACAAGAATTATTAGATTTGGAAGTTAATCTTAATATCAAACAAAGCGAACTAGCAGATATCAACTTTATCGAAAAGCAAATAGAATACACAGAAAAATATGGCGACTACACCATTCTTACTGGCAGATTTAATACTTGTCTTGACGAACTTGAGAGTTTAAACAGCACGCTTGTTGACCGCAAGCAATCATTGCTAACTATAGACGAACAACTCAATAAATTGCAAATATTAAAAGCGGACAATCAAGAAAAAATAGACTCAACAATTAGTCAACTCAACGAATGCAAAATTCTAGAAGAAAAGAAACTTCTACACGACAACAAACTTATCGAGTTAAAAACAAAGAAAGAAAATATTTCGTCCAAACTTACAGAGACATCTGCCAAAATAATGGAAATAAATAGCGAAATTAAAACGTGCAAAAGCAATATCCTTGACCTTCAGAATACTTACAAAAAGCTTGAAAATTCCATTTTTGATAACGAAGACACTCTAGATAAATTGGACAATTGCAGTACTTTCAAAACAAAGCAAGACTTTGCAACATTCCTAACAATTACACGTAGTAAAATCAATCCAGAGAGTTTGTCAGAAGTAGAGAATTTCAATATCTTTGACGAAGTAATGACCGCCACTCACGATATGGAAAATTATGAGATAGGCGTAAGAAAAGAAATTGGCGAAATACTCAAAGATTTGAAACATCTAGATGTCGACCTAGACAATCTTCAAGAACTAAAAGATGAAATACTAGAACAAAATGAAAAATTAAACAAACAATGTGACGATACAGAAGATGCTATAGTTGTAACGAAAGAAAAACTTGCATCTCTTAAGTCCAAGATTGCAAGCCTTGAGGAATTAAGCCAGAGTCAAAATGACGAACTAAACAGCATTAAGCAAGAAATTTTGAACGAAAACAATATCAATTTGGTTTTACCAGCACAAGATATCAAGTATTTGGCTCGCACGCTTGAGATGTATAGAAGCGAAGGTGCAAGATTAGACAAAAACCTAGAAGATATTTCTAGCAAAAAGCAACAAACAATTATAGATATAGAAGTGGCAACAACTAATATTGAAAACCACAAAGATAAGCTAAATCAATTAAATTCTGCTCTTAAGCCATATAGCAAGACAACATTCAAAGAAAGAGTAGACCAGTCTTTGCTTTTAAATCCTAGCGACCTAGACCAATTGAAATTAAAAGTAGAGAATTTCCACAAAGAATTGAACATACTTGAGGCAAACACTCTAGCTCTTAGAGAAAAAACCAAAGACTATATTTACACCAAAGACGACTACAACGATTTGCTTAAAACATTGCAAGATAACGAAGAAAAATTGACAGAATTAAAGGTATTTATCAACGTAAACAAAATTACACTAGACATTCAAAAACAAAATCTAGAGAGTGTACTTATTCTTCAGAAAGATTTGGACGAAGTAAATAGCCAATACAATGCAATTGAACAACTAGAAGGACTACTAGCAGGAGGCGCGCTTATAGACTTTGTTTCAGAAGAATATATGGGGCTTATTACAGACTTTGCTAATAGTTATGTTTACAAAATAAGCAAGGGTAAATATTTGCTTAATTATGACGGGGATTTCAATGTTATAGACAATTTCAATGGTGGCATCAAACGTTCGGTCAAGACACTAAGCGGTGGTGAAAGATTTATAGTATCACTAAGTCTTGCTCTAGGCATTTCTCAAAGTATTGCTGTCAATAATAATAAAAATTTCAATTTCTTCTTTATAGACGAAGGATTTGGAAATTTGAGCGAGAATTATATCGAAAAAGTTTTACAAAGTTTTGATGCGTTGATCAAACTTAATTTTACGGTAGGATTTATCACTCACGTAGAAAAGATGGAGTATTATCTAAACAATAGAATTATCGTAACCAAAGACAATACTGAAGACGGCTCAAAAATAGAACAATTTAGTTAATAATTTTTACCAGTGAGGGATATACAAATATTCACTTCACTGGTATTTTTTTATACTAAATAATTTTAAATAATCACAAAAAAACATTTGCCCGCATATATGGACATAAATAAACTACCCAAAACAAATGTAACTTAAACAATTGCAATTCTCTTCTTTTTTGGTTAAAATAAAAGAAATAATATATTTGAGGTACTTAATGGCACAAAAAAAACACTCTATCAAGTCTATCATTTCCCACATCGCAGTAATCATAATTTTGCTTACTATGTTTGTTTGTTTTATACTTATTGGTCTTGATGTCTCTTACAACAATATCTACGAATTAGATTCCTCTATTCACGATTACGCAGTATCTATTCGTTCCACCCCTCTCACATTGTTTTTCAAAGCAATTACCAATTTTGCAAATCCATTTGTAATTGGTGGTATATCTCTAGCTTTGCTTTTTATACTAAAAGACAAAAAGAGATATACTTTTGCCCTATTTCTAAATTTAGGATTGACTGCTCTTCTGAATCTATCTCTTAAGTACATTTTTGCACGTGAGAGACCGGATTTGGCACAAAGCCTAATTATGGAGACTGGATATAGTTTCCCAAGTGGACACGCTATGTTTTCGGTGGCATTCTATGGATATCTAATGTTCTTATTAGGCAAACTAAATATCAAAAAATCAACAGCAATCCCTGTAACGATAGGATTAAATTTAATTATTCTTGGAGTATGCTTTTCGAGAATATATCTAGGTGTCCATTATTTCTCAGATATCGTGGGAGGAATCCTCATTTCTTCTGTCTATCTAATAATTTTTACATATATTCTCAATAGGCACAATTTCGTGTACAACGAGCCTTCTACCGACTTTAAGAAGCACTCATTCCTTGGTGGATTTAAATATGCTTTTAGAGGGATTGCATCTAGCATAAAAGACGAAAACAACTTGCTTGTACAATTCTCTGCAAGTATGATGGTAATAATGTTTGCCGTTTTCTTAAAATGCACATTTGTAGAATGGTCAGTACTCATAATTATGTGTTTCTTGGTAGTCGGATTTGAAATGCTTAATACCGCCATAGAAAATGTTTGTGACCGTATCACTCTTGAGTATGACGAACAAATAAAAAAAGCAAAAGATATCTCGGCTGGTGCCGTTCTAACTATGTCTATTTGTTCGGTAATTGTAGCTGGAATAATCTTTATCCCCAAAATTCCTGCTCTATTTACTTTCCCATTCTAAAAACTATTGACATTATTAATTTAATTCCATATAATATTCACGAACAACGCAAATTACATTATTTGTAAACTGTCGGCTTTGTTCCGACCTGCACCGTTCGGTTTGGAGAAAGAATTTATTCTTTCTCCCTTTTTTTATTTATCTATACATTCGTCATTTTTAATGTCAATTTATTGTTTTTATCCGCCAACACAAATTACATACAAAGATTAATAATTAGATTAATCTTTTCACTACCCCAAATAATTGCAGATGTTGGACAAGTAATAACATTATCCTTTTTTTATTAATGTTTAAAATTTTTGGCACGCAAAACTTTTCAAAACGACAAAAAGAATAATTTTTGTCTGCAAATCTATTGACAAAGCCAAAAGTTATTTGTTAAAATACTATTGTTTCAATTAGATTAATTGAAATCAATTTAATAAAGAATATCTGATTAAGTGTATAGTTAAGTAATTTTGGGGAATTTATATTTATATAAAATACTTCTATTTAATTATTATTTTAATTACAAAACAAACAAAAAAAATAGATATTCATCAACAAAAAATTCGGAATATATGGAGAAGTACTCAAGAGGCCGAAGAGGCGCCCCTGCTAAGGGTGTAGTGCGGGAAACTGCAGCGAGGGTTCAAATCCCTCCTTCTCCGCCA
>CAZIRR010000003.1:0-69683 GCA_964541825.1 uncultured Christensenella sp. | reverse complement strand
TTGTAATTAGCAGACCACATACTATACAGTCCACCATCTATATATCCATAGTATGTCCCCTCGGTGCTAGACCGTCCTGTCCAAGCGTCTTGGGTGCTATTGTCTAGCCACAGGGTGAGGACAGTATCTCCGTCGGTGGATTTGCTTAGGTACATTACTTGCCACTTGAGACCTCCTAGGGTGACGACTATATCCCCCTTTTTCTTCGCAGTATAGGAAGTAGTGCCATAGGTGCCAGCAGATAGAGTTTTGGCTCTAATTACACTAGCATCGGTGCCGGTATATCCCGATGACGAGAATTGATTATTATTAGTATCTGCCAAAGTAGCGACTGTATCTATAGTAGCATCGGCATTGCCTGTCAAGTATTTAAGCAAGATATTATAGTTATTTTCGTTAAAGGTCTTGCTACTAGAATTATATAGCTCGCCGACTGAGACGTCTTTCTCAAAGCCGTCACTCAAAATCTTAGTTAAATTTAAATGTAATGCAGGACGGACGGCTTTCGCTTGATCTACAGCGTCACATCTTATATACGAATTGATGTCTATAACATCATATACATTGGACAAGACATTGTTTGAAGATTTAGTACGAAGCCAATAATACGGTTTACATTCTCTATTCGTCGTACCAATATTTCCAATTGGCCCTGAAGAACTCGCTGTATAACTTCCATCGTAATTCTTAGAAGCATTTAAAGAAATACTCCATAAACTATATACAAGTTCAGAATAACTTGGTAACCAAAGATAATTATCTGCCCAGACACTTTCAAGATCATTACCAAGAGCCTCGTCGCGTGAGAACAGTGCAGACTGGTCATTTTGCCAACTTACATTCCTAGGAGTGACAATATAGTCTGTAAGCCCATATTGTGGCATAGTAAATATTGCAAATGCACTAGATGTAGACTTAGTTGCAGCATTAGTAGTAGTATCACTAGTAGCATATACTCCGCCATTATTAAGAGTAACAGCATTTATATAACTTGTACCATATGCATTACCATAATATGTTTCTGCTGTCGAAGGATAAAATGTTGAAAATACACTATATAGTCCACCATTCAAAAAGCCATAATTAACCCCCTCAGTACTAGACCTACTTGCCCACGCATCTTGTATATTATTATCGAGCCATAGAGTCACAATAGTATTCCCATTATTATCTTTACTTATATATGTAACAGTCCAATCCAAACCGCCTAGACGGACACATATATCTTTACTACTAGTTTTAGCAGTATATGATGTAGCCCCCTCTGTGCCAGCAGACAGAGTATTTGCAAGCATTACATTAGCACTTGTACCCGCCAAACCAGCCCCCAAACCTTCGTGTGTACAATTATTATTTGTCTCTGCAAGAGTTGTCACTGTAGCAAGTGTTGCACTAGCATTACCAGTGATATATTTAAGCAAAATATTGTAATTATCTTTATTAAAAGTTTTGGTTTCACTATCAAATAGTTCGCCTACTTTGACAAAACTTGTTTGATTGTTTCTATCCTCTATAGTAATGCTATTTACTTCATCTCTGGGTGCTAATAAGTACCCCCCCCCCCCCAACGGATATTGCAGTAGCAAAAATGAGCCCAAACGTAGCCAATTTTTTGATTAATTTACAATTACTTTTCATAGGATTATATCTCCTTGTGAACGAAATTTTTGTGAAGTGAAACGCAATTTTTTTACTATTAATATTTTACAAAAAGAAATATATCTATGTCAAGCGAATTGAACAATAGATATTATATCATCAATATATCTCAATGAGGGTATTATCCACCAAATCGCACGATGTTAGATAGTATTTGATATTATTCCTAGTGAATTGCATTTTTTGTTTCTTGTCTTCATTGTGAAGATGTCCATAAACCACACTATCCACACCGTATTTTTCAAAAAGTGCTGTCATTTCATTATCCTCAAGTCTATAATTAAAAGGCGGGAAATGGGTCATTACGATGATTTTTTCATTATTCTCTTGCAATGCAATAGCATTTTTGAGAGACAATTCCATTCGGATAAGTTCTCTTTTATATATTTTTTCGTCTTGTTCATCTTTGAAGCCATTATCTGCAGGAGTCCAGCCTCTAGAACCACAAATTATATAATCTCCTATTTTTTTGGCATTATTTTGGATAGCAAAAGTATTATTAAATAAGTAATTATTCAATTCGCTAATAGAATTCCACCAATAATCGTGATTACCTTTGAGCAAGAATTTTTTACCCGGCAGATGGCAGATATAATCTAGGTCAGGTTTGGCTTCTTCAAATTTCATCGCCCAAGACAAGTCGCCTGCAATTAGCACTATATCTTCGTCTGAGATTTTTTTATACCAATCTTCTTCTATCTTTTCTAGATATCCCTCCCAAACAGGGCCAAAAATGTCCATTGGTTTGGGATTGTTTATACTCAAATGGAAGTCGCTAATTGCGTATACTTTCATTATATTCTCCTCGTTTTTTATGCACAAAATTATTCTCTCGATATGTTTTTTTGTGCAAGTATATACAAATCTATACTTAGATATTCTAGCAAAAAAGAGCAACTAATTCAAGGAATTTTGACACACTAATTTTGATTGAAAGAAAAAAAGAATACATCTTCTTAGTCATAACAAAAAATATTTGACCAAAAAGAGGTATTCTTGCATATTAGTATAATAATTTTCTTTCGTTCAGCCTCGTATACGATAAGTCACACAACGGTTTACTATCCGAATTTAAATAAATCCCATCAATTATTTACGTTTACTTGAGTTGGTGGGCAAACTGGCTGTTGTGCTGGATACAAAGGCAAATCGAAATAACCGCTACACACATCTTGGGTATAGTCTTGGCAAGGTGGAATTTGGCAATATCCATATGTAGGCACTAGCAATTCAGCATCAACTACTACTCGAATAATTAAAGTTATGCAAGGATTGATTGTAAATGTAGCATCTTCGACAAATGCTCCACCCGAGCAAATAGCATTGGCAAATGCAGTAACTTGATATGGAATAATAGATGGCTGTGGCACATACAATACAACGTCAATTGGGATAGTAATTGTAGCTGTACCACTACCCGCAGTTCCTGAATTATCTGTGTAATTTACCACAACAGGTATCCCCACACTACCAGTTACTCTTGCAAAGCAAGGCTTATCTTCAAATCTATCCACCACTAGATTTGTGATAGACACCTCTTCTGTTTGAGTAGTACAACTCACAAAAGTAAGTGGAGTGGTGGGACTTGCTGGACTTTGATTTGTAAGAGTTACACTTGTTGCGTCCATTTGGATTTGTTTCATACAAGCATCAAAAACTTTGCGTGTCTGAATACAAGCCTTTTCGCATAATCCTTGCAAAGGATTGCCTGTGATAGGTCCTGGATTACAACCTTGTCTATTTCCGGAAAAAAATGACATACTTTACCTCCTTAAAAGATTGTATGGTAAATTATATGTAAGTTTAGATAAAAATGTGACAATTTTTGGAGAAAAATTAAGAGATTAGTAAATTATTCTTTATTTCCCCTAAAAAAAAACGAATATAATAGTGTGTCTTATATTCGTTTTTATCTAATATTAAATTTTTGTATATAAATATATCACCTAATATATACAATATTTATTGATATATTATTGTATATCTTCATTCAAAAATTGGTCAAATTTCTGCAAAATCTCCAATCGTCCATATTTAGTTTCGCTAGAACTTGCAAAGACATTATCTTTGCCTACTCCTAAATAATTGGCGATTTTCTGCATTTGAGGTTTAATCTGACTTTTGCCAAATTTATCGCATTTGGTTGCAATAATAATAAAAGGAATCCTATAATAATTGAGGAATTGAAGCATTTGTTTATCTTGTACAGTAGGCTCTATTCTACTATCTACCAGCATACACACACATTTGAGACTTTCATTCTCCACAAGGTATGGCTCTATCATTGATTGCCAGCCATCTATCTCGCTTTTGCTAGCCTTGGCAAAGCCATAGCCGGGCAAATCCACAAAGTATACTTCGTCATTGATAGCAAAGTAATTAATAAGTCTAGTTCTCCCTGGGGTTGAACTAGTCTTACACAATTTACTAT
The DNA here is from genome assembly GCA_964541825.1 of uncultured Christensenella sp. GTDB lineage: Bacteria > Bacillota > Clostridia > Christensenellales > UBA1242 > UBA11490. The sequence continues at coordinate 65,593 of CAZIRR010000003.1, read as the reverse complement.
TGCCAGTAAGCATATTGATAAGCGAGCTTTTGCCCACATTACTCCTACCAACAAAGGCTATTTGCTTGAAATCGGATATTTTATTATTTGTCAAGTTGGTTGCACTTGTTACAAATTTGGCACTTCTTATCTGCATACTTTCCCCTTTAAAAATTTTTAGGCAGTTTTTTCATTAGAATTATTATTTTCATTATTTACATTTTCTATTTCTATCTTCTTGTGTTCGATAATAGGCAAGCTACCAGATACAGTATCTTTGGTAACTACAATTTTGGAAATAGTCCTATCGTCTGGAGTCATAAACATAATATCTAGCATAATGTCTTCCATAATAGTCCTAAGGCCTCTAGCCCCTGTTTTTAGCTTCATTGCCTTTTTTGCAACACCTCTGACAGCTTCACTCTCTATCTCTAGGTCTACACCATCAATTTTGAACATTGTCTTATATTGTTTAACTATAGCGTTTTTTGGCTCAGTCATTATTTTGACCAAAGCATCTTCGGTCAATTCGTCTAGCCCTACCACAATAGGCAATCTACCCACAAATTCTGGTATTAAGCCAAATTTTATCAAGTCTTGAGGCTGGATTTCTTTGATTAATTCGCTAGTCTTTTTATTGACGAATTCTTCGTCACTATTAAATCCTAATGATGATTTGTTCACTCTTTTTTCGATAATTTTGTCAAGACCGACAAAAGCTCCACCACAAATAAAGAGGATATTCTTGGTGTCTATTTGGAGCAATTCTTGTTGAGGGTGTTTTCTACCACCTTGAGGAGGAACATTTGCAACAGTACTCTCTATAATTTTAAGCAAAGCTTGTTGCACACCCTCACCGCTTACATCTCTAGTGATGCTTGGATTTTCTGACTTCCTAGTGATTTTGTCTATCTCGTCTATATAAATGATGCCTTGTTCGGCCTTTTTGATATCATAATTGGCATTTTGGATAAGTTTAAGTAAGACATTCTCTACGTCCTCTCCCACATAACCTGCTTCAGTTAGGGTTGTCGCATCGGCTGTTGCAAATGGCACTTCCAAAATTTTGGCAAGTATTCTAGCAAGCATAGTTTTGCCACTACCGGTAGGGCCAATAAGCAAAACATTACTTTTGTCCAAATCAAGAGCCTCGCTTGTCTTATCCGCATTCTGCATATCTATATTGTAATTAATCCTTTTGTAATGGTTGTACACCGCGACAGACAATACTCTTTTTGCTTCGTCTTGACCTACAACATAGTCGTCAAGCATTTTTTTGAGTTCACTAGGTGTTGGCAAAGAAATCTTGCTCTGCCCCATACCTCGTTTGGTTTTGGCAAACATCTCATTACATATAGCCACACAATCTTCACATATAAAAGATGAGCCGTCGGGACTAGTTATCATATTTTTTGTCTCTAATTGATTTCTACCACAAAAAGAACATTCCATTATAATTTTGTCTATATCTTTATCCATAAATCTCCTTTAATTTAAAAAGTACTATGCAAAAAATTTCTCAAGTTGCATAGTACAAAAAATCAATTAATTACTTAGTGCCTCTAGTAATAACTTTGTCTACTAAGCCATAAGCAACTGCTTCTTCTGCTGTCATAAAATAATCTCTATCTACGTCTTTTTCGACTTTTTTGATACTTTGGCCACAATTCTTAGCAAGCATTTCGGTCATTTTTTTCTTGGTTTTCAAGATATGATTGGCCGTAATCTCTATATCGCTTGCTTGACCTTGCGCTCCGCCCAATGGTTGATGAATCATTACTTCGCTATTTGGCAAACAATATCTTTTACCCTTGGTGCCTGCAGCAAGTAAGAAAGCTCCCATTGAAGCAGCAAGGCCTATACAAATAGTAGACACATCACATTTAACATATTTCATTGTATCATAAATAGCCATTCCTGCAGTTACACTTCCGCCTGGACTATTAATATATACACAAATGTCTTTTTCTGGATTTTTTGCTTCTAAATATATAAGTTCCGCCACAATTGTATTGGCACTAGCATCATCAATTTCGCCAGAAATAAATACTATTCTATCTTCCAAAAGTCTACTATAAATATCGTAACTTCTTTCTCCAGAGTTTGTTTGGTCAACAACATAAGGTATAAGCATATTATCACCCCGATTATTTATTTTTCTCAACCAAGAATTCTAGTAATTTATTCATAAGAATTTCGTTTCTTATGTAATTCAATCTTTCGTCGTTTAGGCTAGATTTATACTCTTCTACCGATTTATTTACTTTACCAGCAAGATTTTCGATATATTTATTTAAATCTTCGTCTTTTACGTCAAATTTCTCGTTTTTCATAATTTCTTGCAATGCAAGTCTTATCTTAACGCTCTTCTCGGCATCAGCACGTCTTTCTTCTCTAAGTTTCTCAACTGTTGTATTTAGATATTTGGCATATGCTTCTAGATTTGCACCTTGATACATAAGTCTATATTCCATATCTTGCATTATAGCGTCAAGTTCTCTTTTTATCATAATTTCTGGAACGTCACATTCCATAGTCTTAACTATTTCATCAAGAATTTGATTCTCTGTTTGAACTTTTGCATCTTCTTTTGCGTGTTCGCCCAAGTGTTCTTTAATGTGATTTTTGTATTCTTCTAGGGTCTCAAATTCAGATACATTGCTAGCTAATTCATCATTTATTTCTGGAAGTTCTTTTACTTTTACAGCGTTAATCTTTACTTCGAATTTTGCATCTTTGCCCTTTAGATTTTCAGCTTGATAATTTTCTGGGAATTTAACCAAAACATCTTTTGTGTCTCCAGCTTTTAAACCCACCAATTGATCTTCGAAATTATCTATGAAGCTATGACTACCAATTTCCAAATCGAAACCTTCTGCACTGCCACCCTCGAAATATTCGCCATCTGTACTACCTTTGAAATCGATATTAGCCACATCACCATTTGCAATCTCGCCATCTTTTTCTACAAGTCTAGTATTTTGAATTTGAACTCTATTTAGTTCTTCTTCTACATCTTTGTCTGTAATTTCTCTAGGAGCTACATTAATTTTTAGGCCTGTATAAGCACCCAATTTAACTTCTGGTCTTACTGGAATTTCAGCTACAATAGTAATGCCTGTATCGTCCAATTTTTCTACACTTAGTTCTGGACTATCGATAGGGTCGATAGTTTTATCTTTGTCTAGAATATCTGTGTAATGTTTATTGAAACCTTCTACAATGGCGTCTTCGAAGAAAATATGAGGACCATACATCTTTTCGATCATCTTTCTAGGTGCTTTGCCAGCTCTAAATCCTTCTACTTTGTATTTACCTTTGTTTTTGTTATATGCTTCTTCAACAAAATCATTCCATTCCTTGCTATCAAGTTCAAGTTTTAATTGAAGATTTTTGTTTTCTAATTTTTTTATATCGTATTTCATTAAATTTCTCCTTAAACAATATACTCGTTAAACTTTATTATTATACCATACAAATGACAAGTATGCAACATTTATGCCAACAATTAAACTCAAAATATTGCTATAAACATAAGTATTGCACCCATTATAAAATAAACAATTGATGTAAAAACATTCGATTTTTTGGCAAGATTATTTTTTTTGTGTTCTTTTTCCATATCTATTTTTTCGATATTTATCTGACTAATTAATTCTAGTTGTTTATCAATTTTTTTATTATTCTGCAATTTTTTGACGCCCCAAAAAACAAAAAATAAACCTTCCAAAAAAAGCATAAAAACTATTGCCAAACCCCACACACTACATAAGCATAAAAAAAGAATTGCAAGACTTTGCAAAACAGTCAAAATTATATTGAGTTTGCTTTTGAAAAAATCTCTCAATTCTCTTCCCATATCAGTAAATATTGCAGTCCAAATAGTTCTACAGTCCTTCTTATATAATCATAAACACAACAATCAATGCAACGCAAACAACCCAAACAACAAAGTATGCCCAATGTCTACGATTGTAAGCAAAAAAGAACGAAGATATGCCTACAATGATATAAGCCAAGATATCTGACACTTGTCTAAGTGAACTAGCCAAATTGCCTCCACCAATTTTACCTATAGTAAATGCTAGTCCAATGCACACAACAGATATGTAAGCCAAAAGATTAAAAAAACCTCTCCAGCTCATTCCTCCAGTATTTTTAGCCATTAAAGTTATCTCCTTTTAATAATTATCAGAAAACAAACAAATATTTATTTGCATAGTTTTTATTATTGTATAAGAAAATTAAAATTGTTACAAACAAATTTGATAATTCTTTCCAAATTTATTGAAAAATTTGTAACAAATATCTACTCTTTAATATTAAACAAATGTGGAATTTAATGAAGTCAAAACTTTTTTGAAATAATCGGGAAGGACACTTTCAAAAGCCATTTCTTTTTGGGAAGATGGGTGGGTAAGAATTAATTTTTTGGCGTGCAGTAATTGTCCTTTTAGATTGAATTTGCATTTGTTACTATTGTACAAATTATCCCCAACTATTGGGTGATGGATATATGCACTATGCACTCTTATTTGATGCGTTCTGCCCGTCTTTAATTCAAATTCTACAAGAGTATAATTTCCCAGATTTTCTAACACTCTATATTTGGTTTCGGCAATTTTTCCACTTTCCAAGACAGCCATCTTCAATCTATTCCTAGGGTCTCTACCCATATATGTCTTGATTTCTCCATCATTTTTGACAACACCATCTACCAAAGCCCAATATATCCTTCGGCATTCTTTAGACGATATTTGATTGCTAAGATTTACGTGAGATTTATCATTTTTAGCGACAACCAAAAGCCCCGAAGTATCTTTGTCTAGTCTATGCACAATTCCTGGTCTTATTACACCATTGATACTACTCAAGCTATCCAATTTGTACATAAGAGCATTGACAAGTGTCCCATCAAAATTATTGATAGCGGGGTGTACAACCATACCTTGAGGTTTATTAATTACAGCCAAATCACTATCTTCATAAACTATATCTATTGGAATATCTTGAGGCTTGGCAGATAAAACTTTTTCTTCTATCTCCCCTAGAAAGATGACATCTCCCTCTTTTAGAGAATATCCGGCTTTGACCTGTTTATTATTAACAACAACATCTCCCCTCTCTATCCAATGCTTGATGTGAGACCTCGTTTTCCCTTGATTTTCATTTTGCAAAAAAACATCTAGTCTCTGACCAACATTATCTTTTGTTATCTTCCAATCCATCTTTACCCTTTTTCTCTTTTATCATTGTAATAATTAAATACACAACAAAGCAGACAACCCCAATCGTTATAAACAAATCTGCCAAATTGAATACAAAACTAAATAGTCTAATACTTATAAAATCTCTAACGTATCCCAAAAACAATCTATCTATCAAATTGCCAATAGCTCCACTTATTATAAATCCTATACCAAGGATATACCAGACATTATTCTGATGATTGAATATATCATACAAAACTATGCCTATTATAAAGACAATAGAAATAATACTTAACCACAAAGTATTGTCCCCAAATATTCCATATGCCGCCCCAGTATTTTTCAAAAATGTAAATACAAAAAAATCAGGAATTACAACTATATCTGCACTATTATTTTCAAAATATTCTGCAAAAAAGTGTTTAGATAACAAATCTAATACCACTCCCAATATTATAATGCTTGCAATCACGATATAACTTGTTCTTTTTTTCATAACATACCCAATTCAAAAATTTGCAAAGAAATTTATATTTCAATTATACAATAAACTTGCAAATTGCTCAATTAATTTACTTATAAAAGTATATATTTCCGACATTTTTTGTATTCTTCGTTTGCCACAAATCAAGTCGATTTATAAAGAATATATCTCCTATATATCAATTACTTTTGCCAAAGCTTTTCAAATGACATACAAATAATATGTAGATAGTATGCATTATTATAATGAATTATATAAATTATACTTTTCATAAGAGACACCGACTATAGCATTTTTTAATGAATAATTTGTAGAAGAATTATCTATAGTCTTTAATATAGAGATATTTAGTATTTCGTCAATTTTTGTCAATGAATTGATTAACTTTTGTAAGCTTTCAGATTTTTTATCCACAAGCAAGCTTTGGATACTAGATATCTGAACTTTGCATTCTCCCCTAATGCTACTAATATTGCTACACACAGCAAAATTATTAATTTCGCCTTTGTCAAATTTAATAGAATAATCATACAAACTTTTGTAGACATCATCAATAAATTCAAAAGTTTTTTTAATCTTTGATACTTCTTTGTTTTCAAAATCGGCAAAATTAATATTCAATTTTGGAAATGTTAATTCTATGACTTCGATAGAATACTTTGATGTTTGCAAATTGCTTTTGACAATATTTGCGTCATCTATATTGCTGTACGCATTGCCTACTACATAATATTGACTATCAATATCCCAAATAAATCCGCTTGCACCTTGTATAGTTGAGCCTAGTGCTACTTTTTCTGCTTCATCATAGGTAGAATAACTACCCAATGTGACCAAATACATCTGATGCTTGTTTATTTTTAAATCCTGACCGCCATATACAAGGGCTGTTGTTATATTCCCCACAGTCAAGGCTTTGCTGAGAAAAATTGATGTAAATATTGTGCCTACTATTACAATTATGCAAGTCAAGAAAATTAAAAATTGCTTAAATTTGGCTTTAAATGGTCTTTTTAAAATTTTAACATCTTCATAATAAAAAATTTTTGGCATAAAAGTTGCAATCTCCTATTCTAAGTATGTTATAACAAAAGCATACAATTAAGTTTATAAAAATCATCTAGATGAAAAAGTATATTTTCGTCTTATTTTTTGCAAGATTTATTAGTCTGGCAAAAACTGTATATATATTATTCATATTATTGATTTTTAAAATTTATACAAAAGATTGCATAACTTGACAAAAAATAAATACAAATGAATTTTTATCTAGAAAAAATATTTTATAAACTAATAAAACAAAAGGAGATAGATATGAAATTAAAACCATTATTCGATAGAGTAGTAGTCAAAACACTACCACAAAAAGCAGAAAAAATTGGCAATATTATATTGCCAGAAATAGCCAAACAACCAGAAATTAGTGAGGTTGTTGCCCTTGGCATAGGCAAAGTGGACAATCAAGATTATGTCTTTGAAGTCAAACTTGGTGACCACGTTATTTTCAACAAATTCAATGGAAATGAATTTAAAATAGGTAATGACACTTTTACAATTATCAAAGAAAAAGATATTTTAGCAATAATAGAGAAATAAGGAGAAAAAATAAATGTCAAAACAAATAATAAGCGGATTTGAAGCAATAAAAAAATTAGAGAGTGGAGTAAAAAAATTAACTAGTGCAGTTAAAATTACACTTGGTCCAAAAGGTAGAAATGTGGTACTAGACAGAAAATTTGCCACACCTCTAATCACAAACGATGGAGTAACTATAGCCAAAGAAATCACCCTACCCGACCCTTTTGAAAATATGGGAGCAAATTTAATAAAAGAAGTCAGTATCAAAACAAATGAAGTGGCTGGAGATGGAACAACTACTGCTTGTATCCTTGCCGAAAGTATTGTGAGTGAAGGTATAAAAAATTACACCGCAGGAGCAAATCCTGTAATCTTAAGAAAAGGAATTCAAAAAGGAATAGAAATTGCAACTCATCATCTAAAAGATATATCTATACCGGTATCTAGCACAAAAGAAATATACCAAGTAGCCTCTATTAGTGCGGGAGACGAAGAAATAGGCAAATTGATAGCCGAGGGCTTTGAAAAAGTTGGCAGAGATGGAGTTATAACTGTAGAAGAAAGCAAAACTCTGAAAACTGAACTAAAAATCGTCGAAGGAATGCAATTCGACAGAGGTTATCTATCTCCATATATGGTCACAAACACAGACAAAATGGAATGTGTACTCAACGATTGTTATATACTCATTACAGACAAAAAAATCAAAAATTTAAATGAAATCATAGGCGTACTTGAAGGAGTCTCACAAAGCGGGAAAAGTCTACTAATTATAGCTGAAGATGTAGAAAATGAAGTTCTAAGCACACTAGTTCTCAATAAACTTAGAGGAGCTTTGAATGTAGTTGCTGTAAAATCACCTGGTTATGCAGATAAACGCAAAGCTTTGTGCGAAGACATTGCAGTACTTACGGGTGGCACATTTATTTGTGACGAATTAGGCTTCGATATCAAAGAAGCAGACTTATCCAAATTGGGATACGCTACAAATGTAAAAGTTACAAAAGATAGCACAACTATTTCAAATGGAAATGGCAAAAAAGAATTAATAGAAAATAGAGTAAATGAAATTAAAGGGCAAATTAATTTGGCAGACAATGAATTTGACAAAAATCGTCTGCAAGAAAGGCTTGCAAAATTAGTTGGAGGAATAGCCGTTATTTATGTGGGAAGTGCGACTGAGATAGAAATGCAAGAAAAGAAATTGCGTATAGAAGATGCTATAGAAGCCACAAAAAGTGCCACACAAGAAGGCATTGTCTGTGGTGGAGGAATTGCCCTAATTAATTGCGTAGAAAGTGTACAAAAACTGGTAGATACTTTGAGTGGTGACGAAAAAACGGGTGCAGAAATAGTTTTGAAATCGCTATATGCCCCACTTAAAATGATAACATACAATGCTGGGGTAGATGGCGGAGTGGTTATAAATAATATTCTTGCTAGCAAGAAAAAAAATTATGGATACAATGCCCTAACAAATGAATATGTAGATATGATAGAAAAAGGCATAATTGACCCTACCAAGGTTACTCGTTCGGCACTTGAAAATGCAGGCAGTGTAGCTTCTACTTTGCTTACAACCGAAGTTCTTGTATGTGATGTACAAGAAAAAATAGATACCACCAATCCTAATGCTGTACCAAACGCATATGGTATGTATAATTAATAAATTTTCCCGTTCATTTATATATTTCCCCTCTTAGGTGTACTACACCTAAAAAAAGTGAGCAAATTTGCTCACTTTTTTGATTTTGCATTAAATCTATTTAACAATATTAAGATTAAACACACTCCAAGGAACGATGTCTTCGGGAGGATAACATTTAAATGTCATATTTTCTTTGGTTGTGGGGTGTACAAATTTAAGTTCGTATGCCCAGAGAGCCAAATTGTGACCTTTCGCCAAGATATCTCCGCCATACTTTACATCACCATATATTGGATTTCCAATATTCTTCATTTGGACTCTTATTTGATGGCTTCTTCCTGTAAGCAATTGTACAGAAACTAGAGAGACCTTTTCTTTTTCGTCCAAAACTTCATATTTAAGTTCGGCTCTTTTTGCATTAGTTGTAAGTTCTGGGACTACTTGTACAGTATTTGTCCTAGGATTTTTAAGCAAATAATTGACAAGTTTAGCACGTTTTTCTCTTGGTTTACCATTTATTACTGCCAAATATCTTTTCTTAAATTCATCTGTATGCATTTCTTGAGTAAGTCTACTTGCAGCTTTGCTAGTTTTGGCAAAAACCATTACTCCACCTGTTGGTCTATCTAGTCTATGCACAAGGCCAACGTACACATTGCCCGGCTTATTTTCTTTTACTTTGATATATTCCTTGACTATAGTAAGCAAATCTTTGTCTTTGCTTTCGTCTTCTTGTGTAGGGATATTCTGGGGCTTGATTACCACTATTATATGATTATCTTCGTACACAACATTTAATTCTTCCATAAATTTTCTCCTAAACTAATTCAAGTACATCTACATACCAAGATGTATAGCCGTTTATCTTCTCGACTACGCATTTGCCAATGATAGTAATATTTTTGCCAGGCTTGGCTGTAACTTTGTCCATTTTTACTTCAAACGACCAATTACAACAAGTAGCATTTTCGTTTAAAGTATAATAACTGCTATCCCCTTGTAATTTGCCTCTAACCTTGATAGTCTTTCCTTTGTATTTGTATGGGTCATTTTCAATTTGGCTAATTATAGTGGTTGCCATTGTATCACTTGTAGTCAAATCATACTTGACGTTGACCCCACCACAAGCAGTAAGAGAAATACACATCATAAAAATTGCCAAAATGCAAAAACAATTTCTAAATATTTTTTTCATACGCCTACACCCTCTTTACATTATGTATTATTACATCTACAAGCCAGCAAATAAAATATACAAAAATATTGAATACTACAATTGTGGCACCTACCGGAGTACCCCAAAGCATAGAGATAAGGATACCTAGTACCGAATTGACTACACTTACAATACTTGCAAATATTATAACCATTTTGTAAGATTTAAACAACCTAATTGCACTAAGTGCTGGAAAAACTATTAATGCAGATATAAGTAGTGAGCCTACCAATTTCATAGCAAGGACAATAACCACACCTATAATTATGGCAAGAATATTATTGTATACAGCCGTCTTTACACCAGTCGATTTGGCAAAATTTTCGTCAAAAGTGATAGCAAATATTTTATTGTGGAAAAATACAAAATAAAATAGCACAATAATTGTAAGTGCAACACAAATCCAAACATCAAGATTGCTAAGTGTAAGAATTGATGTTGAGCCAAAAAGTGTACTACACACATCTCCACTAATATTTGCCGATGTAGAGAATAAATTAACAATCAAATATCCAAATGCCAAAGCTCCTACCGATAGCATTGCTATAGCACTATCGTTTTTTACTTTGCCTTTGTTTGTAAGTCTAATCAAGAGAATTGCCACCACAATAGTAATAGGAAGCATTAGATACATATCTGCTATAGTCAAAACCATAGCTATTGTCATCGCCCCAAAAGCGACGTGTGATAAACCATCACCAATCATTGCATATCTTTTTAGCACAAGTGTTACACCCAAAATAGCACAACACAGAGATATTAAAATCCCAACTATAAGCGCATACTTAACAAAGTCAAATTCTAAATAATATTTCAATTCTTGCAATACATTCATTTGTCTTCACCAACCTTTAGGGATTTTGCTATATCTGTCTTCTCAAAGTCAGACTTAGTGCCGGCAAAAAGCATAGAATTTTTTAGATAAACTATATTGCTAGCATATTCCATAACTTTGTCTATATTGTGAGAGACCATAATAATAGTCATACCTTTATCATTTAGTTCTTTTAGAAGTCTATAAAATTTGGCAATAGACCTACTATCCAAAGCATTAGTTGGCTCATCTAAGAATAATATTTCGTCAGTTGTACACAAAGCCCTTGCTAGCAATACACGTTGTTGTTGTCCGCCCGATAATTCCCTAAAACTCCTACCGCTCAAATCTTCAATGCCTAGATAGTCCATAACTTCACGTGCTTTTTCTTTTTCGCTCTTTTTGTAAAACGGTCTAAGTCCCATAGAACTTACAAATCCCGACATAACTATCTCATTTACGGTTGCAGGAAAGTCTTTTTGCAAGTCATTTTGTTGAGGGAGATAACCTATTCTATTTCTTTTGAAATTTTTGTCAAAAACAACTCTACCAGACAAACCTTTTTGGATACCAAGGATAGTCTTGATAAGAGTACTTTTACCCGAGCCATTCTCACCTATTATGCACAAATATTGACCTTTTTCTACGGCAAAATTAATATCTTTGCAAACTACTTTGTCGCCATAACCTACTACCAGTTTTTTACATTCTAAAATACTCATTTTTTTAGCACCTTCTTTATTACTTCTAGATTGCTCTCCATTATTCCTAAATAACTCGTATTCCCTAAATCCTTGATACTTACAGACTGACAAGAATTAATTGTCAAAGTCTCTACACCCGCTCTGCAACGGCTATCATTTATTACACTATTTGCCACACTTCTATCTGATGTTTCAAGCACCAAAATTTTGTCTGCTTCGACCAAATTAATCTTATCTATTAGTGCAGAGATAGTATCCGCAGATGCTTGTGTTTCGGTAGAACAACCGGAGAAACAAGCATAATAATCAATATCATAATCTTGAGTAAGATATATAAAAGGAAATCTGTCTGCAAAGATTAATGTGCCAGAATTCCCACTACAAACGCTCTCATATTGACTATCAAGCACGGATAATTTCTCTAGATATTTCTTGGCATTGACTTTGAATAATTCACTCCTTTCGGGGAAAACCAAAGTTAAGCTTTCACGGATTTTTTCGGTCATTATTTTTGCATTTTTTAGGCTTAACCAAATATGTTCATCATAATGAATTTCATCTCCTGCGTGATGGTCTTCATCGTGTTCATCTTCTTCATCGTGGTCGTGTTCTTCACCCTGGATAATATTATCATCACTTTCTTCTATTCCAGAAATTTCTTCTAAAAGGCACAAAGTCTTTAGATTTGGATTGTCACTTGATTTAAGCACACTGCCAACCCAACTATCACTCTCTCCCCCAATATATATAAACAATTCACTTTTATGTATAGACATAATATCACTAGCACTAGGAGAATAGCTATGGATATCCACACCTGTATCTTCTAGCAACATTACATCATCGCTATTACCCATTATCTCTCTAGTTATATCATAAATTGGGAAAATAGTCGCAATAACTTTTTTATTCTCGCTAGGCTTGGAAAAATAGTAGATAGAATACCCTCCACCTACAAGCATAAGAATTATCAAAATACTAGCTATTATTACTTTTACTTTTCTCAAAAAAAATCGCCAGTCCTTTTAGTTTTATTAATTATTTTTGCAAATAATTCTAGTTCTTTCAAAACACTTTTGTTTAAACTCATCATTTTTGAAAATACCTCAAAAGTGTTCGCATTTACAATTTTCTAAATGCGAATTGTTCGCATTTACTAAAATAATATAATTTAATTTGTGCAAGTTGTCAAGTCTTATTTGACAATTATTTGCAAAATAATGTACACTATTTATAATACAAATAAAAAAATGTACTTTTGTTTGTCAAATTGCTAGAGAAGACAGCTAGCACGCCATAAAAGATAGAACATCTCAATACAGATATCATCAAATGATGTAGACATCAAAAACTAAGATATTAATGAGAAAACATATAGATAATTTGGAGAACTTTATGCTTAAAAATACAAAAACAAGGAAGAGAGTAAAAGAAATTTTGGATATCTCCAAGACTCCTCTTACCCCTGCCCAAATATTTGAAAAATTGCAAAATGAAGGCATTACTCTTTCTTCTATATATCGCACGCTCGAAACATTTTCGCAAGAACATATTGTCATCAAAGCAAATGACCAAAAAGGCACCGCTCTGTATACTCTGAGCAAAGACGACCATTGTCATTACTTAGAATGCAAGAAATGTCATAAAAAAATCAAACTAGATTATTGTCCATATCACAATATTAATAATAAAATTTCCAAAGATTATGGCTTTGATGTAGACGAAAACAATGTAGTTATGTATGGATTATGTCAAAATTGCCACAATAATCACACCCACGAGAGCCATTAATTTTTTATATCAATTAATATGCACCAATATTACACAAAAAATACTAGGAATGAGAATTCCTAGTATTTTTTTTTTACATTCCGTCGCTATGTCCTTTGTTTTCAGTTTGTTTTCTTGCTACATTTTGTTCTTCCAAATCTCTAAAAACCTTTACCATTTCTGAATAAGTAGCTTGACACCTGCCTTCTTTTTGAGCATTAAATTTGGCTATTGCGAAAGCTTCATTGTATTTATCTTTTGCTAATTGCTTAAAACTTTCTTTTTCATTTTCTATATCTATGTCGCTATTTGGTTGTAATCCAAATTGATTGTAATTATCTTGCATTTTTAATAAAACATTGGCTTGTTCTTCATTAGTTATTGGTAAAAAATTATTATTACTAGACTTTATATATTTGCATATATTTTGGCTATCTTGAAGCATACTATTACCCTTTTCTAGAGCATTTCTTAGCAAGTCTTTTCTCTCACCTTTATTGTCCAAATCGGAGATTTGCAATTTGTCCATTTCTTGCAAAGCCCTGCCCAATGTCCCATAGCTAGGCACATATCCTACTTTATTTAAAACTGTCACATAATCTACAAGCAAACTCTTAGTCCTATCATAATCGGGCAAATTTACTATCTCAAACAATGTTTTTTCTATAGCTTTATATTTTAGGTCTCCCACATTGTATTTTTTGCCATCAACAATAGCGTATGCACAGCCCAAATCTTCTCGTGTTCTGCCTAGACCATCATTCAATTCTTTTACAAAATCTTTAGTTGTCTTTTTCCCAAAAGACAAGCCTTTTAGATAATCGATTTTATCTTCTAAACTTTTGGAATGATGGAAAAGCGACAATACTTCGTCTGTATTTTCTTCCTCATCGCTCAAAGATTCCTCTTGATTATCACCTTCAATATTTTTTATATAATCAAACAGAGTGGTATTTTTTTGTTTTGAATTGTTTGCAAATAAATTGTTCATTCTTGTTCGAGTATCAGAATTAAAAACAAATTTAACAGGGTCTACTTCGTGCAATTCACAAACCTCATCTATTTTCGTTCTTACTTCTTGTGAAAAATCTGAATTATTAGTTTGGAAAATATCTACCATTTTTTTCATAGCATAATCAACTATTCTAGGAGTAATTCCCCACTCTATTTTTTTGCCAGAAATCAAATTAATCTCGACCGATTTGTCCATAAATTTTTTATGGATTTGATTATCTGCATTTTGTGTCCATCTACCATTAATACTATTTCTAAAAGCTAAAACCACAGCATACAAATCATCGTTAGTAAATTTATTGATTAATTCTATAAATTTATCTCTTAGAGTATTTTTCTCACTTTCGGACAAAGATTTAAAATCAAATAATGGGTGTGAGTCTACCGACCTCTGAGCTTCTTCTTTTAATGATTCTAACAATTTGTATCTAAAACATTCAGAAATAGAACGTTCTTTGCCATTATAATTAATTTTTTCTTGGCAATTCAAATACTTTTGATAAAAACTAACAACAACATTATCTAAACTTTCTTCTAACATTACACTTCTTGTTTGAGTAAAAGATGGATTGTCATATTTGTGTTCGTCTAATTTGTATCTTAGTGGCTCGTCCGCAATACCTATCCAACCGTCATAATTTCCTGCCACCAATGATGGCTCTCCACAATCATTTACAATGTCGGGATATTTCTCTTTTATATCATTTAAGATATTGATATAATTTGTAAAGTTTTCGTCATCTGAATATATTACTACAGTATCTACTCTGTCTTGGTAATTAGCATCAAATTTAAAGTAATATGGCAGGTCTTTTCGATGACATTCCTCCATAAATTGATTGGCTAATTTATAGATATCTTTATGTTTGGCACCTATATAAAGTCTATGCTTGACTCCGTTTATAGATTCTTTGTAACCTGAAACTTTGGAAGACATAATATGATTAAAAAACGCACCTTGCCAAGTCTCCACATTATTCATTTTGCTACTTACAAGAGGATTTTTCTTTAAATTCTCTATATCTTGCAAGCTTTCAACTTTCCCAACACTATTTAAAACATCAATAAGACCATCTAAATTCTCATATTGCAATTTTACAAAAGTTTTTTGTTTGGGAGTAAGACTTGTAAGTTCTTTTATCCATTTGTTATATAAATTTACCATAAATATTTCTTTATCTTGAATATTATACTTAGATAAATCTTGGACAACAGCACTTGCAATATTATCGTACATTGAGCCTTGATTAGCACGAATGCCCCTATCAATACTTTCAAAGCCATATCCTGTTCTTTTTGAAACTTTGTAGAAATCTATAATTTTATTTAGATTTTGTTCTTTATCAAGTGGGTTTTGTACCCTTTGATATATTTCTTCAAAAGTCATAGTCAATCCTTTTTCAATAGATTTACATTTTTCATTCTACTAAGATTATTACTCAAAAAAGCATTCAATGTCAACAAAAAACACCGAATATATGCCATTTTTCGGTGTTTTTATTTATATCAATACTTATCTACAAACTCTCAAAGAATAATTAACATTGAAACCATCGCCAATTTCTACATCTTTTGTAATATCAGCCTCAAAAGTCTTTGAATTAAAAGATTGTCCCAATACTTCAGTTTTAATCTTATCAGCATTGGCATTTATAATGCTTTGGATTTTTTCATTAGAAGACATAATATTTACATCTATTCTATCATCTATTTCAAATCCTGCTTCTTTTCTAAGAACTTGAGCATTACGAATAATCTCACGCAAATATCCTTCATTTATCAAATTTTCGTCCAAAGTTATATCTAGGACTACAGTAATTCCATCTTCCCCAGCCATTATAAATTCTTTTCTTGGCTTAGAATTTTTAATAAACAAATCGCTTGGCATTTCGCCAAAGTTATTTACATTTACCTTGCCATTTTCGAATTGGGCCACATAATCTTCCATAACGTCATCACTAGTATTTTCTAGTTCTGCTTTCATCTTCTGAACGTCACCTTTTAGCACACGTCCTGCATTACGGAAGTTTAGCGTCAAGTAATGAGAATTGAAAGTTTCGACATCAAGTGAAAGTTCGATTTCTTTGATATTCAATTCTTCTTCAATAATTGTTTTGTAATCTTCGATGGCATTAAGAGTATTTTCGTTTGCACTTATTACAAAAGCCTTTTTTAGAGGTTGTTTAACTTTTAAATTGTTTTCATTTCTAAGTTTTAGTCCAGAGGCTATAATAGAACGAACAATATTTGTTTTGTCTAGTACGCTTGCGTCATCAATATCAAAAGTTGCAATCTTGAAGCCCGACATCATTACGCTAAGTTGGCTACTTTTTTCTACTTCTCTTACTTGATTTTGCCAGATATATTCCATCATAAATGGCATAATAGGAGCCATAACCATAGTGATATTTTTGATAGCATACTCTAGGCAGAAATAGGCATTCAATTTGTCGCCATCTTCGCCATTTTTCCAGAATCTACGTCTATTTACTCTTATGTACCAATTACTAAGTTCGTCTACAAATCTTTCAAATTCACTCACAACTTCACAAGTCTTGACTTCTTCATAATAGCCTTTGCATTTAGTAGCAAATTCGTTTGTTCTAGCGATAAGCCATTTATCAGTAATATGTAGAGAATTTTTGTCTGGAGTATAGTTATCCAAATTTGGATTGTCAATGATTGCATAGGTATTGAAGAATACAAATATATTCCATAGTCCCAAAAGTCTACGTCTTACTTCGTCAGTAGAAGAATAACTGAAAATAACATCACTTTGAGGATTGGTAGAACAGAAAGTATATCTAATCACATCTGCTCCAATATTATCAAAAGCTTCATTTAGAGGAATATTATTTGGACTACTCTTAGATAATTTTTTGCCATCTTGGGCTAGCAAAGAGCCATAGGTCGAAACTTTTTTGTAAGGAGTTTTGCCTGTAAGAACAACACCCATTACAAGCATTGAATAAAACCAAAGTCTTATTTGTTCTTTCATCTCAATTACGCACTCTGCGGGATAATTTTTCTCCCAAAATTGTCTATCCTCGAAGTATTTGTTTGTACTAAATGGTGCAATACCAGCATCTAGCCAGCAGTCACCGACATCTTTTATCCTCTCTACTTCTTTGCCACAATGAGGGCATTTGATTTTAACTTCGTCAATATATGGGCGATGAAGGTGAGGAAGTGCGTCCACTGTCGATTTGTCGACGGCAAGATTTCTTAATTCTTCTTTGCTACCTACGACAGTTATCTCTCCGCAATCACATACATATATAGGCAAAGGCAAGCCATAATATCTTTTTCTAGAAATTGACCAATCCCCCATATTTGTTAGCCAATCTATCATTCTCTTTTCGTAGAAGGCTGGTTGCCACTCAACTTTTTTTGCCTCAGAAATAAGCATTGGTCTAATCTCGTCCATAGAAATTGCCCACTCTTTGATAAGCCTAAATAGTATAGGGCTTTTACATCTCCAGCAATGAGGATATCTATGAGTATAAGAGTGATGATAATACAATTTGCCTCTTTTCTCAAGTTCGGCAAACACCAAATCTCTTGTTTCGTCTTTGTTGGCATCTAATCCGCTCAAGAAACCAAAATTATCGTAGAAAATACCGCCCTCATCTATAGGACAAACATTAGGAAGTCCTATTCTTTGCCCCAAATCGAAATCTTCGGCACCACAGCCTGGAGCAATGTGAACAGAGCCTGCACCTTCTGTCGCATCGACATCTTCCCAAGCAACAATTTTATGCTCAAAATTTTGCAAAGGTAATTCTTCAAAGCAAGTCTCATAAACTTTGCCTACAAGTTCGCTACCCAATACTTCTTTTTCTACTGCTATCAAATCATCTTTTAAGACTTTTAAAGCAGTAGAACATACACAAATCAATTGGTCGTCAGATTTGACTCTACACAAAGAATATTTTAATTCTGGATTGACAGCTATTGCGACATTGGAAGATAGTGTCCAAGGTGTAGTAGTCCATACAAGCATTTTGAAATTTTCATTCAATACTGGGAGTTTGATGAAGACTGCTTGACAGGTATCGTTCCTATATGCGTCACCGTCACTCATCTCGTGTTCCGAAAGACTAGTGCCACATCTTGTACACCAAGGCATAGGTCTATATTTTTCTATTAGCCAGCCTTTTTCTTTGCAAGTTTTCAAAAAGTGCCAAATCGTTTCTATATTTGTATCGGAATTTGTAAAATAAGAATTATTCCAATCCATCATTTGCCCAAGACGGATAGATTGTTCTGTCATTTTGCTTGCACAAGTTTGAACTTTGTTCATACAATATTCTGTAAATTTATCTATTCCATATTTCTCAATATCTTTTTTGGAATTAAGACCCAAATCTTTTTCGGCATTTACTTCTACCCAAAGTCCTTGAGCATCAAATCCGTTTTGATAATGCATATCATAGCCATTAATTGCTCTAAACTTAATCATTGCATCTTTTAATGACCTACCAAATGCGTGATGCAAGCCCATAGTCATTCCATTTGCAGTAATTGGGCCGTCCATTGTAGCAAAATATTTACCTGTTTTTTTGTTTCTTTCTCTTAATTTTTCAAATACATTATTTTCTTCCCAAAATTTAAGCATTTCTTTTTCGTTTTCTACCAAATTTGGCTTGATATCTTGTTTTTTCATACTTCCTCCAAAATACATAAAAAAATGTAGAAGGTTGTCATCGCTTTTCACAAAAAACCTTCTACATCAAAGAATTTTTAAGTTTTTTATTTAAGTCATATGCCAACACATACTATCTCTATAACGGGAGAAGCCCGGATAGACTTACTTATATTTCTGCCTATCAACTAAAAGGTGATACTTAAACATTCTAATACTCGCTTACAAACTTGCACCAACCGTTTGCTCTCTATTTTTACAAAAAAGCTTTCTTAGATAAGCCTGTCCTTTATCATAGTTTTTTTCCGTTAAATCAATTAACTCTTACAATATACATCATCTTGACTACAAATGTCAAGTTTAATAGGTAAAGTTATCTAGAATTTTGTTTACGTCCATTATATCTGCAATTGCCACAACGCCTATTGGTTGTTCTAGTAAACTTCCACTCTCGGTAATCACAATTAGGCTTAATTTTCTATTTTCTGAGAATAATTGCAAAATTTTGTCTAATGTAACATTTTTATTGGCAATAGTATAATAATTGTCTTCACCGAAATTGCTTATAGCATCTTCAACTTTGGTATGTGCTAGATATTCATTGACATCTTGTTTTTCATACACTTTTTTACCTATTTCTTTTACCAACTTTCTCGAATTGGCAACACCTATAAGCATACCATCTTTGTATACTGGCCAATTGCTAATGCCCGTCTTATATATGCTAGTTACAACATCACAAAGAAGGGTATCATATGGGATAGTGTGTATATTTTTATTACAAACAGTATCTATAGCAAGAGGCGGTGTACAAATAGCTTTAGAAAGTCTTTCGTACTCCTCCACCACTTCTAGATGAGGCTCTGCTATCACCATACTTTCGTTAAAAGAATGAACTATGGCATTCCTAAGTCTGCCGTAGTCTATAAGTTGGTCTTCATATTTCTTTACAAAAGCATTCATTCTGCTTGCACGTCTAATAACTTCTGTATAACTACTACTTTTGCTTAAATCATATTGAGCCCTAAGAGACTGGTCTATTTGATTGTAACAAGTTATAAATCTTTTTGCATTATCACTAAAATCTGGCATAATTACTCCTATTTATATAATTACATTATGTAACCTAATTGAATTTGCGTGCATAAATACGAAAAAGACTAATTGCCCAATATCCCTTCACGCCTATATTCTTCTATTATATCTTAACACAAAAAACAGTATTCGACAAATTAAATAGATAAAAAATATACAAAGTAGAAATGAAAGTGTTGCAAAACATATCCATTTGTGCTATAATATTTATACTGTGCTAAGCGGGGAGTTAGTGGTGCCCTATATCCGAAACCCACTATATGCGGAGCTGAATACTATTCTAGGTGTCACTGTGGTATACTTACTTCTATGGTATTGAAGTGATGAGCCCAAGGTCTTATGCAATATTTTGCTACGAACCATGTCAGGTCAGGAATGAAGCAGCATTAAGTAGATTTAAATATGTGCCATAAGGTAGCTTTGGAGGAGCGGATTGCTTTAGATTATTTACACCGCACCATCGAAAATAGTTGCACAGTCTTTTTATTTTGAATTTTGATTTATAAAAAACCACTACCAAATATATAATAGTTTGTAGTGGTTTTTTATTATTATTATTTAAAACTTACTCTTACAAAAACAATTATTTGTCCAATTTTTGATATATAGCATATGCGTCCAAAATTTCTTCCGATATTACTCTATTTATCTCTTTGTCCGCATTGTTTTTGACATACAAGATAGTATCTTCAAATTTCTCTAGTGGAATAGAAATAATTTTAAAATTAACAGACTTTTCGTGTTCGGTAAGATGAATATTCTGTCTATTATATTTACTATCCGATTTGATAGCATAATAAAATATTTCTACTAATTTGTTTTCGCCCGAATTATGGAAATTTTTCCTATAATATTTCACATCAAAAAAAGGCTCGGGTATTTCATTTTTTTTCAATAAAATACCTGTCTCTTCTTGAATTTCTCTTACACAAGCATCTAGTATATCTTCGCCGTCTTCCACATGTCCTCCCGGCAATTGAATGCCATCATTAGAAGATACTGCCATCACTTCATTATCTGAATTGAGAATAAAGAATTTAACTCTAGTAGAGTTTAGAGATATGTCTTCATCTTTTAAATTGTCTGGATTATGGATTTTGGTATACATAATATTCCTTTGCTTCAGTATTATTTTCGCTTAAATCAGATAAGCAAAATTTCTAAAAAGTAGATTTGTTAAACGACATTGTTTCTATTAATTAGAATGATAGAGTATGCGTTTGTTTAATATTCTATAAGTTGTCAATTTATCTAATAAGATTGTATGCAATATAAATTTATATGTCAAGAAAAAACCTCCAAGCAAAATGCTTATTTGGAGGTTTTTACAAGATTATTTATCTTTTTTGTTGTAGTAAGAAATTGCTTTTTCGCAAGTTTTGATATCGTCATTAATTCTTTCTATTTGTCTATTTAGAAGTTTGTTATTTTTCTCTAGTACTGGATATCTATCTTTATTTTTTCTAATTACTTCTTCGCAATGTTCTACGCTATCTTTTAGTTCTGTCAAATTTGCCAAATTTTCATCTAGTTTAGCCTTTTTGTTTGGGTCAAATTTTGTGGAATTTACGCCATACAAAGCCACTTTTTGTTTGGCAACTTGGATTTCTTTTTTACGTAATTTTTCGCTATCTCTAGCATATGCTTTGTAAATTCTAGTAAGTGGAATATACTCAGATTTATTAAGTCTAAGTTCTTTTTCGGCTTCCTTTAATTCTTCATCAAGTTCTACCAATTTTTGTTCATAATATGCCTTTTCGAAAATAGGTGTTGATGATGCTTTGATAGGAGTCTTTTCTACAGTTTTGATGACAGTATTTGTGCCAGGAATAGTTTCTTCTACTGTAGTTACTACTTCTTCTACTACATGATGACTATCTGCACTATTTTCTTTGGTTACCCTTACTTTTGCATTATCCAATTTGTACTTGCCAGCCTTCTTGCTTACTTCATTTAGCTTTCTATTGATTTCATTTCTTCTTCTCAAGGCTTCGGCTTGTTTTTGCAATCTCTCTTGATTTTGTCTTTGAATTTCTATTCTTCTTTCTTGCTCTCTAAGTTTTTCTTCTTGTTCTTGAGCAAGCATTTTTTTCTTTTCCAATTCAATCTTGACAATTTCTTTTTGTTTTTGTTCTTGTAATTTTTCGGTATCTCTAATTATCCTGCTTAGACGATTATTCATTCTTACCAAATTTTTGAATTTAAGTTTGTTGATTTCTTCTTCGTCTTTGATAATTGTCTCTTTGATAATCTCTTCTTTTTCTGTACTAACTTGAGAATTTCTCTTTTCTTCAAGTTCTTCTTGTTTGTCTTCTAATCTTTCTTGTTCACGAGCAAGTTTCTCTTGTTCTGCGATAATTTCTTGTTTTAATTTGTCCAATTCTTCTGTTTTTAATTTGTCCAAATTCTCTTTGTATAGAGCCAATTGTTCTTCTTTTTCTCTAGCGAAGTCTTCTTTCATTTGTTTGAATTCGTCTAGTTCTTTTTGTTGTTGTTCTTTAAGAGCTTTTAGTTCTTCTAGTTCTTTTTGAGTTTGTTCTTTTTCTTTTTCGGCTTGCTCTTTTGCTTTTTTGTCTTCTTCTGTTTCTTTTGGTGTTTCTTCTTTTTGTTTTTTGTCTGTATCCTTGGCTTCTTTGACAACTTCGTCAAGCAAATCTTTGAAGTCTTGGTCTTCGTCGATATCCCAGAAAATATCTTCTTCAGTTTTTTCTACCTTTGGCTCAGGCTTAGGCTGTACAGGTGCTGGAGCTGAAGACACATTTTTCTTTTTGTTTAATGCTTGTTGTTCTTCCACAGCTTTGTCAAAGTCTATTTCGGTCACAACTTCGCCATCAAGTTTCTCAGTCTTGGTTGTGGTCTCAATTGTGCCATTTGGGTTGGATTGATTGGAATAAACCACGATATCATCTTTTTTCACTTGAGTAGAATTTGTCTCTTCTATCTCTGTTTCGTTGACAATTTTGGTTTTGTTCCTATTGAAAATAATCCCCTCATGATTGTCAAACAAACACAAAATCAAATCGGCAATAAGCACTACAATAAAAGACCCAAAAACAATTATTGCAAGGATTGCCAATATATCCAATAAAATACTAACTACTGTTCCCATAAATTTCCCCTCTCCTATATATACATTAATTTTGCAAACATTCCACCAATTTGTTTGCTTATTGTCATTTTCCCTTTTGACAATTTATCCAAATATTGCATAGCCGTAATATCTTTAATTATATATATTATACAATATTTTGCAAAATAATTAAATACTTTTAAGCCAAAAATTTATACAATTTTGCAAAATTTGTGTCAAAACATCAATAGTTTATAACATTTTTAACAAATTTTCAATACCTATTTTGAAAAAAATAATATTTTTTGATATTTTTTTTGGAAGTAATACTATTAAATATTGTTTTATTATTGAAAAAAATGATTTTTTGTGCTATTATGTATGTACTTGCAAGATAGTAGGAGGTAGGATATGAAATTAATTGCCAATAATAAAAAAGCATATTTTGATTATTTTATTATCTCCACATATGAGGCAGGTATATCTCTACTTGGTAGCGAAGTCAAGTCTATTAGACTAGGCCACACCAATCTCAAAGATAGTTTCATTACTTTTAGCAAAAATGAAGCATATATCAAAAATATGCATATTTCCAATTACAAAGATGCAACTATAGACAAAATTGACGAGAAGCGTAGCAGAAAATTATTACTACACAAAAATGAAATTGACAAACTAATATCAAAGACCCAAGAAAAAGGCTTTACTTGTGTGCCACTTAAGATATATATAAAAGATAGCCTTGTTAAATTGGAAATAGCTCTAGCCAAAGGTAAACATTTGTATGACAAAAAGCAAGCCCTTGCCGAAAAAGATATCCAGAGAGATACTGAGAGAGAGCTCAAAAAATATAGATAATTATGGGCGTGTAATGGTTTCGACATATATCTAATCTAAATGGCCAAGCATAACGGTTGAACTGCGTTATAAGTTCAAATTAAATTTAATTGCAGATAACAATTCTGTTTTAGCATACGCTGCTTAATTTTAGCACTATGCATGTTCGACTTGGTTTCGCTATTGACCAAGACTCGAGCATCAAATAAATAGCGGAGCAAGATTTGTGAACATTTGAGCAAACTTGTAACTACTATCAAATGTAAGATATTTGATGTTTTGTTGCCTGTGTGCAAATATCTTTGTAATCAAAAGCAACTAATTATGTAGAAAGCTATTTGGAGGGTGTATGGACACGGGTCCGACTCCCGTCACGTCCACCAAACGGGGCTCAGTTGAACAGGTAAATTTAGCCATTTTTCTGAGTTTTACACAAAAAACACTTCAAAAATGAAGTGTTTTTTATTATCTAAATGGAAAGTGTCAACAACGTTGACACAATTGAGTACTTCTATTCCTTTTCGCGCACAAAACAAGCCGGGAGAAAAATCTCTCGGCTTGTTTTTGTAGTTGATTTATTCTTCGTCGCTAGTATTATGAACTTTTACTTCTAACAATTTTTTATTGGTTGCATTTGCTGGAGAGATAATACTTTTACCAAGTTGTTCTTCATATTCTTTTCTTGCATTTTTAGCAATAGTTCCACCACGCCTTGCAATTTGTTTACTTTCGTTAAAAGTTTTGGGATTTTCATTTTTAGACAAACCAGTCGTAGTAACTTCGGCAAGCATATTTAAGACTAACTCAATATTTGTCATGTTATCACGCAAGTTTTCTTTCTTTAAGCCCTTAAATTTTTTATATTCTTGCACACTCATTCCAGACCAAGCTTTAGTCATTTCATTAGTTAGAATTGCATAGTCTTTTTCTTGCGTAATGCCTTTATCTTGCCATTCAGCAGTGAGTTCTTTACGCATTTTGATAGTCATCATTCTTTGGGTTATCCATTCTTCCGAATATCCCTTTTCACGATACATTGCAATCGCCCTATCTATTGCTTTTTGCGGGTCGGCAATTTCATCTAAACGTTCACTTCCGCACGAAGCAAGCCACATCTTAAAAGGCTCTGCTTTTGGACTAGGAATAGATTGAACAATTCTCAATATATCCTTAGTATACATAACATCTGTTTTGTATTTTTTCCCATCTTCGGAGACTAATTTCAGTTCGTGACAATTTGTCACGACCTCACTCCCTTCATTTTTTAGACGTTGCTTTAATTTTCTCCAATAAGCATTTTTATCTTTTGCTTGACTGTCCGCTAAAATATTGCAAACATCAGCAACACTAAAAAGCCAATCTTCTTTTTCTGCGTCCCACTCTGTTCTAACTTTTTTATTCTCAAAAACCTTTATATTTGACATAACTACTCCTAGACAAAACTTTCTACTATATACATAGTATAAAACATTTGTTCTAGAATGTCAAATAATATTAACAACATTGATATCATAAGAAGAAAACAATATCATCGTAATATACTATATATTTCCATAATTACTCCTTGTTGCATTATAGATTATGTCTAGAAATGAATATTAAGTCAACGATTTATGGGGAATATTTATGGCAAACCCCAAAAATTCCCCCTAAATATTTTCCACTTTATGTATTTTTAACACAATTTTATTGAGGAGCTGGTTTCATCAAATAGATATTGGCTACAGGGTCTAAGAGGATAATAGTATAATTAATCGTCATTGTTCCCCCATAACCACCTATGCCAACTATGACAGCTACCCCTATAAGATTATCATAATTTATTGTGTGTGTCACTGTATAATCTGTACCGAGGACTAGCATATACGAGCCGTCTTGCAGATACAAAGTAGGATTGCTCCCCCGCACAAATGTCACATACTCATTTGGTGGAGATATGGTAACAGATAACTCAGCATCTTTTATCACAAAAGTCGTGCTTATAGATCCAGTGTATCCTATCCTACCAGTAGCAGTGATAGTATATGTCCCTTTTTCTTTCATCTCAGATACTGTACTGCTATTAAGTGTGTAACTTAGGGTATAATCTGTACCCGCAGTTAGTGTCGTGCCATTATTTTTGACGGTAATTGTAGGAGTTTTAGCCAGTCCATCATAAGTAGCACTCGAAGGAGATACAGTTATCTCTCCACCTTCTTCTAGACTTACTGCATTTAGATTAGCGTATATATCGGTCAAGTTTAGATGTAATGCTGGGCGGACAGCATAACTACTACCGACACTAGAATAACAAATAATACTGCCACCTGAGCCTGCCGTACTGAGATAGTAAGCAAAAATTGAACTACTGTAAAAGCCAGAACGGAGCCACGTGTAAGGATGTGCTGAGCCACTAGTAGAGCCTACAGACCCCTGTGACGAAATAGTGCTTCCGTCAAAATTTTTTCTTTGAGAAATTGATGAATTCCATAGACCAGAACAACTACTTGAATAACCTGTCTCGGACAGACTTGGTAGCCATAGGTAATTATGCTTCCAGGCGTCGTTATAATCCTTGCTAGCATAATTATAATCAGAGGAATAAAACCCATCATCAGAAGTGGCTATAGACCATGCTTCATTAGGATTATTATACCTAGCCGAAAGTAATGTTTTGGCACTTTGATTTTGTTGCCAACTTACCCAAACTGGAATAACTAAATAATCTGTAAGTCCATACTCAGCCATAGTAAAGAGTGCAAATGCACTATATGCGGACACGCTTGATAATTCATAGTCGTTTGCTGTAATTGGTTGTTCTGGTAGTTCAATTATTTCTTCGCCAATACTTACATTAAGTGATGCTACATTTGTCTTACTCGACATTAGTTCAGCACTTCCACCAGAAGCAGAATTATCATTACCTGTAGCATAATATCCGCCATTATTAAGTGTTACAGCATTTATATAGCTAGTACCATACATATTTGATGGGCTAGTGCCAGGAGTGGCATTGATCCAATTCGCCGACCACATACTATACAGACCACCGTTTATAAAGCCGTAATAATCGCCTTCAGTATTGGAGCGGTCCGCCCAAGCGTCTTGGGTGCTATTATCTAGCCAAAGGGTTACTATGGTATCTCCATCGGTGGATTTGCTGAGGTACACTACTTGCCACTTGAGGCCTCCCAGGGTAACGACAATATCCCCTATTTTTTTCTCGGCGTAGGCGGTAGAGCCAGAAGTACCAGCAGATAGAGTTTTGCTTCTAAAATAACTAGAATCTGTTCCTGTATATCCTGATGAAGAAAATGAATTGTTATTCGTCCCAGCCAATGTAGACACTGTGCTTATAGTAGCACTAGCATTGCCTGTCAAGTATTTAAGCAAAATATTGTAATTATCTTCGTTAAAAGTCATATTTGTAGAATCATAGAGTTCGCCGACTGAAACATCGCCATAAAGTTTATCATATATATCGCTCAAATTTAGATGTAATGCGGGGCGGACTGCCATACAATAATTAACAAACCTGTTTGTATTACCCTCCAACCCTAGTCCTGCTGGAGATAATGAAGTTACTATTCTTCCTGAATTATTATTCCCCGAGCGAAGATAGGTATATGCATATGCCGAGCCTCCACCACTTCCTACTGTCCCTAGGGCTGTAGTTGTGGTCCCATCATAATTTTGTCTCTGAGATAAAGATGTATTCCACAAACCGGGGTCACTAGATGAATTACCTACTTCGCTTCTACTAGGAAGCCATAGGTAGCCATCTGCCCAGGCATCATTGTATGTTTTGTTGGAGTAATTGTAATATTCGCCAAGACTGCTATCGTAAGAAAATTCGCTATCTGCTATATTTGATGCATATGCCTCGTTTGGCAGTCTATATGAATAGCTATCTAGTATATCTAGAACTGACTGGTTTTCTTGCCAGCTTACTTTTCTAGGAGTAGCCAGATAATCTGTAAGTCCATACTGGGACATGGTAAAGAGTGCAAATGCACTAGATGTAGATTTAGTTGTTGGACCCGTAGATGTACCGCTTACCGAACAATATCCGCCATTATTAAGAGTAATGGTATTTATATAGCTCGTACCATACATATTGCTAGGATATGCGTCTCCTGGATTATCTATATTGTAATTAGCAGACCACATACTATACAGTCCACCATCTATATATCCATAGTATGTCCCCTCGGTGCTAGACCGTCCTGTCCAAGCGTCTTGGGTGCTATTGTCTAGCCACAGAGTGAGGAGAGTATCTCCATCGGTGGACTGGCTTAAGTACATTACTTGCCACTTGAGACCGCCCAGGGTGACGATGATGTCGCCTTTCTTCTTCTCGGCATAAGAAGTAGTGCCATAGGTGCCAGCAGATAGAGTCTTGGCTCTAATTACACCGGCATCAGTACCTGTGTATCCCGATGAGGAGAATTGATTGTTATTAGTCCCTGCCAAAGTAGCTACTGTATCTATAGTTGCATCGGTATTACCTGTCAAGTATTTAAGCAGAATGGCATAATTCTCTTCGTTAAAAGTTTTACTACTAGAATTATATAGTTCGCCGACAGAGACGTCGTTTAGGATAGAGGCATCTATGGCAGATAGATTTAGGTGAAGAGCAGGACGTACTGCAAGAGACCACGAACATTTTTTCCAAACAAAATCTGCACCACCTGTAGCGATATAGTATGCATAATTAGCATTATCAACACACCCCGTACGAACCCAAACCATAGGATATGCATTATCATTAGTTGCGTCTACTTTGCCTAGAGTAGTTTCGCTATCAGATCCCGATGCATTTTGTTTCTGATAAATAGATGAATTCCAAAGTCCTGTATATGTGGTATTTTGGCCTACTTCACTAATGCTTGGAAGCCATAGATAATCGTCTGCCCAAGCATCATAATTTGTCTTGCCGGAGTAATTATAACTTCCATAATAATCAGTATTGCTCTGATTTGTAGTATAATCTTCATTAGAATACTTATAAGTTTTTGACAAAATGGTCTTAGAAGATTGGTCTTCTTGCCAAGAGATAGTTCTAGGGGTAACCAGATAATCTGTAAGTCCATACTCAGGCATTGTAAATGTGGCAAAGATACTAGATGAAGACGGAGTAAATGTAGATGTAGCAGTAGTACTAGTAGAATATGTCCCGCCATTATTAAGAGTAACTATATGGACATAACTAGTGCCATACGAAGCAGCAGGATAATTAGAAGAATAAGAACTATCAACATAGTTATAAGAAAACTCGCTATACAGTCCACCATCTAAGAATCCGTATTTAGTCCCCGAACTAGACTGGCTTGACCAAGTTTCTTGGATATTATTATCTAGCCAAAGGGTGAGGATAGTGTCATTATTGGTATTCTTGGTCAAGTACATTACCTGCCAATCTAGACCACCTAGACGAACACACACGTCTTTGCTACTAGTTTTGGCTAGATATGATGTAGACCCCTGGGTGCCGGCGGTTAGGGTTTTGGCCCTAATTACACTAGCGTCAGTGCCTATGTATCCCGATGACGAGAATTGATTGTTATTAGCCGAAGCAAGTGTAGTCACATTAGCAAGAGTAGCACTAGAATTACCTGTCAAGTATTTAAGCAAGATATTGTAATTATCTGCATTAAAGGATTGGTCGGCAGTATTGTACAATTCGCCAACTTTGACAAAGCTAGTTTTATTTGCCTTATCCGTATCGGATATAGCATTGATTTCATCTATAGGAGATGTCAAAAAACCGCCACCCAAAGATATTGCGGTAGCAAGAATAAGCCCAAATGTAGCTAGTTTTTTGAGTAATTTATTTCCATTTTTCATTATTACTTTTCCCCTTGTATGGATTTGATAAAAAAACTATAATTTCTAGTATTTTTTGGAAAATTGAGAATTTTATAGATAAAATCGAGATTTTTATAGATATTATCTATAAACTTTTTTCTATATCTCATTATACACAAGAAAAAAGATGGCTGTCAAGAAAAAAGCTCCCCTTTATTTTGGTCAAGGGAGCAATATTTATTTATACACTATACAATATTCAAAAACATTATGGAGCAAGTCTATCTGGGCCACGGAATACGAATTGGACTTCTTTGATATTGGTGTCTAGCAAGCAACACATAAATCTATCTAGGCCTAGTCCAAAGCCACCGTGAGGCATACAGCCATATCTAAAGAATTGTAGGTAGAATTCTACGTCTTTTGCAAGGCCTTTTTCTTCGGCTTGAGCTTTCAAAATATCATATCTATGTTCTCTCTGAGCGCCAGTTGTAATCTCCATACCCTTCCACACAAGGTCGTAGCCTTGAGGAATGCCATCTTTCCTTAGGTGATAAAAAGCCCTTTTCCTAGCACCAAAATCGGTAACAAAGATGAATTCGTGGCCGTATTTCTGCATAGCATATTCTCTACACAATTTCTCAGCCTCGGTAGTCATATCGTCTTGTTCTTCTACTGGCACGGTGTAGCCGAAGTTCTCTTGCAATTGAGCATACAGGTCAGCAAGTTTGATACGAGGGAAAGGAAGAGTAGGCACTACTACATCTATGCCAAAAGTTTCTTTGATTTGGTCGCCAAATTTCTCTTTTAATTGTCTAAGAGTATACTCTAGCAATTGTTCTTCCATAGCCATAACGTCTTCGAAACTCTCAATACCAGCAAATTCAAGGTCAAAGCCGGTAAATTCGGTGGCGTGTTTTTTGGAGTGAGATTTCTCTGCTCTAAACACTGCACCACACTCAAATACTCTACCAAAACCGCCACAAATAGCCATTTGTTTGTAGAATTGAGGACTCTGAGCCAAATATGCTTTGGTATCGAAATATTTGACTTCAAATACTTCTGAGCCACTCTCTGATGCTGTACCAATTAGTTTAGGTGAATGGATTTCCAAGAAATCTCTCTCGGACAAAAATTGTCTGAAGCATTCTTGCACAAAAGACTGAATTTTGAACATAAGCAAATTTTTGTTTGTACGCAAATCTAGCCATCTATAGTCTATCCTCTGGTCGATAGAGGTATCTGCGTCAATTGGGCTAACTTCGGCAGTACTAGTCACTTCTACGCTATCTACTAGCACTTCTTTGCCACCCATCTTGACATATTCGGATAGCACCAATTCGCCAGTCACTACCACAGAAGAGCCAGGAAGCAAATGAGCAAAGACTTCGCCCACTTCTGGGTGTGCAACCTTGTCTATAGTAAGTTGGATTTTGCCACTAAAATCTCTAATGATAACGAATTGTATATTTTTTTTGTCCCTAACGGTATCTACAATTCCGCCAAATCTAACTCTGCCTTCTTTTAATTTTGAAACTTGTTCTAACATAAATCCTCCCTATAATGCAATATTGCCAAAAATATATATTAGGATATATCAATGGCGAAATAAAGTCAAGTTATTTTTGACCTACTTAAGCATACTTTCGAAATATTTGATAAGTATTCTTTTGGCAAGTTCGGTATTGACATAAGCCAGCCAGCGAAGTTGTGGAGACTTGATAAGTCCACCCCCATCGTCTTTGGCCAGAACTATCTCAACTTTGTCATTATTATTCAATTTGGTGTATGGTGGGAATTTGGTTTTGCTATCGTTTATGATGGCATATTTAAATGCAAAGCCTAGATCTTTGTGAATTTTGAACGCAAAGTCCAAAACACTACTATTTTTGGCGATATATTTGATTTCTCCCGACCTAGTTTTTATCCTAATTAATTCTTCTTCTAGGTGATTGATATTGTCTTCGTCAATACTATCTACATTTTGACCTACAAATGTGCCGACTTTGTTTATTTGATATTCGCCCTCGCTCATAATATAAATATTGTATTTATTATTGACTTCATCTTCGAATTGCAAATACACTTTGTCTGTAAAACCGCCTACTTTGGCGTCTATAACTTTCATCTGAGTCCTAGAGAGGATATCTAGGACTTCGGATATTACATTCTTTTTGGCAGTATCTTTGTAAAGGAGATAAATATTATAATTAGTCACGCCAATTATTTGACCTTGAGAAATCTTGGATATATCTATAAACTTATAGATTTTTTGCAAGTCCTCGAATACTTTGTACTCTCTCACATCTTTGATTTTGACACCAACGATAGAAGTGCCTGCAAATATTTCTTTGAGAGCGACAGTCAATTTTCCTATGCGGGCTTTATTGGAATTATGATAATTTTCGTAAGCCGAGAAAAATTGTCTACCGGCATATTTATTGACAATCTTGAAGCACTCATTTTTGATAGCTCTATAGAAATATTCCGATTTAAGCGCTTTGGCTAGAGGAATGACCCATTTCTCGGTCTCGCGGACTTTTTCTAATTGTTTGGAATAATCAAAGCAAGTAATAGTCCTCAAATTGTGTAGTCTATCTGCAAATTTGATGGCAAATCCGCAAGGATTTTTTTTGCCAAGGCTAATAAGTTTGATAAAAGTCTGTTCTTCGGCTGATGATTTTACGAAATTTTCGTCTTCATAGAGATTATTTTTGTCAAAGACATATTTAGTCTTATCTATAGCACTTACACAATCTACAAAATTAAAAATAGTCGAATTGAAGTCTTTTGCCATTTGTTCTGGGAGATAGTCGCAATCTTCTATAGTATCGTGAAGAATAGCCCCACAAATGACATTTTCGTCAAAGTTTAGTTTAGCCAAAATCAATGCAACTTCGACAGGGTGGCTTATATATGGCAAGCCGTCTTTTCGCAATTGGTCTTTGTGCAAATTTTTGGCAACGGCATATGCTTTTTTGATTATTTCTAGAGGCAAATAATTATCTTTGGCGATTTGCAAAATTAATTCAAATCTTTTTTCTACTAAATCAAGCATCTATCCCCTCCTTGATTAATTTATAGATGCCATCATCTTCTTTATTGGAAACTTTGGCAAAGCGAAAGGTATTTGCACTCAAAATATCATTGAAGTAATATTCCAATTTGTTCCTAACTATAGCCAATTTTTGGTCATCGTTTAGTTCTATGGAGAGTTCGTTATTTTCGGCATACAATCTTTTGAATAATTCTATAGTATCTTTGATAGCATAGTCAAGGTTGACAGAATAATCTTCGAATTTCAAAATTTTGTACAATTCGCCATCTGGCACATCGATTATTTTTTTGGAAAGAATAATAAATTGCACGCAAGGATTGTGTTCTCTTCCCCTTGCTATAGAATTAACTGTCCCCACTCCACCAATGTAATTTTGTTTGGTAGGAGGATTATTGAGAATTATGAAACATTTGTCGCAATTATCTTTATTGGACAAATGCAAAAACAAACTTTGGTCGGTATAAGAAATATCTCCCTCATACAGGTTGCCTTGGTTTCTATATATCTCTTCTGTCCTATCTATATCTGCATTAAGGAGTTTTAGCATACGTGTAGCGCTTATCTTTTCTTTGAAAAATGTCGCACAAACGTGAGTATCTTCCGTCCCGCTACTTTTGAATACGCTTAGCACACCGTAATTCAAAGTATTGGATATATTGGTATGGACTTCACCTTTGTAAGAGCTATTATTGTAATAATAAATGATATAATTCCCCAAAAACTGGTCATAAGACACTTTGTTCTCAATCTCAAAGTCGGAAAACAAAAAATCGTCCACACTTATCCCAAAAGCTTCTTTAAGTGATATAACGAATTGTATTGAGGGGTCGCTACTGCCCGACAAATAATTATTGATACTCGATTGCGAAAATCCAGTCTTGAGTGCTATTTGCTTTTGGCTATAATTTTGTGCTAATTTTTTTAGATTGGACTGAAATTTGGAATTCATATTCAAAACCCTACCTTTTTGTTTACATTTTATAACAATTTTCGAATATTTGTCAATAATATATTACATTTTTGTAAAATTGATTATCAGAAAAATGGACAATGACAATTATTATTTTGATTTCAATAATATAATTATGTTATTTTTCAATATAAGTATTGTAATTTGCTTTTGGATATGCTAAAATATCCAAAATAAGATTTGGGGTGGGACAATATGAAAAAATCTGATATCAATATTCAAAACGAAAATGCTATACTTATGGCAATAGCAATTGCTGATGGATATATGCCTATAAGCGAAAAAGAATATAACAAAGAATTCAAGAAAAGAATGAGAGCTAGCGGAATCGATAATTACAAAGAAGCATTTAATTTTGTGTATGCAGGAATGCCAAAATTTGTAGGAGATGACGCAATTTATTGTGGAAAAATAACACTAGCAAACAAAGACAACGAATTTATTGATTTGGCACTTGGCAACAATGAGCAATATAAAGATGAATATTCGGACGTATCTAGAAAGATTGTATCGGAATACATCAATTATCATCTAGACTACGAAAATGTAGAAGTTGATAAAGTTTTGAAAGACAAATACACTATGTACAATTTTTTGAAAACTTATGTATTGCCAAATTTGCTAAAAGATAGATACAATATTGCAAGCAAACAAATAGACAAAGACAATATACTTGCTCAATTCGAACAATGTAATGCATTAGACACTTTGTTTGATTACAAATTTTCTGCATTCAAGCACTATCATCACAGCAGAGGCAATCAAGACGAAAAATACTATGCTTTGACTCACGGAATGATTGATTCTGTAATTGACCTATATTCTAGCCTAACTACAGCTTGCGATGAGTTCGATATTGACATTAGGTCTATTTCTCCATATCCAAACGAAGAACTTGGCATTACATTGCCAGAAGGCTTCGAGATGGAGAACTAATTTTGGGAAAGTATTTACAACTTCAAGTCCATCAAATCACATTGTGTAGATAAAAAATATAATATCACGCAACACAAATTAAAAATACAGTATTAAAATTGCATAGATAAGAAATACAGTATTTAAATAGAAAAAAATCCCAAATGCACAGGAAATTCCTTATATTTGGGATTTTTTATTTGGTTTTTTATTTAATCATCAAATATTTCTTGATTAACTAAG
Organism: uncultured Christensenella sp.; assembly: GCA_964541825.1. GTDB lineage: Bacteria > Bacillota > Clostridia > Christensenellales > UBA1242 > UBA11490. Next base: position 30,556 of record CAZIRR010000003.1, on the reverse strand, counting down.
CCTTCTTCATATTGCCAAACGACAGGATTGCCATCTTCGCCGTAGTACCAATAGTTGCCCGATTGGTCAGGCTGAGTTTCGCTATAGTAGTAAATTATATTTGCCGTTAAACAAGCGTTGCCATTATTGTTGGAATTTATACTTATTTTTGCCCAATCATCGGCAGTACCCATATAGTATACTTTTGAAAGAGCGGTACAACCATCAAATGCACTCGTGCCTATACTTTCAACTTTGCTTGGCATAACTATACTTGTAAGTGCGGTACAACCACCAAATGCCTCAGTGCCTATACTTGTAACTTTGCTTGGTACAACAATGCTTGTAAGTGCGGTACAACCATAAAATGCACGCCAACCAATGCTAGTAACACCATCTGGAATAACAATACTTGTAAGCGATGTGCAACCTTCACACATAATATCTGCAATTTCCACTGAATCACTAGGAAATACTATAGTTGTCAAAGCAGAACAACCAAAGAAAACGCCATGACCCAACGTCTTTACACTGCTTGGAAAAACAACTGTTGTAAGAGAAGTACAATTTTCAAACGTACAACTTCCAATTTCTGTAATCTCGTTTCCTTCTTCAAATGTTACAGAAGTTAGTGCTGTGCAATTTCTGAATATATCTCCTCCCATTGTCACAACATTCTTTGGAATTATTATTTGTTTGAGCGATGTACAACCGCCAAAAGCAAGACCATTAATTGTTGTTAGCGCACTATAATTTTCAAATGTTACACTTGTCAAAGCTATACATTCCTCAAACGCATTGCCATCTATTGTCACAATGGTTTTTGGAATAGTTATTTGCTTAAGTGCTTTACACCAGCCAAACGCACAACTAGAAATTGCTGTTAATTTGCAGTCATCTTCAAAAGTTACACTTTCAAGCGCTTCACAAAGATAAAATACATACCCAGATAATTCCACAACTGTGTTTGGAATAGTTATTTGTTTAAGTGCTGTACATTTATAAAATGCACTATCAGAAATTGTTGTTAATTTACAACCGCTCTCAAAAGTTACACTTTCAAGCGCTGTACAAAATCGAAATGCATTTCGAGATATTTCCACAACAGCCTTTGGAATTGTAACACTTGTTAGAGTTGATTTGTCTTTTACTCCATTTATTTTAACTCCGCCATTTTCATCAATGGTATAATCAAGTGGTATATACTCTTCTTTTTGTTTCCATCTTGCCTCTAATGTTATATCTCCACCAGTAAAGCCTTTTGGAATTGTTGTAATTTTTTCGTTATTATAATACCAACCATCGAATGCATAATCCACTTTGTCCGCTAGCGATATAAGCGTTATTGTTTCGGTTTCTATATTATATGTGGTTGGATTAGTATTTTCCATACTTTCGGTGTTTGTATAAGTTATTGTATAGTCGATTGGTGTCCATTTTCCATAAAGAGTAACATCACTCGTTATTGTTGTTACTTCTTCATTCGCTTCAGTGTACCAACCACCAAAAGTATAATGTGTTTTTGATGACATAATTTCGCTTAGGTCATAACCATCTACAACATTTAGTGTTTGATATACATTATCGCCGTCCATAAGAACAGCTCTATGATTATACAATTTTATTGTTCCTTGCCCGCTATTAGGAACTATCATATATATCACAAACTTCTTTGTATCATTGGTATCATTTGTTAATGTAAATCCATCGTTATAACTAATTTCCACCAAATTTTCATCTTTCAGCGTAAACGAAATATTATCGGCTGAGGTTTCGAAACGATATTTCATAGAACTATTTGCATTAAGCTCTAACTCTACGATGTAATATTCGCTACTTGGACGCCCTACAGTTATGCCATTGTTGACATCAAATTTATCAAAGACATAAGCAGTGCCACAACCATTAGAGCCATTTTCAAAAGTATAATTTGTATTGTCGCAAGCAATAATTTCTACTTCGCCCTGCATATCCTTGTTATACCATAGTTCGTAAGCCCCATTTGCTGGAGTGTCAGGTCTGCAAGCCTTTATAGTAAGTGTAACATTGTCATCATTAATTACACCATCAGCAGAAGAAAGAGTTTTTGTACAAACATAATTTCTTGTTGAATTGTCATATTCAAAATTGGTTAAGTATAGTTCCAAATTGTTCAATTTTTTCGCATTAATTTTCCATTCTTTTGTAATTGTTGTATTTGAAATAGTATAGTTCGAAGATTCCAAACAAAATTGAGATAGTTCAAATTCAATTGTCGCAAAATATGTCCCGGCATCTGTTGCTGTAAATACCGCTTCATCAATACGATGATACCCTAGAATGATATCTCCTCTATTACCTGTTGATGGCAACAATCCCCCATCATATTCAACTGGATAGATAGTCTCATCAACATACTCGACAAGAGAACTCAAGTCAAACACGACAGATTTCTCTTCGCCATCATATTCAAAGACTGTATCATCATAATCACTATAACTACCAGCAAACTTATACTTTAATTTAATATTGCTTGTATCAATTACAAATGGTTTTATCTCCCAATTTGTAACAAGTTTTGCCGTATAAGAATTTAAACAGATACAAGAAATCTCACTATTTGTTGGTTTGTTATAGATAATTACAAAATTTTGTCTATCACTTTCATTTTTAATGGAATATTCAATATTTAAACTATAACCTCCGACAGTCGTTTGATTTGAATTATCTCCATCAAACTCGTACGAAAAGAAGTCATCGCCTAGCGACAAATCACATTCAATGCCTTCAAATCCAACAGTATACTCTTCTTTTGAATAAGTTAATGCATTGGCAAAATCATATTTTATAGGATTAGATGATGAAGTTTTGCTTGTAAGATATACATTAGAAAAATCAATTATTGCTGGACTTATTGTCCAAGTGCTGACCAATGTCCCAATTAAATAATCTTCACCCAAATCATAGAACGTCTTATTTTCGCCATTATAACTAAACGAGATGGAAACTTCATAAGTCCCCGCATTTGTTTGTTGGGTCTGCCCCGAAAAACTCCAACTTATCTTGCTATCGCTTAATGCTTTTGCCGAAGCTGAAGTAAATGAAATTTTTTGTTCAGTTCCATTATATGTTAATTCTTTTAGTTCAAAAGATGGCATTTCCATTGTTGCTTTTGCAATCGTCCACTCGTGTTGTATGGATTTTTTATCTCCTAGAACATAACTATCTGCATATTCATCTTTTACCTTTAGCGAAACTTGTGCATAATATGTGCTTCCGATAATTATATTTGTATTCGGATATATCGCACCATTTGGATATATCTCTCTATTGTCATTATGGCCTTCTATTTCCAAATATTCTGGAAGATTTGTAATTTCATTTGTATGATATTCTCCATCATATACAAAAGGTGTTGCCTCATCAGCCCAAATTAAACCAATTGCGTTTATATCAACAACCTTTTTCAAAACATTGACTTTAATTGTGTAATAATCTGTTTCGGATACATTTTCATTGCCAAGTGTAAGTGTATATTCTCCAACAGGTGTCACTTCGTTATTTGGAATAGTTGAAGAAAAAGTGAAGCCATAGTCATTTAACTCGTTTGAAGTCAAAGTCTTGCTTGTTTCATCTTCAAATGTGGCGGTAACCGAAAAATCGCTTGTCGACAGCCTATAATCTTGCCCATAAGTAAGTGTGATAGTATCACCGACCAATATGTATTTTTCATTGTCTAATTCTACCGAAAAACTAGAAACTTTTGCCATTTCACTTTCCACATTACAGGCTGTCAAGCAAAACAAACTTGGCAAAATCAAACAAATTGCTAAAATAAATGTTTTCAAAATCTTTTTCATAATTACTCCTTCCTTTATGAAAAATTTATTAATTCTCTCTTTTTTCCATTGTATTCTATAAATATTTTCAAAATTCACTTTATCTTCTATACTGTTTTTTCTATTTATCAAAATTATTACCAAGCAGTTGGAACATCATTTACATAATGCCAATAGTTGCCCGATTGGTCAGGCTGAGTTTCGCTATAATAATAAATGTTTTCTACTGTCAAACAAGCGTTGCCATTATCGTAGGTATTTATACTTATTTCTGACCAATCTTCGGCGGTCCCCATATAGTATATTTTTGAAAGAGCGGTACAATTATTAAATGCATACGAGCCTATACTTTCGACCTTGCTTGGCAAAACTATACTTGTAAGTGCGGTACAATCATCAAATGCATTCGCGCCTATACTTTCGACTTTGCTTGGCAAAACTATACTTGTAAGTGCGGTACAACCATCAAATGCACTCGAACCAATGCTAGTAACACCATCTGGGATAACAATACTTGTAAGTGATGTGCAACCCGCAAACATTATATTTTCCATTTTGGTAACACCACTTGGGAAAATTACGCTTGTCAAAGCAGAACAATTATAGAAAATACCAAACTCCAAAGTTGTAACACTGCTTGGGAACTCAACGGTTGTAAGAGCGGAACAACCATAAAACATTCCAGCTCCAATTGTTGTAATCTCGCTTCCTTCCTCAAAAGTTACCGTTGTTAGTGCTTTACAGTCTTTTAGGATATCCCAGCCAATAGTAGTCACACTCTTTGGAATTGTTATTTGTTTAAGAGATGTGCAACTATCAAAAGCATATCCATTAATTGTTGTTAATGCGCTATCATTTTCAAATATTATACTTTCAAGTGAAGTACAACCCGTAAATGCATTGCCATCTATTGTCACAATGGTTTTTGGAATAGTTATTTGTTTGAGTGATGTACACCTAGCAAAAGAGCCAGAGGAAATTGTTGTTAATTTGCAACCGCTCTCAAACATTACACTTTCAAGTGCTGCACAATTCTGAAAAGAGTTATAATTAATATATTCCACAGATGAAGGGATCGTTATACTTGTTATATGACTAGAAGCAAAAGAACCAGCCTCAATTCTTTTTGTATTCTCAGATAATGTTACACCTGTAATATAATCATTAGTGTAAAAAGCATGTCCTGCAACAGCAGTAACCGGCAAACCATTATGTGTATTTGGAATATTGATATATTTATCTGTGCAACTTCCAATTCCAGTTACGGCATAACTTTGTTTATCTTCATTAAGTTCAAATTCTAGTCCAGTTGATTTTAATGCGGATACAGTAACTTTGTCTATTTCGTGACAAGTTTCACATTCTCGATAATACTCACCACCATTTTGAGTTGTTGGGATTTCGTCTATAATGTATCCACCGAAAGTGTGTCCAGTTGCCGGAATACTTTGAGTTTCTTTATATCCACATTCTGTGCATTCTCGATACTCCTCACCATCAACTATGCAAGTTACATTAGTATCTATTGTCCACTCACCAAAAGTATGCACACAACTTTTGTTATCACAAGCGGTCAAGCAAAACAAACTTGGCAAAATCAAACATATTGCTAAAATAAATGTTTTAATAAACTTTTTCATAAATTCTCCTTTCCTTTATTGTATTGTATAAACATTTTTAAAGATTGTTTTAGAGTTTCTATTTGAGCTTTTAAGTAAAACTCATCTTCGAACATCGCATAGTGAACACTCGCCCTAACCAAAATAAATATAAACGAAACTATGATTTTGTAGTCAATCCCGAGTTTTGGCTCGAGAATTTTTGCATACTCTGTATATCTTTTGTTTACGCCTTCAAAAAACTTTTTGCCACTTTCTATATACTTGGGGTTTGTGTAAATTTGATACATAAGCCTATATTTTTTGCCGTGATTTTTTGCTGTCCAATATGGAATTTCATCAATAAACCCCTCAAGTTCCCCTACATTTGTAGGCGCTTTTGCCATAAATTCATCTTCCACTTTGCTCATTGAGTGTTCGGTTGCCTGAATGATAAGGTCGTCAAGGTCATTAAAATAGCTATACAAATTTGCCGAAGAAAATCCACAATATTTACCAAGCCCTTTGATGCCCACATTTCCAAACCCATACTCAGCATAACACTCAAAACACTTTTCCATAATCTCAATTTTCTTTTTATCGTGATGAATATCTGTTCTGCCCATTACTTTCTCCAAAAATGTATTTTTAACTTATCGGTCAGTAAGATTATAGCATATTATATTCACTTATTGCAATAATTTGATAATTTTTTTTGACAATTTTTTTAATTTATTGTTTAATAACTAACAAGACGATAATTTTGCAAATTTGTCCATATTGTATCTGTCCATTCTTTTTGTCTGTCACAAAAGAGGAATATTGCTACGTATAATACCAAAAACAGGTATCTGATTTGTAATTTTTTAGTTGTCATACTTAGGTTTATTTTTTCGGTGACACAGTCTTTTGTAGGCCCCAATCATTTTGCTTGGCAATTAGGCAAGAATAAAGAAAACTATCAAGCAATGCAAACAATTAAGCACAAAAAGGAGAATAAATAATGGGAATATTTTTTGGAACAGACGGAATAAGAGGAATTGTTAATAACTATCTTACTTGCGATTTGGCATTTAAATGTGGCAATGCCCTTGCCACAAGCAAAGACAAGACCAAAATTCTGATAGGAGGAGACACCCGAATTACTAGAGAATTTTTGACATCAGCCTTCTCAACTGGAGCTATGACAGCAGGCGCTGATATTATAGACTTAGGTGTATGTACCACTCCAGGAATTGCATATATCACACAACAAACCAATGTCGATTTTGGAACGGTTATTAGTGCTTCACACAACCCTCAAGAATATAACGGCATAAAAATTTTTGATAGCAACGGAATAAAATTGAGCGACAAAAAAGAAGATTCTCTTGAGAGAAAATTTGTACACGAATGTCACAATGAATATCCTCATATCGGGAAATATAATCAAGATTTTTCGTTGGTTAAACTATATGAAAATTATTTAATCAAATGTTGCAATCAATCATTATCGTCATTGACAATATTATTAGACGGAAGCAATGGAGCATCTTTCAAAATCGCACCAAATGTTTTTAGAAGTCTTGGTGCAAAAGTTATAGCCACAAATTGTCACAATGAAGGATTACATATCAATGATAAATGCGGGTCAATGTATCCCGAAGTTATGGCAAAAGCCGTTAAAAAGTACAAAGCCGATGTAGGATTTGCTTTTGATGGAGATGCAGATAGGATAATTGCTTGTGACGAGAATGGAAATATAATTGATGGCGATGTCATAATATTTATGCTTGCCAAATATCTCAAATCTCAAAATGAACTTATCAAAAACACCGTCGTGGGAACTAGACACACCAATATGGGACTTGAAAAAGATTTATTAAAGGAAGGCATCAAATTACTGCGAACAGACATAGGCGATAAGTATGTTATAGCCAAAATGGAAGAAGAAGGGCTATCCCTAGGAGGAGAGAAGTCTGGACACATAATTCTTAGAAAATACGCAAGCACAGGAGACGGAATTCTTGCAGGAATTAAGATTGCCGAAATGATGGTAAAGACCAAGAAAAAAATAAGCGAGCTTGCTTATGCAAATTTGTATCCACAATGCAATATTGATTGCCCCGTTTCGGATAAAGTGAAAATCATAAATAACTCTACCCTTACAGACAATGTGAACAGAATAGAAAAAGAACTAGGAAAAGATAGTAGGATTATGGTAAGAGTGTCTGGGACAGAGCCAAAAATAAGAATTATGGTGGAATGCAAAGACCAAACACTAGCTATAGCAAAAGCTCACGAAATAGAAAAAATAGTATACGATATAGATGGAGAATAATATATGTGCGGAATTGTAGGATTTATAGGCAAAGAAAATATTAAAGAGCAATTAATAGATTTATTAGAAAAAGTTGAGTATCGAGGATACGACTCGGCAGGAATGTCATATGTGAAAGATAATAATATTATTATCAACAAATCTATAGGAGCAGTAAGCAATCTACGAAAATTTATCGCAGACGACATATCTAATACTTGTGGAATAGCTCACACTCGATGGGCAACCCACGGCAAGGCAAATATTACAAATGCCCACCCTCACTCTAGTGAAGATGGAAACTGGGCAATTGTACATAATGGCATTATAGAAAATTATCTAACAATCAAAAAAGAATTGATAAGTACTCACCATATAAAATACATAAGCGAAACAGACACCGAGGCCATAGCCCATCTACTTCAATTATCTCACAAGACTGGACTTGAAGCTCTCAAATTTGCTTGTGACAAACTTAGTGGAAGTTATGCTATCGCAACTATAGAAAAGAATAATCCTCAACAAATCTTGGTAGCGAGAAAAGAGAGTCCACTTTATGTAGCTTATGGCAAAGATGGAAATTATATAGCAAGTGACCCAATTTGCTTTGTAGATAAATGCCAAGAATATTTCACTCTTCAAAATTTTGAATTTGCCAGAGTTTCTGCAAATTGCATTGAAATTTATGACAATAACTTGGCATTAATTGACAGAATTCCAACAAAACTCAATTTAACAAATAGGGATTCTAAACTAGGCAAGTACTCACATTATATGCAAAAAGAAATATCTCAAGAAAAAGATGTAATAAGCAGTGTCTTGGATATATATAGTCAAGATAATATATTCAAACGCCTAGACATAAGCAATTTGTTAAACGCAAAAAAGATTTTATTAATAGGTTGTGGGACGGCATATCACGCAGGTCTAATGGGTGCAAAATTTATAGAAAAGTATTCTAAAATAAGTGCAAGTGCATATATAGCTAGCGAATTTAGATACAACGACACAGTAATAGATAAAGACACAATTGCCATTTTTGTAAGCCAAAGCGGAGAAACTGCCGACACCCTAGGAGCTTTGGAAATTGCAAAATCAAAAGGCATAAAAACTATAGCACTCACAAATGTTTTGTATAGCACACTTGCCCAAAATGTAGATGCAATATTCCCCGTATGTGCAGGCCCGGAACTCGCTGTAGCTTCTACAAAAGCATACACTTCTCAGATTGCTATATTATATCTTTTTGCAAAATATCTAGAAAAAATTAAATTTAACAAAGAAAACAATTCATATTCTATCTTGCGAGATTTCTTGAATACTAAAGAAGAATATTTTCAAAAAATTGACCAATTATCTAATGACTTACAAAAAGCTTCAAATGTGTTTTTTATAGGTCGAGATATAGATTATATAACAACAGAAGAAGCAAGTTTAAAATTAAAAGAAATTACATATATCAATTCCTCCGCCTATCCTTCTGGAGAATTAAAGCACGGATTTCTAGCCCTAGTCGATAGCAATACAATTGTATTTGTTTTAGCGACACAAAAAGACTTGCTTGACAAAACTCTCAATAGTGCCCACGAAATTCATTCAAGGGGTGGCAAAATTGTAATGGTTTCAAATTTGACAATTAGCGATGAAAAATTGGAGAACGTATATATGAATATAAATTTATCCCCTTCAAATGAAGAACTATCTCCGCTAATCGCAATTGAATTTTTCCAATGGCTAGCCTACTTCACTTCTATCAAAAAAGGACTCAACCCAGACAAACCTAGAAATCTAGCAAAAAGCGTAACGGTAGAATAATCGATAACGCAAACATCTAAATATTGACAAAAAATTATCATTTTCACGACAATATGTTTATTTTAATTTTACATTTCGACAAAAATATACTACAATACAATTACAAATTTACAATATATTTTGTGAAAAAGTTTAATTACAATAAACTTGAAGGGAAGATATTATGATAATTACAATCGTTTGTGATGTATTAGGTGAAGAAAGTAACGGCACAACTGTTGCCGCTATGAACTTGATTAGATTTCTAAAAGCACAAGGACACACCGTTAGAATTCTTTGTGGAGACCAAGACAAAAAAGGTCAAGAAAATGTATTTGTTGTGCCAAATTTAAATTTTGGCAAAATGCTTAATAAATATGTCGACAAAGTTGGCGTTACTCTTGCCAAACCAGATAAAGATATAATTAGGCAAGCACTAGATGGTTGCGATATTTGTCATATTATGGTGCCATTAAAACTTGGCATAAGCGCTTGCAAAATAGCCAAAGAAATGGGCTTGCCTATTACAGCTGGCTTTCATATGCAAGCCGAAAACTTTACATCATATTTCAAACTAAACAAAATTAAATATGCCAATAATTTGGTATACAAATATATTTGGAAAAACCAATTCCAATATGTAGACGGCATTCACTATCCTACCAAGTTTATTAGAGATATTTTTGAAAGTAATATCAAAAAAGAAACTCCTGGATATGTGATATCCAATGGCGTACATAGTTATGTAGAAAGAAGAGATACTCCAAAGCCAGACAAATGGAAAGACAAGATAATAATTTTGTCAACAGGTAGATATTCTAGAGAAAAATCTCAAGACACGCTAATCCGTGCAATTAATTTGTCCAAATACAAAGATCAAATACAATTAATCCTCGCAGGCAAGGGACAAAAGGAAAAACAGTATAGAAATTTAAGTCAAAAATTTGGCATAAATACACACTTTGGATTGTTTGCAAGAAATGAAATAATTGATGTTCTTAATTTCTCAGATTTATATGTCCACCCAGCAGAAATTGAACTAGAAGGTATCGCCTGTTTGGAAGCTATCGCTTGTGGAAAATTGACGATTGTTTCTGATAGTCCTTTGTCTGCCACAAAAGAATTTGCTGTCGATAATAGATGCATATTCAAATCTAGAGATTACAAAGATTTGGCAAGAGTTATTGACTATTGGATAGAAAACAAAGAAGAAAGGCAACTTGTAGCAGACAAATATCTAAATTCATCATTTACATTTAATCAAGAAGAATGTATGAAAAGAATGGAACAAATGATGTTTGAAATAATAGAAAAGAAAAAGAAAAAAGGCAACTAATAATTAGTTGTCTTTTTTTGTTTACATATTATCTTTGATAACGCTAACCAATTCAAAATCAATCTCTTTGCTTAAAATATCCGCTCTTACGCTTTTTACTCTAAGTTTATCACCTATTGCAAATTTATTATTATATCCTTTTAAGCAAAATCTATCTTCAAAAAATTCGTATTGGTCATTAGGTAATTTGTCTATTCTTATCATTCCTTCGACAGTATTATCAAGTTCAACAAACACACCAAAATTTGTCACCGAACTGATTATCCCATCAAATTCTTCACCAATATGATGGGTCATATAGAATACTCTATACAAATCGTCTACATCTCTTTCTACACTCTCAGCATTCCTCTCCGTTTCGCTAGATTGTATTGATGCGTAATTAACAAATTCTTTTAGAATTAATTTTTCTCTATCGTCAATTTCATTATGCAAATATTCTTTGATAATTCTATGGATTGTCAAATCTGGATATCTTCTAATCGGGCTTGTAAAGTGACAATATTTAGGGCTAGCAATTCCATAGTGGCCTATACATTCGGGAGAATATTTTGCCTTCTTCATACATCTTAGAGCAATCTTATTTATAACGTATTCAGGAGACTCTCCCTCTATAGAATTAAGCAAAATTTGGATATCTTTTGGCTCGACATCTTCTGGATTAATTTTGTGGGAAATACCAAATGTATTGAGCATTCCTACCAATCTCTCTATTTTTTCGACATCTGGCTTTTCGTGAATTCTATACACAAAAGGTATATTTTTGGATAAGAAATGTGTCGCAATTGTCTCGTTTGCAACTATCATAAACGATTCTATCAGTTTATGACTTTCGTTATTTTCTCTTTTCTTTAGGTTTAGGACATCTCCCAAGTCATTTAGATAAACTTGAACTTCGGGGATATTAAATTCTATAGCCCCACGTTTTACTCTACTGTCGGCTAATTGTTTGGCAAGTCCTCTCATCAAATTTAATTTCTCAATAAGTTCTTCGGGCTGGTCATTGGTACCATCAAATACCCTCTGCACCTCGGTATATGTAAATCTCTTTTTGGAATTGATAATACTCTCACAAATTTTGTAATCAACTAAATTTGCATTATTATCAAATTCCATAAAACAACTAAGTGCAAGTCTATCTACCCTCTCGTTTAATGAGCATATTCCATTGGATAATTCTCTAGGCAACATTGGCAAAACCAAATTTGGAAAATAAACACTTGTCCCTCTTCTAAAAGCTTCTTTGTCAAAAACATTATCTCTCTTTACGTATTCACCAACATCTGCTATATGTACACCCAAAACTCTATTACCATTCTTGGCGATATCTATAGAAATAGCGTCATCTATATCTCTAGTATCCTCTCCATCAATAGTAAAACAAATATTATTTGTATAATCAAGCCTATTTGGATAATCCGATTTATTTATACTCTCGGGCAAATATTTGGCACTCTCTAGCACTTTCGTTGGGAAATTGTCACTAAGCCCATATCCACGAATAACAGCTTTGACTTCGGTATCAATCTTGTTAGGCTCTCCCAAAATTTCTACAATTTCGCCGTCAGGATTTCTTTTGCTAGCATAATATCTAGTGATTTTTGCTACAACTTTTTGTCCGTCTTTGGCACCATTCAATTTGTCTAGAGTTATAGAAATATCTTTGCCAAACTTTACATCATCAGGCACAACAAAAGCGATTTTTTTGACAATTTTAAGTAGTCCTACAACTCTTAGGCTACCTCTTTCGATTACTTGTATGACTTTGCCTTCCATTCGCCTACCGCCATTATTTCTAACGACTACGACTACTCTGTCTCCGTGCATAGCTCCATTCAAGTCTTTTTCTGCCACAAAAACATCTTCCAATTGAATATCATCGGGAATAAGAAAAGCATAACCTTTGGACGTTCCTTGCAATTTCCCTTGAACTTTCTGCACTTTGGAATTGGATTTTTTATCTTTTTTATTCAAAATATCGTATGCAAGGTCGATATTGTTTTGACGATTTGAAGTGTATGGTGACGAAGGTCCAGATTTGTCATATGAAGTAATTCTTTTTTCTTTTTTGACAGGCTTCTCACTCTTTAGTTTTTTCAAAACAACTTTTTTGTCTCCCACAAGTCTATCTAGCGTCATTTTGATTAATTCGTATGGTTTATTATTAAGTACAGATAATTGACTAATTATAAAGTCATATTCGAGATTGTCCAATTTATTTGTTTTTATTTGATTAATTATTAATTCGTCTAATTCTTCCATAAATTCCTTTTGTATAAAAAAGGCTTTTTTGTTTTACAAAAAGCCTCTCTTTATTTTTTTATATTAGCCAGCAAAGAAATGCTCAATTACATAAAAAGCAATAGTTAGTACCAAAATTACTACCGAGCAGATAATAATAATTTTCTTTAGTCTACCTTCTTTGGTGTCGCCTTTATTTTGTGCATAATAACTATCGTTTGTGCCAGTTATTACATTTCTACCGCCATCAGGATTTGATGGTTGAATAAGTACTGCAACAATAATTGCAATTGATGCTATAGCAGTAAGAATAAGAAGTATCGACCTAACGACTGTTAGGGTATCTGCTACACCTGCTGATACATCACATAAAAAACTGAAGTTCATAAAATTCTCCTAATATAGTATTTAAATTCATTTAAGTTTATCACATTATTATTAATTTAGCAATATTTTTTGGTCATATTGACATATATAATACACCACAAATCAACAAAATCATTGAAATCCAAAACAAAAACCAATTATTGACAAGTTCGCTTTTGCTCTTACCTTTGGTACAAAATATAAATACAACGATTGATAATAATATCAAAATTCCACCTACAGTGTATCTAACCTTGGTATCTACATTTCTAAAGCAAGTATTATAAAACGTATACCAAAAATTTGCAAATGCCCCTAGCATTAAATTCATAAATTTATCCTTCAAAAGTTTCGTTATTTTAAATTAGGACAAAGTATACTCTCCCCTGTCATTTCTACAGGTTTTTCTAGTCCCAATATTTCTAGCATAGTAGGAGCGACATCACATAGTGCCATATTATCTCTTAGTTTGCAACCTTTGTAATCATCACCTATTACGCTAAAAGGTACAAGATTGGTAGTATGAGAAGTACAAGGTGAGCCGTCCTCAAAAGTCATCTTTTCGGCATTTCCGTGGTCAGCCGTAAGTAATGCTACTCCACCCACTTCCAAAATCTTGTTTACAAAGTTTTTTACACAAGTATCTACCGTTTCTACAGCTCGCACACAAGCATTAAATACACCTGTATGCCCCACCATATCACAATTGGCAAAATTCAAGATAATCACATCGTATTTGCCTACCGCCTCTACTGCTTTTTCTGTAACTTCCAAAGCACTCATTTCTGGTTTTAAGTCATAAGTGGCAACCTTGGGCGATGGGATTAGAATTCTATCTTCATTAGTATTTGGTGCCTCAATTCCACCATTAAAGAAGAATGTAACGTGAGCATATTTTTCTGTCTCGGCAATTCTTAATTGATTATAATCATTTTTTGCCAAATATTCGCCAAGAGTATTTTTGATATCTTTAGGAGGGAATGCCGTATGAATGTTTTTTAGAGTTACATCGTATTCGGTCATTCCTACGTAATAAACATCTTTTTTGATTCTAGCAAAACTATCAAATTTTTCGTCAAGAACAGCGTGGGATATTTCCCTTGCTCTATCCGACCTAAAATTGAAAAATATCACACTATCTCCGTCTTTGACGCCATTGTAATCGCCAATAATGCTAGGCTCTACAAATTCATCTGTAATATCGTTTTTATAGCTAGAACTGATGGCTTTTTCTGCACTAGTAAATCTATTACCTACACCATTAAAGACACAATTGTAGCCTTTTTCTACTCTATCCCAACGTTTGTCTCTATCCATATAATAATATCTACCTATAAGAGTAGCAATAGAGCCAACACCTATCTTTTTCATCTTTTCTTCTAGTATTTGCACAAATTTAATTCCGCTATCGGGTGGAACGTCTCTTCCATCTGTAATGCAGTGTACATACACTTTTTTTACATTCATTTTTTTTGCCATTTCTAGCAATGCAAATAAATGATTTATAGAACTATGCACTCCACCATCAGAAAGCAAGCCCACCAAATGCAATGAATTGTCTTTACCCAAGATTTCCATTGCTTCTTTTAGTTTTGTATTTTTGAAAAACTCGCCATCTTCGATTGCTTTGTCTATCATTGTAATATCTTGATAAACAACTCTTCCCGCTCCCAAATTTAGATGTCCTACTTCGCTATTGCCCATCTGCCCTTCTGGCAAGCCTACCGCTCTACCCGATGCATTTATAAGGGTTGTAGGATAGTTCTTTTGAAATAAGTCTATATTTGGGGTCTCGGCAGTAAAAATTGCATTACCTTGAGTTTCCTTACTATAACCAAATCCGTCCATTATTACTAGAGCAACTGTTTTTTTCATTATTCTACCTTCGTCATTATAATCTTTTCAAAATCGGCAATTTTCAAACAAGCCCCGCCTATTAGCCCACCATCAATACTTGGTTTGGACAATATATCTTGAGCATTTTCTGGTTTTAGACTTCCGCCATAAAGAACTATAGATGTATTTTGTCCAAAATGTTCTTTTAACAATTTCTTGGCGAACGAACATATCTCTTCGGCTTGAATAGATGTGGCACTTACACCTGTGCCAATTGCCCATACTGGCTCGTATGCAAAGATAATTCTTGCAATATCTTCGTCATCAAGACCTTGTAAAGCAGAAACTATTTGATTTTCGACAACATTAAAAGTTTGGGCAGAGTTTCTCTCTTCCAAAGTCTCACCAAAGCATAAAATTGGTGTAAGACCTTCACTCAAAGCCTTTTTAACTTTTAGATTAATCTCTTCTAAACTTTCGTGAAATAATTGTCTTCTTTCGCTATGGCCAATTATGACCAAATCGCAATTGAAGTCATTGAGCATACTTGCACTTATTTCTCCTGTATACGCACCTTTGTCTGCATAATGCATATTCTCTGCACCATACAAAACTTTGGAGCCTTCAAGCATATATTTGGCCATATTGATATAAACTGATGGCAAACAAACACCTACAACATTGCTTGTTGAATTCGCTATAGCGGTAATCTTATCAAAATATGGCTCAAGTTCACTCAAACTCATATTCATTTTCATATTTCCAATTAAATATAGTTTCTTCATAATCTACACCTTGCTAATTATTGTATATTGTCTATTACGTCTACACCTGGCAAAACTTTGCCTTCAAACAACTTCAACGAAGCACCACCGCCAGTTGAGATATGTGTCATTTTATGAGCAAGTTTCATATTGATAACAGCACTTGCACTATCTCCGCCACCAATAATTGTTGTTCCTTTTACTTTGGTCAATGCTTTGGCAATAGAATAAGTACCTACAGCAAATTCTTTTTTCTCAAATACCCCAACTGGGCCATTCCAGATAACAGTTTTTGCTTTTTTGATAGCTTTTGTAAACAATTTAATTGATTTTTTGCCAATATCAACACCCATAAATCCGTCTTCGATATTTTGGTCTTTGGTAACTTTGATATCTACACTATCTAGACTAGTTGTTGTCACAAAGTCTACAGGCAACAAGAAGTCTACATTTTTGTCTTTTGCCTTTTGCATAAGCCTTTTTGCTTCTTCTACATTACTTTCGTCAAAAAGAGATGTACCGATTTTGTATCCAAGAGCAGAAAGGAAAGTATATGCCATTCCTCCGCCAATTATTAAAGTATCTACATTATCAAGCAAACTATCTATAATGCCAATCTTGTCTTTTACTTTTGCTCCGCCAAGGATACCTACAAAAGGTCTCTTTGGATTATTTATAGTCCCTACAATTACATTTAATTCTTTTTCAATCAAAAAGCCTATTGCATTAGGAAGAAGTTTGGCAACGCCATAAGTAGAAGCGTGCTTTCTATGTGCTGTACCAAAAGCATCATTTACATATACCTCGCCCATACTTGCAAGTTCTTTGCAAAAATCTTTGTCATTTTCTTCTTCTCTAGGGTCAAATCTCAAATTTTCCAAAAGCAAAATTTGTCCGATTTTCAAATTCTTAGCTTTGGTCTTGGCATCTTTGCCCACAACGTCTTCAGCCATAATTACTTCAGTATCTGGCAACAATTCTTGCAATCTAGTAGCAACAACATCTAGAGAATAAGCAGGGTCAAATTTGCCCTCTGGTCTACCCAAATGACTCATAAGAATAAGGGCTGCACCCTTTTCTAATAAATATTTGATTGTAGGCAATTCTTCGATAATTCTATTGTCATCTGTAATTTTGCCATTAATTACAGGCACATTAAAGTCTACTCTTACAAGTACTTTTTTGTCATAAACATCAATATCTTTTATAGTTTTTTTATTCATAATATACCTCATTTAATTTTTAATTAAGTATTATTGTTTTTGATAATAAGTGATTGAATTCAAATAATCATTACTCAATCAATTTTATTATATATTTTCTGCTATTTTTTAGCAAATAATTTATTGCTTTTCATTATCTTTTTCACATAAAAATTTATTGATTTTCAGCAAAAAACGATTTTAATCTATCTAGCACTTTGTTTATGTCTGGCTCGGTGGAAACATATCTTTTGATTTCGCTAGCATTGTATTCCCCTTTTAAATACCACAAGAGGTGTTTGCGGATATGCCCCGACACAAAGGACATTGGATAATATTCGCACAATAAATCTATATGCCTTTTGATAACATCATACTTATTATAATTATATTCTCTATTTAAAATTTGGCTAAAAATGGCGGGATTGCCAAGAGCCCCTCTGCCTATCATTACACCATCGCATTTGGTATATTCTAGAGTCTTTTTGTAAGTCTCTATATCTACAATATCGCCACTTGCAATTACTGGGATATTTACACTTTCTTTTACTTTTTTGATAATATCCAAGTCAACAGTCCCACTGTACATCTGACTGCGAGTACGTCCGTGAATAGTAATAGCACTAGCACCCGCCCTTTCGCACATTTTGGCAAATTCAACAGCGTTTATGTGTTCGCTATCAAACCCACTCCTAAATTTGACTGTAATGGGTTTGTCACAAGCTTGCACGCACTTACGAATTATTCTTTCGGCAAGAGGGACATTTGTCATAAGGAAACTCCCCTCACCATTATTGACAATTTTGGGAGCTGGACAGCCCATATTTATATCAATAATATCGAATTTTTGCAAGTACGGACTACAGCACATTTCTGCCATAATATCGGGGTCACTACCAAATATTTGCACAATTTTAATTTTTTCATTAGGAGCAGTTATAAGCAAGTCGGCGGTCTTTTTGTTGTCATAAGATAGTGCCTTGGCACTAATCATCTCTGTAACGCCTGCGTCTGCACCAAAATCAATGCAAATTGACCTAAATGCGACATCTGTTACACCCGCCATAGGTGCTAATAAAATATTGTTTTCAAATTGTATATCTTTTATCTTCATAATTTAATTATATAATAACTCATAAGATTTTCAAACACATTTCACTTTTAAAATAAAAAAAAACACACAAAAAATTATAAGCCTTGTGTGTTTTAATTCAAGATAAATTAGTTAATTATTTGTTTACAGCATCTTTGAATTGTTTGCCTGCTCTGAAGGTAGGTGCTTTGCTAGCAGGAACAGCGATAGCTTGTTTAGTTCTAGGGTTGATACTTGTTCTTGCAGCACGTTTTTTAACAACAAATTTGCCAAAACCTGCAATATTAACTTCTTCTCCTCTCTTCAATTCATTGATGATAGTATTAATCATAGTATCTACTACACCAGAAACTTCTTTTTGTGTTAATTCTGATTCTTCAGCAATAACTTTAATTATTTCTAATTTATTCATATTTATCTCCTTTAATAGTTGATACCCCATTATAACATAAATTATACTTTTTGCAAAAAGATTAAACAAAAAAATTCAAATTTTGACTAAAAAATGGCTAAATTTGATACAATTTAAGCATATTTGGGTGATTTTTTGAGTTATAGACGCCAAATTGTATATAATTTTATCTATTTGTGAGATATTTTTTTCTTGCCAATTTTGAATTGTTCCAGTTCTTTGGGGGTGAATATCTTGCCAAAATATATCCACAAAAGGTAGAGAAAAACGCC
Source organism: uncultured Christensenella sp. (assembly GCA_964541825.1). GTDB lineage: Bacteria > Bacillota > Clostridia > Christensenellales > UBA1242 > UBA11490. The sequence goes on along the minus strand of CAZIRR010000003.1, from coordinate 11,546 downwards.
AAATATCCCTACAATCAATGCCAAAATAAAGTAATTGATAATGCTTCCAAAAGCATATTTTATTACTTGACAAACTAATAATATGACTATAGAAATAATCATTGGCTTGAGTAGATGATTATATAGTTTATATTCAAATCTAATTTTCTTGGCAATACTTATAGCAAGTATTACATCTGCAATGCTCAAGAATATTATATTGCTTATAACTACGCCAAAAATATTTATACTAATATTTGAGACCATACAAACAATCAAAAGGGTACGTATGCACAGCCCAAAAAGTAGAGAATAAAAAGGGATTGTCGACTTGCCAATAGTCTGCAAGATGGCTGTAAAGGTCTGAAGAAATGCATAATAAACTATAGAAATACTGCTAATTTTGAGCATCTTGACTGCATAAAACATTTCGTCTATTACACTATCACTTAGACCATCACCGTACAAAAATTTGAGCATATCTTCGGCAAACACATAGAATATTACAAACATTATCAGGCTAAGCACTAGAGTCAATTTGATATAAAAAGCTATTTTATTTTTGATTTCGCTAGTATCGTTTCGTGCAACTATTCCGCTAAGAGCGGGGACTAGTGATGTAGATATTGCAGATACAATAATAGTTGGCAAGCTAATAAGAGCTTGGATTACTCCTCCCCACAAACCATATAAAGATGTCGATATTGCCAGACTGTATCCCGATTTTACCATCAAATTGATAATCATAAAACTATCTAGCATAGTAGATATAGGTATAAGAATATTGGATAGTGTACAAGGTATAGCGATAGCAAGCAATTTGGCAAGAGCAGAGCGAGTAGAATATCTGATATTTTGTGCATTTGCGATGAACAAAGATTTTTTACAATTTTTGCTTACATTGAGTAGTTTTTTCTTTTTGAGACTCTTGGAAACAAACTTTTTGGTCTTATTTTTGAAAAACTTATTCCTATAATTATAATACAACTGACCTTTGTATGTAATAAAATTGATAACAATAATAATAAGTGCTACAATTTCGCTAATTGTTACTCCCAAAATTGCACCAAGCACAGCATATTCCAAACCATAAACACACAATTTGTGTGCTAGGACAAGCCCTACGCTCAATTTGACAATCTGCTCTATTATCATAGAAACTGTGGTCGGCACCATATTTTCTATACCTTGGAAATACCCTCTAATTGTGGCGATTAGAGAAGATAGAATTATGGCTGGAGATATGGCAATATACCCTAATTTCGCATTCATATTGCCTTGAATTTCAGCCAAAGTTGATGACAAAAAGACAATGGCAAGAGACAAAATTAAACTTATTACAAAAGTAAAGACAAGTGCCACTCGAAGCAATTTCTGTTCATTAAATCTATGATGAATTTTTCGACACTTGGCAACCTCGGTGGACAATGCTACACTAATTCCACTACTACAAAAAGCAATAACTAGAGAATATAAGGGGAAGACCAAATAGTACACACCCATTCCATTACTGCCAAGGATATTTGTAAGTGGGATTTTGTACAAAGCTCCAATTGCTTTTGCAAAAAATCCCCCCAAGGTAAGAATAATTGCACTTAGTACAAAAGAACTTCTCTTCATATTACTCCAATTGCGAACTCAAGAACTTGGATATCAATTTGAGTGCAGTTATGTGACTTTCGCCAAACTCATATGAATTTTTGCTTTCGCAAAGAGCAATTATTCCTTCTTTTTCGCCTTGGATAACTATAGGAAAAATCAATTGCGATATGTATTCATTTTTGTCATCGTCTATAATAGGTATAATAGTTGTTCCATTATTTTTGCTTGCCATATAAGACATTTTGGTATCCAAGATATCTAGCAATTGCAAGGAGAGTTTTTGACCGAGCATTGCCTTTTTGCTCACTCCAAAACAAGACACAATCTTGTCCCTATCTCCTATAATTATCATACAATCAAACATTTCACCTAGAATTCTTGAAAATTCATCGGCATAATCGCTTATTTGATTGACTAGAGAATATTTACACAAGACAATCTCTCCTGTAGGCAATAGTCCGAATTCAATAGGTGACCCCTCTTTAATTCTCATACATCTTCTTATTTCTTTGGGAATAACCAATCGCCCTAGATTATCTAGTTTTCTAACTATTCCTGTCTCTTTCATATACACCTTCCATAAATATGTTATCATTTTTAGTATTTGAAAAAGACATCTCTTTATGTAAAAAAATTATTATAAATTTACAAAAAAAATGCATTATGATATTCATAATACATTTCTTTTTTTGATTCAATTACTTTTGCTCTTTTTCTATAGTTTGACTAGCAGATTTGGTTGATTTGCTTTTTGTGTGAGAAGAAGATTTTTTGGGAGAAGACTTTGTCTTCTTTTTAGTATCTTTTTTCTCTTGATTGTTTGTTTTGGTGTCAATATTGCTTGTATTCTGCTCATTTTTGGTATCAATATTTACGTCTTTATTAGATACTTTTGCTACTTCGTTACTTGTAGAAGTATTGTCTTTGTCCACACTCTCTACTTTTACATTGTCAACTTTGGACTTTTGCAATTTTGCTCTTTTTCTTTCGTTATACATAAGAGTATCTTCAAAGAATATTTGATTGCAAGAATGATAATAGACTGTAACCATAGAATACATAAATATAAATATTATTACACTACAAAGTGTCACTATATAACTAACTATCATACTATCACTAGCTAGAATGAATATAAGTGCTATACACAATGCTCCTATGCCAAATAATAATGCATAAACAAAGTAGAAAATAAGTTTATAAGAAAACATTGCAAGTCTATTGCCTATCATTTGTCTAGCGCAATCAGTCATAGCATCACTTAGTTTGTGATATTTGTATTTTTCCAAGAAAAACAATGTCATAGAAAAGAATGATATCGCAAATCCTGCTGGAACTATCCAAAGTATGCCACCTACTATATAAAGAACAATCAAAATAAGTGCTATATATATAGTTCTAAGTGTAGTGGGAGAAAATTTGAATTCTGAATACACTCGTGAAAGTTTGGGCTGTTTGCCATCAATAGTTTCATTGAAATATTTGATATAACCCATTTGAATAGGCCCTACAAGAATAGCAAACAATACTACACCTATAGACATTATCCAAGTAATATCTGTAAATCTAGATATTAAATATGGAACTAAGAATACAAGCACTAGAGGGGTGACCATAGCAAAAGTACCCATAAACAAAGCACTAAAATTGCCCTTGAGCCTAATCGCTCCAAATTTAATAAGTTCCAAACCATTCCTTGATTCTTTTCTTTCCATATTTAACTCCAAATTTTTTTCGTTAATTTAGTTAATTAGATGTAGTAATTGTCACATCATATCCGCTATCAATAGTTATCCCATTTAGTTTGTAGCAGATATTGTATGTTTTGCTTTCTCCACTTGCTGGAGAAGTGATTGTTGAAGACACCTCATTATCTCCGTCTCGAATAACAACTTCTATTTCGCTCTGATCTATATAGAATTTTAGATATTTATTAATATCTACAGAAGTTTCAGCTGTCGTGATAGTAAAATTACCACCTAAAGTGTATGAAGAATTACTTGTAAGTGTATTATAAGATATAGAATTATCAAAACCTGTTTCGCTATAGAATAATTCTAGTTTTTGGATAGATATCTCTACATTATTATCTACTGCCAACAAAGTATATTCTCCGCTATTATGCAATGCAAAGCCTAGATAATATGTGCCAAAATTATTTTCGATTGTACTACCAGAAGCTACAGAATATGTAGTAATATTTTCTTTAGTTTCTGCCAATACCAATACAGGATAGATATTTACTCCATTATTATTGCCTATTGTATATGTTCTGATGTAATTTTCTAACTTCAATTTTTCATCAGCCTTGAGTACAAAGTTTATTACATTGTCAGGGATATCGGTTTTGCCCTTCTCTTTGATAGTATCGTAATCGTCGCCATCTTTAAATGAGCCAGATGCAGAATAATATTTTTCGTAACCAATTACATTAAGGGATATATTTTTGCTTATCTCTTGCGACAAGCCTTCTTGATATTTAATTACGAATGCTACATTAGATTGTGTAGTATACATATCATCAGAAATTACTTTGCCGTCTAAGTCTAAATAATTATTTTTACTAATTTCTTTATACAATTTTAAGCCTATTTCATTGGCAATTGTCTCAAATTCGCTAGCTGACACTTTATTTTCTGTAGTAACTGAAGACTTATAGATTGTGATGTAATCTGGAGATATTATATCTGTGCCATACAATACATCGCCTGTCAGATTGCTCATATCGATAATGTATGTAGGATTGATTTTTACATACAAGGTTTCATTAATGTTTATATTTTTAATGTTTTTAGCATCAACTATTATCATATTAAACTCGACATAATCATATGTAGTTTGGCCATCTTCGTCAACGGCATATGATTTTCCAATAGTTAATGTATCCCCAGAAATGCTAGCATACTTATTATCACTATCTATATTTACTAATTTGATACTTCCACCAGATACATTAAAGTATTTGCTGATAAGTTCACTTATTGAGTGCTCACCACTGTTTAGAGATAATGTATATTTTTTTGTATCGGAATCATAGTTCAGATCTCCTGTAGTCTGAGACTCTTTCATTGCAAATGTATAATTAGGTTTGACGCTAAGTCTTAGACATCTAGATATATTTTCTCCATTTTCATCAATATAGGAGATAATAATCTTTGCAGTTGTAGTAGCATATTTGTCTGGTACTCGAAGAGTAATTTTATCATTTAAGCTTGAAATTGTAATCTCTTCTACTCCTTGCCCATTGCTATCTATAAACGTAATTCCTGAATTCCCTGCGTCAAGAGTAAATGTACAGTGTTTAAAGAAACTCTTTTCGTAACTTGCCCCAACAATATTAATAGAATTGCTGTTCCCTTTGGCGGTTGAACTACTTACATTGCCCAAAGTAAATTCTGTATCTCCACCTGCATTAATGGTAAGCTCGTCTGTAACAGTATCTTGAGATTCAGCTTTAAGTTCTATAGTTTCTTCCTTGCCATCAACATTACCTGTAGCAACTAGGGTAATTGGCTCTTGCACCAATTCATAAGCAATTACTTTTGTAATAGTTTTGCCATCTAGAGCATTAAAATTGTAAGAAATCATCAAGTATGCCATAATGCCTTTTTTGGAATATCTTTCACCTGTGAAATTACTTGGGCAAATCTCGTATTGTTTGCTAGTCTCATTGTAATAATACTTGCCATTCTCGTCTTTTACATAGATATCATTGTTAGCGCTATCTTTAAGCACTCCACCTCTTAAGAATTTGATGGTTGCTTGAGTGATATATTTTGTATTATCTACTGCATTCTCTGTCTTTTCTAATGCTGTATCTGTAGAATCTTTCCTGCCATCATCAATGAAATTCGTTACATCATATGTAGTACCATTGATAGTAGTTGATGTGCTAATTTTGAATGTTTTTTGGCGAGCAGTAGCTTCAGAGATATTGTATATAATGCCTGTATTCTGTGCTGTTTCATATTTATTGTCTTCTATTACAAATTCTTCGTCACAAATAATTACTTTGTAAATAGTATCACTTTTGATATATGGGAAATATTCTCCAGCACTTATTTTTACAACTTCTTCACCATAATAGTAACCACTATTATCAGAAGTTATCACTCCATAATTTCTACCACCAGCGGTAATATATCTAGAATATTCTGTGCCATCGATTGTGATAGTGCCTGTTTGTTTTTCAAATTTTTTGCTACCTACACAGATATAATTACCATCACTTGGGAAATACAAATCATCTTTTAATTGAGCCACACCTGTAGCATTTTTGTAACAGACTTTTATATTATTTGTATTTTGAGTGTAATACTCTATATAGTCATAAATACAAGCAAATTCGTTTGAATTACTGGAAGAATTGCCCGAATTATTATTATAGTTAGCTTGAGACATATCAACAAGAGACATATTTACTTCATTGTCTTTGTATAGATTGGTCTTGACTACGAAGTATACATTATCATCTATTGAATCTTTTACAAATCCATACCCGTCATTTTTGAAATATTCATACAAATAATAAGAAGAAAATTCAAAACCATTTGTGCCATATTTCACATTGCCAAATACTTGACTTTTATTGCTATCTTCTGAATATTTGGCATAAAGTTTGTTGTATGTATTTAGAGCAGTTTTGGTAGTTTCGCTTTGGATATCAAACAATTCGATATCTTCGACATCTAATTTATTGACTGTCCAACTCACGTAGTCATTGGCTTCTGACAAAGCATTGACTACATTATTATTTGCCTTGATATATATGAGGTCATAATTGTTTTGATCATCGGATTTTTTGCCCTCGGCAACGATATCAAATTGTATGCCTAGTATGGAGCCATCTTCGCTACGAAAGACATCTGTCGCTGTAACAGCTGGAGTATTTGTCGCATTGATATATAAATAATAATTTGAATTAAAATTATTAACCATTCGATTTAATGCTAATTGTTTGTTATGCAATGTATTGATGTCGAATGCTTTTTGGATAGTTTTACCATAGAAATCTTTGATATTCATAGTATATGTAGCATTTCTTGTATCTTTTTCGCTAATTGTACCGTCCGCTGTTAAATCAAAGTTGGTTGCATACAAAGTGATTTTATTATTATAAAGTATTTTTAATCGCAACAAATCTTTCAATTCTTCTAATTTTTCTTCACTAAAAGATAAACCTGTTCCGCTGTCTACATAGCTATTAATCAAATTTCTTTTTACCCATTTATCTGCTGATATCTCGTAAGAAATGGTTGTATCTGCTTCGCCATCATTATCGCTATCTACATTTTCCGATATTGTATAGTCTACTTGAGAGATAGTATAGTAATTGATATTACTTACGAAATTGTCGATAACAACGCTTGCCATTCCATTTTGGGTGATATCGGTGATAGCAAATACAACTAATGTAGTGTCTTCGTCACTATTTTCGTTTATCTTGATTGGTCTACCATTGACGTCTATAGGATTGCCATCTTTATCGCTTAGATAAACTATAGCAAATATCCTTGCTGGTTCGTCTGATGCATTAAGTGCATATAGTGTGTCCTCTGGCAGTCTCTCACCTACCAAATTTTCAGTACCATCAAAGAGTTTGACCATATTGATTGCACCATCGACGCCATCTTTGAAGTATCTAAAATTGTAATGTCCGATAGATGCCAATTTTTTGCCACCAGTATCTATTGCGTTTGAATTCTTTTCTACGAAATACATTATATTTTTGTATTGAACTTTGTCATAATTTGTTATGGAATTTGCTAGTGAAATAGCTATTGATTGTTCATTAAGTTCACTTGCGTAGTCATAATCAGAGGCTTTGCTAACACTCTTGGTTATAGACATTCTCTTTAATGAATTATCAAAAGATATCTTGGCATTATCTTGGTATATGTAATCATACTCTGTGTAATTGATAAATATACGAGTATAATCATTCTTGACAATTTTTTCATTGGTGTCTAGATTTCTACCCGATACTTGGAATTGCAAGAACAAAGCTCTTGTGGCAGTCTTGATGGTAGTCTCGGTATTATTCCTAACCAGCGGAGTATTGAAACCCAATGTCCATATTTTATTTTCGGCATCGTTTTTCAAATCGCTAGTGATATATTCTTTGTAGGCATTTTTGCCACTTAGTGCCACCAAGAAGCCTATCCATTGATCGCTTTCTAGATTTTCTATAGATATTGTTTCGTCCGAGACAACAGGCTTGCCACTACTAGTAAAGTCCACTACTCCTAGCACTATGCCATAATTTTGCCATAGTGTTTCTCTAGAATGAATATATTCGTCTTTCTCCAAATAGATATATGGAGATACTTGAAGAGTGGAGAACAAGTTTGCCTTTTCGGTAGAGACTTGTGCAACATTATCTTCGCTAAGATCAATAGACAAATCAAACTTGTCTATCATACCTTGGATAGTATAAGTTTCTGTGTCGAATACTTTAAATTCTTGAGGGACATCTGTACTAGTGATACTTTTTAGGTTTACAGCCGAGATATTGATAGTAGCAGTAGTTGTCTGGAATATAAATTTCTTGGATTGTTCTATTGCTCTATAAGGAAGAGTAATAGTGCCATCGCTTTTCATAAAATTAGGATTGCTAAAGAATTCATAGCTCTCGTCAGTAGTATCGAAGTAAGCTATATATTTATTGATAAATTCATTGTACTTATCAACTTTGATTTGAGCATCGGGATTGTTTGCACTAGGCTCTACAAAATTATCAAAATCATTGGCAATATATTCTTGTTCTATTTCGTAAGTTTTGTGCATTCTAGCAGTCATTGTAATTGTGCCACTTTCTTTTGGCGTAACTGGGATTTTGAAATAATAATTATATTGCTTTTCTTCTGTGTTATAGATTCTATCGTAGTCTAGATTTTCAAAAGTATTGATAATAGCATCGGAACTAGTCCATATGCCACTTGATTTTTCTACAAATTTGTCTGTAGATGCATCATAACATTTTTTGCCGTCAAGGGTAATATATGTATATCCAATTTCTGCACTCTTTAGGTTTTGGTTATCTGCTTCTAGGCAAAAAGCATTTACAAGATTGCTCTTTAGATAAACGAATTGTTCGTTGTTGCTAATACCCATTGTAATAGTCTTGCCATAAACAGTAGAGTAGCTATCTCCATTGTTGCCAGCAAAGTAAAGGGACTTATTTGGGATAGCGACATCGACAACTATTTTCAATGTAAAATCGGTGATTGTTTTGTCATTACCCTTTGGTTTGAAAGTAAGAGTAACAGCACCGCCATAGTTATTCCCTCTAGCGTCTTTGTTTATCTCTATTTTGAAATCTTCTCCCGCTTGTACAGTAGTAGGAACATTTTTGAGTATCCCTTCTTGTATCAAATTGCCATTTTCTTCAATTCTCATAGGGTCTTGGATAATAACTTCTAGTTCTTTTTCTGTAGCGTCTAATGGCTCAAAATTGATAGCTGTCGTAAAATCTTCTAAAGTATAGATAGTCTTGTCCGCCTTGGTAATGTCGTCCATATAGAGATACAAAATATTGATTTCAACATTTTTGAAACCACCCTGCAATGCATAAATACCAAAACCTGCACATAGCACGCCAACAAATATTGCTAGACAAATACCAAGTATTTTCAAAACTCTTTTAAACATTTGTAATCACCTAAACTTAAAAAATTTTTTGTTTTTCCAAAACATTCGTATTATTATTTTTTGTCAAAATGTTATAAAAAATAACACCAGCTTGCAAAAAATAAATATAATCTTCTAATTTATTATATATATATACTATTTCTTTGTCAAACAATTATCGCCTAATCATTTCACCAAAACGACTATTTGTCCCAAAGTTTTGCCATTATACACCACCTCAAAAGTAAATTCTCCAACTTCTGTAGGTGTAAATTTTTTGTCCACTTCATTTTTGGTTGTCTCGTCTATTACTTGGTAGACGGTATATTGAAGGGACGGCTCAAAAGTTCCATCTATTTTTAGCAGAATTGTTATATAGTCGGCACGCGTGCCATTCTCGCCATCTAGATAGATATTGTACCTATCCAAATTATCTTTTTCCAATGTAAGGCTACCCCATTTAGCGCCAATCTCAATACTAGACATATCCGTCACGCTTATTATTATAGTCTTATTCACAATATTTTGGATATTGCCTAGTGTCAGGCTATATGTGATATCTATTTCTTGTACACCAATTGATGTAAACATAAAAGTTATTTCATAACCAGTTTTTTCGACATATTTAGGTGTAGATTTTTCTGCAAAATCACCAAAAACCTGCAAAATAGGCTCACCCATATTTTTGTCAATTTCCAAAATAAGAGTATACTCGCCATTCGCCAAGCAATTGCTAACGGTCGCACCTCTTTCATCTTTTATAGAATAATCAAAGTCAGTTAATTTCTCTACAATTTCCACTTCAAAAGATATTGTTTTTTTTAGATTTTTTTGGGTATAGTAAGTGCAAACAAGGGAAATTTGAGTTGCACCAAAAGATTTGTAAGAGCCATCTGAATAAATAATAAAATCTTCTCTATCTTTTTCGTCTGAACTTAGCGAAAAAGCATAAGTATTTGCATTATTAGGAAATACCTGAAAAGGTATTTTGCCTATAGTATTTGCATACACTTTGGAATTGTTTACCACCATAGTCGTCACATACAAATCTTGAGTAATATTTACATCAAAAGATACCGAACATTGTGAAAAATGAACAGACACTTTTACTTTGCCCAAATCAAGAGCTGTGATTATTCCTGTAGTATAGTCATATGTGACGATATCTTGAGTATAAGTCACGATAGGAATTTCGTCGCAATCTTCGTCATAAATAAGTCTATTTACCGCCGTCATTACGCCATCGGTTATATCCATATTTACTACACTTTTTTCAATTGATACGGTCCTAGCAACCTTGCCTTTTTTTACTTCCAAATTTACATCAAAATATATATCTTTTTTACTAATTAATTCAAATCGGATTTTGGTAGTGCCAATGCTAAGAGGATAGACTACAAAATCTTCAATTTTGGCGATATTTTCGTCCAAAATATATACAATATAATCATCATCGCCCACTAGTGAAACTTTGTCTTTTTCTATAGTATATATTTCATTTTCGTATATGCTTATAGACTTGTCTGCATATGTTATTTGAGATTTATTGCAACTACAACTAGCAAACCCCAAAGATGACAAAATCAAGCATAAAAATAATATTACTTTTTTCATAGCGAATATTTCCATATTTATATTTATTTTCTATATAATAATACCAAATTTGCATACTTTTTACAAATATATTTATCCATAAAAATTAATGAATTTTTTTGGACATCAGATACCTTTCTTTTAGAGATTTTTGCAAAAAAAATCCAAGGACAAAAATCCTTGGATTTGAAATACATATTGACACCAATTATCTTTTACGGAATTGAGGTGCTTTTCTAGCCTTTTTAAGACCATATTTCTTTCTTTCTTTTACTCTAGCATCTCTAGTTAAGAAACCTGCTTTTTTGATTTCAGCTTTTAGGATTTCATCAGCTTTTACCAATGCTCTAGCGATACCGTGTCTAATAGCGCCAGCTTGACCGCTAAGACCGCCACCGTGAACATTAACAATAACATCATATTTGCCCATAGTATTTGTTACTTCGAATGGTTGATTTGCAACTAGTCTATATACACCTAGATTGAAATATTCTTCGATGTTTTTCTTATTGATTACAAATTGACCTTTGCCATTAGGCATAATTCTAACTCTAGCGATAGAGTCTTTTCTTCTACCTGTAGCAGAAAATTCTACATTTTTGTTTGCAGGAATTTTTTTGGTTGTTCTTTTTGCTTTTACTTCAACTTTTTCGTCTGCCATATTAGTTTCTTACCCCCTTGATTTTTAATTCAACTGGTTGTTGTGCTTGGTGAGGGTGTTCAGCACCTTTGTAACATTTAAG
>CAZIRR010000002.1:0-132929 GCA_964541825.1 uncultured Christensenella sp. | reverse complement strand
AAAAGATACATCTATCTGTAAGATAAATGTATCTTTTTTGTCTATTAAAAATATTGATATTTGCCTAATTTTAGCCAATTTTTAAATATTTTTAAAGATATTATGACATAAATGTTTTTAACACACTTTGAAATATATTCAAAACAATAAAAAAGATAAGTTAAAAAACTTATCTAAATTACCCACATAGGACTTCATCTTTTACTTTGTTATATTTTTCACTAAGATTGAGTATATAAAATTCTTTTTGCTCACTATTTAATGTTTGAAAATAGTTATTATCACTAAGTCTACCTAGAGGATTGTAACAGTCTTCAAGCAATAATTTCTTTACATTTTCTACAAACTCAATATCTTCGTCAGTATTGATAGTAACATAATTAGTCTCAGCTTTTAATTTTTGCAAAGCACGTGCATTCTGCAAAAAATAACTAGATGCTTTGTTTTTTGTTTGCTTGGCGACATCACCATAGTTTTGTGTCATAAGTCTTTGTTTGGCTAAATTTGCCAAAAATTTTAATTGAGTATTTTTCATTTTTCTATTCCTATAAACATATTTACTTTTTCTTATAAACGAATGTATTTTAATTTTTCACATCTTTTTTTAGATAGTACAAAAGGATTCATAAGAAAAGCAATATTATTATATCAAGAAAGATTGAAATGGCATAAAAATAATTAAATATTATTTTGACTAGTATTATTTAAAAATGCAATCGTTTGGCTCAAATTGTCGAAAAAATGAATATCCACCTAATTTTAATTAATCTTCTTTAATTCAAAATAAATATATTCTTTTTCCTTTCTATGAGAATATTCCGATATAGGGACGACATTTTTAGAAGAGAAAATCTATATCTAGAATAATATTGCAATATGAAAAAAGTTCAAAAAAAGCACCATTTGGTGCTTTTTATTTACAAATCTACGCTCTCTTTTTGTTTCTTTTGATAGCGGCTTTTTGTTTCTTTTTCTTCTTAACGCTTGGCTTTTCGTATTGTTCGTGTTTACGAAGATCGCCAATAATGCCATCTTTTTGGCATTTTCTCTTAAATCTCTTGATTGCACTCTCAACAGATTCAGTTTCACCAACTCTAACTGTAGACAAATTATTCACCCACTTTTGTTCATAAATTCTATTACATTATATATAAAATAGCCAATTTGTCAAGTCTTTTTGGATATTTTGTACAAGAATAATTAAAAACTATTTACATATGCAATTTGTCACAAATATCTTGCATATCAAAATTTTGTTTGGAGAGTGTTGGATAAATTTTGAGATTGTCATCAGTTTGTCTAGGAAGAATATGCATATGTAAATGATATACACTTTGTTCTGCGTCTTTGCCCGAGCAATTAATTAAATTCACTCCCGTAAAACCGCACTTATCGACATAGTGATTAGCAATCTTGCTCACAGCATTCATTACGTGAGACAAAGTTTCACTATCTGCATCAAAGATATTTTCGCAATGTTTCTTAGGAATTACCAAAGTATGTCCATATACATCTCCTGCTATATCCAAAAAAGCATAAGTATATTCGTCCTCATAAATTTTGAAACTAGGAATTTTTCCCTTTATAATATCACAAAAAATACACATAATTTACTCCTTAAATCAATTTTTTCTCTAAGATAAGATTTCTACTTTCATACCATCTTGGTACATTTCTACAAATTTAATCTTGTATACTTCTCCTGCTGTAACATTTTGATTGATATAACACCTAATGTACTCTGGAGAAAATCCCTCATAGTAGTCTTTCTTTTCTTCTATCAGCACAGTACTCTCTCTTCCTACAAACTTACTCAAATAGTTTTGTTTCAATTGTCCATTAATTCCTTCTAAAATATCTACACGTTGTTTCTTAATAGACATATCCAAATCGGGCATAGTATATGCTCTTGTACCTTCCCTCCTCGAATATGGGAAAATATGAACAAATGAAAATCCTACTTTTTGTATAAATTCTTTGGTATTTTCGAATTGTTCTTTACTTTCGCCAGCAAACCCTACTATTACGTCGGTTGTAATATTGGCAAGTGGAAAATATTCTCGAATTAAAGAGACTTTTTCAAAAAATTCTTGAGTCGTATAATGTCTATTCATCTTCTTTAAGATTTCGTCATCACCACTCTGTAGACTTAGATGAAAGTGCGGTGCAAAATTTGGCATAGAAGATAGTACTGACATAAGCTCATCGGTTATTACATTTACTTCAAGTGAGCCAAGCCTAATAAGTGCTGGGATATCTTGTAGTCTCGACATTAGGATAGGCAATGCAGGCCTGCCTTCTATCTGATAAGAACTAATGTCAATACCTGTAATCACAATTTCTTTTGACCTCTCACCAATAACTTTTGCCTCTGCAATAATACTATCCAAATCTCTACTACGAGACCTACCCCTAAGATATGGAATAATACAATAAGAACAGAAATTATTGCAACCGTCTTGAATTTTGATATATTCTCTTGTACTAGTTTTCATTGGGTTTATGGGGCTTTTGTACATTGTTTCTAGATTATTTTTTGATTTGGTGGCAATTTTTATATAGTCCAATATCTTTTCTTTGCCTTCTGTCCCTATGATAGAGAATATATTGCTTTTGGAATTGAATTGTTCGGCATTCTTTTCGCTAGCACAGCCACAGATAATAATCTTGGCATTATTATTGAGTTTCAAGCATTTTGACGCAAATTGCCTACTTTTTTTCTCTGCCTCACTAGTTACAGCACAAGTATTAATTATATAAACGTCGGCACACTCCAATTCTTCAGTAACAGTATAGCCATTATTCATAAGAATATTTGCCATACAATCACTTTCGTATTTATTTTGTTTACAGCCAAGGGTGATTATTGCAACTTTACACATACTGCCACTCTCCCAACAAATACATTACAACCGAAACCAAACTAATTGACGCCGTCTCTGCCCTCAAAATTCTATTGCCCATACTTATAGACCTAGCACCCTTTTCTTGCAACAAAGATATTTCGCTATCACTAAATCCCCCCTCGCTACCAACAATAAGTGCAACTTTGCCATTAGTAATTTTTAAATTGTTCAAATCATAATTTTTTTCGCATTCATTGGCAAATATTACAATATCGTAATAGGCGAGTTCGCCCAATACTTCTTTAAAAGTTCTAGTACTTTCTACCTTGACCGGGATACTTCTACGACATTGTTTGATAGACTGATTGGATATCTCTTGCAACTTTTGACATTTATTATTTTTATCTTTGCTCGTTATAAATTCGCTCTCAAATGGGATTAATCTTTTTACACCCAATTCTGTAAGTTTCTGAACGATAAGCGACATATTATCAGATTTCACAAGTGCTTGATAGACAGTAACATCGCATTTGGGATTGGCAGTATTTATTTGTTTTGACAAAATTTCAACTTCCGTATCGCCTTTGGAAAAAGCCATAATTTTGGCTAAATAATCATATTCATCGCCACAAACAAGGATAATTTCATCACCAATTTTTAGACGCATAACATTTTTGATATGATTGTGTTCTACACCCTCAATCTTGACAAGCCTATTAACTTTTAATTCATTATTTACAAAAAATCTTTTCATAATTAAAATATATCACATAGCACACAAAATATCAAACATTTATAAAAATTTGTAAATATTAATTATTTACCGACACACCTATAAATACGCATTTTATCAATTTTTATCAGTTGTCAAGGAGACAAAAGTATAAAAAATAGGAAGAAACATAAATTTTCTTCCTAAAAGATTTTTTTATTTTGAGCATTTTTTATGAAATAGTCTCCACTTTATATATGCTTTTATTATTTTTTATAGAATAAAACGCACAACATTCTATATCCTTAAATTGCAATTATCAAGACTAAAAGTATAGCGAAACAGTTGTATTGGTAGTAATAGCAAAATAAATTGACATCGCATCAATACTGCCGTCTGAGTAAATTAGTAAGTGTATTAGTAAATTTATACCATTACTCGTAACTTTGTAATAATACCAGAATGAAGTATTATCTTCATTTGCAGGATAATAGTAAGAATCTAATTTTTGCGTTTCTGTATCCGACATACCTTGAGAATTTGTAATTTTAAAATTTAATTTTACATAATCGCTCAAATCAATTTCTTTTCCGTTAATAGTCATTTTTGAAGGTTTTTCTTCGAAATTGTAAAGATATAGATGTGAACGTTCTAAGTCTGATGTTGGTTTATAATATATTTTGTATTGTGGAATTGGGCAATCTTCATCTGTGAAATATTCTTCCATATAATATATTGGCACATCTAAATAACCTTCGGCCTTCTGCGATGTGATATTTAAGTCTAGTGTGGTATACAAGGGACTATCATCTGAAATAACAATATTTTTAAGTTCAACTTCAAATTCATGATTCGCCAAATGATAGGTTTCTGTATTGGTATAGAAATCAACAGGAAGTTTGCCTTTGCCTATAACAAAATATTTTTTGTTATTATTAGTGTCTATTTTTAGCTCCATTTTAGTATTATAAATATATACTTCTGCATTCGAAAAATCTACGCCAGAATATGGCTCTAAATATACTTTAATATCATTCTCATTTGTTGCGTACCAAGGATTGTACTGCCCAATTTCGGTATTACCATTATATATAGATAGAATTTCGCAATCCTTTAGTGTACAAGTTCCACTAAGAGTAAGTCCTGCCAAACAAAGTTTATCTTTATTAAATGTAACATCAATATTCGTTGGCAAAGATAACTCATTATGGCCCTCTCCCATTCTATAAATTGTGACAGAGAAATTCTTATGGTCTGCTTTTGGTTTTTCTATATGGCTTATATATAATTGTGAATCTACCATTTTAAAGAAATCATCTTCTACATAATAACCCATAGGCTTTTTGCAAGTATATCTGATGCCAGAATCATAATATACGTAGCCATCATCTTCTACCACAGACTCTTCTAAATAATAATCAACCAATTTACGATATGTAATTTTAAGAGATTGATTGCTATCCATCAAACTTAGTAGAGATTGTCCACCAGCATCTGTTATACACCAATCGTCCAAGATTGCTTTCTCTTCGTCTGTAAATGTCTGACCATTAGAAACAAAATTGATATCTATTTCTACTTCGTCAGCAGTAGCTATTAGTTCATTCTCACCTGGGCTTTTCATTCTCCCAACGTCCCACATAAATGTAGCAATTTTACGGAATCTAGTGCTTAGATTTCTAGTAGCATAATCATCATCAACAGTTAGAGGTGTCAAATCTAATTCGTCTTCGTTCAAACAAATCTTTAGAGTATCTTTATCCAAATAATCTGCTACCCAAACAGCAACTTCTCCCGAATCGGCGAAATCAAAAAACTCATCACAAGGCTCATCTGGGTTAAAATAAGTGCAATCGACAGTTGTGAAATTAATTCCATAAGTACTATCTTTTACAGTAAAAGAAGTTTGATTATTTGAAGGCGAAGTTGGAGGGTTGTTATTATCTTCACCACACGCTGTAAATAAAAAGGTACAAGGTAAAATTAAGCATAGAGATAACAAAAACATAAGTATTTTCTTTTTCATATAGTTCTCCCAAAATTATCTTTGTTTTTTCTTAGAATAACATATATTTGAAAATATGTACATTATTTTTTTGTTATTTTATATCTTTTCTTATTATTTTTTTGAAGACTGAGCATATTTTATTACGCTTATTTAATAAGGTCGCATATAGAATTAATTTCATTATAATTGAGCTATATGAATAATAGAAACAATCAAAAAAACACCAAATTGTCTCTTTTTTTAAGCTTTCACTACTTGAAAAAATAGAAATCTTTGGTGCTTTTATTTAATTTAATTATAGTTTTTCTATATCTTTTTTGTAATCTTTGTATCTAGCAAAGCTATCTTGTTTTATGGATTTTTTGAGTTCTTCTAGTGCTTTTTTGTCTGACTTTGACAAACTCTTTGGAGTCTCACCTACCACTGTTACAGATAGATTGCCATACATTTCTCTATTCAAATACTTGATTCCTTTGCCTTTTAATTTGAAAACTGTATTCGATTGAGTAAGTTCTGGAATTTTGAGAGTAGTAGTTCCCTTAGGTAGTGGTATTTCTATTTCTCCACCTAGCAAAAGAGTGTAGAAAGGTACGTAAACCTTTAGGTTTAAGTCAAAGCCGTCACGAACTAACAATTTATGAGGTTTAACCTTGACAATGATATGCAAATCTCCGTCTTCTCCACCACGTTTGCCACAATTACCTCTACCACGCATAGTAAGTACTTGACCATCATCTATGCCAGCAGGAATATTAACAGAAATTGTAGACGTTTCTTTTTTGTATCCGTTACCATTACATTCGGAACATTTCTCTTTAATAATTTTACCTGTTCCATTACAAGTCTTACAAGGTCCTTGACGAACAACTCTTCCAAACAAAGAATTTTCTTGATATCTAACTTGACCAGTTCCGTGGCAATCGGTACAAGTGGTAAGTTCTGTGCCATTCTTTGCACCTGTTCCATTACACTTGTCGCAACTTACAACTCTAGGAACAGAGATATCTTTCTTTATGCCAAACACAGCTTCTTCAAAAGAAAGAGTGATTTGCACTTGCAAATCTTCTCCTCTAGCACCCATAGTTTGCGAAGAGCCAAATCCCCCGCCAAAGAAATTGCCAAAAATATCTCCTAAATCGCTAAAGTCTCCAAAGCCACTAAATCCACTTCCACCACCAAATCCACCAAAGCCTTGTGGACCTGTTGCACTGCCAAATTGGTCATAATTGGATTTTTTCTGTGGGTCGGACAAACATTCATAAGCTTCATTTATTTCTTTGAATTTTTCACTCGCCCCTGCTTCTTTGTTTATATCTGGGTGATATTGTTTAGCAAGCTTCCTATATGCAGATTTGATTTCATCGGGGGTAGCATTTTTGCCAACCCCTAGAATATCATAATAATTCTTATCGCTCATTATTTATTGCCTTTTTTACTTATTTTCTTTGTCTTTTGGGTCTTCTACTATTACTTCATCATCTTGGTTTTTCTTGTCTGCACCTTGTTCTGCTTGAGCTTTTGCAGCTGCATTTTGATAAAGTTTGGTTACAATTGCCTCGTTTTCTTTTGACAATTTTTCCATAGCACTTCTCAATTTCTCGATGTCGTCTGTTTCAAATTCTTTCTTTGCTTCTTCAATGGCTTTGGTCAATTTATCTTTGTCTTCAACAGAAATACTATCTCCATTATCTTTAAGCATTTTTTCTAGAGCAAACACTAGATTGTCGGCGTCATTTTTGGTCTGAACAAGTTCTTTTCTCTTCTTATCTTCTTCAGCGTGTGCTTCTGCTTCTTTGATAGCTTTGTCTATATCTTTTTCGTCTAGATTTGAACTAGCGGTAATTGTGATAGATTGAGCTTTGTTTGTACCCAAATCTTTGGCACTAACAGATACAATACCATTGGCATCGATATCAAAAGTAACTTCTATTTGAGGTACACCTCTAGGAGCAGGAGGAATATCATTCAATTGAAATCTCCCCAAAGTCTTATTGTCTTTTGCAAATTCTCTTTCACCTTGAAGAACGTGAATATCTACACCTGGTTGATTGTCTACAGCTGTAGAGAAAACTTGAGATTTTTTGGTAGGAATAGTTGTATTTCTTTCAATAAGTTTGGTAAATACACCGCCTAAAGTTTCAATACCCAAAGAAAGAGGTGTGACGTCTAGAAGCAATACATCTTTTACATCTCCAGCAAGCACGCCACCTTGAATAGCAGCACCAATAGCTACACATTCATCTGGATTTATACCCTTGTATGGCTCTTTGCCAGTTTCTTTTTTTACAATAGCCTCTACAGCAGGAATTCTTGTACTTCCGCCTACTAGAAGAACTTTGTTTATATCTGAATAATTAAGTTTGGCATCTTTGATAACCAATCTCATTTTGTCTATTGTTTTATTAACCAAATGTTCGGTAATTTGGTCAAATTTAGCTCTAGTTAGTTCATATTCCAAATGTTTAGGGCCGGTAGCATCTGCTGTAATAAATGGAAGGCTAATTGTAGTCTTGGTAACTGCTGACAAATCAATTTTTGCTTTTTCTGCAGTTTCTTTTAATCTTTGCATAGCAAGTTTGTCATTGGACAAATCTACATTATTTGTTTTCTTGAAGTCTTCTACAAGCAATTTAATGATTTCGTCATCAAAGTCGTCACCACCAAGTTTATTATCACCTGCCGTTGCCAAAACTTCAAATACACCATCACCAATTTCAAGCAAAGACACATCAAATGTACCACCACCAAGGTCATAAACCAATATTTTTTGATTTTTGTTTTCGCCTTTGTCTAGGCCATATGCTAGAGCTGCAGCTGTAGGCTCATTGATAATTCTCTTTACATCAAGACCTGCAATTTTACCAGCGTCTTTGGTTGCTTGTCTTTGGCTATCGCTAAAATATGCAGGAACTGTAATAACAGCCTCAGTAACTTTTTCGCCCAAATAACTCTCTGCGTCATTTTTTAATTTTGTTAAAATCATTGCAGAAATTTCTTGTGGAGTGTAATTCTTATCATCGATTTTTACCTTTCTATCTGTACCCATATCTCTTTTGATAGAAATAACTGTGTGTTCTGGATTTGCAACTGCTTGACGTTTTGCTACCTGTCCTACTAGTCTTTCGCCATCTTTGGCAAATGCTACTACTGATGGGGTAGTTCTATTGCCTTCAGCACTAGCAATAACTGTTGCTTCTCCTCCTTCCATTACTGCTACGCAACTATTTGTTGTACCTAAGTCTATACCTATAATTTTTGACATAATTTTAAAATCTCCTTTTTTTAATCTAATTTATTAATTTTTACTACGCTATGTCTTATAACACGGTCATTTTTTAAGATAAATCCTTCTTGAAATTCATCAAGAATTACGCCATCTGGCACGTTTGGTTCATTTCCTGTAAGAACTGCATTATGGAAATTTGGGTCGAACGGCTCGCCTTTGGCTTTTATTTTTGTAACCCCCAATTCTTCAAAGGCTGTAAGAATTTGATTAAGAACCAAATCTAGCCCTTTTAAAACATTTTCATCTACAATGCTTGCTTTTGCTTGTTTGAAACTATCTATAGCTGGCAACAGTTTACTCACTGTATGACACACTCCATTATCAAAGCTCTGCGACATAACCTCAGCATTTCTTTTTTTGTAGTTTTCAAATTCGGCTTTTAATCTTTGAGCAAGTTCCAAATATTCTTGTTCTTTGGAAATATTTGAAGTATGCTCATCATTGTGATTACAATTGCATTCGTGATTGCAATGTTCGTGATTTTTATGCTCACAATTGGTATTTTTCTTGTCTGGCATATTTCCTCCTATTTAAAATCATTGTCCATATGATTGATTTCTTCGGTAATATATTTAAGTGCAGATGCTATTCTATAATAGTCTAGTCTCTGAGGCCCGACAACTCCTATAGTCGCCACAACTCCACTTTTTAGGCTATAATTAGCTTTTATGATACTATAATCGGAAAATTCGTCACTATTATCTTCACCTATAGAATAAGTAATTTCATTATTGGACGTATCATCTATTTCTTTTATCAACTTGGAAATCTTCTCTTCATTCTCGACAAGTGATAGAAATTTCTTGGCAGAACTTATATCTTTGTATTCAGGATTTTCAAGAAGATTGGATATATTGGAATGTGTTTTGAAATTACTATGTTCAGAATAAGTTTTGAGTGTATCTGTAATGAAAGAGAAAAATTCTTGGAAGTATTTTATCTGGTTTTTGAACAAATTATTGTAATAATCAAAATTGGAAATAATCTCACTAATTGGCTTATTATATAGGTTTGTACTCAAAAACTTGCTTGCATCTTTGCAATTCTCTTCTGAAATTTTGTCGGGCAAATTGATAGTATTATTAATTATCCCCGCATCAGTCTGTACCAAAACCAACGCTTGACCAGTAATCAATCTAATAATATTGATACCTTTAATCATAAGGGATTGGGCATTTTGCATTTCTATAAATGTAGGAAGTTTAAGAACTTCGGATACATTCTTGGCAAGACCATCTACCACATCTAATATAAAATTGCTTCGACTTACAAATCTATTTTTGATATCGTCTACGACATTACTATCAAATTTGCTAGATTTCAACAAGCTCTCTACATAGTACTTATAGCCTTTTGAAGTGGGTATTCTTCCGCCAGAAGTATGTAATTGTTTCAAATACCCCATTTCTTCCAATGCATTTAGTTCATTTCTAAGAGTAGCAGACGAGAGGTCAGAAAATATATTACTCTGTACATTGCCACTAGTAATAGGCATTGCATTATCTATATAATTGCCAACAGAACTGAGCAAAATATCTCTTTTTCTATCGCTCAATTTGTAGTTATCAGACATATCAACCTCCTCGCTAGCAATTATTTTTTTCAAGTGTTAGCACTCTCTTTTCAAGACTGCTAAACATATTCTAGTTTAATTATATGCCAGCGTCAAGTGTTTTATGCCAAAAATTTGCAAATTTTTGTAATTTTTTTGTTTTCCAAAAAAAACACCTAATACACACAATTTAACTAATCAATAGTTTCTGTGATGTTCTTAGGTTGTTTTTTATATGTAATTAATATTAAATAATTATCTAAAATAATATATTGTTATATTTATAGCATTATTAGTCATTAAACAAATTTACATTTTAAGAGACTAGTTCTACAATAATTTGATTAAGCACTGTAAATCCCAAGTCAGTCGGAATTATTCTATTATATATCAAATTTATTAAACCATTTGAAAGCAAACTATTAATTGCTTCTTTTTTGGTTTTCAACAAGTCAATTTTAAAATTTTTCTTAATTTCGTCCAAATCTATGCCATATTTAGTTCTAAGGCCTAGCATTATAGTCTCTTCAAATTTTTCGGAATTAGATATTTTTTCTTTGTTTTTTACAGGAAGATTTCCCTCTTTTAGAGCATCTATATATTCCTCCACCCCTAGGACATTTGAATATCTTACCCCATTTATATAACTATGAGCGCCCGCTCCAAAGCCTAAATATTCACACATTTGCCAAGTGTGCAAATTGTGTTTACACTCAAAATCCTTTTTGGCAAAATTGCTTACTTCATATCTATTATAGCCATTTTCTTTTAAAAACTTATAGACATATTCGTACATTCCAAGGGTTTTTTCTTCTTTTGGCAAAGATAATTGATTATTTGCAATCATTTTATCTAGAGGAGTATCTTTTTCTACAATTAGAGAATATGCACTTATATGCGTACATTGCAATTTTGTCACTATTTTTAGAGTATGTTTGATATCTGACATTTTTTGTTTAGGAAGCCCAATTAAACAATCGGTATTAATATTGCTAATACCGGCATTCCTAATAATATCTACAGCACTTAAATAATCTTTTTTATTATGCGACCTACCTATCAATTTAAGTAATCTATCATTAGTTGTTTGTAATCCAATGCTTACCCTATTTATTCCCGCTTCTTTCCACTCCATTGCTTTGGTGGGAGTAACAGAATTAGGATTGCATTCAATAGTAATCTCTGCATTACTCTCTACCGCAAAATTCTTTCTAATCTCAGAAATAATAGTAGAAATTACGCCATCTGGCATAAGCGAAGGCGTCCCCCCTCCAATAAAAATAGTATCTACGATATATTTATTATTTTTGTATGAATTGATTTCCGAAATTAGAGCCTGCACATATTCTGTATGCAAATTATTTTTATCCGCGTATGAATTAAAATTACAATAAAGACATTTCGAAATGCAGAACGGAATATGGACATAAATTCCAATATTTTTCATATTAATCTATTTTAAGAATGGAGATAAAAGCTTCGCTTGGTATCTCAACCGAGCCAATTTTTCTCATTCTCTTTTTTCCCCTTTTTTGTTTTTCAAGAAGTTTCCTTTTCCTTGTAATATCCCCACCATAACATTTAGCAAGGACGTCTTTTCTAAGAGCCTTGATAGTCTCCCTAGCAATAACTTTATTACCTATTGCAGCCTGTATAGGAACTTCAAAAAGTTGTCTAGGTATGACATCTTTGAGTTTCTCGGCAATAGCACGTCCTCGCTGATAAGCTTTGTCTTTGTGAACAATCAAGCTTAATGCATCACAAACCTCACCATTCAGAAGTATATCCAATTTGACAAGACTACTTTCTTCATAACCAATAATATCATAATCAAGGCTAGCATAACCTCTCGACCTAGATTTCAATTCATCAAAGAAATCAAAAATTATCTCATTTAGAGGCATTTTGTATATCAGTTGACAACGGCTAGCATCGATATATTGCAAGTCTAGATGTATACCTCTTTTTTCTTGGCAAAGTTTCATAAGTTCACCCACATAATCTGGAGGCGTAAAGATATTCACCTTAACCATAGGCTCTTCCATAAAAGCAATACTTTGAGTATCTGGCATATCGGCAGGATTGCTTATTTCCAAAACTTCTCCATTTGTTTTTGTTATCCTATAATTAACAGTTGGAGCAGTTGTAATCAAATCCAAATCAAATTCTCTCTCCAATCTCTCTTGAATAATTTCCATATGAAGAAGACCTAAAAACCCACATCTAAAGCCAAAACCCAAAGCTTGTGACACCTCTGGGACATATTCTAGAGATGCATCATTCAATTTAAGTTTTTCAAGAGCATCTTTTAAATCGTTGTATTTATCTCCTTCTACACAAAAGACACCGCTAAAGACAACCGGTTTGACTTCTTTGTACCCAGGAAGAGCTTGTACACACGGATTATTAGCATCTGTAATAGTATCGCCAACTTTGGTCTCCGACACATTCTTGATACTTGCACATATATATCCAACATCGCCAGCAAGCAAACACCCACATTCTTGTGTTTTGGGAGTAAAAATACCGACTTCTGTTACATCATATTCATTGCCAGTTGTAAAAAATTTAATTTTGCTATTTTTCTGAACTTTGCCATCTATAACTCTAACCAAGCATACAGCACCTTTGAAATTATCATAATAGCTATCAAATATCAATGCAGAAAGTGGCTTATTTTCGTCACCTTTTGGACTTGGAACACTGGTTATGACATTCTTTAGCACATCGGCTATATTTGTGCCACAT
The DNA here is from genome assembly GCA_964541825.1 of uncultured Christensenella sp. GTDB lineage: Bacteria > Bacillota > Clostridia > Christensenellales > UBA1242 > UBA11490. Next base: position 119,777 of record CAZIRR010000002.1, on the reverse strand, counting down.
TTGGCACTTACACAAGGAACATCGTCAGCAGGCAAGCCAATAACATCTTCTATCTCTTTTTTTGTCTTCTCTATATCTGCACTAGGCAAATCTATTTTGTTAATAACAGGCAATATCTCCAAATTATTTTCCAATGCAAGATAAACATTGGCAAGAGTCTGAGCCTCTACACCTTGAGAGGCGTCGACAATAAGTATTGCTCCCTCACATGCGGCAAGAGACCTAGATACTTCATAGGTAAAGTCTACGTGTCCAGGGGTATCTATCAAATTTAAAGTATATTCTGTTCCTTCATAATTGTATTTCATAGTAGTAGGTGTTAGTTTGATAGTAATTCCCCTCTCCTTTTCTATATCCATACTATCCAAAACTTGTTCTGTTAAATCTCTTTTTGCTACAGTGCCAGTTTCTTCTAATAATCTATCAGCAAGGGTACTTTTGCCGTGATCAATATGTGCCACAATGCAAAAATTCCTAATTTTATCTTGTCTAGTCATAAATCTCCTCTACGTAAATAATTTTTACCTAATGTAAGTATATAAAAATTTGAAAATATAATCAATAATTTTAACAAAATTATACAAATTTAACATTAATTTCAAAAAAAATTGAAAAATGTACAAAAATTACTTTATAAATTTGGTAAATTTTGATATGATATATGAAATATTGGAACAAGAGATTTTTTTCTTTTGCTTCGTTTTATCCCTTAACTCGACATAAAATAAATAAAAACACCTTCTGCATTTTTGCAAAAGTACAAAAGGTATTAATATGAAAAAAAATATAGTAAATATTGAGGCTAACCCAGAGTTATCCTTTGAAAAATATAAGAAAAATATTGACGAATTTATAAAGACAAAACAAATAGACAAACTAAAATTACAACCTGATTATTTTGAAATCACCAATAATTATTGGATTGTAGACAAATACATTGCGATGAACGGACAAGTGTCTCTAGATACTTTCCCAAATACATTGTCCGCCTATTCACAAGCCATCAAGGAAAAATATGCCATATGCATACCTGTTCAAATCTTAGATGACGATAATATTGTATGTTTTTCACACAAAAGTATGGCAAAAGTTGTCAATGGTGCTAGCGGATATCTAAACAATCTTAATTTAAAAGAATTGAAAGATATCAATTTGAATGAAAAAGAAGAAAAAGTGCCAACACTTGACGAAGCCCTAACCCATATCGCTGGCAAGACACCTATAATAATTGAAATCAATAATGATGGAATGATAGGCAAATTTGAAGACAAAGTGCTTGCATCTATCCAGAGATACATAAGCAAGTATAATAATTACTATGATGTTGCCATTTCTAGTATCAATCCTTATACTTTGCAATACTTTTATAACCAATTTCCCTATATCACTAGGATATTGAAAAGTGGTGCTTTCAAAGAAAAAACATATGGGTCTATCAAAACAAAAACACTAAAGAAACTTAAATTATTTAAGATTACTCACGCAGACTTTATTTGTTATTCTGCTGAATTATTGCCAACTAGACGTGTTTCTAAATACAAGCCTGTAGGCATTCTTACAAGCAACATAACCAATCAAAATCAGTATATTGCTGTAGCACCTTATGTTGACAATATAATATTTTCCAATTTTAAACCAACTATTTAGGAGATATAATGCAAAAACAAATTGTTATAATAGAAGGACCAAGCGGGGTTGGTAAAGATACCATAATTAACGAGATAATTAGAAGATATCCAGACAAATTTGGTAAGCCTATTAATGCAACAACTCGACCAATGAGAGAAAATGAGAGCCAAAATAACCCTTACCTATTTTTAACAGAAGAAGAATTTTTCAAAAAGAGAGAAATTGGAGATATTTTTGAACACACTATGAGGCACGGAACTTATAGAGGTATGCAAAAATCCAGTTTTGACAATATTCTAGACAGTGGCAAAATTGCAATAAGAGATTGTGATAGATTTGGACTAAAAGCTATCAGAGAAGTCTATGGAGACATTGTAAAAAGCATTTTCTTAACTGCATCTAAAGAAGAAATTAGAAACAGGCTAGTAAGTAGAAATGAGCCGATAGAAAGTATGGAAAAAAGACTCAAAGACTATGATGAATACATACAAAATGCCAAATACTTCGACTACAGTATCGAAAACATAGATATAGACCAAACAATCTCTAAAATTATGGAGATTATAAATATTTAATTATTTGTAATTACATTAAATATTGGATTACAAACAATATCACAACAATCAACAATTAAGTTATTTAAAAAAATCTTTCAATATTCCAACATTAATAATTATTTATTTTGGAAAATGAAAGATTTTTTTTGACGATATTTTTTCTTTAAAGAAACGATATAAAACTAATTTTTCCCTTGACCTGCTACAAACTCATCATACTTTTTAGCTTTTTCTAGAAGAAGAGCATATTCTTCTTTGGAAATTTTGATAGTATTTTTGTCTGTTTCAATTTCTACAGAGACCTTTTTCTTAGCAAAGACTTTCAAAACAACAATACCAACAATTGTAACAATTAAAATGGCTAAATACAAAGCAAGCATATCCATAATATCCAAAACACCAAAAACAAGAAGTGATGTAATCAAATCAGCAATAGCTGTAACGATATAAATAGGTATTTGTATAGCCAAATAAGTCTTACCCAAATCCAATCCAGATGAAACTATGACATTAAATAATACAGACAAAAGCCCCAAAGATATCATAATATTATTAAAAATCGAATTATTTAAACTAATCCAAGACGATAAAATTATCAAAAATACAGAGCCTGCAATTAAACTAAAAGATACCCAGCCCAAAACTTTGTTTTTTAGCATCATATTTAAACTATTAATTGCAAAAAATCCACCAACAGTTAATGAGCCTAAAGTAAAATAAACACTTGTCTTCAATTCCCCTAGGAAATCCAACCCAAACAAAAGACAAATAAGTAAAATAGACAATATGACAACCGACACAATTGTGACAATAGACAATACCTTTCTACTTTTTTCCATAAATACCTCCTATGATATTTTTTGTATCACTTACATATAATATATCACATATAAATAAGTTTTAACAAACATTTCACAAAAACACACTATAAAAAATAAAGAAATAATACAAAAATCACCAAAAAGACACATTTCCAATAAATATGCAACGATATTTTGCAAAATTTAGAACTCGATATGATGAAAAATCAATAAATATATGACAATTTTAATAAAATAAAGCAAATAAAAAATAATGCATTTTTGTATATTTATGCATTATTCTTAATTATATTCATCTAAATTTTATTGAAATTTATCTTTTTTCCTTATCAAGCCCTTTTCCCTACCATTAGTTTTAGGGAAATAATACCTTTTTTCCTTTAATTCATCAGGTAGGTATTGTTGTTTACAATATCCGCCGAAGTCGTGTGGATATTTATACATTTTATGACCATCATTATATCCTGTTGGGTGATTCTTAAGGTGATTGGGAACTCTTGCATTTTTATACATCTCCGCATCTCGCCTTGCACTTTCCATTGCCAAGTAGACAGAGTTACTTTTTTCCGCCTCACAAATGTATATTATTGCGTGAGCCAAAGTAAGATTACATTCAGGCATACCCAATTTTTCACAAGAAGTTAGCGCCGATATGGCAATAAGCAAAGCATTACTATCCGCCATTCCAATATCTTCGCTAGCGTGAGCGACAAGTCTTCTAGCCAAAATAGCAGGATCATAACCAGACAAAAGGAGTTTCTCAGCATAGAATAGTGCAGCATCACTATCACTACCTCTTAATGACTTACAAAATGCACTAAGAATATCATAAGAAGTATTCTCATCAAGACCAATATTCCCCTTCTGCAAGCAATCATTAATAGTATCTTTACTAATCACAACAACCCCATTTTCGTCTGGGGGCGTAGTTGTAACAGCAAACTCCAAAGCATTAAAACAAGACCTTAAATCACCGCAAGAATTAAATGCTAGATATTTAATGGTATCATCATCAATAGAAAGATTAATATTCCCCAACCCTCTATCTTTATCTTTGATTGCCCTATTAATAGACAAAACTATATTATCTACACTAAGAGGCTTAAACTCAAAAACCTTGCACCTAGAAACAATAGCACGAGTCATAGATATAAATGGATTTTCGGTAGTCGACCCAATAAAAATAATATAACCCTTTTCAATAGCTTCAAGCACACAGTCACTCTGGGCTTTTGACCATCTATGACATTCATCAAGCAATAAGTAAGTCTTTGTACCGTATAATTCTAAATTTGACTTAGCCTCGCTGATTATATCTTTTGCATCACCAACACCAGAACTCACAGCATTCAATTTTTTAAAATTGCCATTACAGGTATTAGCAATAATATTAGCTATAGTAGTCTTACCGCAACCTGGAGGACCATAAAAAATACAAGAACCAACTACCCCATTTTCAATAGCTCTCACCAAAAAACTATTACGATAAATAAGATGCTCCTGACCAACAAATTCACCAAGAGTCTTAGCACGCATTCTATCAGCAAGAGGACTATGCTTAATTAAATTACCTTCAAACATATTCATAATAATTACCATTCAAAATAAATTTTTTATTAAAACAGAAATACATATTTTTTGATAACAAATATATAATTTTAATAACAACAATATTTTATCATAAAGAACAAAAAGTATCAAGACAAATATAAAACAATAAAATTAATTATCTGTAATAAAAGACCTCAACTATTATGAAAAATATTATAAAAAATAAACCGCTAGACTAAAAAATAATGATAAGAGATAATATCAAAAATTATATTTTTATTTGATTTGTCAAAATATCATAATATAATGTAAACAGAATAACAAAGCATAATTATTGCGTTTTTCATAATAAATTTTGATATAAGAAATAAAAAGTATTATTTAAGTTTTATACACGTAATTGTTGTTTTATTTATTGTTATTGTCATTATTTTTATAGTTATTGTCAATTATTAAAGCATATTATAAGTTTACAAAAACATTAAAATAAATTAATATAATTATCAAAATACCTATTCGAAATAAACACACAATAATAACTATTAAATCAAAAACAAAATAAAACCCACTACTATAATATATAAAATAATAAAACAAAACAACTCGACCAAAAACAAAAAAACTCTCGATAAAAAATTACCGAGAGTGTGTAAACTAGAGTATCCATAAGCCGAGTTCTGTTTTGGACGATTATCTATCTAGCAGAGTGTTACCAACAATTTCTAGCGGTGTAACGAGAAACTAGCAGAGCTACTTTAAAACGCTTCTCAACCTTGCATCAGATGGGGTTTGCACAACTATATAGTCACCTATATAATTAGTAGGCTCTTACCCTACTATTTCACCTTTAACTCAAAGAAAAATCTCTGGGTTGTATATTTTCTGTTGCACTTTCCTTGAAGTCACCTTCACAAGCCGTTAACTTGCATCTTGCTCTTGTGATGCTCGGACTTTCCTCAAGCATATTGCTCGCAATCGTCTGTATATCTAATTCACTTAAATATTCTAACACAAAAAAATTTAAAATGCAATAGATATCAAGCTCTGATAATTTAAATTACACTTAAAAACCAAAGTCTTCTTTTTTAAGAACTTTTTTAAGAATATCTAATGATTTTGTTTCAAGTCTAGATATATAACTCCTACTTATTTTTAGCCTGCTTGCAACTTCTCGCTGAGTAAGAACAGGTCCACCAAGAAGACCATATCTCATACACATTATTTGATACTCTCTTTTACTTAAATATTTCTTAAGCAATTCGTCCAAATCCTGCGATATCATTTGATTCTCAACAATCTTCTCAACATCTTCATTTTCATCATAACTCAAATCACCCAATTTTATTTCATTTTCTTCTTCATCTGCACCAAGGACATCTTCTATACTAATATTATTTTTATGCTTTTTATTTGTTCTAATAAGCATAAGAATTTCGTTTTCTATACATCTAGCAGCATATGTACTGAATTGAGTTCCGTGATTAAGTTTATAAGAATTAATAGCTTTTATTAAACCAAGACTGCCAACCGAAATCAAATCATCAGCCTCATCGGCTTGATTATATTTTTTTACTACGTGTGCAACAAGCCTCAAATTATGTTGAATTAGTATTTCTTTTGCCTTTTCATCGCCATTTTCAAATCTCTCTAGATACATTTTCTCTTCTTCTGAAGTTAAAGGCTTGGGAAACGATGAGCAATTCTTAATATATGACGAAAAAAACATAATCTTTTGTAAGAACATCATAAAACTTTCTACAACCATATCACACCCCTTGATGTAATATATGTCGAAAATTGTCTATTTTTGCCTGTCCAATGAAATTTTTATTAAAATACCACAATAAAATTATGTATATTTATTCTCTTTGACTTATTTTTATTCACAAAAATGCTTGTTTTATATTACGAAAAAATCATTATACAACCGTGTATATTTATTTACTTTTTTGTATCTTTATACACGAGAAGACACTTGACACCTTGATGTTTTTTATTTTTTATCCCCCTTGCATATTTATGCTATTTTCTACATATTTATTCGTGAAATTCATCGGGGTAATTATTATATCAAAATTTTAAAAAAAATAAAAAAATATACCCTCAATTATTTTAGGTATATTTTTACTTATTATTATTTTAAAATTTATATAATTATTTCCATTATTTGTTTAAATTAAAACTATGTATTAGATTCTACATAGTTTTATCAAACAAGATGTATTGATTTAGTTCTTTTCTACAACTACTTTTCTTAAAATATCGCCTTCCTTTAAATCTAGAGATGTCTTCAATTTTAATAATTGTTGCACCCTGCTCGCATCTTCCACCATTTCATCGTTTTCATCAAGCATACTCTCTACAAAAATTTTTTGATTGAACGTATCGTTTGGAGACAAGACTTCAAGTGTGTCACCAATCTTAAATCTATTACGTTGTTCTATCAGTACATATCCATCTTTGGCATCTTCTTTAACAATTGCCATAAATTCATATGATTGAATTGGCATACTATCCAAAATATATTCTTTGTCTTTACTTCCAAAATAAAAACCAGTTGTATATCTTCTATGGCTAGTTTTTTCAACCTCACTAAGTAAAAACATATCAAATTGTCTACCATTTAAAACATCATCAATTGCTCTACGATAGGCATTTGTGATTGTTGCAACATAATAAGGGCTTTTCATTCTTCCTTCAATCTTAAATGATGTTACTCCAGCATCAATCAAATTTTGCAAATATTCAATCATACACAAATCTTTGCTATTCAAGATATATGTACCTCTATTGTCTTCTTGAATATCATAATGTTCTCCATTTCTAGATTTTTCACATATAGAATATTCAAATCGACAAGCTTGGATACAAGCACCTCTATTACTATCTCTTCCCGATAAGTAATTGGACAAAAGACACCTACCGCTATACGATATACACATAGCACCATGGACAAATGTCTCAATCTCAACATCTTTTGGTATAAATTGCCTAATCTCTTTGATTTCATCTAGACTAAGTTCCCTTGCCAAAACCAATCTTTTTGCTCCTAAATCACAATAAAATTTAGCAGTATATTTATTGGTAATATTTGCCTGTGTGGAGATATGCAATTCTAATTTTGGAGCAACTTCTTTTGCTAATTTCATTATTCCAATATCACTGACAATTATCCCATTAACTTCGATATTTTCTAAAAATTGCAAATATTTATCAAGCCCCTCAAAATCATTATTGTGTGCAACTATATTTACTGTAACATATATTTTCTTGTTTAGCTTATGAGCAATATTTACTGCTTCTTGCATTTCATCGTTATCAAAATTGCCAGAAAATGCTCTAAGACCAAAGCTTTTTCCAGCCAGGTAACAGGCATCTGCGCCATATTGAAATGCAACTTTCAATTTTTCCATATTGCCCGCAGGTGACAACAATTCACACATCTATTTACTCTCCTTTGATAGTGGTAATAGCAATACCGTCTTCTAATCTAACCAATTCAGTTTCATATGGCTCTCTATTTACCAAATCTAAATATTTTCTCAAATTAACTACCATCGTTCTTTTTTTGTGAGGTATAAGCTCTTTACTTTCAACCATTCCGTGTAACAAAACATTATCTGCAAATATTACGCCATTATCTTCAAGAAGGCAAGCCAGTACGGGCAGATAATTCACATACTGACCTTTTGCACCATCAAGAAATATCATATCAAATTTTTTATTATCTTTTTTAAATTGCTTGATGTAATCAAACGCATCTCCTTGCAAAATTTGAATTTTATCTGCAATATTCATTTTCTCAAATGTATGTTTTGCCATTTTTAGGTAATCTTTATTGATATCAATAGTTGTCAGACTTTCTGCTCCAGCACCAATAATTATACTTCCACTGAAGCCAATTGCAGTGCCAATCTCCAAAACATTTTTGCATTTGTTTTTTTGAACAAAATCATACAAGAATTTTGCAGATTTTTCCCTAATTATAGGCACATAATTTTGATTTGCATAGCACTTCTCATCTTGTAGTGCATTTATGATTTTTTCGAATTCCATTTTTCTCTCTTAGTTTGTTTCAATAATAATTGGGATAATCAAAGGTTTTCTTTTTACTTTTCTAAAGAAATATGTTTGCAATGTCTTCTTAACACTACCTTTTATCATTGACCAATCTTGAGTTTTGAAGTTAGCATTGATGATTTGATTCAAAATTAATTCTTTAACTTCTTCAATCATATCTTCATTACCTTTGATTGTCATAAATCCTCTAGTCAAGATATCTGGCTTACTAGTCAATGAGCCATTTCTTGCAGAAATAGTGATAGTAACAATACATATGCCCTCTTCAGCAAGTTGCATTCTATCTCTTTGAACAATTCCACCAGCTTCACTTACTTCAAATCCATCTACAAGCTTAATTCCGCTAGGAACTGTACCTATTTTTTTCACAACATTTTTATTAATAAGTATTGTATCCCCCATTTCTGGAATAACAATATTTCTCTCGTTCATTCCCAAATCTTTTGCAAGATTGCTATGTGCTCTCAAGTGTCTATATTCACCATGCACTGGAATAAAGAATTTTGGTTTTAGCAATGTTTGCATAGTTTTTAGTTCTTCTTGATAAGCGTGTCCACTTACATGCACTTCTGCCAAAGATTCGTATATAATTGAAGCACCTTTTGAGTACAAAAGATTGATAACATTATTAATTTCTTTTTCATTACCAGGAATAGTTGATGATGAAAATATTACATAATCGTTATTACCGATCTCGATTTTATTGAATTCTCCATTTGCCATACGTGCCAATGCACTATTCTCTTCACCTTGACTACCTGTACACAAAATACAAATTTGTTTATCTTCGTATTTTTCCATATTGTTTACGTCTACAACGATTTCTTTATTGAATTTTAATTCACCTATCTTAGCTGCAGTTTCGCAAATATTAAGCATACTTCTACCGGTAAATACTATCTTTCTACCATATTTTTCACAAATATTAAGAATTTGCTGTATTCTATGAACATTACTAGCAAATGTAGCAATTATTATTCTCTTTTGTGCATTCTGTACAAACAAATTGTCCAAAGTTGCGCCAACTTTTCTTTCGGACATACTAAATCCTGGTCTTTCAGCATTTGTACTATCTGCAGTTAGCAACAATACTCCCTTTCTACCAATTTCAGCAATTCTTATCAAATCCATAGAATCACCATCTATTGGGGTATAGTCCAATTTGAAATCACCAGTGTGGAAATAAACACCCGCTGGTGTTGTAATAGCCAAAGCCATAGCACCACTAATACTATGAGTAACTTTGACAAATTCTACTTGGAAATAGTTGCCTATTTTTATGATTTGTTTTGGTTTAACGCAATTTGGTTTGCATTTAATTTTTTTGTGTTCTTTTAATTTGTTTTCTATCAATGCCACACTTAATTTACTTGCATAAACTGGAACATTTGGAAGTTCTCTCAATAAATAAGGTAAAGCTCCAATATGGTCTTCGTGTCCATGAGTAATAAGTATTGCTTTAATTTTTTGTCTATTATTAATTAAATAAGTAAAATCTGGAATAACGATATCTATTCCAGGCATATCGTCAGAAGGAAAAGCAAGACCACTATCTATAATAATCATTTCATTATTATATTCCAAAACCATTAAGTTCTTGCCAACTTCGCCAACACCCCCTAAAAAAGACAATTTCATTCCTGCTTGTTGTTTTATCATAATTATCTCCTTGATGTTTTTAATTTAAAGTAATTTATATGTATTAATTTATTCGCAAAAAATATCAAAAGCCTACTTGCTTTAGTATTTATCAATAAACAAATTGCAATTAAAAAGACTTAAATATATCTATGCTAATAAATTTATCAAAAATCATTAAATAGAAGATATTCTTATCATCAAAGTGCCACAACTCATTAGAAATATTCACTCTAACACGTATGCACGCAAAAGACAAAATCAATATCTTTTATTAAAATCCAAATCCACCACATATTATTTGAATTTTATTATTAATTACATTTATTTATCAACTTTTGCAAAATTAAAAAAATTTATTATATGTTTTGCACATTAGATTTCATTCAATAATAACCAATTATACCTAAACATAAAACATTCTTTAGTTTATGTTTGCTCTTTTTTGAAAAAATTACAAACAATTGATACATTCATAAACTAACTTCACTACAGCCAAGTATACTATAATAATTTCAAAAAATCAATAAATAAAAGCAAAATAGATAATAAATTTTTCAATAAATTACAAAAAAAATAAAACCCGCATAAAATTACTTACATAATTAATTATGCAGATTATATATATTAAACTAGATATTTCATTGAATTTAGTTTGTCAGAGGCATCTTTCTTTTTGGGAGTAATAACATTGTACACATCGACATAATACCTCATACCTTGCCCTTCGTACGTAATAATCATTCCAAAAACACTAACCAAGAAGTAGGAGAACGGAACTGTTATCAAAAGACCTACCATAAAGGTAAATAAACCTATGAAAAAATTTGTAATAATCAATGTCGCCACAACACCAATTGCACCAGCAAAAACTCGAGGGAAAATTCTAAAAGAATTTTTAATACTAGTTTTTAAAGATTTCCAAATTCCATAATTCATTACAACAATTGTAGGCACCCAACCGTCTAACACACAATGTTTTAATGCACAAAAACAACATAACAACACAAGTAGCAGAACTATCGCAAGCAATGTAAACCAAAATGATACACCTATCAATTTGATACACAAGAAACACAAGCAATAAAATATAATTTTAATTGGGAAACTCACTACAAAATACAATAATTGAACTCTTATATTAATACCAAAAGTTTCTTTGAAACTAGCATAAAATCCGTGCTTATTCATACTACCCATATAATAATGCAAAGAATTACACGATGCCATAATTGTCAAATTTGACAAGAATGTCCTAAAGAAAAAGATAATTATACCAAGACCTGCAAAATTAACCCAAACAACAGATAAATTATGTTTCAAAATAGACCCTATCTGCCACACCAAATCATCTGCTTCCGCAAGAAATTGCGTCAAGTTTAAATTGGTCAAAAAATTAGAATATGCATTAGTTAAATTTTCCACAAATCCCGATTGAACTAAAATCTTGTAAATTGGCTCAAGACACAAAAAAGATAGTACACCAGTAAGTGCAAAAACAAGTAAATAATAGATAATGGTCTTCCAAACAATATCAAAATTGGAAAGAGTAATTTTTAGTGTATTTTTATATATCATAAATATCCTTATATGTTTTAGTATACATTAAAAAAGACATATTAGCAATCAAATAAATAAAAAAAGGTGTTTAAAAAAATTTAAACACCCAATCTTTTACTATTCATTTTCATCTTTGCTTTCTTTGTTGATATCTTCCAACAATTCTTTGCTAGATAAATCTTTTTCGTCTGAAATATCTTTTTTTGTAATAATCCCAAGCATTACAAGTGCCGAACAAATTGCTAAAATTATGCTTTCTACTTCTTTTGAATGCAAATTCAAATTAAAGATGTTTGATATTGTTTCTAATATTAAAACAACGGCACCGCATAATCCTAGCCAAAAAGAAGTAGTTCTAATTTTTTTCTTCAATTTTTTCCTCCTTTGTTTTCTTAAAAACAACTTTGTTTGAATTTATTTTATCTTTAATATCTTCAACATCTTCTTTTACTTGCTTAACAATTTCCAAAGAATTACCAAGTTTTTCGATAGTATTCTGATATTTCTGTTCTCTAGCCCGACTATCCCTCAATTGATATACAAGAAGTCCCAAAAACAGTACAGCGAACAAACCATTACTTATAGCTAAATTTACTATTTGTTCCCACATTTTAATACTCCCAAAATACCTTCATATACAAATGCAAAATTGTTTTTAAAAACCTCACTATCTTTTAATGATTGTAATATTTGAGGAAGTTTATTTTTATCAAAATTATGCAAAATCAAGTAGGCAATTTTCCTTGATAAATAGATTTTCAAAAGTTCTATATTATATCTCTCTTCTATATCCTTTATAGTTTTACAAATTTCTTTTTTATCGCAGAAATCTTGCAACATTTTTCCATAATCGTCAAAACTTTTCAATTGAATTTCATTTAATTGAACTATATTTTCATTGTATTCTTTTTCCAAATCATTTTGCTCTTTTGCTAGACCTTGCAAATATTTAGTCAATTCCACACTTCTTTTTATATTGCAATTGACAATACTTTTGTTTTTAAGATTATTATAATAATATTGCTTAAAGCCATTTGCTTGAATTTTCTTTTTTATTTCAGACAATTTTATATGAAACTTATCCAATACTTCTTTCGAGACGAATTCAATAATTATTTCATTTGAAAATTCATCATTCCTCGCATCAAGTTTCTCTTTTGTTTTTTTTATTAAATTCAATTCATTTTCTTCAAATTCGCAAAATGCAAAGATATTATCTGGGTCACAAATTTGTAAAATTTCATTTTGCAAATCTATATTAGAATTATTTTTAAAAGAATCATATCCTTCGTAATTAAAAAGTGTATTTTTATTCATAATTTTCTCACTTTTTCTATATATATTATTTTTAATTATTCTATCTAAAACACAATCAATCTGGATCATAGGCAACTTCAGTACACACACCGTTAGAAAAGACAAGATATTTATCCTCTATCTTCAATAAATCATTTGCATTATACACTACATACGGAGTGTCCTGTAATTCAAATTCATCTGTTGACGAATAAGTATATCTATTTATGCATATTTCATAATCTGTCATTGTAATAAGCTCAACATAATCTTCGTCAATTATTAATTTTGAATAATCGGCTTTTTTGGACGCAACTCTTTCAAAAGAACTATTTTTTCTTTTATATATATGCATACCACCATCTTCAAAATTTACACCTACAAATCCACAAGCCGAATTTTCGACAAGTTGAATTGTACTAAAACTTCTAGGCACGTATTTGCAATCGACATCTAATGAATACTCCGACGTGAGTGTAGAATAATCTGAAGACACTCCTCTATAGTACACATCATCACCCCTTATATATACTACAAAAAATCCACCATAGTTTCTTACTAAACAAGCATCGGATATATCCGCACCCACCAGAATTTCTGTTGTATTTTCATTCGTCTCTATGCATAGATATACACCATCAGATTTGTTTGCAAGCCATACAATATCACCATTCAATTTTTCTTGAATATCCAAGCAATTTTCATATTGTTTAACTTGTGTCAATTCATTATTTTTAATATTTTGTAACGTTGAATAACTAAGCAAACACATATTGCCCCTATCTTTGACGATGTAATTATTTTTTGGAAGCAAATAAATAGAGTTCTTAGCAAAAAAACCATTTCCGTATACAAATAATTTTACTTCCCCAGAAATTCCATTTAGGACAATTTTTCCACTGCTTTCAAATATACAAGGAATCAAATAATCTTTTGTAGTAGAACACTTAACCAAGCATAAATCATTATAATACAATTCAAAATTATTCCCATCGGTTACACTTAGATATATCCAGCCATATTTCATTGACTCCAAATCATTCATAATTATAGTTTTGGTTGCAATGATTTTATCAAAGTAAAATTTGGATATTTTATTTGAAAAATTATCTAAAACACCATACTTGTCCAGCGTTTGTAAAAAAGCATCATTTTTCTCCATATTTACCTACCACAAAACTTACATTTGATATATAATTATTGCCATACAAACTCTCAAATCCATATGCAAAAACTTTCGCTTTTTTGTTGATTTTTATAGTTTGCATAGTACTCTTACCTTTGACACTTATCACCTTTTCTTTATCGTCAAAATACAATTTGATTTTTATATCAGATTTTGTTAATAATCGCATTTCTTTTATATACTTATCTTCCGTACTTGTACCAAAATCATATGGTTTACTCTTCCAAAATTTCTTTATAGGCTCAGATAGAATCGTACCACTATTATCAAGCGTTCCAAAACCAAATCCTGTATTTGCATAATAAACAACAGCCATACTACAATTACATTCATCTAGAATTGGAGCAAAACTCAAAATATCCAACCCCCTACAAATTGAAGATGTCTTATCCAAGACATTGTACTTAATTAGCACATTTTGAACACTAATTTGCTTAGATTCACACAAGATAGTTTCACCATCATTAAAATCAATCTTGGTATTTAAATAGTAAACACCGTCTAAATATGAAGCTGTAGGAGAGGAATATAATGTAATATCAATATATCCATCAAATCCAAGATTAATCTTTTTTACATTGTTTCCATCAAACTCATATAGCCCGCTTGACGTCATAAACAAAATTTTATCACCACAAATGCACACTGTTTTACTAAAAATCACACCTTGTGCTTTGTATACGCATTCACCGTCATATGTTACTTTATCTCTATTTTTGACTAGTTTTGATATACCAAATTCTCTGAATACATATACATTATCATTAAATACCAAAAGTAATAAACATCTACCAAGTTCATCTTCAAATTTTACACAACCTGTATTTTTATTATTTATTCTAAAATTTGTAGGATTGAATTCATCACTATAAAATACCGAACTATTTTGTGGAAATCTAGTCGTCGCAAATGTCCTATTGTCAAAATAGCACATACTTGTATATCTACAAGTATTGTCAATAGTTTTTACTTCGTAATTTGGATATGGACACCACATAGGCACAGTTTGAGTATCTGTCCTAGACATAAGCAAATGCTCTATCCCGTCTACGTAAGTAAAAAGCATTCCATACAAAGATTGTGTATCCAATTCTGGCACATTAATAGGAGTAGAATCCATACGATTTATAATATAATAATAAAATTTATCTTGAGTATCTAGATACATAAATACAGACACAAAATCTCCCGGATACGCTTGTAACATTCTTCTATAAAAGCACTTTTTGATTTGTCTATTGCTTATATGTTCAAATTCTCTTGTTGACGAATCAAGTACAGAGCTTCCATATCTAGTCACCAATTTGCTTACTCCACAACAATCAGTCAAAGCTCCAGAATTGTAATCAAAATTATAAACAATATCACAAGCTCCAAATTCATTATTATCCTTATCGTCCAAAAGTCCTTTTGAAAAAGATACAGGTATATATTCTTTAAATGTTATTTTTTTATCATACATACTAGAATTTTTATAAAACATTAATACCACCTTTTCGAAGGCATATTAATACACCTTCTAGGCCTTGATAAAGAAAACAATTCTTCTTTAAATCTCTTATCCCAGAAATACGCATTATTTATATCTCCATTCAAAAATAAATATTCTGCCACCACACCATAAGCCATCAATGTACTTCCTACTTTTGTATAATAATCAATACAACTCGTCTCAGAAAGAGTATCTGGCAAATATGAATATATAATATCCCAAGTACCACATTCAATATGTACACCATCAGCCATTACTCTATATTTTATTTTTTTGCCATTACTATCTTGTACATTTTTTATCTCAACAATTTCATTGCTAGATATATCAGAAAAAGGAACAATACCATCAGAACAATTGATTGTTACCTTTTTTATTATCTCAAAATACTGTGACGCAATCATATTGTTTGTAATATTTATTGCAAGCAAAATTCTATTTATATTTTCAGCAACTTCTTCAGAAGGTGTTTCCAAAGGATCAGCATAATATTCAAGAACATCATTTAATTCTAAAATTTCAGCAGACTTTTTTATTATATCTTTTACAAGCATATTACCTCCATTTACTAGTAAATGCTTTTTTATCATCAAGATTTTTGGAAGAATTATTTGAAAATGCATATATTTCACGCAACATAAAATCACTTGTATTTTTCGCATTTTTGTATACATTTCTTTCTATATTTCTATTGTTATTGTCAATTTCCTCTAGAATATTGTCAATATTGCCACAATTTGTTTCGTGTATAAAATCAATCAATCTTTTATCCAAATTTCCAAAAGGACAAGTTAGACAATATGTCGATTGTTGTTTACTATTGTGCAATTCAAATTTATTTTTAGAAACATCAAACACAATGTAGTATCCATCATCAATTTCCTTTACCCTCTTTACAATATCAAAAACATCACTATCAATTTTTATTTTCATAAGCTTTCCCTATTTTATATTTAAAAAATTTTGCTAGGCAAAAAAGCCTAGCAAATATAATTAACCTGTAATACCTGTAAGTTTTGCTTGACTATTTGGTCTACCACATAATAATTCAGCATATTTAACAAGAGTAGCAGTATAGATTGGATAGCCTTCTTTTTGTTTGATAATTTTACCATCTTCACCTTCTAGCCATTCCCAATCGCCCAATTGACACATTTCAAAGTTCTTAGTACTCAACAAATACATAGTGTCATCTTCTACAAATCTATCATTTACTACTGGTATACCATTGTATGACAATGCTTTAAATCCACCTTGCAAATCCATAACATCAATATTTTTCTTGTATGTACTCATACAGTCTTGATAATATCTTCTAACAGCAGAAGAACAAGAAATAAAGTCTATTTCTTCTCCCGAGTTTTCATTAATCTCATCAATAGCTGTTTGCATAGCAGTTTCGCTAATAGCACCCACACTTCCCTTGATATAAGGATTTAGCCAAGCATTACTTTTTCTATCTAGACCATACAAATTTTTGGTTGTATCAAAGATGGCTCCAAGACCTGTAATTTCCTTTTTGAAACCAAGGCTGGCGAATTTTAAATCTTTAATATCCCCAAGACAAGAATAGTTTGTACTTATCGTTTTGTTTGCCCTGTCAATGCTTAAAATAGTCACAGGCTCTTTATATGTTGAGTGATAAGATGTGTTTGCATTATTAAGCAATCTTACAACTTGATTTACTGCAAAATTTTTTACACTATCCATCACAAAATCTGAATCTGTTACTTCGGTCGCTGTAGTAATTGTGCCAAGTATACCAGTACCATCACCATACAACATTCTGCCCATATTAAAAGAACTAGACTTAATCAAACTCTCCATTTCTTCATTCAAAAGATTTACAAATGCACCAGCACTATTTTGCGAGCATCTTATAGCTTTATCTGTAATTTCCAGAGTCCCATAAAGATTTTTTAGAGTAGTTCTAAATTGGGAATATTGTTTATTGACTGCCTTTGGCAATGCATCTTCTTCCCCGCCTGCAGAAACACCTCCAGAAATTCCATAAGAAGTACTTTTGACAATTTCATTACCATACACATTATTTGAGGTATGTTTTATTTTTGCCAAAAGCGGATTTGTCCCCATATTAATTTGATTGCCTATCACTCCTAGATAGACTGTCTTCAAAGCCTTTTCGGCTGTACTCAATGTAATCATATTTTCTCCTAAAATTTAAACATATTTTCTACATATTTACTAGCGTCCTCCAAATTGTTGAATTTTGGTGTAGACGCAATACTTCCCATCTGTCCAATACTTGTTACTTGGATTGGGCTTTTTATATCCTGTAGAGAGGATACATAATCTTTAATAATTTTATTTTTTATATCTTCATTAGAATAAATGTATTTATTCAAAAACTCTTCATCTTTTGCCAAATTTTCGTGTGGTACAAATTTCTTTTCTAAAACACTCATATAAGCCTTTTCCAAGCCATCATTACTTTTACTAAAAGTTTCATTATTAATTATTTCATTTGTTATATCTTCAACCATTTCACCAGCACCTTTGTGTATTTGCAAAAAACTATCAAGTTTTTCGTCCCAGGCAAATTCTTGTGAACTTTTCTCATCATTGTCGACTTTTTGATTTTGATTTCGTTCTTCCAATTGTTTTTGGACTTCGCTCAATTTCTGGCACTTGCGAGTAAACTCACTTTGCAACTCGTTATAAGCACCAAGCAAAACTGAAGGGTCTTTAAATTTACCCAGAGGAGAGCCTTCACTATCTTTTGTTCCTTCATTTCCCATCTCCACAGCGTGAACTACTTGATCTTGAGGTTGTTCTCCATTTTTTAATTCATTTTCTAACATATATTATCTCCTTTAAATTTCTTCTTTACTAATTAAAATTTTGTGTTTTCTTATGTGTTCAAGCATAAGTTTCTCCATCTCTGGATTTTTTAATTTTGATTTTTCAAACTCATTCCCTAGTATAAAAGAAATGTGTTCTTGAATATGCGCTTCATTATCATCAATATCTTTTGGGTCATCAATTTCACCCTTTGTTAACAAAATTAAATTTTCTTTACCTGCATTTTTTGACTGCAATTCTTTTAAGTCTTGTACTGGCTCCCATATACCAAACCCTAGCTGTTCTAGAATTTTAGCCCTCATAGAATTGGTCATTTTCCCATTTTCATCAGCAAGCAATCCCGAGTTTAACAGC
The DNA here is from genome assembly GCA_964541825.1 of uncultured Christensenella sp. Classification (GTDB taxonomy): domain Bacteria; phylum Bacillota; class Clostridia; order Christensenellales; family UBA1242; genus UBA11490. The sequence goes on along the minus strand of CAZIRR010000002.1, from coordinate 100,790 downwards.
TCAAATATCATAGAACGTTTTTGAGCAAGACTTTCATTAATTTCATTCTCTGTCTCAAGCACAACTTCTTCACTATTAATATCGCTAGAATTCCAATAAAATAATTCTATAGAGCCATTGTCTCCAATTATTTTGGAAGTATGTTTTATCTTGGCATATTGTTTATATAGTCTCAAAATTTGCTTAGCGATTTCTTGAGCGCAATATTTAATTTCTTCCGAACTACTGCTCAATTTGACATCGTCTTGTTCTATCATCAATTGTAATGCTACACCACTGAGATTTCCATAAGACAAATTACTTTGATTTAAAAAATCATTTACGCCAGAAACAGTTTTAAATTCATTTAATAATGCCTCTTCTTCCGTTTTGAAATCTATAGGCAAACTATCTGACGAAAGCATTTTGGGACTAGTCGCACCTTGTCTATAAATAAGAACTTTGCCAGGAGATAGCCCCTCTTCTTCCAGATTTTCTATATCGACAGACCCATCTTCAACAGACAAAATCCCCATTGTAAGTCTATTCATAAATTCGTGTTTCCTATTTTTGACAGCATTAAAAGCCCTTTGAATAGGTATACATCTTTCTATAACACTCATTCCCCAAAAGCTATTTGGAGTAGGAATACTTACTTGTCTAATGAATGGAAATCCACGTTTGTTTTCTGCTTTGTTTATATATGGAAGTTCTCCATTATACACAAGTTTGTCACCAGCTACAATAATCAATCTACCATTTGGAAATTCAATTGTCGGTTTTTCGTATTTTTCGATAACTATTACCTGGTCCTTTTTTATCCTTTTTGCCATTGTATTGGATAGTGAAGAATATCCCAATCCTCCACTTATTGATAATCCATCTAGAGAATAGACATCAATATCTTTGCCGTCAACATCTACACCCCAGACATTTTTAACAGTGTCTTTGTGAAAAGACCTAGCGTAGATTATTGACATACAATCCTCTATAGAATTATAAGTCGAACTATCTGGATAAATTTCAAATGGAGTCACTACAGACACTTCCACATCTCCCTCTTTTATAACACCACCTGTAGCATTCACTCCTACAACCTTGCCTAGATTATTACTCCAATCAACTTTATAAAAAACTGTTCCGCATATTTCACTCCACATAGTTCCTTTTGCTAGAATTTTACTCATATTTAAATTGTGACTAACAGCTTTTAATATTTTTTTGCTTGTCTTTGCACAAGCAATATCTCTTTCATCATCAGAAAAAGGTACTACGGTAAGAGACGGCCTAACTTTGGATAGTTTTGATTGTCTAAGTTCTATTATATTTGCAATATGATTGTAAACTTCTTTTTCTTGCCAAAAATATTGTTTGCCATTTTCTATTATTTCGCCCGCAGGAGAAATAAAGCAATATTGATTTCCAAGAAAGAAATTTATATTCAATTGCCAAGTACTCTCAAAACTTTTCCTCTCTATTTGTCTAGCTTCAAAATCTTTTAGCACGCTATCTACCAATAACTGTTCTAGCTCTTCCTCATTATTCTTATTTTTCAAGATTTTTCTCCTTAGATAATTTTATTTTTTTATTAAGCATATTTTCTGGACTTTTTGGCACGATTTTCGTAGCCAAACATTCATACATATCTTTCATACACTCTCTACAAATATATAATCCCACAGCCCTAAAAAATCCTTCTTTTTCTAGTTTGATGTCTGCTACATTTTTGCAATTAGGCATATCACATCTCACTTTTTTGTTTGCATCTTTTATAATCATTTTCTCTCCTTCAAAATCGATAACAATCTTTGTTTTTCTTTTTCTAATTCTTCATCTGTTAAATTTTCTAATTGATCTTCCCTTTCCACCTCCTTACCAAGCAATAATTGAAGTGCTGTCAAATCGGGAGGATATGACTTAGTGCTAGTTTTCCTTTTTTGCAAAATAAATTCATCACCAGTATATCCATACTCTTCTGTCACTTCTTGAGTTGTATAGCCAAGGGCTTTGTTTATCAAAGCCTCTTTTATTTTTTTGTTCTTAAATTTCTCCATAGTTTACCTTCTTGATTATCAATCCCAATATCCTCGCTCCGCCATCTTATTTTTCTTTATCAATCTATCCTTGTTTTGTTGCAAAGGTGTTTTTGGTTTAACTAAAGACACTTTATTTTCGGGTCTACTCATTATGTAATATCTCAATTCGTCCATTGAATGATCATCTTTTTTGACAGGGACATCGGCATTTGACCAAAAATACCCTTTTATTTCTCTAATCATATTTGTACAAGTTTTAAATATAAACAATTTTCTATCTCCATTTGCATTTCGAAAATACGATTTTACTCGATTAATTCCAGAAAATAAATCTTTGTTTACATATGGATTAACCAAAATACCATTGTCATAAAACAATTCACTTACACTCTTCTCACTTGCTAAAGTTTTTTGATTGGCAGCACTATCTATAATGGCCTCAATTTTGCCATTTTTTGTATGCCAATTTAATCTTTCTGATATTTCTTTTATTTTGACAGCGTGATAGTCTACTGTTTTTTGCTTTTCATAATGTTCGGCTATGACATATATATTTCCATCAAAATCTACAGCATACCAATGGCAACTCAAGGGATTGTGTAGACCCGGGTCTATAGAAATCTTGTCATACCAGCTTTCTGGTACATCAAAAGGCTCTATCACATTTAAATTCTCATCAAACTCGCTATAAACCAGCCCAGTACCAGATGTGAAATTTCCATACTTCCTACTCTCAAGCTCATCACTTGATAAACTAGAGGTTAAACTATTTATTTCATTTTTTGAAAGGTATGGATTGTCTTCCCACTGCATATGTTCATACCAAACGTCTTTGTCATTCTTTTCATTGAGATATATTGTATAATAAACCCACGTAAGACCTTTGAGGGGCGTCATAGTCCCAAAAATCATTCCACATCTATCCAAAACTCTCATTTTGCATTCTATATAAATGTCTTCGGGAGGCTCTTCATCAAACCAAATATAATCTAGCGATGTTCCTTGAAATTTCTCCCTTCCTTGATCGCAACTTTTAAAACCAATTTTGCTAATCGTTCCAAAAACATTTTTAACATAAATAGTATCTATTACTCCTTGTACCGCACTACCCTTTTTACCAGAAATCATTACTATATCTTCTATCCATTCTTTCTTGAGATAGCTAAGTATTTTGTTTTGAGCAACATCTCTTTGTACTTGTTGACTAAGCGATACCACCCAGCCATCTCTAGCCTTGTTCTCTTTATATGGGTGAATTCCTCTAGCCAACCACACCGTTTCTACCGCTCCACACTCAGTTTTCCCACTTCTATTTCCGCCAAAGACCCATCTATTTTTGCTAGCATTTTTGTGGAACACTATTTGTTTTTGATGAATTAATTTGCCAGTATTGTAATAATCAAGTTTACATTCTTCTTTCCTCCTTCGCTGTTCTTTTTCTATTAGTTTAATTTTTGATACAATTTCTCTTTCTGTCATAATAAGTTTTTTATCTGTAATTTTTTACATTATTCCTCCTATATTTGGATATACTTTTGTTCCAAATTTAAATATCATTTAAATATGAAAAATTTTATCGTTATTTTGCTGTTTTTTTGTTCAATAAATTATAATAAAATTGATGTCTATGCTAGTACCAGATATGCCAGGATTGAAGTATCAAGCAACTTGTATTCGGATAGCAATGAAAAGTCCAATATTATCTGCATTGCAGAAAAAACCTATTTCGTACAAATTTTGCACGAAACTGAAAATATGTATAAAGTTCAGTATAATGGTGTAAATGGATATATAAAGAAGAATGATGTAAAGGAAATTACGTCTACACCCTCTACACCATATCCAAATAATATTAAATTAAAAGTTGGAAGCACCTGCAATTTTAGAAGTACCCCTACATCAAAATCCCAAATCAACAATATCATCTCCACCATTAATGCTGGAGAAACAAATATAGAATTTATTGGCAGAATTTATTCTGATGAATCTATTGATTTTGGCGGAAATACGTGGTATTTTGTACAATATATGGGAGAATATGGATACATATACAATCAATATGTATCATCTATCACTCCTATATTTGAAAACACAGAAAATGTTACTTATCTAGAAGAAACTAATAACGATATCCAAAATCCCATCACTCACACCCCTAGTTTACTTATGATAATTGTGATGTCTATTCCATTATTATTTATTTTATTAATATTGTATTTACCAAGAAAATCCAAGAAAAAGCCGAAAAAACAAAAACAAATTAAAATTATTGATAAATATTAAGAACAATAACAATCCCTAATTGGATTAATTTGAGATATTTCTGTCATCATTCTTTTAACTACACTAGCAGTTATAATTTCTTCATCTGTTGCCGACTTCAATACGCATTCATTATATATTGATAGAAGCCACTTTTCACACGCATATTCTCGCACAAAAAATTTCAAGTCAAATCCACTAGTTATCATTTGATTAGTAAAATGAATCAAAGCTTCTATCTTCTTGCGGAAAAAAGTCCTAAGACTTATGCCCAAAAATTGTGCCACCATATCGCTTTTTACACCATCAATGAATACCAATGCCAAAATTCTCCTATCTGTCTTATTGAGTTTAGCAAGACATTCTTCCACAGCTACTTTTAGATTGATCATCTTTCTTTTTCTATCTAAATACTCAATTATTTTGTTTGCCTGCCCATATGTAGTATGATTTTTTTGCATTATCTGATTATTGCTATTTTTGCTTATGTCCATAACTATCTTATCTATAGTATTTGTCATCTTCTCTAAATATCTATATATCGATAATGCTGATTTGCTCCAATATTTCATTCAAACCTCCAAATCAAATCTGATTTTCTATAGTATAAATCATAAAAAAGTCGAAAGTCAAAACTTTATGTCAAATTTTTGCTTATTTTATTCAATTTGTACAAAATTTTTACAAATTTCAGTTTTTTTAATTACTTATAGTAATTAATTTGAAAAAATATTTTTTTATAAAATTTTTCATTTTTAGTCAAATTTTACATAACAAATACACAAAACAGCAAAATAAAGTATAAATTTTATTGTCAAAAAAATATGCGTATGTTAAAATTATACTAATATGGAGAATTGGCTATGAAAAAAGTAACAATGGGCTTATTTTTGATGTGTTTAAGCATAATGCTTACTCTTTTTTCATATGGCAATATTAATGCTATGGCATTACAAACAGAGACAATATATCCTGAGAATATTGTCGATTATACAGACTTAACAAATATCTCCTCATTTGACATTGGTCAAGAATATATTGCTTATACTTTGGACAAAAAATCTGTAATTCTCTTTGAAAAAAGCACTAGAACTTACACTTCTTTTGATAATTTTTCAAATATTAGCAAAATCAAACTAACTAGCAATGCCATAATTATTGTAGATGACGCAATATATGTTATCAAAAATTTTGACAAAAACAACATAATTACACTTAGTGATATCAACTTTGACGACATCAAAGCTTTGGATATATATATTGATAACACCGGAATATTGATAGGACTTGTCAATTCTAGTTCATTCAAACTATACAAATATAGTTTGGATTTCGTGTCAACAGCTCCGGTACAGACAATCAGCCCTACTTCTATTAGTTTTTCAGATGCTTTTGAGATGTCTATTAATAATCAATCGGCATATATTATATCCAAAACATCAGTTGTTGCCGACAAATACACTACCAGTCTTTGCAAAATATCTCACACGGGCAATACCAACAATAATAATGTTCAGATTTTCGATAAATTTCAAGCTAATGCCAAAGTTATAGAAAGTTTTGTTTGGAACAACAACGAATATATTGCAACCTTTACAAATGAAATCTTATTCCTATTATCTTCAGAAAATGAAAAGTTGGCAGAAATTAATATTTCAACCCCAGGGAACTTGCAAAATTCTATTTTCCCAATTTTTGAAATTACCGATTTGCAATTTTTTGATAACAAAGTATATATCTCTGATAGTAATTACAAAACCATTCAATCAGCATCAATCAATATTCTTGATGACAATACATATTCCTTAAAATGTGATGAAATCATTTTGGGAAGTTTTGGATTTGATTATGGCAGATTTAATCAAGCAACAGATATTTATATACAAGGCGACACCTATCTTGTAAGCGATAGTGTCAATAATAGAATACATATTCTAAAGAATAATATATCGTCATTTATAAATATCCCCTCAAATGCAAACAATCCACAATATTTAACTATTGATAGCAAACAGAATATATTTGTCTCTGTAGTCGTAGATAACAAAATTCAAATACTCAAATATGCCTTCAATAACGGAGATTATACACTAGCTCAAACTTATGACAAATTTAACGGCACACAAATAGAAAATATTTCCGATATGTGTTCTGACAATTTTGACAACGTTTATATTCTTGCAAATAATCAAGTATTATATTTGTCCGAAGATAAGCTTATAACAATGGAAAATATAAATTTATCTTCACTCGACGTTAATTCTGATAGTCAAATAGCCTTTATTTGCGAAAAAAAATTATTAGCAATCACATCTAACGACGACATTTACTTTTTCAATACCGACGGAACGCTTTATACCCAAACTTCAATTGAAAACTTAAAAGAAATTACTGCCGACCAAGATAAATTATATGCAATATCAGACAATCTTTTGTATACGATTGAATTAAACGATAATTTGGCAAGTACTAATCACGAAGAATTTATTTCAGAGGATTATTCCCACTTTAATTGGGATATAATTAAAAGAAAAATGCTTTCTTTTGATAATAATAGAAGTTGTCTTACATTCTTACAATGTGGAGACAATGAACAATCTTTTAATTTTGAAAACATTTCAAATTCTGTAACTCTAGACACCTCATCTACAATTATCCCTCTTAAAATAAATAATTCATTAATTTATGAATACCCTTATGACTTAGGAAATATCTACAATATTGATGGGCAAATTTCTAATGCTATTGGCATCTCTCAATATGGAGAGTATTATAGAATATTATTTGCATATGAAGAACAACTAAAAATAGGTTTTGTAAAAAGCAACAACACAAATGTGATTTCTTACAATTACAATACTTTGAATGTAATAACAACCAATCAATCTGTCCCTGTATACAAATACCCTACACTTTTGAAATATGAGAATAATAGGCTAATAACCAATTATTTTGGAATAAACAAAAAATTAACACTACTGTACAAATACCCTATTAGTATAGATGGCAAAACTTTTTATACTTATCAAGACGGAAATAATATAGGATTTATATTTGAGGCAGATATTGTATTATATTCTAACAAGACTATTTCAAATTTAATTACCGAAAATGCATCTATCCATCTAATTGGCAAAGATTCTACATATTTACTTGACGAAGGCCTTGCAACCAATATAAGAACTCTTAAAGATAATGATAGAATATATGTAGAAAAATTCGACAAAAACTCCACATACACCAAGGTAATTATCAAAGATATCAATCTAAATACTTTTGAAGGATACGTCTTAACTTCAGATATTCAAATGGACGAATTAGATAATTCTAGGATAATTCTAATTATAATAATTATTGTTTCTATTGTACTTCTTGCACTCATAGTAGTCTCATATATCATTATAAAAAAGAAAAACAAATAATATAATTTGTCAACAAAAAAAGAACTATATATAGTTCTTTTTTTATATTTGCATAGTACTTTTCAAACAATTATTGGTCACCAAGCAACATATCTACTGGCGTTTCTCTTTTTTTGCGAACTCTTGTCTTAACTTTTGGATAAGTAATCCTATAAATAATATATAACGATAGCCATACTGCAAAAAACATAATTGTAATTATTGGCAGAGCATATCTTCTGTAATCCAATGAGTATATTACCCCTATAGGACTATTGATATCATAATACACTATTACTTTGTCACCAATATTATTTTTGCTCTCATAATCTGTCAGTTTTTGATATTCATTACCATCAACTATATACTTAAGGACATCATAAGTTTTGCCATCTTCTACCTCTTGAGAAACTACTACAGCCTCTACTTTTTGGAAATGATTATATTTAGTATAGTATCTTATCTCCCAAAAGACTGTATACCCAAAAACCATCAAAAAGAATACAAAAACGATACCAATCATCAATCTATATTGACTTTTTCTAGAAGTCTTTTCTAAGTCTTGCATTGCTCCTCCACAATTCTTATTACTTTTAGATTAACACAATTCTTAGAAAATAACAATTATCTAACGTAATAATTTTCCAATTCTCCAACCGAAGTCTCCATAATGTCAATACTTGAGTCCTCTTTTATAAGTTCTATTTTATTTAAACTTACCTCATAAGCTGTTTTTGTAATTAATTCGTCATTAATTTTTTTCTGATAATCTCTACTTTGAATTCTACCCGTTACAGATACTTTGTCTCCTACATTAAAATTTTTCACGTATCGAGCATTTCTCCCCCAAGCTATACAAGGCAGATAATCACTCTTATTATAACTTCTATTTACAGCAAGCAGAACATCAGAAATTTCTCTTTTAAAAGGAGTTGTTCTGAATACTGGCTCTTTGCACACATATCCTACAATTTCTATATAATTAGGATTTTCACTTGGCGTATATGGCAATATTTCTCTTAAGAAAACTGTTAACATCAATTTACTTTTGCCATCTTGCAATTTATTATAACTTCTAAATTGCCCATTCCCACATATTTTATTGCCAATTTTAATATCACTATCTACTAGTAGTTTTTCGCTAATTGTAACTGGAATTACATCAAACGATTCTGATAGTCTAGATACCTTTATTTCAAATTCAAAAAAGTTTTCACCATAAACTTCGTGACTATATTTCGGCTCACTTATTACTTCTCCCGATATAAATACTTTGTTGTTTTTCATTAGATTAAAATCCATATTCATTCTCCTTTAAATATTTTAATTTTTTCTTTGTATACCCAAATTGTCTATATAATAATCATTTTCATAAATCAATTCACCAACAGATACAACTTTGTAACCAGCATTTAACAATCGTTCCAACATAAGTGGCAAAGACTCAAGTACGTGGTCTGCATTATTATGATTGAGGATAATGCTACCATTTTTTACTTTGCTCATTACTCTTTCGCATATTTGTACACCGCTATAACCTTTCCAATCCAACGTATCTACGTCCCATTGTATGGTTTTCAAACCCAATTCATTACAGAGATTGAGCATTGTATTATTATATGAGCCATATGGTGCACGAAATAATTTTACATCTTTTTGAGTAATGGCTTTGATACTATTTATACTTGTTGTTAGTTCTAATTCCATTTGACTCTGGCTAAGAGTTGCAAAATCCGGGTGTGTATTGCTATGTGTACCTATTTCTATCCCTTGGTCGTCAATTGCTTTTACCATTTCTGGGTATTTTTCTACCCAAAATCCCACCATAAAAAATGTCGCATTAACATTGTATTTTTTTAGTATTTCCAAAATACCTTCTGTCTTGTCAGCACCCCACGCAGTATCAAAAGTCAATGCAACCTTCTTGTCTTGAGTGTCTACCGAATAAATAGGAACAAGCCTAGGAGCATTGCCAAAAAATACGCTTGCCGATGCCCCACCTTGAATATTGATAGATAGTAGTACCATACTGATTATCACTACTATACATATCCAAAAAGATTTTTTCTTAATTACCACAAACTTCATTTGGTACTCCTTAATTATATATTTTCTCTTAAAATTGTAATAACTTTTTAACGGTCTATATTTGCTATTAAAAATCTATTTTTGTCTAATTTTTGCGTTTTACAATTTTTATTAAAATATATTAACAAATCAATTTAAGTAGAACAAAAAAGATAGAGTTTTTAACCCTATCTAAAAATTTATCAAAAAAATTTAATTATCATTTATTTTCACAGAATAGATAAGAACTACCAATCTTTTCTTTTGTAATCTGTTTGCCACTGCCAACTCTTGTATCCAATGGCAAAGCATTAGTCAATACAAACAATAATTTATCTTTTTCTGTCTTAAGAACATAATTAGTTTTTACACTTAATTTATATGCACCTATCAATTTTGCATTTTTTGTCTTGGAGAAAGTATAACCCATTCCTTTTCTATTCCTAGCACTATCTACAACTTCTGACTGTTTGATAATCTTGCCACTACCATCAGACAAAAACATCGATATTGCGTCACTTTGAGTTGTTTGCATAGCACCAACAATGCCGTCTAGTTTATCTACAGCCATTCCTTTGATACCGCCACTCATTCTCCCAGTAATAGATACATCTTCTGTACTAATCTTTACACCACTTCCATTTGATGTAAACATACACAATTTTTTATTTGGATAATGTATGTCTACCGCTATCAATTCATCATTCTTAGCAAGTTTAATAGCCCCATATACTTGTTTTGCAACAAAGTAATCGGTAACTTTGGAAATTTTAACCATTCCGTTTTTGGTAACAAATATTAGATTATTATCTTTAAGAGAATTATCCAATTCCAAAACGGCAACTATTTTTTCGTCTTGATCTACATTCTTGACTAAGCTAAATAGCGATACACCTTTGTCTCTGAATTTGCATTCTGGAATATTTTTTACTGGAAGTTTGATACAATTACCAATATTGGTAAATACATACAAATCTTTGTTATCATCAACCTTGAAACTAATTGATGGTATTTCGCTAAGAGTAGGATTACTACTCAATTCTTTTGTAACCAAATTATAACTCTTTAAATTAACTAATTTTAAACAATTTTCTGGAGTTGCAATAAAGTGGAATGTTTGGATATCTTCCCCTTCTTCATCATCATCAATTACCGAAGAACTATCCTCAAAATGTTCATCTGCTTTCAAGAATTTTGTCTTTCTTGGTTTTGCATATTGTTTTGCAATCTCTTGCAATTCTGACTTGACAACTTTCATTTGAAGTATTGGACTTTTTACAATTGCTGTATATCTTTTGATCAAATCTCTAAGTCTATTTAAATCTGTAATCAATTTATTTACTTCTAGATTTGTAAGTCTAGCAAGTCTCATATCCAATATTGCCTGTGCTTGGATTTCTGTTAAGTCAAAAGTTTTTATCAATGTTATTTTTGCATCGGTAACACTTTTGCTATTTTTGATAATTCTAACAACTTCGTCAATATTTCTAATAGCAATAAGCAAGCCTTCTAAAATATGTTCTTTCTTTAAAGCTTCTTCCAAATCATATTTAGTTCTATTTAGAATAACTTGTTGTTGATACTTAACATAATAATCTAGTATTTCTATCAAACTTAATTGCTTAGGCTTGCCATCAGCTATTGCTACAATATTGGCACCAAAAGTAGTCTGGACATCGCAATATTTGTACAAGATATTTAAAATAGAATTGATTTTGGCATCTTTTTTAAGTTTTATAACTGCTCTAGTGCCATTTCTATCTGATTCGTCTACTATCTCTTGAATATATCCCATTGGACCATTCGGATTGGCATCTCTATATTTGGCAATCTTTTGAAGCATACTTGCTTTGTTTACTTGGAAAGGTATTTCTGAAAGTACGATATTCTTTTTGCCGTTATCTGCATTTTCTATGCTAATCTTGGATCTAATATAAAGTTTGCCCTTGCCTGTAGCATACATTTGCCTTATTTCAGAACTATCTAATAAATAAGCTCCGCTAGGAAAGTCTGGACCTGGCATTATTTTCATAAGCTCGTCAAGAGTAATATTATTATTGTCTATATAAGCAATGACAGCATTACAAGCTTCTGCAAAATTGTGAGTAGGAATATTTGTTGCAAGTCCTACCGCTATACCTTGACAGCCATTTACTAGTAGATTTGGAAATCTTCCTGGCAACATATTTGGCTCTTTTAATCTATCATCAAAGTTCAAACCCCACGTTACTGTATTTTTATCCAAATCTCTAAGTAATTCAAGTGCAATTGGAGATAATTTAGCTTCGGTATATCTCATAGCAGCAGCACCATCACCATCTACAGAGCCAAAGTTTCCGTGTCCATCAACCAAAACTTCTCCCATATTGAAAGGTTGTGCCATTCTTACTAGAGTTTCATATATACTACTATCGCCGTGTGGGTGATAATTACCCATACAGTATCCTACAATTGTTGCACTCTTTTTGTATGGTCTATCTGGAAGAACTCCTACCTCCATCATACTATACAGTACTCTTCTTTGTACAGGCTTTAAACCATCTTCTACTCTAGGCAAAGCTCTATCCATAATTACAGCTTCGCTATATGGAATCATACTATCGTGAATAGTTTGAGCCAAAGATTTAGTAACATAGTCGACATTGTAGTCTTCTAGACTTATCTCTCTCTTTGCTTTCTTTCTTCCTGATTTTTTGGCTTTTTCTTCGGAAATTTCTTCATTTTGCGTAGTACTCTCGTCTACAAAAGTTTCTTCATTATCCAAAATATCTTTTTCGATATCTTCTTTAATATTTTCGGACTCATCAACTTTTACTTTTGTTTTTCGTGTTGTTTTTGTAGTCTTTTGTGTCTCTTTTATTTCGTCTTTGATTATTTCTTCTACAACATTTGTCTTTTGTTCTTCTTGACTATCTTTTACACCAGCAAACAAGTCTTTTTTTATGCTACCTTTTCTTTTTGAAGTAGAATTAGACGAATTAGTTACATATTTATCAAAAAAATCATCATCTTTTGCCATTATTTCTTACTCCTACTTTCAAATTGGTCTATTTTATTAAAGTTTGCATTTGCAATTATATATTTTTTCCTTGCCTCAACATTATCTCCCATCAATGTAGAAATCATCTCTTCTGCTTCGGCAGCATCATCAATAGTTACTTTTAACAAAACTCTTTTTGCTGGATCCATTGTCGTATCCCACAATTGTTCTGCAGACATTTCGCCCAAACCTTTGTATCTTTGCACGCTATAACCACTTCCCGCTTCTTTGACTATAGCATCATAATCTGCTTCGTCGTATACATATTTCTCAAATCCTTTTTTGTATACTTTGTATAGAGGTGCTATAGCACAATAAACGTGCCCTGTATTAATTAATTCTCTCATATATCTATAAAAGAAAGTCAAAAGAATTGCACGAATATGCGCACCATCAGTATCAGCATCTGCCATTATTATTATTTTATTATATTTTAAATGTTCTATATTAAAATCACTACCTATGCCTGTCCCGCAAGCAGAGATAATTGTTCTAATTTCTTCGTTGTCCAGTATCTGTTGCAAACGTTTTTTCTCTACATTTAATGGTTTGCCTCTAAGTGGCAATATTGCCTGGAAAGACCTATCTCTAGCCGACTTTGCACTACCACCCGCACTATCGCCCTCTACTATAAATACCTCATTAAGCATAGGGTTTCTACCAGAGCAATTGGACAATTTGCCTATCAAAGAATAACTATCTACGCTATTTTTTTGTCTAGCAACTTCTTTGGCTTTTTTACTAGCATCTCTTACTTTTGCAGCACCTTTAGCTTTGTTGATTATATCTGTAAGCGTTTGCTTACTACTAGTTTGATTTGCAAAATTAATAAGCCCATTGTATATAATATTCTCTACGTCCAATTTTGCTTCTGGATTACCAAGTTTGGTCTTTGTTTGCCCCTCAAATTGAACATTTTTCATTTTAATTGCCAAAATAACGGTCATACCTTCTCTATAATCTTCGCCTAGAAGGTTTTGATCTTTTTCTTTTAACAACCCCATATTCCTAGCAATTTCATTAAATGCTCTAGTAATTCCAGATTTTAATCCTGTCTCATGTGTACCACCTTCGGCAGTAGGAATATTGTTTACATAACTAAAAATATTTTCGCTATACAAATCGACGTGTTGAATAGCACAATATACTTCCAAAATGCTACTTTTGCCCTCTATATATATAGGGTCTTTGTATATTACAGAATTCTTTTCATTAATAAAGTGCATAAATTCTTTGATACCATTTGTATAATTATACACTCTCTTTTGGTCACCCAATTCTTCTACTTGATTTTCATCAATTAGTTCAATTGTAATTCCTTTGTTCAAAAATGCCAGTTCACGCACTCTTTTTGCAATAGTTTCTCTATCGAATAGGCAATCTTTGAATATTCTAGCATCTGGTTTAAATGTAACAGTTGTACCCCTATCGGTAGTAGGACCCAAGCAAGCAAGTGGTGCAACTGGTACCCCTCCAGATATTTTATCTTTAGACTTTTTGACAGCCTTGAACTCCATAAAGTATTTCTGTCCATCATTACAAACTTCGACTTTCAACCACTCACTCAAAGCATTGGTAACACTAGCTCCAACACCGTGCAATCCACCCGAATATGAATAGTTGGAATTATTAAATTTGCCACCCGCGTGAAGTTGTGTAAAAACTACCTGAACACCGCTTACTTTTAATGTTGGGTGCTTATCTACTGGTATACCTCTTCCATTATCTTTTACAGTAATACTATTGTCAGTATGCATTGTAATAGTTATTTTGTCGCCATATCCATTAGCAATTTCATCTATTGAGTTATCTACAATTTCCCAAAGAAGATGATGCATACCTTTAACGCCAGTAGTTCCAATATACATTCCCGGTCTAAGTCTAACAGCATCTAGACCTTGCAATACCACTATATCTTTACTCTTATAATTCTCCGCCAAAAGTATATCTCCTTCCAATTCTATTTTTTTACAAATAAAATTATACCACAAAAAAAGCCAAAAAACAATCTTTTTTCTCATTTATTGTAATTATGCGATTTTTCTTGTATTTTTTTATTTTTATACAAATACAGGCATAAATATACTTCAAATAAAATTATACATATTTTGACAAATTTCACCATAAAATAATATAAGCGAGGGAAATTATGAAAAAAATTGTTTTTACAGGCGGTGGCAGTGCCGGACACATTATGCCAAATATTGCAATTATCGATGAATTGCAAAATTATGAAATTTATTACTTAGGAACAAATGGCATAGAAAAAGACATAATCTCAAAATTAAAAAATGTTAAATTTGTAGAAATTCCATATGTCAAATTTGTAAGAAGTTTCAAATTTAGCAATATTCTTATTCCTTTTAAATTAATAAAGAATATATACACTTGTCAAAATATATTAAAAGATATAAATCCAGATATTATTTTTTCCAAAGGTGGATATGTATCAATTCCTGTATGTATAGCAGGAAATCATTTAAAAATCCCCACCCTTACACACGAGAGCGATTTAACAATAGGTCTTGCAAACAAGCTAATTGCAAAAAAAAGCAAATATATTTGTTGCAGTTTTGAAGAAACAGCCAAAAGATATGGTAAAAATAGCATATATACAGGCTCACCGATAAGAAAAAACATTTTAAACGGCAATAGAGATATCGTGCTCAAAAGACACAATATTACCCAAGACAAGCCAATTGTTCTAGTTGTGGGAGGAAGCCTTGGTGCAAAGGCCATTAATGAAATTATTTGGAAAAACATAAAAGCTCTTACAAAAGACTATACAATAATACACATTGTTGGCAAAAACAATCAAAACAATGATTTGAATAACGAAAAAGACTACTACCAAATAGAATTTACACACGACATTGAAAATTATTTCTCTGCAAGCCAAATTGTTATCAGTCGAGCTGGAAGCAATACAATATTTGAACTTCTTACACTTGCAAAACCAATGATTTTAATCCCACTACCACGAACTTCAAGTAGAGGAGATCAAATATTGAATGCCGAAAATTTTGAGAAAAACGGGTTTGCAAGTGTCATAAAACAAGAAAACCTTACAATTTTTTCTTTGAAAAATAAAATCAAACAAACATTATCCAACGCACATTTTTACATAAATACAATGAAAAAAGCTACAAAAGATATCGGAAATGCAAAAATTCTAGAACTTATAAATAAGTGTTCAAAATAAAATTCAGTATTTCCTTTTCACATAAAAATAACTATCAACTAGCAAATAAGAATATATACATTATGTTTTCAAAATATTATATTAGCAATTAGTGAATTTTTATTTAATTTTTCGCATAATTATCAAGCGGGCTTTGTTTCAAATCAACCTACATATTTAAAAAACCTTACACACATTTTAGTAAAAGTATGCAATTCGCCTAAAAAAGATGAGAGCAATCTTCTTGCCCTCACCTTTTTATTTTTTAAACCCATTAAATCCTTGTTTCAATATATCACTCTTATAATCCAAATTCAATTTGTTTTCATTCTCCAATCTAATCAATGCATTAGATATCATATCTTCTATAAGTCTAGTATATGGGTAATCATCTCCAAATAAATAATTAGCCATTGACCCCGGTATTGTATTAACTTCGTTTAAATATAATTTACCTTTTTTATCTATCATAAAATCAAATCGAACAATTCCAAACATATCTAATTGAGCATACAAAGATTGCACAATTCTTTTAATCTTGGCAAGTGTCTCATCATCAATATTAGCCGGAGAAATTCTTTTCATACTTTCCATTCCAGAATTATTTGCCGAATATTTAGCATTAAAATCCAGAAAATCAGCAGACCTAATAGGCTCTTCTGTTTTAGAAAATAGCATCTCGTTTTTATCGAGAAAACACGCAATATTTACTTCTTTATATATTTCTATGTATTTTTCTACAAGCAACCTATCATCATAGCCAAAACAATATTCCAAGCATTCTTCCAAACTATTCTCATCTCTACAAATCTTTATACCAATACTACTTCCTTGTCTTGAAGGTTTTATAATTATCGGCAATTTTAATTGAAAAATATTATTTATCACATCTATTTTATTTTCATCATATTCTCTTCTCAAAACAGCAACACTTTCTACTTTGTTTATATTTAGCCCCACACAAAATTTATCAAACACAATTTTATCCATACACACAGCACTAGGAAGCAATCCACAGCTAGAATATGGAACTTTACTTAGCTTTAATATCGAAGCAACACTACCATCTTCTCCATTAATACCGTGCAAGCACAAAATAGCAACATCAATGGTAAAAATCTTTTTCAATTTATTTCTGTTTTTACTATACAAATCTTTTGACCCAGCAATCATTCCAACATTTTTCGTTTTCCCCAAATTATCTGGAAAATTATCCAAATCCTTTAAATTTTCACCCGTAATCCATTCTCCATTCTTCTGAATATATATTGGGATTACATTGTATAAATATTCATTAATCTTGGAAATTAGTTGTACACCTGTAATAACTGAAATATCGTGTTCACAACTCTCTCCACCAAAAAAGACAGCAACATTAACCATACTACCAAACACTCCTTACAAATATTTATCGGGCAAATCATTTTCTATGAGTACCACATAATCACTAGGCAATTTTTCTATAACTTGTTTTGCACTAGAAAAATCATCAACTACATATATCTTTGATTTTTTAAATCCAGTATTATGCAATCCCTCAATTATGGCTTCTCTATTAGTTTTTTTGACAACAATTACTTCGTTTGCATACCTGCCTATCATCTTGCCAAATTTATAATTATCTTCATACATATTCTTACATTCAATAAGACCAGGTGTCACCACCAATTTCTTTTTGTCTTCAAACAAACTCAATGCTTTTAGAGAATATACTGCTGAATCCAAATTTGAATTATATCCATTATTTATGACAATAGCACCATTTTTATTTTCCATTTTCTCAAATCTTGCTTTTATACTTTTTACTTTTTGAATGCCTAAAACAATACTTTTTGCTCCAACCCCTAACATTTTTGCCATCGCAACAGATAGCAAAATATTAATAACATTATGAATTCCTATCAATTCTGTATCTGCACAACACACAAAGTCTTTACCATAATAGACATCGAATTGAGAAGATTTAAAAGAGATTTTCAAGTTTTTGACATATAAATTTCCATTTTTAACAAACTCAAAATACTTTCTATTGAAAACAATCAACTTATTTCTTTTCTTGCAGTTTTTCTTTGAAAAGATTTTTTTGATTGTCTTCACACACCCCAGCCTCTTTTGCAAAATAAAAATACCTATCTTATCATACAAATATTCTTTGTACATTTGTGCCACATAATAATTCATCAAATTAAAAACGCAATGTTTATTGTACAGATAATCCGGAAGATCTCTTTTTGTCTTATAAATATTTTCTATGTTTCCAAACGTTTCTAAATGTTGCCTACCGACCGATGTTACAATTCCATAATCAACATCAATAAGATTGCACAGTTCTTTAATTTCACCATTTTTCTTAGCTCCCATCTCACATACAAACACTTGATGAGAATTTTGCATTTCTTCATTAATAGTTTTTGAGATACCAAAAGGTGTATTATAACTCTTGGGAGTTGACAATACATAATATTCTTCTGACAATATCGATTTTAAAATTTCTTTTGTGCTAGTTTTCCCATAGCTTCCAGTAATTCCAATTTTAATTATTTTATTATTACTTTTTAATTTATTTTTAGCCTTACTCAGATAATATTTACCAATCAATTTTTCTATAGGTTGCAACAAGATTAAATCCAAACCTATCAATAAGTATACATACACAAATATAAATGGGAAAAATACGACTATGTAATAATGATTAAAACTCAATACCACAACAACACTAATTAATAAAAATATAATAAAGAGTGAAATTTGCCTAATTAATCTTTTTGTATATTTTAGTCTATGGATATATTCAAATTGATTTCCTGCCCAAAGCCACAAAGATGTTTGAATCAACACATATGGCAAAATAAAATAAATGCTCTCAATATCAAGAAGCAACATACAAAATATTATCATTAAGCACATAAAAATATTTAGAATATTTTCTTTGAATTTAATAAACAAATATCCATATATACTCTTTAGCCTATATCCATCTTGCTGAACGAAAAACATAATCTCCGAATACAACATAAAACCAATGAGCAATACAGAAATAATATAATATATTATAAAAATTATATTAAAAACCAAAAATAACCTCTACACAAAAAATAACTATAATTTGTAGTTTAATTATAGTTATTTATGCAATTTTACTATTATTTGTGACAATATGTGCATATTTTCTGTCAATTAGTAATTGTTAGTAATAATTTTGATATCTTATAAGTATTATTTAAAAACGTAAAATGACCACCGCTTTTAAATAAAACCACTTGCGAACTGACAATGTTTTTGTTTAGAACTTTACAAATCTTATATGGTGTTATTTTGTCTTTTTTATCCCAAACAAGAAGCGTCTTTGAATTTACTTTTTTTAAATGCTTTTTCAAATCTTGATTAACAACTTTAACAAATATAGAACGAGAAATATCATTACACTTCTTATAATCATCACTTCCAAATTTTAGCAAAACATCTCTTCTTATCAATTTGTGTTTTACCAAAAACTTACACACTTTATACTTCAAAATTCTTATTTCTTTTTTGAAATCAAAATAATTTACACCTGCACTTGATGTTAGCACTAGATATTCAATATTTATATCAAATATTGAGCTTAATAGCAATGCCACCCTTCCACCAAAAGAATGTCCAAACAAAATCACACTATTCATTTTTAATTTTTTTAGTAAACAATATACATAATATGCATACTCATATGTATCAAAATATTCTCTACCCTCAGATGATTTGCCAAAGCCAAAAAAATCTAGAGACAAAATATTATTAGAATTACCCAAATTGGAAACTACTTTATCAAAGCAATTTTGATTCATTCCCCACCCGTGCAAAAAAACTATGCACTTTTTTTCATTTGAAATTCTATTAAACTTATACTCTAGATGTAAATTCATTAAATATTTAACCTATAAATTTTTGCATCAACACCATTGTAATATCTTAATCTTTTATCTACAAACTCAAAGCCTATACTTTCAT
This sequence comes from uncultured Christensenella sp., assembly GCA_964541825.1. GTDB lineage: Bacteria > Bacillota > Clostridia > Christensenellales > UBA1242 > UBA11490. The sequence goes on along the minus strand of CAZIRR010000002.1, from coordinate 80,837 downwards.
AAAAATCAATTGCAGTTTTATTGTCGCATCTAACTTCTAGATAGAGATTATTAACATTTGAATTTTGACAAATATCAATTAACTTTTCAATTAATTGACAACCAATTCCTCTTTTCCTAAACTCTTTGTCTACAATTATTTTTAGTAAATTGCATTCATCAAAAACTATTGTCGCACATAAATAACCTATAATTTTATTATCTTTGACACATTTCAATATCCTATAATAATCGTATCCAAACATCTCATTTATTTGAGCCTTAGAATATACTTCATATGGATAACTCTTTTCTAAATTTTCTATATCATAGACGTCATTAATAGTCGCACTTTCTATAACAAAATTATCCATTTATATTTCTCTCCGCTTGCGACAATTGAAGATAGAACGGCTCAAATACTTCAGTTGTGAAACCTTTTAATTTATTATCCAAAGCCTCAAAATATAAGTCATCAAAATTATTAATGATGTTTATATCTTTATATTCAATATTCATTAAATTTTGTTCTTCCTCTAGGATATAGATCTTTCCGCCAAATTTATTTGATATTTCACTTTTTGCAATTACCCCAGAAGCCAAAACTTTAGAATCTTTAATTTCAGCAAAGTAGCAATTCGTTGTAGTACTATTTAATAAAAACGTACCATTTTTTATATGTTTGCATACTATTTCAAAAGTATTTAGAGGGATTATTTTTTTATTTAAAGATTTTGCAAAAGACTTAACGACAGACATTCCTACCCTTATACCAGTAAAAGAGCCAGGACCAACAACCCCACAGAGATATTCAAAATCTTTTAGCTCAAGACCGGCCTTCATAAGAGCCATTTCTAAATATAAAAACAAACCTTCACTATGCTTAATTTTGTCATCAATATTTTCTATAAACTTTTCATTGTCTTTTTTTATTAAAATTTTTGCACTTTTTCTTGTTGTGTCAATACCCAATATTTTCATAATTACCTACTAATTTCAAATTTTCTTTTCCCATTATCCATTATGGAAATATTTATTTTTATAAATTTCCCTTGCAAGATATCTTTAATATTTTCTGACCATTCTACAAAAGAAATACTATCTTTGTTATCCGAATACAAATATTCTTCAAAACCCAATCCGTTTGCTTCTGCACCATTTGTAAGCCTATACATATCGAAATGATAAATATTAAATTTTTTGGTCTTATATTCGTGCATAAGAGTAAAAGTTGGACTAGTTATATTATCCTTAACACCAAGTGACTTTAACACATATTTTGTAAAAGTTGTTTTCCCAGCCCCCAAATCACCATTTAATAGTATTACTTCGCCTCCAACCAAAAGTTTAGCAAATTTTTTTGCCAATTTTTCAGTTTGTTTCAAATCGCCAATAATAAAAGTTTCCATACAACTTCTCTCCTACATCATTATTATATTACAAATAACAATAATTGACAAGAACAAAAAAATACAATATTAAACAATTTTTATTAGAAATTTTCATTATATTCCCTTCGCACTTGTCAATAATTAATTATGAATTACAAAACAACAATATTAAGCAAAGTTTCCAATACAATATTCTATGCAAGTATAGTTTTTTGCATATTTTTCTTATGGTGTAATTTTTACACAAAAAATGTAAACATAAGCTTTATAAGTAGCATAATTGTTTTTACTGCCTTTTTGATAATATATATTCCCATCAAACTGCACAAAACAAACAAAAGTAAGATTTCTCAAAGCAAAAAAGATAAATTTGACTATTTTAAATTACAAATTAAGTATTCACAAAATAGCACAATTTTGGAAGTTCTAAAAAAGTATCTAAATATTACATCATACAAACAAATATCCCCAAGCCATTACTTAATAAATAATCAATTTGATTTCTTTATCATTAAAAATAAAGATATTACAAATAGCGAAATTGAAAATATCTTTTCAAATAGGCAAAGTTCGGATATCCAGATATTATCTCTGGAGATATTTAATATACCTATCAATTTGAAAAATGTAAAAATTGCATTTATAGAATTAGAAGATTTGCACAATTTTTATATTCAAAACAATTTACATCATCTAGAAAATATTGAATTGCAAAAAAAGCCTAAATATAGCATAAAAGACATACTTCGCATAGTACTTTGCAAGCAAAAATCTAAGAACTATTTTTTTATTGGAGTACTGCTATTATTTTCTAGTTTAATTACACCTTACTCCACTTACTACATCATATTTTCTTCCCTTTTGTTTATTATGGCATTTGTAAGCAGATTTGATTTTAATTTTAATTCGAAAAAATCAGAAACAAAAAAGACATAAGAGAATTTATCTATTCACTTATGTCCATACATATTCTCAAAAATTTATAATAAATGTCTAAATTTAGGCTTGTTTGTATATCTATACAACAAAATTTTGCTACCTATTATACTTACAACTTCAGCATCGCATTTTTCTGCTATCAAAGTTGATAAATCTTTAATTTCTTCTATTACACTTTTTTGCACTTTGATTTTTATTAATTCGTGAGCATACAAATTATCTTCAATTTGATTAATAACATTATCGGTCAAACCCTCTTTGCCTATAAAAACCAAGTCTTTTAAATTTGTTGCCAAACTTCTAAGTGTCGCTCTTTCTTGTGCCGTCAACATATTACATACTCTCCTTATTCTACATATTCCAATTCATAGTCGCCTATACGAATCAAATCACCCTCTTGCAAACCTATTTCTTTTAGCGCATCAATGATTCCATCATTTTTAATTCTTTTTTGAAAATATGCATTCGAAGTCATATCCTCTAGATTTACTCTTTTCATAATTTCAAAAACAAGTTCACCAGTCACTTCGTACAAACCATCACCTAGTTTAGCAACTTTAAACTCTCTCAAATTTCTCTTATCAATATCCTCTTCTTCAATTTCTACTCTTTCAATTTTTGGCAATTTTTCCAAAGTCTTTATGACACATTCAATAAGTTCATTCAATCCAGAATGCGTGTATGCAGATATTACAAAAACAGGAACTTTACCTTTTAGTTCTTTATTAAATTTATCCAAAATAGACTTGTCTACAAGCATATCAGCTTTATTAAGCGCAACTATTTGTGGCAAGTTGGATACACCCTCTCCATATTTTGATAATTCTTTGTTTATAGCCAAATAATCTTGCCAAGGGTTACGACCTTCACTTCCAGATACATCTACAACGTGAACAAGAAGTCTAGTCCTCTCTATATGTCTTAGGAAATCCATACCCAAACCAGCACCCTCGCTCGCCCCAGAAATAAGTCCTGGAATATCCGCCATTACAAACGATTTACCAAAGCCATTGACTACTGCAATATTTGGAGTAAGCGTTGTAAAATGATAATTAGCAATTTTTGGTTTTGCATTACTCACGCTAGAAAGCAATGTGCTTTTCCCTACATTCGGAAAACCCACAAGTCCAACATCTGCCAAAGTCTTTAATTCTAATATCAATTCAAATGGCTTGGTCACCACACCCTGCTCAGCAAACCTAGGTGCTTGTCTTGTAGATGTGGCAAAATGAGAATTACCTCTTCCACCATCTCCACCTTTTAAAACAATTTTTTCATCACCGTCTTCAAACATATCTGCAATAATTTTTCCACTAGTAGAATTTTTAATAATAGTTCCCTTTGGGACATAAATTATTAAATCTTTACCATCTTTGCCAAATTTATTATTTGCCGACCCTGGAAGACCATCTTCAGCTTTAAATTTCTTCTTAAATCTAAATTCACCTAGATTGTCCAAATTTTTGCTACATTTAAAGATAATATCTCCACCTTTGCCTCCGTCTCCACCGCTCGGGCCACCATTAGGAACAAATTTTTCCCTTCTAAAAGCAACTACTCCATTGCCACCATTTCCTGCTTTGCATTCAATTTTTACTTTATCTAAAAACATAATATTCTCCTTTATTTCGGCATTTTACACAAATCTTTGATTGCACAATTCTCACATTTGGGAGACCTTGCAGTACAGTAATATCTACCAAATAACAAAATGAGGTGATGCATTAATCCATAATCATTTTCATTAAAATAATGCTTAATAATATTTTCACACTTCGTTGGATTATCGGTATCACAAAGCCCTAGTCTATTGCTTACTCTTAAAATATGAGTATCCACTGGAAATGCATTTTTACCAAAACCTACAGCAAGAACTACATTCGCAGTTTTATTCCCCACTCCACTTAGAGACACCAAATCTTCATAATTATCGGGAACTTGTCCAGAAAATCGTTCCACCAAATCATTACACATTTTAATTATATTTTTTGCTTTGTTGTGATAATAATTACAAGATTTAATACAATTTTCCAAATCATCAATAGAAAGATGGACATAATCGTATGGAGTGGGATATTTTTCAAACAAAACCTTGGTAACAATATTTACCCTTTTGTCTGTACACTGAGCCGAAAGCATTACAGCAATAAGCAATTCAAAAACATTACGATACTCAAGTTCACTTACAGGATTTTGAATAATCTTAACAAGTCTTGCTTTCAAAATTTCTCCATATTTCAAATTTTTTACATCTTTTGACACAGATTTTGCACTATTTTTCATACAAAATATTATAGCACAATTATTACATATAGTCAAAGACTACTTTCAAAGTGGTTGATATTTTTTGAAAACTCCATTACTTATAACCAAATAAAATTTTACAAAAGAAGAAAATTTGTATTTATCAATAATAAATTTTGCTTGATTAAAATTTTGTGCTGGAAAAATAGCAGATATTCCGCAAGACACACTCAGCTCCCTGGGAGTGCTTATAGTCTTACACCTAACCCCCATTCTTTTTAGATAACTTGCGAATTGCATTGTATGACTTCTATTTCCAAAAACTGCTAATATAGTTTCCATAATTCACTTCCAAAAATGTATTCCTATTTCATAGTATTTTTTACAAATAAAAATTGTTAATTAAAGGAGCAATTATGATATATTTAGACAATAGTTCCACCACACACAAAAAACCACTAGGCGTCAAACTCTCACAATCTATAGGTATAACAAAGTACTCAATCAATCCCAATAGAGCAGGTTACAAGCAAGCACTAAAACTCAGCGAAAAAATATTCAATTGTCGAGAACTCTTGGCACAAAAAGTAAACACTACTCCCGACCAAATCATATTTACTAGCGGTTGTACCATGGCCCTTAATATGGCAATTTTTGGCACAGCTAAAAAAAATGGACATATCATTACAACAATATTTGAGCATAATAGCGTTTTACGAGCATTAGAAAGAATAAAAGAGACATACGGCATTACCTATACTACTCTTACACCAAATAAAAATGGTCAAATATTAGCATCAGAAATTTCGAAAGCAATTAAGTCAAATACATATATGATTATAATCAATCATACCAGCAATGTTACAGGTGCCACCCAAAACATCGAAACCATAGGGAAACTTTGTAAAAAACACAATTTATTATTTCTAGTCGATTGTGCACAAAGTATGGGACACGAGAGTATAAATATGATAAAAATGAATATAAATATGCTTTCAATTGCTGGACATAAAGGATTATATGCACCTACTGGAATTGGAGTACTAGCAATAAATAATGCAACTGTCAAACCTCTACTTTATGGCGGAACTGGCACATATAGCGAAAGCACAAAACAACCTCTAGATTATCCAGACGGTATGGAAAGTGGCACTCACAATGTTTCTGGAATACTAGGACTGTATAGTGGATTAAAATTTGTAAACAAACATCAAAATAAAATTAATAAAAAAATTACAACACTCACAAAATATCTTCTAAAAGAGATGAATAAAATAAAAAACGTTGAAATATTTAATCATAGCGAAAAATCTGGAGTAGTATCTTTTACAGTAAAAAATATGGATAGCAATACAGTATCAAATATTTTGGACGAAAAATTCAATATTACTACTAGAAGCGGACTTCATTGTGCCCCTCTTGTACATAAATATTTCAAAACTATTAAAAACGGAATGACTCGAGTTAGTTTGTCTTATTTTAACTCAAAAAAAGATATCAAAAAATTTATAGAAGCACTTAAAAAAATTGCATTAAATATTTAATGCAATTTTTTTGTAAACACATAAATTAATCATTACAACAAACGAAGTTTTCCTATATCCAAATATCCGAAGCCTTCGCTATTTTTATCTCCTGTTAATTTCACACAAGCACTTACAAGCATATATTTTATTTGGTCAGGAGAATACTTAGGATTGATATTACATAGCAAACTCACTACCCCTGCAACCATTGGAGTTGAGACACTAGTTCCTGTCATTTTCGTATAAAATTTCTTGTTAACATTAAATATATTTGTAGAGACTATATTTACTCCGGGAACCAACAAATCTGGTTTATAATAATTACCGACAGGCCCTCTACTACTAAAGTCTGCTACCATCAAAGGCTTATTATTTATGTCATCAAGAGACCCTACCGTAATTACTTTTTTGCTTGCACCTGGAGACATAATAGTTGACATATCTGGACCACTATTTCCTCCCGCACATACCACCGTTATTCCATTATCCCATAGTACTTCTACTCCAAACATCAATGGATCATTTTTATCACCCAGCAAACTCCCAAAACTCATACAAACTACTTTTATATTATATTTTTGTCGATTATCCAAAACCCATTGCATTGCCTGTAAAATTTTAATAGATGCAGTCTCTCCGTCACTATCAAGTGCTTTTATGACAATAATATTAGCGTTATTGTCAATACCACTTAGTTTGTCTACTATCGAGTTTCCTGCCAAAACACCACTAACAAAGGTGCCATGTCCATTATCGTCATACATTTCATCTCTACCATTTATCAAATCTACAAATTTAATAATTCGATTTTTACCTAAGCAAAAATCAATATGAGGATATATTCCTGTATCTATCACTACCACACTATGTGTATTTTTTTGGATACATTTATCTACTAATTTTTTTGTATGCAAAAATTCTTTTGTCCTAAACATTAGACTGCTTACTTTTGTGTCACTTGCAATAAATTTGACACAATTTAAGCTGGCAATTTTATAGATATAATTCACATTACAAGTAATAGCAAATCCAGAAATAATTGGCAATTCATAGATATTATCATTTATCATTTTTTGTAGTTCATCTTTTGTTTTGTTATATTCTTTGGACAAAATAATACAACCTACACGACTTGTATTTGCATTCTGCGTAATTATTTTATCAATTAAAGTCTTATCAATTTTCTCAAACATTTTTTATCATTTCCAATAAATTTTCTAAAGTATTTTTTTGTGATTCATCTAGATAAGGCAGAATTGTACTTTTAAGTATAGTTAATTCTTCTTCATTCAATTTGCCTTGTTTCTTTCTCTCAATAGTCATTTTCAAAAATTCTTTCATCAAGTCATTATCACTAAGAGAGCTGTATTTTTCAATTAATTTTTCTAAATCTTCCTTTTTATCGTTATCCACATTTATATTGTCAGAATTATTTATATCAGTCCTCTTGATATAATCACTAAAATTCCCCATATTCTCTCCTTTATTTTTTTTAATTATCAATACATTATATGAATTAAATTAAAAAAAGATTTTTATTCTCTTTATCACAAAAATTAATTATGATACATATATAATAAAAAAGAAATGGGAGGATATTTTTTTGGATAATATTTTTGAAATGCTAGGCAATAATTCCAATACAAAATCAGACAGTCAGAATTCTATCCCAAAAGAAATATTGGACCAATATCCATATGGCGAATTTCCACTCAGATATACCAAGTCGGGTCAAGAGATAATAAGAAAACAATCAGAAAGCAGATACTCACACATCTCGGACACCCCGCAACACCGAGACGTCTATACCGAAAATAACAATTTGAGTCTTACCACTATCCTTCCACTAATACAAATGCTCTCTGGTGGCAAAAAAAATTCAAAAGACTTAATGCAAATCTTTAGCAAATTACTTTTCAAAGATAATCCCGATATGCAAAAATTGATTAACTTAATTCCAAATCTAAAAGGTCAAGAATTAAAAACAGAAGACAATTTCCCAGATACAAACAAAATACAAATCAGCTCACTTAAAAAAATTGATTAAAAAAACGACGTTGGATAATTTTCCAATTGTCGTCATTTATATTTTATATATTTCTAGCCTTGTACCTCGTCATCTTGCAGAGAGCCATAGACCAAATATTTTTTTGGATATCCAAATTGCTTGGCTACATCTTCATTATCGGTCATAATTATAGCACTCGCTTCATTAGTTTTAATTAATGATTTCAAACTTTTGATTATTTTGTTTTTTTCCAAAGACGCCAGTTTTTCAAAAACATCATCTATTAGAAATATATCTATATTTCTCACCGAAAGCCTAGCAATCGCTAGTTTCAACCTATCTAAATAATTTAAATCTTTTACTTTCTTATTCTTGATATAATCCAATCCATACTCTATCAAAGCATTATTAACCTTTGCTCCCATAAAGCCATCATCTTGGTTTCTTATCTTCAAGACATATTCAATATTTTGTTTGACAGATTTATTCTCAAGAAATGCAAAATTTGTCGGCAAATACCCTACAGACACATCGTTGGCAAAATCAATTTTTTCTAGATTGATATTTTTAAAAAAAATCTCCCCTTTTGCTTTTGGCTCTAATCCTACCAACGTTCTAAGCATAGCTGTACGGCCACTTTCTTTACTGCCAACAATAACCAATTTGCCATTTTGTTTCAAATCAATACAGATGTCATTTAGAGTATAAAATTCTTTTGTAAATGACACATATAAATGCTCTACTTTTAACATTATTTACCTCACTTGTATATATTTTACTAAAAAAGTATAATAATGACAATTAAAAATAGTCAATTTCTATTATATAGATTGATTGATTTTTTTATTTTTATGATATATAATTGTATTTGATTTAAGAGGAGAAAGATATATGATAAATTTTGGTACTAACGGCTTTAGAGCAAGAATGGGCGAAGATTTTACAAAAAACAATATCCAAAAAATCACACAAGCCCTATGTAATATTATTAAAAAAGAGAAATCAACCAAGCCTGTACTTATAGGCTTTGACAGAAGATTTATGTCTGATTACTTTGCAAAATGGTGTGCAGAAGTTTGTGCTGGCAACAAGATAAAAGCGTTGATTTACGAAAACCCAGTCCCTACACCTACTGTATATTTTGGAGTAAAACAACAAGATTTGGACTATGGCATTACAATTACTGCTAGCCACAATCCATATGTTTACAATGGCTACAAAATTACTACAAAAGGCGGATATGACGCAAATGAAGAGTTTACAAATAAGTTAGAAACTCTTGCCAACAAACAATCAAGAATAAAAAGTTTAGATTTCGAAACGGCTCTTAAACAAGGCCTAATTACTATTTTTGATAATACAAATGACTATATCAAAAATTTAAACAAATTTGTATCAAAGAACTTAAAAGGCAACAAAACCAAAATACTTTTCAATGCAATGAATGGTGTTACAGCAGAGCCTGCCAAAATGTTTGCCAAATATTTCAAATTGGAAAATATGGACATTATTAATAGCGAAATTGACCCTTATTTCAAACACTCTCTTCCTTGTCCAAATGAAGAAAATTTAGAAGAATTTAAAAAACAAGTTATCAAAGGTAGATACAAAATCGGACTTGCTTGCGATGCTGATGGAGATAGACTGGGCATTATTGATGAACAAGGAACATTCTATAATAACAATATTGTAATGGCAATTATATACTATTACCTTGCCAAATATCGCAATATCACAGGAGATATCGTTAGGACATATTCTACTAGCAATATCCTAGACAATCTTGCTGAACAATTTGGTTGCAAATGCTACGAAACACCTATTGGCATCAAATGGGTAACTGCAAAAATGTTAGAAACCAACGCACTACTTGGTGGAGAAAGTTCTGGCGGTCTTACAATGAGAGGATATACACCTTCAAAAGATAGTATGTTTTCTATTGCACTATTCCTAGACGCTGTTACAACTATCAAAAAACCAATTAGTCAAATAGTTGAAGAAGTCAAAGAATTCGCCGGATACATTTCCACATTTATAGAAGGAACACTATCTGTCAACAACAAAAAGAAATTCAATAAAATAATTTCTAAGAAAGCACCTAGTTTCTCGTATAAACCAAAAGAAATTATTCGCGAAGACGGAGTTAAATACATATTTGAAGGTGGCAATTGGGTTTTGATTAGATTTTCTGGTACTGAGAATGTATTAAGATATTATATCGAATTCCAAACAGAAATTGAATGCGAAAGAAATATCAAAGCTATCATTCATTTCGTTGATTGCATTAATAACAATAAAAAAATTAAGTAGTTTATTTACTAAATATTATTAACGATTTTGATTTTTATTTATTTAAAATATTAATTAAAAAAAGAGAGACTAAATCTTTTAAATTAGTCTCTTTTTATTTTTTACAAAATAATTTCTTACATTATAAATTTAAGTATTCAACCAACCCCTGAATACTATTGTTCCATAAAATTCAAAATAACAACTCTGTCTACACAATTCTTCATTTTGTTCTGATGCTGTTGGAAAATATTGGAATTTTTCGCTTGATTTTACTTTGTCTCCGCCATATTCTGGAATAAGACCAGATATCTCGCCATCTATATTTCCTTTCGCTTTAAATTTAAATGGAGTATTATAATTTTGAGTAGGCATATAGATTACAGCCGAGCTATTTTTGTGCAAATCTACTTTGTGTTGAAAAACGTCCAACGGGTCAGTTAGTCCACCCTTGATTTCTTTGTATGTTATTTCAACTTTTGACGAGCCATAAGTCTTCACCAAAAGCCTATTTACTTTATTTTCAACGGTGATTTTTCCATCTGTATTCTCTATGTCGGTATATACACCTTGTACATAGTCTCCCGTACTTATTACCTTAATATCCCCTTTAGTTGAAATAAATCTACCATTTCTTTCGTACGAAGCAACAGAGATATTTCCAAAATTTGTTGTAATGCTCAAATCTCCTTTTGCCTTTGTAATAGATACATTGCCGTATTCACTTTTTAGTATTGCATAATCATTTAGCGAGCCTATAGTGATATTACCATATGTTGTAATAATGCCAGTTCTTCCAGATATTTCATCTATCTTCACATCACAATTCTCTGTAACAATAGTATTTTCAGCACCATCTGGTGTGACAAGTTTGTCTATGTCAAAGAATCCATTTTCACTTATAAATTTAAAGCCATTATAATCTGTGGTTATTTCATTAGCATCTAATTTAAGACCTTTGCCTGTAATATTAAAAGACCCATTAACTTTGTCAAATTCAAAAGTTCCATTGTTGCCTTCTAATTTGATTGTATTTGTAACAGTCAAACTATTTACACCACTTATATCAAAGTATCCTCTATTGGTAGATAGGTTTAAAGATGTTAAATTCAAAGTAGCATTGTTGTCGCCCTCTTTTTTACTTACGCCACCTATAGTAAATTTGCCAGTAGTTGTAGATACTGTAACATTCTTTAGGTTACTCATTTTACCAGACGTCCCAACATCGACATTGCCAGAAGTTGTATTTATAAGTAGAGAAAAATTCTTTGTCTTTGGTACAGTTATTTTCAAAGAAGAATTAGTATTGGAAATAAGCCCCTCTGGCTCTGTCACAATCATACTAATTTTGATAGTTCCGTCATCTTTTTTGATATCTTTAAGCACTTTGTATTCGGTAGTATCGTATGCTATACCAAATACATCTTTGTCAAAGGCATATTCTATCTTATTGCTATCGCTAACGTCGACATTTATAGAAAACTTTTTGGAACTTATATTTAATTCCATACTAGAGTATCCCGAGTAATCATCAACACACAATACTTCACCTGTTTGTTTGGAACTTCCATGCACTACTCCAACTCCCATTATTCTAAAAGTTGGGAAAAAGTACATTCCAGCAAACAAAAGTATTGCAATGCCTAGAATGATTGCTAGAACTATCCCAATGTATATAAGCAAACCCTTAAGTGCTTTCATTACACAAACCTTCCATATAATTATTATTTTTAGTATATATTAAATAAGAGTTTTTTGCAATTATTTCAATCAAAAAAAGATGCACTCGCATTATTTTGTGCATCTTTTTATATTATTTACTCAAGAATAGCCTTTATTCTTCTTACCCCACTAGAAGAAGCCTCTTCCTTCATAATTTTAAATTTGGTTAATTCGTTTGTATTCTTAACGTGAGGACCTGTACAAATCTCTTTTGATACGTCACCAATAGAGTATACTGTAACAATATCTGGATATCTATCTAAAAATTGATGTTCTGCGCCAATTTCTACAGCTTTTTGTTTTGGCATTTCTTCGCACACTACACCAAATCCTGCATTTATCCATTCATTTACCAAGTCTTCGGTAGCTTTTAATTCTTCAACTGTCATTTTATGGTCGCAAGCAAAATCAAATCTAAGCCTTTCACTAGTAATATTAGACCCCATTTGATGAGATGTCTCTCCAATAACTCTCTTCAATGCAGCATTAAGCAAGTGTGTAGCGGTGTGATATTTTGTTTCCATCTCTCCATTGCCACCAAGTCCACTTTTAAATGAGCCGGCACTTGTAGTTCTTGCTAATTCTTGATGCTCTTCAAAAGCTTTTTTAAATCCATCTTCATCTACACTCAAACCTTTTTCACTAGCCATCTCAATAGTCATTTCAATTGGGAAGCCAAAAGTATCATAAAGTCTAAATGCCGATTTGCCACTAATAGTCTTGTCTTCTGGAGTTGCAAGATAATCACTATTAGTCTTCTTCATAAATTCAATTTTTCTTTCTATGCCATTACACAATTTCTCAAATTCTTTCGTGCCTATTTCTATGGTTTTATTAAATTTCTCTACTTCTAGATTGATTTGAGATATTATGTAATCTTTTTTGTTTATCAAATTTGGATATGCCTCGCTATATACTTGGTCAATAAATATCTCACAGATACTAGCAAGTTTTGATGTCTCCAAACCAATTTTTCTAGAATGTCTTATAGCCCTACGCATAAGTCTTCTTAGGATATAGCCAGCCCCTACATTGCTAGGAACTATGCCATTTTCGTCACCTATAAGCATAAGTGAAGTTCTCATATGGTCTGCAATAATTCTTATAGATTTGGTTGTTGCACTATCTTTGCCATATTCTATGTTTAATTCATTTTCAATAAATTCAACTACCGGCAAAAACAAATCAGTTTTGTACACATCTTGCAATCCATTCAAAAACATCAACATTCTCTCAAATCCAAATCCTGTATCTACGTTTTTGTTTTTAAGCGGAGTGTATCCATTTTCTAATTTCTTATATTGCATATATACATCATTGCCAATCTCTACAAATCTTCCACATTCGCAATTGATATCACAATTATCACTACATTTATTATCCCATAGTGGATAAAACCACTCATTATCTGGGCCACAAGGCGTGCCAGTAGTTCCAGCAAGTTCCCACCAATTATTATCTTTGTTCAAATAAAAAATATTTTCTGGTCTAATTCCCAAATCTTTTAGATACCCAGCAGTTTCTTCATCTCTAGGCGCACTTTCGTCTCCTGCAAAAACTGTAGCACATATCTTATTTACATCTAGGCCAAATTTCTCTGTAAGCAATTCAAAAGTCCAAGCAGTTTTTTCTTTTTTGAAATAATCACCCAAGCTCCAATTCCCCATCATCTCAAAGAATGTACAATGGCTCTCGTCACCTACAGAATCTATATCAACCGTTCTTACACAGCCTTGAACATTACATAGTCTTGTCCCTTGAGGGTGTTTTTCGCCAAGCAAATAAGGCATAAGAGGTTGCATTCCCGCGACATTAAACATAACACCTGTTGTTCCATCTCCAATAAGCGAAACAGCACCAATATTTACGTGTCCTTTGCTTTCATAAAATTTTAACCAAGTTTCTCTCAATTCTTTAGATGTAATACTTTTCATTATCTTTCCTCGTAAGCAAAATTTTGAAATTAATAATTATTAAAAAACGTATAAATATCCTACGATTTTCCAAGTTTGCATAATACTCAAATATAAGTAGTTTGGCACACATACAAATTCAATAATTATTATTAAAACTAATGTAGTTTAACACATATGCTCAAATTTATCAAGAAAAATATTCATTATTTCTACTAGTATTTTCTCTATGTCCTGCAAATACAAAACAAGCCAAAATAAGCGATACTTGCACACCAACAAACAAAATCAATGCCAAACCTGTTTGAACACCAAGAGTTTGAATTTGAAGGGAACTATCAAAGCCTATCAAATCAAGCAATATCCCCACAATGAGTTGCGTAATAGAATTGCCTATATTACTTGCAAATGTCATAGTTCCACTATATGTTGCCACTTTGTTATCACCATCTTTTGTGACTTCTTCTATTAAGTCTCCGTATATAGATGTCGGCAAACTATACAAAGCCCCACTACCCACACCGCATATAAATATTGATACCAACATTAAGTAATATGAAATACTATAAATTTCAATTCTAAATAGATATATAAGAATAATGGAAAATATTGCAAGAATAGTGACAAGTATTCCAATAACTAATGCCGGTTTTTTATTTTTCCTCTTGGCAACATTTACCCATAGAGGTTGCGAAATAATAGTTCCAAGCATTAGTGTTAAAAGCAAAAATGTAATTTGTTTGGAAGAATAAAAAAATGAATAAGTAAAAAAATGAAGACCTACACTACACAAAAATACTGTAGCGACAGATGTCAAAACGTATCCCACGATTATTCTGCACAATCTTTTATTTTTAAATGCCAAAAAGAAATTTCCAACAAGCACTTTTAACGAGAATTTTTCGTTATTTTCCCTAATCTTATCTTCTTCCGATATTTTATTTATTTTTTTAGAAATATTTTTTGGAATAGTAAAAAGAGAAGATATTAGTCCAAAAATTAGGCACAAAATACTTGTAACAATAGAAATATATACATAACCTTTAGGATTTAATTGTCCTACAGGATACTCTGAAGTATTGGGCAAAAATATAAGAAGCAAGACACTTGGAATAATAATTCCTATCAAATAAAACACTGTACTTATTGCATTAATTTTTGTCCTATCATTGTATGATGTTGCCAATTCATTGCCCAAAGCTGAGTAAGGGGTAGCAAACATTGTATTAAAGGTCTCCAATAGTAGCAAGCTTATTAAAATCCATATAAATTTAAGTATAACATTTATACCATTCGGGATACACCAAAGTGCTATATTGATTGACGACATTCCAATAGTTGCAATGAGCATATATCCATTTCTATGTCCAAATCTCCCTATACTGTATTTGTCACTTATATAACCAATAATGGTATCACTCAAGCCGTCCCATATTGTGCTTATTGCTACCGCCACACCTACCAGTGTACCACTGATACCTAGGACACTTGTCGCAAAAAACATAAAGAAATTGGACACTGTCTGTCCTATTACACTATATCCCAAATTGCCTATTCCGTAAAATATTTTCTTCAAGTTCTCTCTCCTAGTTCTATTTTTGACACAAAAAAAGTAAGTATACAATATTTAATACTTACTCTTTTTTAGCATTATAGTTATTCAAAAATGTCTAGCAAATCATCTTCTTCACTAATGGCTTGCATCTCCACATTTGGCTCTGGCATTGGTACAGCATTTTCTTCAATTGGAGAAGTTTCTTCTTGAGGAGGAAGATTGTCCTCTGCTATTGTCTCTGTAGGCTCATCTTTTAAAGGCTCTTTAGGATATTCCATAGGCGCATTTTCTTCCAAGCTTTGAGCATTCGCATCTTTTTCTAAATTCAAGAAAGAAGTAATACTTCCCACCCACTTAGTCTTGATAGTATCGCATTTGCCACTTCTATTTTTGGCAATAATAATTTCAGCAATATCTTGTTCACGTTCATTCTGAGGAATGTCATTATACATATCACTTCTATATATAAATAGCACCATATCAGCATCTTGTTCGATAGAGCCAGATTCTCTCAAGTCACTAAGCATAGGTCTATGGTCTTTTCTTGTTTCGCTTTGTCTAGACAATTGAGAAAGAAGGATAATTGGAATCTCTAGTTCTCTTGCCGCCATCTTTAGCGTTCTTGTAATTTCACTAATTTCTTGTGTTCTGTTTTCCCTGCTTTTTTCGCTACCTTGCATCAATTGTAAGTAGTCTATCATCAAGATATCTAGGCCTTTTTCTCTTTTTAGTTTTCTACATTTGCTCAATATATCCATTGGAGATTTGGAAAATCCCTCATCAATATATATTTCACTTTCATTAAACTTTTTACCAGCAGAAAGAACAGCTTTCCATTCTTTGTCGTTCATTTCGCCTTTAAGAGCCTTGCCCATATCAACATATGCTAGTGAGCATATAGATCTAGAAGATATTTCTTCTTTGGACATTTCAAGCGAGAATATGGCACATTTTTTGCCACATTTTACAGCTGCGTGATTAATCATATTCATACCAAGAGATGTTTTACCACAACCCGGTCTAGCGGCAATCAAAATCAATGCACCTTTTTGAAATCCGTTAGTAATTTTGTCTAGTCCATATATTCCGCTTGGTACTCCTCTTATAGAGCCTTTATTTTTCTGCAACTCTTCAAAGTTTCTGATAGCATTCGAGACTCCTACGCTAATATGTGTAAGGCCTCCTCTATCTTCTTTTTCTCCAATCTTAAAGATGTTTTGTTCTGCAAAAGATAATGCGTCTTCTTTATTTATATCTTCATAAGATTTGTTTATAATATCTTGACCAGCGAAAATCAATTGTCTTAGGACACTATCATTCTTGACAATATTCATATAATGTTCGTAGTTACTAGCACTAGGTATTACATTTGTTAGGTTGATTACATACTCTGCCCCACCAACACTCTCAAGTAGTCCATTTTTCTCCAAATTTTCTGTAACCGTAACAAAATCTATGGGTGCATTATTCGAAAATACTTTTACCATTGCCTCAAAGATAATCTTGTGAGTTTCGGAATAAAAATCGTCTTTTTTAAGAGTGGACACAATATTAAACGAAGCGTCTTGGTCTATAAAAGCACAACCCAGAACACATTGTTCGGCTTCTATACTATGAGGCAAAATTCTTGCATCATTTATTTTCTTTTTCGTTTGTCTTTCCGCCATTATTTTGCTCCTCTTTTGTCTTTTCTATTTTTTCTTTAATTTTCTTTTCTCTTTTTGCTTTGTAACTTTGCTTCAATATCTCTTCTTTGCGTTTTTGTAATTCTTCTCTTGCTTTTATTTTCGCTTCTAATTTTTTGTCTTTTTTCTCAAAAATCTTACTTGCTATCACATTCCCCACGAGAACAAAACATAAAATAATTGCAACATCTAGAAGAATTACAAGCCAATTATCCAAATTTTTGGCAACATACACATTAAAAAGAACTACAGGGACAAAAGATATCAAAAATATAATCAAATATTTGATTAAACTTCTCTTCCTTTTCCTTTTGTCAAAAAAATATTCACTCATTATTTCTCCAAATCCTTTTTCTCGATTAATACTTCGGGCTGACCTTTTGTTTTCTTCTTAATTAATACAAAAATTACTACACAAGCTATCAAACTTATTACAAGTGCAACAATATACCAAGTAACAGAATTTGCTGTGATTTTATATATTTTCATTTCAAAATCGTCCGACTTTTTGCTTAAATCCCATTTTAGCAAAGTTAAATCACCTTGTACTTCACTATCATCTGCATTACTACGTAATCTATCATCTGGGTATGCAAAAATTTGACTAATATTCACATCTTCCAATCCATATCTATTGTAAAAATACTCATTATACTTACTATAATAATTCGTCCCATTGACTTGAAAATCTTTGATGCTATCGGTAATTCCAGCACTCTTTAGTATAGAGTAATTTATTATAAAAAGGCCATATTCGTTGTCTTCGTAATTAACATTTAGAATATTATTAATAAATGGTCCTTTATCTTCCAAAAATTGTGTGTATTCAAAGTCTTCAGCTTCGGCATAGCCGTAAAACAACCCAAACATTTTCCAATTTGAAAATTCTATTGCCAAAGATAGTTCTGTCTTTTTTGATTTGGTTACTTCTACCCTAATTCCATTTTTTACACTCTCAAAAAGTTCTGGATATTCGCCAAATTGATTTTCTTTCCATTCATTAACACTTTGTCTAAACTTAATCATATCATTCTCTATCATATCAACCACAGTATTCAATTCGTTACCAGACTTGTTGACTTGAGATTCGTCCAAAGTAATGGCAATTTTGTCTATAATAGTATTTGAGCTATCAATAGCCCTAATAAATTCTATATCTGCACAACCAAAAAAAGTGGTCACACACACAAGCAACATAAATATTATAGTCAAATACTTCCTTTTATTCATAATCCACTCTTTTTGTTGTAAATTTCAAAAAATCTTTCTTGACCAATATTCTTAGTCTTACTTATTCTAACAAAAAAAAACTTATTTTACAATAGAATTAAGAAAACATTTTCTATTTATAAATAAATAATATATATATTCATAAATTAATATTAGACAAAAATTTAGGAAAAACCAAACCAATATGCTTAAATTCGTTTGCCTAAAATATTTACATATTATATAATATTACATATGGAATTAATTCAAGTTGCAAATTTTTTAAATGGTAGATTTTTATTAAACAATATTAAGATTGACAAGAGTACAATATTAAAAAGCCAATTGTTCTCAACTTTTTCTGTTGGAGCTTTGGGTACTTCAAATATTGACAAAGTTTATTTCGATACGGACGATTTCTTCTTTGCAGAAAAAGGCATCAATATTTATACCACTTATGACAAATCTTCAAAAGAACTTATAATAAGATATGATGGAGAGCAAGTTACTAGAATTGAATTTTTGAAAAACACTCCTAATTTCTTTAAACTAAAGATTGCAAAAGATGATGGTATAGACAAATATACCCAACAAATTACCGATGCTATTTACAAAGTATACCCTACAGGCCTTAATGTAAACATAGAAGAATATTTGAGAAAGTCCAAACCTCAAATTCGAATTATCAAGAAAAGAGATAGTTATAGAGTTGTAAACAACAAAGGACTTAAACTTACTCTATCATTTGATATGTGTGAATACGTTAAAGTCGGCACGAAATCCAAATTTGCTCAAAATACTCTAGACGTTGTCGGAGACAATGCCAAAGATAAAGATGGATTTAATGAGTTTTTGAGAGATATGATTTTGGACTATCCTAAGATTATCAAAATTCAAAGCAATGAATTGACAGTAGCAAGAAACAATTTATAATTACTCTAGCGGATTTGAAATTTTATCATTATTGATAAGTTTGTTTTAAAAAAGCAAGTGCTTTCTCATATGAAAGCACTTGCTTTTTTTCATAAATTTAACCATATAAATTTTACAAATCAATGAGTATATCACTTATAAATATTGAATTATTAATTAATATTATATGGAATGTCTATATGCAAATTTCCGCTTTTTATATTCACTTTTTCAACTTTGCATAATACTCAAATTATTATCTTCTCTTAAAAGAAAAAATCTTATAATCTTCTTTGATTTCATTATCTTCTAAATGGTCTACAAGAATCCTTCTTGTTATCTCTTCTACTTTGGGAGATGATGCACCCGCCACTATTGACATACCTCCTGCCACATAGAAACAGGCTTGAATTGGCAAGAACAATCCAAACGATACGACAAAAAATGTTGACAAAAAATACATATTGATTTTATTTATAATTGCCGTAGTATTTCGCCCTACAATTTTGCTCTTGACGAGCATTCTATTGTACATAAAAATATATGTTGCTGAATATCCAAAAGAAATTAGTCCTACTAATATATAGAATAACCAAATTATATTATCGTTCATAAATGTTAGAGATATTGCCATTACTCCCAACAATATACCACCAACTACCGACAATACTGTAATATCTTTTTTGTGTTCCAACTTGCCAAATAGATAAGAAGATATCCCCCATACCCCATCAAAAATAGCACCAGCATATGCTGAATAAGTAAACTTACCCGTCAAAACATATAATAACAATGGCATCAGAATGTATATTGCATTATAACTCTCTTGGAAGAAGTAAAATTTTTTGTAAATATTTGAAATTTTGGCAGAAACCTGATTTGCGTGTTTTTTATCTATACTTTGCTCCTTTAGATACATATGAGCATAAGTAGAATATTCTTCATTCAAGTTTTTGTCTTTTATATGAGCAATGTAATAAATAAGCATTGGCAAAGAGCCGATAAAATATAGAATTATAGAAATAATTATCAAAACTTTCAAATTCCAAAAATCGAGAGCATATCCACCTAGAATAGTTCCTATAATTATTGCCGATTGGTCTATGAATTTTTCTATAGATAGCTTAATTCCTGTACCTTGGGTATTTTTGGCATTATTGTATGCAAAAAGTATTTCAGTTGGAATATTTTTGAATACATAGCTTAGACTATAACCTACACCAATACCTATCGCGCAATAAATAGGATAAACATCTACAAAAAGTAGCAAAACTTCATACAATATTACGGGAAACAATCTTAAAAACAAGAATAATTGGGATTTTTTAACCAATTGTTTTTTTAGCAAAATGTCAAAGACATAACTCAACAAATACTGAATTGCGCAAGTCAATATTGCCAAAAACATCTTATTTGTAGGTGCATATTTGTAGACAATTATTGGCACAAATCCTCCCACCAATTTTGTAGAAAAATTAGACATAAATCTATTGAATTTTAGTAATGTCGCTTGCACTCTTTGACGCTCCTACACCTTTTATTTAATTTATTCTAACATATTATTATTTCATATCAAAATAAAAAATATAATTATTTTTAGCAAATTCATTTTCAAAATATTTTTAATTATGTTACTATATAATGTATGATGTAAATATGTATGTGCAAAATCTAAATTTTGTCAAAAATTTTTAACACGAATTGAAAAATTTTGACGAATTTCCAAAGATTTCAGTAATATAAAATGTAGGATAAAAATGGATCAATTAAAATTATTAAATTTTCACAAAATGATTGCAAATTTTGCCAACAATTTAGTTGGTGCTTTTGTGCCTCTTATTGTTTATCAAGCGACAGGCAATTTGTTATTTGCAATAAGTTATTTAGTGGGAAACAATGTCTTGAGATTAATATTTGAATTATTACTCAAAAATCTCTATGGCAAATATCCTCAATTGTTTCTACTTCTTAGAATTATCCCTATTACTATTTACAATGTGTTTATTTTTGTTCTTGATGTCAATCTAATTGTTGGAGTTATCGGCGTATGCATATTCCACGCATTAGACAATTCTCTTAATGGTTTATCCAAAGAAATTATTTACAATTATTCTTCTCTTAGTCAAAAATCCGACAAATCACTAGGTGTAACTAGATTGTTTGAGCAGATAGGTGTAATCGTTGCACTTATTGTAGGAGGTTTTTTGCTAGATTTAAACAAAACTTTAGTTTTGATAATTTCTCTTGTTATTTATGCTATCAGCGTCATTCCTCTTGTTAGTTTTTATATCAAAAGTAAAAATCAAAAAACATTCAATAAAGATGCTACATCGAATGCAATCAATACCCTATCAAAAAATTCTGAATATAAGAAAAAATCAATTAAATTAACTAAAAAAATGCTTCTTTGCTATGGACTTGCATATTTTACTTTTGCATTCTACGATATCATTTCTACTTCTTATTCTCTATTTGTCTTTATCCAAAAAGGCGAATTTGCTCTTGCCGGAATCTTGAATGCAGTATTCCATAGTATGTATGCTATCGGATTCTTTGTTGCAGGAATTTTGAATGAAAAGAAAGATTTGACCAAATTGGTCTCCATATTTAGCATAATTATTGGCATACTTGCTATCGCTCTACCTTTTGTAAATGTTGATAAATACTTTATACTTGTTTGTTTGATTTATGGAGCATTAGGGTTTTCTTATCCATTTATTTCTCTTTTCGTCCTAGATAGAATGCTTATTAAGTCTAGAATTATGGGAGTATCCAACAAAGCACTTTATGTAAGAGAAGTATCTTGCGTTTCGGCTTATTGTATCGGATATTCTTGCGGGTACTTTGGACTTATTGGAATTTTTGTATCAGTTCTTGTATTTATGTGTGCATCTGGATTTATTATCCCCTATTGCGAAGAAAAAACTAGACAAAATCTAGTCAATTATTTGCAAAATAACGAAATTATTAGGCAATAAAATGTATATATTATCTCAAATTTTTGTATTTATTTCAGCAATATTTTTTATTCTTTCAGTATTCTCAAAAAGCAAAATTAAAGTTCTATTTTGGCTAATTATATCTGATATGTTTTTTGCCACACACTATTTAATACTGGGTGGATTTACTGGCTCATATATAGTACTTACAGACATTCTATTCCTTATTATTTCTTATTTCTTAAAGAAAAATAATCACGAAAAAAAGATGATTTATATAGGCATATTGTTTTCCTGCATATCGGTAATAATAGGAATCTTTACTTGGCAAGGCATAATATCGATATTCCCAATGATTGGAATGGCAAATTATTTCGTATGTATGAGCATCAACAATTTATTTGTAAACAAAATTTCTCTTGCCATCAATAACACCACAAATACCATATATATGTTTTTGTTGAAATCTTATGTAGGAGCAATTATAAATACAGTACTTGTCTGTTGTTCAGCAATAGCAATAATACAATTGTTTTTAAAAACGAAAAAAGAGGCACAAGCCCCTAGTGAATAATATTTTTTTACAAAAAAAGAGGTCATCTCAGACCTCCTTTACCTAAATATATGTATATAGGTAGAATGAAAAATGGAAAAACATTTTAAGTTTATTAAAATGCACCTATAGTGTAACAAAATTAGTTCCATAAGTCAATACCTAATTTCAAAAAAAATTCAAAACCCCTAAAAAATGCCTAATAATAGGCATTTTTTTGATAAAATTTATTTTTATCTTGCAAATTTAAACAAAAAAATTGAAAGAAATATGTAAATTTGTCAAGCAAATTATACACAAAACTTTCAATTTTTTAAAATTATATAAATACAAAATTAATCTTTGATAGCTTCAATTAAGCCTAGATTGCCATCATTTCTTTTGTATAGGACATTGATTTCTCCACTTTCTGCATTCAAGAATACATAGAAATTATGTCCAACAGCTTCCATATATGCTTCAGCATCTTCTACTGTCATTGGGTCTAATTCAAAAGTTTTCTTCTTAACCACTTTTGGAGATGTAAACACAGGCTCTTCTTCTAAAAATTCAAAAGCATCTTCAATCATTTTTTCTGCAAATTTATTTTTGTACTTTTTGTTATTTTTTACAATTTGTCTTTCTAATTTTGGCATAGCCAAATCTATATTATTGTACATATTATCACTTGCTACTTCGCTACGGATAAATAATCCCGCACTATTGATTGTTACTTCTAAAGTGCATATATCATTTTGTTCAGTACAGCACACTTTAATTGTTGTATCTTTGGTAAAGTATTTTCCCAATTTCTGTAATTTTTTCTCGATAATATCTTTTAATTTATCGGAGATTTTGTAATTTTTTGAAACGTATTTTATTTCCATATTTCTCCCCTCTTTTTATAAAAATTACTCGTGTGTCGAAAAAATAAATGTTTTTAAATAAAATATTTTATCCCCACACTATAATTTTAGCAAATATTTAATACAAACACAAATATTTTACATTACTTTTCTTGCGGTGTTACTTTAAAAGATAATTTGCCATCTTTGGCAGATATTATTATAGTTGAGCCTGTTGGGATATTACCCTCCAAATATTGTTCGGCAATTCTATCTTCTATTTCTTGTTCAATTAGACGTCTGAGCGGTCTTGCACCGTATTCACTATCATAACCTTTATCTATCAAATACTTTAATGCACTTTCGGTCACCTTTAGATTTGCCCCTTGTCTATTTAATCTCTTATTTAGATTGCTTATAAACAATTTGGCTATTTGTGACAACTGGTCATAATTAAGTGGGTGGAATACAGTGACTACATCAATTCTATTTAGAAACTCTGGTTTAAAATGTCTCTTCAAAGCTGATGTCAAAATATCTTTGATTTCATTATAATCCAATTCTTTGTTGTCGGCATTTTCTCCAAATCCAAGACCACCTTTTTTCTTTGGTAATTCACTTACCCCTACATTTGAAGTAAAGATAATAATAGTATTTTTAAAAGATATCGTCCTTCCTTGACTATCTGTAAGCCTACCATCATCTAAAACTTGCAATAACAAATTAAATACATCGGGGTGTGCCTTTTCTATCTCGTCGAAAAGTATAACTGAATAAGGCTTCCTTCTAACTCTCTCTGTTAATTGACCACCCTCATCAAATCCCACATATCCTGGTGGCGAGCCGATAAGTTTGCTTACACTATGCTTCTCCATATATTCACTCATATCTAGCCTAATAACAGCATTTTCATTATCAAACATCGCCTCTGCCAAAGCTTTGCATAGTTCTGTCTTACCTACACCGGTTTGCCCCAAAAACATAAAACTACCTATCGGTCTAGAATTATCTTTTAGACCAATCCTTGCTCTTCTTATAGCTTTGCTCACAGCCTCAACAGCTTCATTTTGACCAATTACACGTTTATGCAAAATATCTTCCAATTTTAATAATCTTTCTCTCTCATTCTCGGTAATCTTTGACACAGGGATTTTGGTCCATTCGCTTATTATATTACATATATCATCTTGAGTGATAGTCAATTCGTCAGATGTAGAATTTGAAGATATCAGATTTTTTAATTTCTCCTGGGCTTCTCTAATTTTATCTCTAAACTGTCCCGCTTTCTCAAAGTTTTCGGCAAATAAAGCTTCTTTCTTTTCTGCTTCAAATTTAGCTATTTCATCTTCTAGATTTTTGACATCGTCTGGTTTTTTCTTGCCAATAACTTTAACTTTGCTACTTGCCTCGTCTATCAAATCGATTGCCTTGTCTGGTAAACTTCTATCCATTATATATCTATCACTAAGCGATGCCGCTGCGATAATTGCATCATCTGTAATCTTAACTTTGTGGAAAACTTCAAAACTATCTTTTAGCCCTCTTAAAATTGCTATAGTTTGTTCAACAGTTGGAGGATTGACTATAACAGGCTGAAATCTTCTTTCTAATGCTTTGTCTTTTTCTATATATTTCCTATATTCATCGGTAGTAGTAGCACCTATAGTTTGAAATTCCCCTCTTGCCAAATATGGCTTTAACATATCTGCTGGATTAACTTCTCCTTTATCTCCACCTACTTGAACTAATGTATGGATTTCGTCTATAAATACTATGATATCTTTGTTTGATGTAATATAATCTATTACTTGTTTTAGACGCTCTTCCAATTCTCCTCTGTATTTTGTGCCAGCCATCAAACCGCCTAATTCTAGAGAAAAGATAGTTTTATTTTTTAGAAGTTCTGGAACATCGCCATTAGCAATAGCCAGAGCCAACCCATCGACTACAGCACTTTTTCCGACACCTGCTTCTCCAATTAATACAGGGTTATTTTTGTTCTTTCTACATAATATTTCTATAACTCTTTCTATTTCTTCTTGTCTACCGATAATTGGGTCTATTTTGCCATCTCTAGCCTTTTCTGTCAAATCCCTACCCATAGATTTCATAAAGTCTGGTAAATTTGCCATATTTTGGGAATAATTTGCATTTTGCATAGTATTATTCATATCTGAATAACCCATATCATTTTCGCCCAAATTCACTCCCATTGCTTTGGACTTTAATACTTGCAGAACGCTATTTTTGATATCGTAGATATTAGCTTTGAAATATCTTTTGATTATATTCCCTGCATCATAATTATCCCCCATAAGAATGGCAATAAGCAGATGCTCTGTACCTACGAAATCGTGACCTATCTGGCTAGCAAATTGACTAGCTATAAGAATAGACTCTTTGGTATCTATCGACAATTCGACTTCATTAGAAATAAGAGTACTTGTATTTCTATAAAGTTTGCTAAATACATTTTCTAGTGCAGAAGATGTAATACCATAATTTTTTAAAATTTTGCAAGCAACACTATCTGTTATTTTTGTAAGTCCATACAAAATATGCTCTGTATCAATAGTATAAGAGCCAAACTGTAGAGCTATACTGCCAGCATACTGCAATGCAAGATCGGTATTTTCTGTAAATTTAAGATTATTATACATAATTAATCTCCCTTCTCTTTTTTGTCTATTTCTTTTTTTAATTGAAAAGCTTTCTCAAAATCTTCCTTTTCAACAGCTTCTTTTAATTGTTGTTTCAAATTCTCTAATTCGGGGTCTATTTTGGACTTTTCATCTTTATATTTCTTTGCACCCTTTTTGATAGATTCTAGAGCATTTTCTATAATACCTTGGTTATTCTCTTTTTGACGGCCGAATGAATTATCAAATAAATCACTTGAAATTAGTTCTATGCCATCATCATAATCTAATGGCGAATGAAAAATATCAAACATATCAAAACTATCAAAATCAACATTTCTATTCATAATTCTAGCACATTCAGCACATAGATGTTCGCTACTCTCTATGCCATTGATAATGGTTTTGCTATGATAAGTTGCCATATTTTTTTTACACAAATCACACAACATAATTATTTACTCCTTTAATATATTTATTAATACATTCCTCAAAATATTTGCTCTCTGTTTATTTTCTATTTTTATCGGCATTGCTAGAGCTTTTTGCGACAACGCAAATTTCAAGACATCACAACTCTCTTCTCCCAAAATATTAAGTCTATTTAAATCGTCTAGAATTTTGATACTCTCACTATATGATATATCTTCTAGAAGAGTATTCGAAATCAAATTTTTCAAGTAATCGTTTTTATTCAAATTAATCCTCTCCAATTTAATATATCCTCCACCGCCTCTATGAGACTCTATAATATAGCCTTTGGGAAGAGTAAATCGTGTAGATAATACGTAATTAATCTGACTAGGCGCACAATTAAAAAAATTAGCAAGTTCATTTCTACTCAAATTTATAAAATCAGTATCATCTAATTGCTCTAAAATAAATTCTTCTATAATATCGCTAATATTTGACATATGCCCTCCTTTGAAAGTTTGACTTTCTTTGACTTTCGATTATATATTATCACTCACATTCTCCTTTGTCAAGAGATTGATGACAATTTTTTCATAAATTTTTTAAATATAAAAAAAGCCTATTTTTAGGCTTTTCTAGTTTCATAAATATTATTTTCGATTAAAAAATTAATGGTATTTATTGTCTGAAAATTTAATTATTTACAAAAATAAAATTAATACATATCAATACAAAGTCAAATTGAAGGTCAAATAAATGAATTCTCTATTCTATCAATAATTTTGTTGCATCTATTTGCTATTTCTTCATAATTCACATTGCATAAATACTTTTCGTCTCTATACAATATTTCCCCATCGACCATAGTCATTATTATATTGTTGGATTCACAAGAATTGACTATATTATTAAAAACATCATTTATCGGTTGCATATTTGGTCTATGAATATCTATCATAATTATATCTGCCAAATATCCTTCTTCCAATACTCCCAAATTGTCATATCCTAGTGCCAAAGCACCTCGAACTGTTGCCATTTTCAAAGCATCAATAGTTGTAATGGCTTTCGCCTGATTCAATACTCCTGCTTGCAAATTGTCTGCCAAATACATCTCTTTAAACATATTTAAATTATTATTGCTAGCAGCACCATCAGTGCCTATAGATACATTAATATTATTCTTAACAAAACTATAAAGCGGTGCAATTCCACTACCCAAAATCAAATTGCTTGATGGATTGGTTGCTACAGTTATATCATAATTTTTCATTATTGTGATGTCATCTTTGTCACAATGTACGCAATGCGCAAGGATACAAGGGGTATCAAAAAATCCATAACTTTCAAGTAATCCTATAGGTGTAGTATTGTACTCTGCAAAAATATTGCCTACTTCTTGCAATGTTTCGCTAACGTGTGTTGATTTTATAAGTTTGTGTTTACTTGCGTATTTGTTTAATTCCAAAAAATGACTTTCATCACAAGAATATAGACTATGCGCATAAAGTATAGGTTTAATTCTATCGCTTATGGAAATTTTCTTTATTTCTTCATCAATATATTTTTCACTTAAAAATTCCCTACCTGTTATTGCTCCAACACCTATAGAAGCTCTAATGCCCGTATCCACTACAGCACGCGCAGTTTCATCATTATATAGATAAAAATCAGCAACTGTCGTCACTCCATTTTTTAGCAATTCCAAAATACCAAGAGTTGCCCCATTATAGCAATCTCCCTTTTCTAATTTCCCTTCCAATGGTCTCATATAATCAATCCACCAATTCTTGAAATTGGAATTTTCGCCAAAACCTCTAAATAGAGTCATAGCTAAATGGCAATGAGTATTAATAAGCCCTGGCATAACAATATTGCCTCTAGCGTCTATAATTTCACCCGGCATTTCTCTATTGTCACCAATATAAGTTATTTTATTGCCTTCAATTTCAATTTGGCCATTTTTAATTATTTCATTATTATTATTCAAAGTTACAAGTATTGCATTTTTAATAACTTTTTTCATATGTTCTCCTATTTTGCCTCATACCAAGTCTTACCACATTCAATATTGACTGTAAGTTTGACACTTAAGTCAACAACGTTCTCCATCTCTTTTTTCAAGATGTCTTTTACCATATCCAATTCTCCAGGATAACAATCTACAACCAATTCATCGTGAACTTGCAATATAATTTTACTTTTTAATTTTTGTTCGGCAAACTTATCAAATATCCTTACCATAGCAAGTTTGATAATATCGCTTGCACTACCTTGAAGAGGCATATTCATTGATGCTCTTTCGCCAAAAGTTCTAATATTATGATTGGAACTGGATATTTCTGGTATAGGCCTAATTCTGCCAAACAATGTTTTTATATATCCATTTTGCTTACAAAATTCTACATTTGACTGCATATACTTTTCAATTTTTGGATATCTTTCAAAATATAATTTTATATAGTTACTAGCCTCTTTTCGACTTATGCCTATATTTTGACTAAGGCCAAAGTCGCTTATACCATATACTATGCCAAAATTAATAGCTTTTGCTTTTCTTCTAAATTCAGATGTTACACTCTCAATAGGTATTCCAAATATCTCACTAGCCGTCCTAGAATGGATATCTTCACCATTATTAAACGCATCAATCAATTTTTCGTCCCCACTAAAGTTTGCAAGCAATCGCAATTCTATTTGTGAGTAATCTGCACTAACAATAAATCCATCACTATGTGTAGGAACAAAAACTTTTCTCAGAGACCTACCTTCTTCTGTCCTAACTGGAATATTCTGAAGATTAGGCTCGCTACTACTTAGCCTGCCCGTAGATGTAAGCGTTTGATTGAAAATAGTATGGATTTTATTATTATTGTCTAGCAAATTCAAAAAACCCAAAATGTAAGTATTATATAATTTTGTAATTGTCCTATATCTAATTATAAGTGGCACTATTGGGTGTTTATCAGCTATTTCATTCAAAATCTCAATGCTCGTACTCTTCTTTTTATTGCTAGGAATATTCAATTGCAATTTATCAAAAAGGACTTCCCCCAATTGCTTAGGACTACTTATATTGAATTTATATGTTGCACATTCATATATCTCGTTTTCGATATTATTTATTTCTTCTCTATATCTTTCCTCCAAGTTTTGCGTTTCTTCCTTGTCTACTTTAAATCCTTGATTTTCCATATCAAAAAGAACATTAATTAGAGGCATTTCAATCTCATCAAATAGACGGAGTAAATCCATTTTTTGCATTTTTGCATAGTACATATCTTTGATAAGTTTAATTGCATATCCTAGACTATTACAATTCAAGCCACATTCAATAATTACATCATCTAGAGTAACATTTGGTTTGGCAATAGAATTGATTAAATATCGAGCAATTAGACAATCGAAAGAAATATTCTTTATTTCTATTCCCAAATTTTGCAAGTAATATTTCAATGATTTTGCATCGAAAACATTTTTCTTGATATTACTATTTTCCAAAATATTTTTAATCTTAGATAAAAAATAATTATAATCTATTTGTGGGGTTAATAAATCTTGACTACAACAAATTTTATATTCTTTATCTACATAAATATTTGTAGATAAATTATCAAAATATATACTAATTTCTGAAGTTGAATTCAATACTTCTAGCAACTCGTCAAGTTTAGCTTCACTATCAATATTTACAACCTCAACACTACTTTCTTCTTCTAATTCTACATCTCCTAGGAAGAGTTCTTCTCGCTTTAGTAGAGAATTGAATTGATATCTTTTAAAAATATTCTTAACATCACTATTAAATGGAAAGACGTATTCAAAATCTTGCAAATCGTAATTTAATTTTTTGTCTGTAACTATTGTTGCCAAATCTTGCGATAGATATGCTTTTTCTCTATCTTGAAGAAGTTTATCTTTTAATTTGCCCTTGATTTCTTCTATATGTGCATACACCCCATCAAGATTTTGGTAAGTTTGTATAAGGTTTTTTGCCGTTTTCTCACCAACACCTGCAACCCCTGGAATATTATCTGATGTATCACCCATCAAACTTTTTAGGTCTACTACTTGATTGGCTTGTACTCCATAAAATTCTTCAATATTATCAATTGTCACAAGTGTTGTTTCACTTATTCCTTTTATTGGGCAAAGAACACTTGTATTAGAATTAATCAATTGAAAAGAATCTCTGTCTGCCGAAACAATAATATTCTCCACATCGAATTGTCTACTTAGACACCCCATTAAGTCATCTGCTTCCAAACCTTTTTCTTCAACAACACAAATGTGCATTTTTTGCAACAAATCTTTAACTATAGGGAATTGAGAAATAAGTTCGCTAGGAGTAGGTTTCCTAGTTCCTTTGTATTCGGGATATTTGTCGTGTCTAAAATTTTTCTTAGATACATCGAATGCCACAGCAATATACTTAGGATTTATTTCTCGAATTACCTTGACAAGCATATTGGTGAAACCAAAGACTGCATTGCTTATCTCTCCATCAAAATTGGTTAATTGTGGCAAAGCATAAAAAGCTCTAAACATCAAATTATTGCCATCTATTATTACAAACTTTTCCATAAGTTTTATCCCCTTTACATTATTATTTTACTACAAACAGATTTTTTTTCAAAACATATAATACTTTTATTATTCTTATTTGTCCAAAAAATACTATAATTATTTAATTTGAGAGTACTTATATCAAAAGAGATTTTTAGCAATAATAAGAAATAATATATCGACAATATTTATTGCTTATCGTCATTAAAAGACACTTTTGCAACCACAATATTTTTTGATAAGAAAAAAGCTAATGTTAAAATATCTAAAACAAAATATTTGGGAGATATAAATACTATGCATATATTAAAAAAATGTGGAATTTTAGGATTGTTTTTTATAATATTTATAATAAGCGGTTGTTCTGTAATACAAGTAAGTGGCAGGACATTTAAATACGACAGTGTATCTATAGACTGGGGAATGGCAGACAAAGAAGGCAAAGAAATAGTGTTTGCCGAATTTCAAGTAGAAAGCGAAGGTGAATTACTAGCTGTTTTAAAAACAAGAAATGGCAGGAATAAGAGATATACAACTTTTGGAACAGACGGCAAATACACTACAAAAAATGATAATAACGAAATCCTAGATAGCGGATATTTCAAGCAAGACGAAAGTGTCATTACCCTAGCCGACACAGAAGAGGGATTAAAGGAAGCTGGAGCATATACATTACAAGTTAATAGTAAAGGATATGTTGTCACAATCAAAATTAATAATGATTACAAAGTCTTTGCAAAATACCAATATGTTGAACAAGAATAAGAAAAAAGACTTTGAATTACATTTTATTCAAAGTCTTAATTCCTAATAAATTCAAAACTAATTCCATAACATCTAGAGTATATTTGGTTAAATTTAGCCAAGTATTCTTTTTTATACTATCTTTTTCATTAATAATATTGCACGAATTATAAAAACTATTAAATAAATTGGCTATATTGTAAACATAATCACACAAATAACTTGGAGCTAATTCTAAATAGGATTTTTTTATCTGTTCTTTTACATCAATCAAAGCCAAAAGCAAATCTTTGGGGATATATGTTGTATCAAAATCTAGAGAATTCTCTCTATTTGCTTTTCTTAGAATAGACTTAGCACGAGTAATTGTGTATAGAAGATATGGTCCTGTTTTCCCCTCAAACGAGCAGAATTTGTCTACATCAAATATATAATCTTTTGACCTAAATATAGACAAATCAGCGAATTTCAAGGCAGATATTGCTACAGTATCTGAAATATACTTCATTTCGTCAGCAGAGTATGTCATATCGTTAGCTTTTGCCAAACTAACTTTTTCATATGCTTTTTGCTTAACTTCATCTATAAGCATCTTTAATTGCATTACTCCGCCATCTCTAGTTTTGTAAGGTTTACCATCTTTGCCATTCATAGTACCAAAACCTACAAATTTCAAATCAACATTTTTGTCTAGCAATTTTGTTTTTTCCACACATCTAAACAATTGAACAAAATGCATCTCTTGACGATTGTCTACTACATAGATAATTCTATCTGCATCAAACTCTTTTTGCCTTTGCACGATTGTTGCTAGGTCGGTGGTACTATATAGAAGAGCGCCATCAGATTTTTTAAGAATAAATGGAGGCACTTCAATTTTGTCATCAGCCTTGGCTACATCTACTATCAAAGCTCCATCACTTATTCTAGCCATCTTTTTATCTTCAATTTCTTTTATAACTTGGTAGCAATAATCTTTTGAGTCACTTTCGCCTAGCCACAATTCAAAATTTACATTTAGACTATCATAATTTTTCTTTAAATCTTCTTTAGATATATCCAGAATACTATTAATTAATGCCACATATCCCCTTCTACCATTTTGAAATTCAAGGGTGGCAGTCTTTGCTTCATTCATTATATTTTCATCGGCTTTTGCTTTTGCATTTGCTTCTGGATACAATGTTGCCAAGTCAGTAATAGTTATTGGGCATTCTTGAGGATATTCACCATTGTAATTTTCATCAAAGTACACAAGATTTGGATATCTCCTCTGCATTTCGGAGATAATCATTCCCATTTGCAATCCAAAGTCACCAAGATGAACATCTCCCAAAACATCATTACCAGCAAACTTACATATTCTTTTGATACTCTCGCCTATTACAGCACTACGCATATGTCCTACGTGAAGAGGCTTGGCAACATTTGCACCGCCGTAGTCAATAATAATTTTTTTGTTATCCAAATGCAAGTTGTCATTGAGATTTTGCATATACTCACAGACATATTTCCCCAAAAATTCATTACTAATAGTTATATTTATAAATCCAGGCCCTGCAATGTCTATACTAGAAATAATATCTTGTTTATCTACAGCCAATACTACAGTTTGAGCAATTTCTCTAGGATTTTTGCCATATGCTTTGGCTAAAGCCATAGCATTATTGCACTGAAAATCCCCCATTCCTGCCATATTGCAAGGCAAAATAGCTACATTGGCATTATCGTATCCACTATCCAAAAATGCTTTGTCTATAATATCTTTTAATATACTTGTTAAACTATTCATATTTTTACCTATTAAATTATTGTGATGTATAAATTATACAAGATTAATTGTATTATGTCAATTACATACAAGAGCCTAATAGGGATAAAAATTTATTTGCTTTGGGTTTTATTATTAGAATTACAGAACAACAATATAAAAACAATCACACACCTAAAAACTTAAGTTTTGTTATAGTGGTAAATCTTTTTTATTGAATTTAATTACCCCTATCATATAGCAGGCAATGGCGACTCCAAGCAATATTGCCCATTTCCAAAGGAATGTTAATGTTCCATTTATAATTGACATTGTGTCAAATAGACTAATTATTGACAAATAGTTAAAATAGTTCATCGCATCAATTCTAATAGCTGATGGAATAACTTTTGAGCCAAATAGCCCAAGAATTGTTGCAACTAAGAAAAACATAGATAATCCGCCACCAACAGACATCGCCTGTTTTGAACGATTAAACCAACAAGACGACAAGAAGCAAATTCCAGAGATGGCAAGTAGTGTAATAAACGAGCCGAGATTAAATAGCAATATTTGTGAAAATGTTAATGTTATTTCGGAAGATTTGACTAATGCCAAACAC
This sequence comes from uncultured Christensenella sp., assembly GCA_964541825.1. Taxonomy (GTDB): domain Bacteria; phylum Bacillota; class Clostridia; order Christensenellales; family UBA1242; genus UBA11490. The sequence continues at coordinate 46,415 of CAZIRR010000002.1, read as the reverse complement.
ACTACACTTGTAATTGTCTCAAGTAAAGACATTGCAAAGATAGAAGAAATCAAAAAGACAATTTGTGTAAGAGTAACCGTTTTTCTTTTAGTTGGAGTGGATAAAACATATGCCATTGAGCCACTATCGACTTGAGAAGATATAAGATTGTTTGAACACATAATTACAAAAATTATTGGTAGCAAAAGTCCTGCAATTCGATAGAAAATTGTCCCTATAACCAAACTATAAATATCCATTCCTCCAAGTTCCATCAATGCTTCTGATACATCTGTTGGGAGGTCTTCCAATAACCCACCAGAAGTTTCGGCAATGTAATTTTCTCTAAACTCTGCAAGCCTTGGAGCAACAAGAGCACTAATTCCATTTTCGTCTCCAGCGACATCTGGATTTTCAGCCTTCATTTGCTCGATTAGCTGGTCTTGTTTAATGTCGCTTTGTGCCCTAAACAAGAGTATTGATGAAGAAGATTTTTGTTGAATTTCATCAGATGTAAAATAATCACTTATATAAAGAGTTTCGTCATCATATTCAAAAGACTGATTAATAAAAATATCTTTTAATACATTTGGAATATAAACACTTGCAAACTCGGTAGCATCATAATTTGTTTGTGCTTTTTGCAATGAATAATCATTAATGGCTTGAGCGATAAACATTTTGGCATTATCGGCAGTCTCTTGACCTTCCGATTTAAAAAGTTCATCATAAATGGTGTCAGCAATTTTATTTAACATAAAAGTTGAGTATTTGGCATCACTATCAAAATCGTAATTGTTTGTATTAACAATATCGTATTCATCAATTAAACAATAATCAATAAATGTATTTATGCCGTTTTTTTGCTCAACTGATAAAGTTGTCGCCCCTGCACTTTCCAATGTTAAAATAACTATGTTTCTAGCCGTTACATCATCAGCATCACCACTTCTCGCTTGTTTGTAAATATCGGCGGATTTTTTCAAAATCACATTATTATTTTTTTGTTCTTCATAGCTTACAAGAGCATTTTCTGTCATATTAAAATATGTCATAGATTGTTTAGTAATAGTGCTTTCAATTGTGTTTTCGACAAACATATCAACCATTGAATCACGAATAGTTCCCACATTGAGATTTCCCAGCACCAAAATAATTATCGCAAGCATAGCACACGTTATACTTGTTACAAAAGCCCAAATCGTTACATTGGCTTTGCAAGATTGTTTAAAAAGTGGTTTGCTTATCATTTTTATTCTCCTTTATTAATTTATTGAAATGTTTTTCAAGAGTATATTTCACTTCAGACATAAATTTAACATCAAATTTTGTTAAGTCTCGTAAAAGTTTTTGTATATTCTCTTTTTCAATGCTAACAGTTACTTGATTGAATTTCTCTTGAATACGAATTATTTTGTAACCAAGTTCTTTAAATTTCTCAAAATCGCTTTTTAGATTAAATTCAATCTTAAAATCAGTAACAGGTCGTTTTTTTACATCATTCATATCGGTGATATTAACAATTTGACCTTTGTCAATAAGAGCAACCCTATCGCAAACTTTTTCAAGTTCTTCATAAAGATGCGAACTTATTAAAATAGTTTTTCCTTTCTTTTTCTCATTTTCAATCACTTTTAAAAACGCAAGTCGCATCAATGGGTCAAGGCCTGTTGTTGGCTCGTCTAGCAATAAAATTTCGGGATCATTCATAAGAGAAGCTACAATAGCAGTTTTTTGTTTCATTCCTTTACTCATTCGTTTTAAGTTTGCAGTGGGGTCAAGTTGCAAGGTATTAATCAAATAATTTGCATAGTCCATATTTTTTAGATGTAAAAATTCTGCTTGTGATTTCAGAAATTCCGTTCCGGTTTTAAGGTCAGGAAAAGCAATTTCGCCAGGCACATAACCTATATACTTTTTAGTTTTTTCACTATCTAGATACGCATCAAGTCCACATATAGTTATATTTCCAGTGTCAGGCTTTAGAAATCCCATAATGTGCCTAATCGTTGTTGTTTTGCCAGCACCATTTGAGCCGACAAATCCCAAAACTTCGCCTTTTCTGATAGTGAAATTTAAGTCAAAAATACCTTTACCGTCCCCATAATCTTTTGTTAGATTTTGAATAACTATAATATCTTCCATTATAAAGCACCTCCAAAATCTTTATCTTCTTTGTAATATCTCATAAAGTAATCTTCCAAAGATTCTTTCATATGGTCAAACGAAACAATTTGATATTTTGATAAAATTGCAAGTAAATAATTTATGTTTTCATCATTTACAAAAATCAGCATTTTTGTCTTTTCATCATCTTGAACAGAAAATTTATCGCTTGATTTGCTTTCTTCCTTGAATTTGAATTTTTCATCTTTAGTTTTGAATTCAACCTTGTAAATTTTATCTTTTTTATGTTTTAAATCATCTGCGATAAACTCAGAAACAATCTTTCCGTCTTTAATTATTGCAATTCTGTCACAAGTTGCATCGACTTCACTAAAAATATGACTTGACAACAAAATTGTTTTGCCTCTTTTCTTTTCGCTTTTTATAAACTCAATAAATGTTTGTTGCATCTTAAGGTCCAATCCACTAGTCGGCTCGTCCAAAATTAAAATATCCGGATCGTTCATAAATGCGGTAACAACCGCAAGTTTTCTCTTTACCCCCAAGCTCATTCTCTTGGTTTCGCCAGATGGGTCAAGCTCAAAAAGTTGTATTAAATACTCAAGCCAGTCATCGTTTTTGACTTTTTTAAGTTTTTTCATCATATCGATAAATTCGTAACCAGTAAGTCCTGCCGGTAGTGCAATTTCTCCTGGCAGATAGCCTACATTTTCCATAAATTCGAAATATTTTTCAAAACTATCTTCTCCCAAAATCTGGGTTTTCCCGCTATCTGGTTTGCTAAAGCCCATAAGATGTCTAATGGTTGTAGACTTCCCGGCACCATTCGGCCCTAAAAAACCAAACACTTCGCCCTTGTTTATAGCAAATGAAACATCAAACACACCACGCCCATGTCCGTAGTCTTTCGTTAAATGTTCTACTTTGATTTCTTCCATAATACCCCCTTTGCATAGAATTAGACAATCGTGTACTTTTTTGACATCTGTCTAATAATATGCTATAATTGCCATATTATCAACAATTAAATTTTTACAAAATATAAAATTTGTTAAATAAACGACAATTAAATAAATTTTGTCTAAAAGGAGCAGTATGGAAAAAGAAGATTTAAGAATTATAAGAACAAGAAAATTATTATGTTCAAGCCTTATGGATTTAATGCAAACCACGTCATTTGACAAACTTTCTGTTAACGATATTTGTCAAAAAGCTATGGTGCATAGAGCAACATTTTATAACCATTTTAGTGATAAAACCGACCTACTTAATTACACTATTGACGAACTTCAAGAAGAATTATTCGAAAAAAGTATAGAAAACGAAACATATAATTCTCAAAAAGAAATGCTTATGGCCCTAGTGGAATGTGTTATTGACTTTATGGTAGAAAACAAACAAAAGCTGGCTTTTGTTTACAAAAATAGTGCAGATAAATTATCTTCATTAGTTTCTAATACTGTTGGTAGAAGTATAAGATATTTAATTAGCAAAAATAAATATAAGCAAGAATATTTACTGCCAACCGACATTATTGTCAATTTCTTCACTGGAGGAATAACTATGATTGGAATCAATTGGCTAGAATCCGAAAAACCTTATTCAAAATCGGAAATGCTAAAATTCTTTGATATACTTTTAAACGAAGAGCTTTTTGTAAAAAAATAAGCAATAATCAATACTAGAACAAAAAAAATAGTATCTATAAAAGATACTACTCAGTTTGGTGCCGAAGGTGGGATTTGAACCCACATGGTTTCCCGCACGATTTTGAGTCGTGTGCGTCTGCCGTTCCGCCACTTCGGCAACTTCGCCGTTACAAAAACGAAGTTGGTTAAATTTAATATTATGTTTTTTTTAAAAGTGTGCCACAAGAATATTAATAATTGTAACAATCCTTTTAATTTATTTGTAACGAAAATATATTATCACAAAAAAATAAATTTGGCAATAATTTTTATACAAATAATTTAACTTTTATATTTTTATTTGTGATTAAATTCCAATGATAATCTATCGGCGATAAGTGCCACAAATTCAGAATTTGTTGGTCTTTCGTTTTCTTCTAATATTTTTAATCCAAAAATGTCATTTAAATGAATTATTTTCCCTTTATTAAATGAAACATCTAATGCGTGACGAATAGACCTTTCTACCCTACATGCTGTAGTTTTAAATTTGATTGCAATTGTTGGATACATAATTTTGGTTATAGCTCCTATATATGTAGGATTGTTTATAGCTAGTTTAATTGTTTCTTTTAGAAAAGAATATCCCTGTAGATTGGCAGAAATCCCCACACTTAGCAATATGTCTACCAATTTCTTCTCCATATTCCTTTCATTTTGTGTTGCATTCATTTCAATGCTATACTTTTCTATTTTATTTTTTTGTGTTTTCATCTTTATTTTTCCTTTTACTTATATATTTTTCATTTAGGTTTTCCCTAAGAGAAAGCAATTAAACTTTAACAATTCTCATACAATTAATCAATTATTTTTTACAATTTTTGTAAATATTTTTCAAAAATTGTTTAAATTTTACAAAAAACACTTGCTTTTGAGTCGGAAATAGTCGGTTTTTCACAAAAATCTTATTTTTAATAAAAAAAATTGACCAATTGAAAACCTATACAACTGGTCAATATTTTATTAATTTCTATCTTCGTCTAAGTATGTAGCAAGCATATCTGAGGTATGTAGTAAAACAGCTAAAGGAAACCTATAATATGCTTCGCTTAAACTATATGAGCCACCTTTTACCCTAGCATCAAAGCCACCCATATGCCAATTAATCATCATTGCTTCTTCTCTAGTTAATCGCAAAAAGCCCGAAATTATATAAACTGATTTTTCTCCATGTCCATATGGCAAAGAATCTTCTACAGTATAATAAGGTACAGAAACCCAATTGCCATCAACCTTTTTGTTTCTATAGTCTGTTTTGAAAGTATCTATTTTGCAGATATCGTGTAGAAGTCCTGCTATCGCAATAGACTCCATACGTTCGTTTGTCAAATAATCTTGACCATATTCATTTTTTACAGCATTTAAAAATCTATTGTATACATTGATAGAATGTTCACACAATCCACCTTCGTATGCAGAATGAAATTGAGTACTAGCTGGAGCCACAAAAAAATCTGATTTTTTTAGATAATCAAGAAGTTCTTTTGCCCCCTCTCTCTTGATATATTTTTCATAGATTTCTATAAATTTTTCTTTTGCATTGTCCATAAATTTAATCCTCATCTATAATATTAGTGAAGTTTTCTATGCATATGAAAGGCAATTCCCAACAAATCTTCACCTAGAAGCATTGCATTATTGGGAGACATTCTCTCTATGCTTACTTGTGCATCACTTCCAAAAGTATCTACTACTTTTTCTCTCAATTCGTTTGCAGAATTTTCGTCATATGTATATACAATAGATATTGGAAAATCTACAACGTTCTCCCCCATTTGGCGAACAATCTCAAGAAGTTTTGCAATGCATTTTTTCTTGCCAGAGACTTTGTCAAATAATTCTACTTTGCCATCGATATTTATAGTCCAAATAGGCTTAATATTTAATGCTGTTCCACCTGTAATAGAAGTTTTTTCTATAATAAGATTATCTTCCAATTTGCTTGAATTGTTTGTCGCAAAGAAGAATGCACTTTCATTAATAATATCCAGAGACTTCTCTTCTATGCTTTGCAATGTTTCCCCTTTTCTATAAAGCATTGCACAAAGATATGCCACAACACCCTCTCCTATAGATATGTTTTTGCTATCTATCAAACAAAATTTCCTTTCGGGATATTTTTTTTCTAATACATTTTTTACATTTTTCAATATGCTTACATCTACAATATTTTCGCTACTATGCACAAAAACAATATCGTCTCCTTGCGACATACATGGCTCAAATATTTGTATATAGTCATCTTCGCTTAGAAATGCAAGTTCAAAATCTGTACCTTTTCTTAGTTTGGAATAAAAACCACCGTAATCAAAATTTTCTTCATAGCAATGCATTGTGCCATTCTTTTTGTATGGCATATTTACACATTCTATACCAAGTTTCTTGATGGTTGCATATTGCAAATCTGACGAACTACAAGCAAAAAACAAACTCATAAAATCTCCATTATTTCATTGTTGGGAACAAAACTGTATCCCTAATATTTGGTAGGTCATATATTAGCATAATAAATCTATCTATTCCAAAACCCAAACCGCTCATAGGAGGCATTCCGTGTTCCATAGCTTTCAAGAAGTCTTCATCTACGTCCATAGTTTCTTCGTCACCATTAGCTTTTTCTTCTAATTGTGCCATCAAATTTTCTCTCTGAACAATAGGGTCTACAAGCTCGCTATATGCATTACAAATTTCCGCCCCGCATACTACTACTTGGAATACATCTGTTACTCTATTATCATTATCATTTCTTCTAGCCAATGTCTTAAGGACAGCAGGATAATTATAAAGAATAGTAGGTCCTACGATATTTTCTCTAATCTTTCTTTTGTAGATATAATCAATCAATGTTCTCACTGATTTACATTCTTCCAAATCTTCTCTGGTAAATAATTTTCTTTCTACAACTTTTGATTTGAATTCTTCCAAATCTGTAATATCCAAAAATTCGAAGCCTAAAATTCTAGTCATTTCTGCCACATAATCAATTCTTTCCCATTCTGGCTTGCCGAAATCTATTTCGTGTCCTTGGTAATTGACTTTGCAAGTACCAAGAGTACTCTCAAGAAGCTTTTGTACCAAATTTTTGAAAAATACAATATTCTTCTCAAAGTCCCAGTAACCAGCATACCATTCTACTTGAGTAAATTCTTGCAAATGGGTAGCGTCCATTCCTTCGTTTCTGAAATCTTTGCCAAGTTCAAAAACTTTTGTAATTCCACCAGCAACAGCTTGTTTTAGCCATGTTTCAAAAGCTATACGTAGATTGCAATCAAGGTCAAGCGCATTATGATGAGTAAAGAATGGTTTGGCAGAAGCACCCGATACAGCTGTCTGCAATATTGGAGTTTCTATCTCAATAAAGCCATTGTCTTCAAGATATCTTCTTATGATAGAGACTATTTTGCTTCTACCCAAAAATACCTTTCTAGAACTTTCGTTTGTAATCAAGTCAAGATATCTCTGTCTATAACGAGTTTCGATATCTTGCAATCCGTGAAATTTCTCTGGAAGAGGAAGCATAGCTTTGGAAAGTAACGAATAACTATATGCCTTGACAGTAATCTCCCCTGTTTGAGTTGTATACAATTCTCCTTCGATACCTACAAAATCTGCTATATCTACATAATCTTTAAAAAATTTATATTTGTCTTCAGGTATTTCGTTTACACTCAAAGATACTTGAATTTTGGCATATATATCGCTCAATTGGATAAACATAAATTTGCCAAATGTCCTTCTAAAAGTCATTCTACCGGCAATAGACACTCTACTGCCCATTTCTAATTTTCTAGTCTCTTCAATTGTGTGTGTGGTATCAAATTTGGAAACGTAAGGATTGATTCCCATTTCTTTTAAATCTTTAATTTTCTTTGCCCTAATATCTACTTCTTTATACAAATTTTCGTCTTGCATTTTGTCCTTCCTTCAATTATTATACTTGTCGTATAAACAAAACATCTAGTTTATACATAATTTATTCATACTCTAGTATATTATCAAAGGGCAAGGCAATTGTCAATAAAAAGTCACACATCATAGCCAAAAATATTGCTATACATAAAATTCGCTCGTCTATATTTCTTAAGATAATTTTCAGTCTCTGACACAGGAATATTTGTAATTGTCCCATACCCGTCTGCATTCCCTTTTAATATCCAAGTTCTTACATTATTCAATCCCCAATTATATGCCGATAGAGTATTGTCTATATTGCCATCAAACAATTCAAGCAAATATTTTAAATAGTAGCAACCAATATTGATATTTATATCGACATCAAACAAATCATCACTTTCGAAATTTATATTCATCTTACTAGCCATTTCTTGAGCTGTAGTAGGTAGCAATTGCATTAGCCCTATAGCTCCAGCACTAGATATAGCATTTTTGTCATAATTACTCTCAACCTTGATAACACTTGCAATCATCGAAGGCGGTATATTATATTTTTGTGAATATTTCTTAATTTCTCCTTTGTACTTTGTTGGATATGATATCAAAAAAATAGTTGAGGTCAATATTATTCCCACAAACACAAATACAATTATTAGCATCAATATTTTTTTTGACTTCCCTTTTATCACTATTTCCCACCAATCGCTTTCATTATTGATTTGGATATTATTGCACTCAGTTTGTCTACACATTCTTCTATATCTTTGATTGTGACTATTGAACTTGTAGGTTTATCCTCAAATATCTTTTGCATATCATTACAAAACACACTAATATTGTCTAAATTTTCGTGTTTTTTGACAGTTTGCATAATACTATTTATGCGATTTTTTGTAATGTCTGATTTGAGCAAAATTTCTTCTACAAATGTACTTGCATATATAAGAAGTGGCACACCTATAGACACAACATTTCTAGATAAAGATTTATCCAAACATCTCCTATTATTCCCAATACCACTCCCCGGACAAATACCCGTATTTGTAAGTTGAATTGATTTGCCAAGTCGACTTTCACTGCTAGCACACAAGCTATCTATCAAGATTAAATGTGTTGGTTTTACTCTAGATATTACACCACTTACAATATCATAAGTTTCTATACCTGTTAAACCAAGCACGGAAGGACAAATAGCCATAATCTTAGGTTGATTGAAATATGGAGAAACATCTATTCCTCCAATAACTTTTGTTCCCAAACTATCTGCACTTATATGCCTATTGCCAAGACCAACAATCAATACTTTTGATTGACTATCAATATCCCCTAATAATTCTCTAAGAATAGATTGCAATAAATCAATAATTTTTTCTTCTTCCATTTTGCATAATTCAAGAGGATTTTTTACACTTACCAATTCATATCTACCTATCTTTTTGCCAAATAACTTTGATTCTTTTTCATTTGTAATATCATATCGTTCTCTAGATAAATTGTCTGAGTAATTAAATATTTGAGATTTTGCATTGTCATTTGCGCTCTCAAAATTTTGCAAATTAATTATATCGCTTATTAAATCTGAATACCCTTTCTTCATATAAATATTTTAGTCAAAAATATAAGATATTAGACTGAAAATTCTTCAAAAAATGATTAAAAAAGAAAATAAACTTCAAATTTGATTAAATAGTTCTTGATTTTTCAAAAAATATATGCTAAAATAATGCAGATTTCAATAAATAGTTATATAAAATTTAAGGAGAAAATAATGGCTAATATCAAATCAGCAAAAAAGAGAATTAGTACAATACAAAGAAGAAGAGAAGAAAATAAGTATGTAAAAGCTACAATTTCTACTCTTATCAAAAAATTTAGAAAGATGCTTGAAGAAGGCAAAATTGAAGAAGCAGAAAAATATAGTAAAGAAGTTTACTCTTATATTGATAGTGCTTGTAGCAAAGGTGTTATCCACAAAAACAATGCTAGTAGAAAGATTGGCAGACTTGCAGAAGCCCTTTACAAAGCAAAAGCAACTGTTGTAGCAAACACTGAAGTTAAAAATGTAAAAGTTGAAGAAAAGAAAGAAGAAGTTGCAGAAGTAAAAGCAGAAGAAAAGAAACCTGCAAAAAAGACTACTACAAAAAAAGCAACTGTAGAAGCAAAAGCAGAGAAAAAGCCAGCTACTGAAAAAAAGGCAACTGCTGAAAAAAAGACCACGGCTAAAAAAGCAACTAAAAAAGCTGAATAGTTAATAAAAAAGTTCGAATAAAAAAGTTCGAAATAAAATTCGAACTTTTTTTGTTTAAAAATATTTTTATTTGCAATTATACAATCATTATTAAGAATGACGCTGTCTTTTCTTTTCGTCAACGATATTATCCATTGCAATAACTATAGCTACCAAGAATGGAATGTCTTGTTCTTCTGCTTCCAATTCAAATGCATCAGCCATCAAATTTATTTGACGCCTAATAGCCCCAATAACTTCTCCATTCCTAACAATTTCACATTGAGGAGACAAGAAACTTCCCACAATCTTAATTTCGTCCTTGTAGCCTTCTACAATATATTCATTATTTACGTTAATCCAATTAGCCACAATTTTGGCAATTTTCACTTTGTTTTCATCATAAATAAAAGCCGAATGTTTAAACAATTTCCAATATTTATTTCTAACCATATACAAAGTCTTTTTATTTAAATCTTTAATAAATTTCTTGTGAGTTATAGAAAATACTTTCCCTTTTACATATAGAACTGGCTCTTTGTTTTCATTAACAACACTAGAACTTCCACCCAATGTGATGATTTTATTTTTTATATAAACTTTCATATTCCCCTCCTCAAGCATTCGCTTTGGATATTAATAATATTGCCATTACTATTATCCCAATCCATGCAACAATTTGTATAAGCCTAAGAATTGATAATCTCTTTTTTGCTTTTTTATCTACTGCCAATTTATTTATGTTCTCTGAAATTTCACAATTACTTTCACACTCAATTGCCTTGTCTGTTAATTTGTAATTGTTGATTTTAAGTTTTATTTCGCTATTATCTTTTAATTTGATATTGGCTATATATTCTATCTGAATAGATTTCTTATCATATGGCGGATTGAATATGCCAAATATACTTATGACAAAAAATATAATTGACATTAATAACCACCACTTATCATTAAGTTCTAGATATCTACAAACAGTCAATTGAACTTCATCTTTTTCTGTTTGATATGAGCCTTCTAATACTCCATACTTATTCTTTTTTAAATTAATATGATTTCCATCAATTATGCACGAGGGATTAAGGGATTTTTCTCCTACAATTTTGACTGCTATATTTTTCATTTCAAACCTCCGCACAAGACGAACACAAAAGCCACCACAATTAATAATACAACTATTATCCCAAAAACAATTCTGCCTTTGTGATTTCTTTGTTTATCAAAAAACAAAATCAAAACAGAAGCTATAGCTGTGGCAAGGCCTATCCCCAACACATATGGAAGGACAGACAATAGAGGATTTAATAATTTTGATGTATTAGTCATAAATGATGTAAGCAATTGCCAATAATTAGGAATCATTACAAATATTGTCCCAATAGTTGCAAATATCAATATAATGCCCACACCATAGCATAAAGCTAGCAAAATAGGAGTAATTAGTGAACAAACAAAGATTATCAAACTTGCAATAGAGATATTTGATAGTATTACGCCCAACCTGGATAGATAAAAACTAGACATATATCCAGCGGGCATTTTATTTTCTTTTTCTTGAGGATTTTCCATAAAACCTCCACATTTTTCTAATTATACAAGAATATTTTTCAAAAGTAAAATATTTTCAAATATTTTTGTCCCTTTACATATTTAAAATATTCATAACTATTACATCTACAGCATTTTCTATACTAATATTACTTTGTTTTAAATCAAAATCAATTTTGGCACACAAATCATTAATTTTTTTCAATTGTGATTTTGTAAATAAATTAATTTGATTTAATGTCATCTTGACAGCGTATTCTTTTACACCCAACATTTGAGACAATTCACCCCTACTTGTATCTTGATTTAGGGAGACCATAAATAATCTCCTAAAATGCGAAAAGATAATGGCAGGAAGCATTCTAAATTCATCTTTCTTTGACTTCATATCGTTAAGAATGTCAAAAACTTTTTTGCTATCTTTTTTTGATAGAGCTTCTGTTAATTCAAATATCTGATACTCTAAACTTTTATTTGTCAATTCTTGAATATCTTGAATTTGAATATCTTTTCTTTCTCCAATGTATGCACAAAGTTTTTGCAATTCAACAATAATTTTTGCCAAATCTCCTAGAGTATAATCATAAAGCAATTTTATAGCTTCAGAGTTTATTGATTTGCCACTTTTTTCTACTAATTGTTTGATTTTCAAAGAAACGATATTAAAAGACAGCCTATCACAATCAACTAAACACAAAGATTTCAAATCAAAACATTTAAGGGTGGAATTATTCCCAATATTTACAACCAAGATACTAGACGAACTAGGATTTTTGAGATATTCTTCTATATTTTTTCCATTTTTGATATCACTAGACCTAGCCATTCTTAAATCTAAATACACTATTTTCCTATCACAAAAAACAGGCATAGTATTCAAAGCTCTCACCACATCATTGCCATCAATTATTCCTTCTTTAAATTCAATTAAATTCAAATCTGGGTATTCAATTTGAGAATATTTAATTATCAAATTATAGGCAGATGTTAGTAAAAATTCGTCTACACCACTTAGACAATAACCACTCTTTATTTCACTCTTTAAATTATTTTTCAATTCTTCAAATTTCATAACAAACCTCATCAATCTTAATTGTAAACAAAAATATCAAATTCTTTTGTATTATTATTTTTGTAATAAATATTATCATCAGTTACAATTTTTATATCTGGTCTAATTTTTGTAAAATCTAAATTTTTATAGTCTTTGCCCAAATATACAATATCCACATCTAGATTTTGGCAATAATTTGATATATATTCACCCTCTCCTTGAGTAGGACTTAATTCTGGAATTAATATCCTATAAAAAACTCCACCATTTAAATAAACGGCAGTGATTTCTGACTTGTAATAAATTGCAGAAAATTCTAGAGAAGAAATATCAATACTATCTTCAAAGAATATTGCATTTTTGAATCTATTTTTTATTTCTGCATATTCCAATGTTTTGGGCAGATAGACATTCTCGACATTACACGAGTTGCACATATCACAAAAATCATCTAAACGATTGAGTTTGAGGTCATAAGCAATTACATTAGTAATATTCTTAATTCTTAAACGTTTCAATTCTCTATCCACTATATAACTTTTGGCAGATGCACCAATAAGCGTAACCTCGCTATCTTTGACATAGTAACAAGCATTGCTATTGTATTTAGATACGAAAATAAAATTATTTCCGTTATAAACTTTTGGGATACTATTTAGCAAAAAGATAATTAAAACCATTGTAGCAAGACTTATAGAAATACCTGCTTTTATTATTTTTCTAGTGAGTAAGAAATGCAAGCTAATAGCACTCCCTATCAAAAGAACTAGTGACCAATATGTCACATTAAATGCTTTGAATATTCCAAAAGGAATTTGAGAAATATAATTGGCCACAACTTTGATTATATGCAAAAATAAGTTTGGAATAATTAATAAAAAACCAAAGAATTTTAATATTAATGAGAAAATAGTAATAACAAATAACAATACATATGTCACACTAAAAAGAGGAAGTATAAAAACATTGGATATTACACCCAAAAGACTAACTTTCACAAAAACATTCAAACAAATTGGCAAAATAGCAATGTTTGTAGCGATACTTATAGCAAGAGTGCTAGACAAAAATTGTGGACATTTGATTTTCTTTAAACAATTATCTATAAATGGAGAAATAGATATTATAGAAAAAATACATAAAAAAGATAATTGAAAAGAAACACTAAACAAATTGAGTGGCGATATCAAAAGAATAATAATCCCCGCTATACTTAGTGCGCTCAAAGAATCATATTCTATCTGTAATATGTTGCAGAGACACAGAAGTATTGCCATAATACTTGCTCTACACACACTCGGTGTAAAAGAACACAAATAGCTATAAAACAAAAGAATTGAGCTAAGAATAATCAAATTTAGATATTTATTTAGTTTGCATTTTTTCATAACAAAGTATAGCAAAGACACTATTACGCCTATATGCAATCCTGACACAGCCAAAATATGCGAGATACCCGCATAACTAAACATATCGGATATTTCTGTATCAATCCCTTTATCGTCTCCAAACAAAACAGTATAGCAAATGCCAGAATTATCATCATTTAGATTATCTTTCAAGACATTTTTTGTAGAACTTTTTATAATATCTTTTAGCGATTTGTTTCCATCAAAAACTTGAATATCGTCAAAATTTACATAACAATTATACGCAATATTTTGATACAAATAAGCACTATCCAATTCATTAGTAATTTTGTATTTGCTCAATTCACATTTAAATTCTACTTTTTGTCCCAAATCAATATTTGAAGATTTATCTGAATATATACAAATTTTAAAATTGTTTGCCGTCAATTTCCCTTCGTCTTCTATGATTACATTGTCAATCAAAAATTTGGTATAAGTTCCGCCATCTTCTACATAATCACAAACTGTTCCATATACAGAAACTTCGCCATTTATATTTGTAATCGTCATTATTTCGAAAAAAGGAAATAATAAAATAATTATTCCTATCAAGAAAGCAATACAAAAGCCTATGCTGGACACAATCAATAATTGACTTACATTTTGTCTTGCCCTACTTTTGAGATTATTAGTTTTGGTAAGAGTAGCATATACTATTACTCCACCACAACCAAGAATAAGAGATACTAGTACCAAAGCAATTGCTGTCACAGACAATTTTTGCAAGCAACACGCACGACAAAAAAGAATGCCTAACATTAGACCTATAAATACAATACAACAAACACGTATATTTATTATCCTTTTTTTTGTCATTCGTAGACCTTTTGGTAAAATTTAATTATATATTTATTATATAATTATTTCATACAAAATTCAATCAATTTTTCTATCAAATAAATATATAATTAGCTTCAAGCACACTAGGGTCTATCAATTTTTATTTTAATAAATCTTCTTCTTTTATAGTGTAGACCTTGCCATCTTTTTCATTTTCAAAAACAGAAATATAATTTTTGTTTATATATTTTATTAAATTTTTTTCGTTATTTTCGCTCACTCTAAAAACTTTAACTTCTAGAGGTGTTTTACTTATTTTTTTGTTTAATGTGTGTACTTTGTCATAATATTTATTTCTTTCGCAAACTATCGAATTAATTGCTAGAAATATAGCTGTTATCAATAAATTCAAGTTAATTTGATAAAAAATCGATATTAGAAATAGTCCAAAAAAAACAATAGATACAATCATACAAAACAATCTATTTTTCTTTATAAATTTACTTTTTGCACAATTTTTGCTTACCGCAATTGCCATTATAATTCTTCCACCATCTAGAGGATATATTGGCATAAGATTAAATATTAATACAACAATATTACATATCAAAAAATCATAGGTGTATAAATAAGACATTGGAAATATCCACCACATACATATAATGAGCAATATTAATATAATATTTACCAAAGGTCCCGCAATAGCTATTTTTATTTCATCTTTTATTGCAAATTCGTCATTTGTTGTAATTCCCGCACCACTTAGAGAATATATTAAACTATCTATCTTATAGCCATAATGATTTGCTACTAAATAATGTCCATACTCATGCAAAGTAACAGTCAGCACATAAAAAAATATTTTATTAAACCAATTGAAATATATACAAACAAAACAATACAAAGCAAATAATGGCTGAAATTTTATTTTTAATTTTCCCATATTATTTTACTTTTTGAAATTTTTAAATTTGTAATTTGTACATTATTTAAAAATAAAGACAATTGAACTTTGCTTCCAATTTTTGCAGTAGCGATATCTTGTCCAGATTTAACAATATCTCCTTCACCAACACCCACTATTTCTATATTGGATATTACCGATGTCAAACCAGATTTATGCAATATTTCGATATATTTACAGCCATCAAGAGTCTTTCCAATTTTTTCTATCTTGCCTCCATCACACGCCATTATAATTATAGAATTCCCAATAGTAAACTCTATGGTCCCATCACTCAAAATTTCATATTTGGCACTTTTAACAGGAAGAGTCACATTTGCACTATCTTTGTCATAAATACTGCCACTTGTAAAAATTGTCTCACTATTATCATTATAAAGAGAGCTTACAGGATTGTAAACACGAATCATACTTTCTCTCAATTGAGAAAGTAAATCATTATTAATAACAAAGCAAGCAACAAATAAACATACAAATGCACAGAGAAAGACCAAATAATTCTTTTTAGTTTTTCTCTGTTTTATTATTATCTCATTTTTGCTCACACTCAAAATTTTAACTCTTCTTTCCATATCACATAATATGCTTGTCCACATACAATTATGCAAAGACATTTGCTATTATACATTTATTTGACAAAAAATTTATTTGTATATCATATTTCCCATCTTTATTAATAAGAATACTTAGCGATAAATCATCTTGGCTAATATCAAAGTAATTCCTAAGCAAATTCAACATCTCTGCTTTTAATAATTTTTCTATTTTTAGCGGGTTTTCTTGTCTATCTGACGATATTATGTTTTTTAGCCTATCCATTTTAATTAATTCATTCATATTTTAGTCCTCAATTTTCTCTTAATCTCGCCTAGAAAACCTCTATATTTAGATGTACAATCATATATTTCGCGTTTACCCTGTGTCAAACAGGCAACAATCATATTTAGAGATTTTTGTATTTGTGATTTATTATCAAATTCACTCCCCTCCAATGATTGCAATGCTACATAATCATCTTCAGGAATTACACCCAACAAATCTGCATTCAAGGAATTTTTTATATCATCTATTGCCAACATTTTCATATCCAAAATCAAATCACCTCTCGCTCTATTAATTATCAATTTTGGTTTTCCATTTAGATGATTTATTACTTTATCCGCATCACGGACAGCAGATAGATGAGGAGTTGTAACTACTATATATTCATCACCACTACCGATCGCTCGTCTAAATCCCCCATCAATCCCCGCAGGACAATCTATCAAAATATAATCAAAGAGATATTCGACATTCTTAATAATTTCTACCAATTCTCTACTTCCAAATTTAACTTTGCAAAAACTATGCGTACTCGGCAAAATATACAAATTTTCTTCATTAAAATTTTGAATAAGTGCAGATTTTGGTGAACACTTATTTTCTATAACATCTATAATATCATATACAATTTTGTTTTCCACCCCCATCAAAACATCTAAATTATTTAGTCCAAAATCCATATCCACCAACAATGTTTTGTATCCAAAATGAGCAAGAGTTGTTCCCAAGCCACATACCAATGTGGTTTTGCCTACACCACCTTTACCACTTGTGATTACTATCTTTCTAGCCATCTTCACCCCATTGAAATTTATAATATATTTTAAGT
Organism: uncultured Christensenella sp.; assembly: GCA_964541825.1. Classification (GTDB taxonomy): domain Bacteria; phylum Bacillota; class Clostridia; order Christensenellales; family UBA1242; genus UBA11490. Next base: position 29,091 of record CAZIRR010000002.1, on the reverse strand, counting down.
AAAATATAAATACAAAAAAAAGTAAAGGTTTCAAATTTCCCTTTACTATTTTTAATTTCTATTTTGACAAATAATTATATAATTTTTTGCAAAATGACAATTATTGATTTTCTAAAACTATTTTTTGAATATTATCTGGGTCATCTAATATTTGTCCCGCACCTATCATTGTAATAGCATCTGGTTTATACAAATAACTATTTAGGTTTAATTTTACTTTCAAGAATTTCTCAAGACCTGCAATTTTGCTTGAAGCACCACACAAATATATTCCGTGCCTCTTTATATCTTGATTAACTTCACTATCTAGAGTGGATAATATTTGGACTATTGCGCTGGCAATATTGGAATACTCTTCTATAACCAATCCAAAAATATCTGAACTATTTATAGTTACTGTAGAGTACTCTGTTGTGTCTTTTATAAATCCGTCGATATCAATGGATCTAATGTCATTAGGATAAAGACTGGCAATTTCATTTTTAACTCTTTCTGCACTCTCTCTACTAAGTTCTATACCTTTTTCTTCGTAGATATATCTTGCAATTTTTTTATCAATATTTCCACCACCATTATATACTGTAGCACCTGCAAGTATTCTCCCATTATTAATAATTGCAACTTCTGTAGTTACTCCGATATCTACTATCAAAAAAGACTTTCTGTATTTCTCAATTTCAAAGCCATATGCAGAAGATACTATATGAGGAATTACTTGCACATAATTGATACCTAGAGCGTATGCTAGATTTTTGAATTCGCTTGCAAGCGACATATCATCTAGAGATACCAAAAATAGCACTCCATCTTTTTTGGTTATTTCTACTTTTTTGAAATACTCTCCGAGCATAAGTTCTGCTAGAGAAAAGTCAATATTCCCATTCTCTACCACTTTTCTATACTCCATACCAGAAGTAAAAGCATCTTCACCCACACTAATAGCAACTTCGTGTTTACCTTTTATTCCAGTCACAATTACCGACCTATCGTGCAAAACAACACCCACTCCAGCTTTGTAGATAGATGTCATATTACTCCCTATACTTACAGCAAAATTTATTTTTTTCATTTGATTACTCCCTAATTATTTTCTCGTCTTTGCAAGCAAACGAGTGTCTCTATATGTTTTGTTTGTGGAAACATATTAAACCCGCAAACACTTTTTATTGAATAATTATTTTTTATTTCCATTAAATCTCTTTTAAGAGTTGCAAGATTACACGACACGTAAATAATAGTTTCTGGCAAATACTTATTATTATTTGACAAAAACTCAACAATTTCTTTACCGCACCCGCCACGAGCAGGATCTAATATTATCGTATTTGGATTATATTTTTTGCAACATTTTTCAAGCAAAAAGTCAACATTGCCACAAATATTTATTAGATTAACGAGGTTATTTGATTGTGCCAATTCTTTAGATAAATTATGAGCAAATTTATTAATTTCTATCCCTACAACTTGCTTGCATTTCTTTGCAACAATTCCAGACATCAGCCCTGCACCACTATAAGCATCTATCACCACATCGTCTGCATTTACATTATCCAAAACAGCTTGATACAATTCTTTTTTTATATCATTATTAACTTGCATAAATGACATAATATCAATATTGTAATCAATGCCAAATTCATTTATATCTATAGTCTTTTCCCCGTAAAGGTGACGATATTTACCAGACAAAATTTCTTGGTCGTTTACTCCTACAACTATTGACAAGCCCACATCTTTAAATTTGTTTGCAAGGACATTATAATAATCAACAAAGTCATAATTTTTATTTACAACTATGGATACAAGATAGGAATTATTTATTTCTCTTACAACGAGATATTTCAACCTCAACCAATTTTTAAGTTCTAAAAATTTTCGACTTTCTTTGAAGAAATATTCTTTTGACAATTGAAACAATTTATTTATATTATTCGATGCCAAAAGGCATTTGTCTATAGATACAACATTGTGAGAATTTTTCTCAAACATTCCAAGTATTATCCCATTGTCTCGATATTCAAAAGGGAAAACCATCTTGTTTCTATAATGAAAGTTATTTTCCCCCACTATCTTTATATCTTTTATATTATTATCTATTTTACTTATTACATCTAAAATTTTTTTCTTCTTGAAAGACATTTGTAAGTCATCACTCATATGCAACAAGTCACAACCGCCGCAAATATAAAAATATTTACATTTAGGCTCAACCCTATCTACACATTTATTGTCTACACTAATCAATTTACATTTGCAATATTTAGAGTTATTTTTGATAATCTCACACTCAACTTCTTCTCCTGGCAAAGCAAAATCGACAAAAGCAACTTTGCCTTTATCTACACCATCTAATATATTAAATATCCCTTCGCCATTCATTCCTAATCTATCAATTTTAGCTTTCATCAAATATATATTATCACATCTTGCACAAAAAATCTATTTTTTAAATATCAATTGTATAAAATCAATTAACTTAGGAAATTATCAAAATATGATATTTACATTGATTTGTAGAAGTGTAATTTTGTACACTCTAATATTATTTTTAATAAGAATTATGGGCAAAAGACAAATTGGGGAAATGCAACCATTTGAATTAGTTATCACACTAATAATAGCAGACCTAGCCACAATTCCAATGGCTGAAACTGCACTACCATTAATCCAAGGAGTAATCCCTCTTATTACTCTTGGGTGTATTCATTTCCTTATTTGTTGGCTATCTCGCAAAAGTGTTACTTTTAGAAGACTTTTTAGTGGCAAACCGGTAATTTTGCTAGATGGCAATGGCATTATTTATGACAATTTACGAAAAGTAAATATGAATTTCAATGACCTACTTGAAGGCTTACATTCGGCAGGATATTTCAATCTAGAAGAATTGCTATATGTAATACTTCAAACCAATGGAACTATGACGGTAGTAAACAGGGCGCCGTACGCCCCACTTACAGCAAACGATATCCATCTAGAAAAAGACCCTGCAACACTGCCAATGATAATAGTATCAAAAGGCAAAATTATGAACGAAAATCTTAAACTTGCAAAAATTGATGAAAAATTTTTATTAGATAATCTTAAAACAGTTGGTTTTACCTCGCTAAAAGACATTCTCATATTAACCTTTAATAACGAAGGCAAAATTTATGTACAAGGCAAAAAGGGAAAATTTCAAACTATTGACACTAATTATTCTGGAGGTGTATGGTGAGAAAAGCAATTATGGTTATAGCAATATCCCTATTAACTATTGCTTTGGGGATATGGGAAGTGACCAAAGTTAGAACAACACTTACATCAATGGAAGACATTATAACTGACCTAAACATTCGATATGAGAAAAACAGTGGCGATATCACAATATTCTATGATGAACTTGGCGACCTAAAAGAATATTGGGAAAGACAAGAAGATTGGTTATGCTACATTTTTAACCATCGAGATTTAAGCACCATTACAGATAGCATAAATAGGCTTTTGCCTTATACAAAAAATAATGACTACGACAATGCCATATGCGAATTGTCATTACTAAAAGAATACTCTACAAAGAGCTACCATATAATGGGATTTAATATACACAATATCTTGTAAAAATATACACATTTGAAAATTTTCAATGCATAGTTATCATCTCCAATTACACACAAAAAATAGTTACTACAAATCTTATAGTAACTATTTTTTATATTATCTTTTAGTTAAATTTAATCAACTATTTTAGTAAGATTTAATAATTAATTTGAATTAACAAATAATTCTAGTCAAATTAAATACTTAATTTTTTGAATTCAATTTATCTTTTAGATACTTAGCTGTATATCCAATATTTTTCTTTACTATTTCTTCTGGAGTACCTGTGGCAATTATGTTCCCGCCATTATCTCCGCCTTCCATTCCTACATCAATAATATAATCAGCACATTTAATCACATCTAAATTATGCTCAATTACAACAACTGTATTGCCATTATCAACCAACCTATTGAGTATAGTTAATAATTTTTGTATGTCGTACAAATGCAGACCTGTAGTAGGCTCATCTAAAATATATAGCGATTTACCAGTACTACGTTTGCTCAATTCGGTAGCTAGTTTTACACGTTGTGCCTCACCACCACTAAGTTCTGTTGCTGGTTGTCCCAATTTGATATATCCCAGTCCGACATCTACAAGTGTCTGAATTTTATTTTTTATTCGTGGCAAATTTTCAAAAAATTCATTTGCTTCAGATATAGTTATATCAAGCACATCATAGATACTCTTACCTTTGAATTTTACTTCTAATGTTTCTCTATTGTATCTCTTACCATGACAAACGTCACACGTTACATAAACATCGGGCAAAAAGAACATTTCGATTTTTTTAATTCCTGCCCCTCCACAACTTTCGCATCTACCTCCACTCATATTAAAACTAAATCTTCCACTATTATACCCTCTCTCTTTTGCACTATTAGTCTCAGAAAAAAGTTTACGAATATCAGTAAATACATTTGTATAGGTTGCAGGATTACTCCTAGGAGTTTTGCCTATAGGGCTTTGGTCTATATTTATTACTTTGTCAATACTTTCTAGCCCACTCACTCCTTTGTGTTTGCCCTCTTCCATATCAGATTTATTTATTTTGTTATACACAATAGGATACAGTGTTTCATTAATAAGACTACTCTTACCACTTCCACTCACTCCCGTAACAACAGTCATTACACCTAGAGGAATTTTAAGATTAACATTCTTTAGATTGTGATGAGTACAGCCTTTTATCTCTAAATAGCCTTTGTTTTGTTGTCGTCTAGTTAGTGGAACTTCTATCTTTCTTTTACCACTTAGATATTGACCTGTCAGACTTTCTTCACAATTAACAACATCTTGCAAACTGCCACAAACCACCACTTTTCCGCCATTAACCCCTGCGTATTTACCAATATCTACAATAAAGTCAGCAATTCTCATAGTATCTTCATCGTGTTCAACAACTATTACAGTATTACCCAAATCTCTCAAATGTTTAAGGGTTTCAAGGAGCTTGTCATTATCTCTTTGGTGAAGCCCTATACTAGGCTCGTCCAAAATATATATTACCCCAGTAAGCCCACTCCCTATCTGAGTTGCAAGCCTAATTCTCTGAGATTCTCCACCACTTAGAGTTCCAGCCATTCTAGATAGGGTCAAATAATCTAGCCCCACATCTTTTAGGAAAGCAAGTCTACTTTTGATTTCTTTTAATATAGGTGTGGCAATAATTTCTTCAGATTTATTTAATCGTAGATTATCCATAAATTCTATAATATTCTTTACAGACATATCGCAAACATCTATAATATTTTTCTTCATTATAAATACATTCAAAGCTTCTACTTTTAATCTTTTCCCTCTACACGTTGGACAAGTTTCTTCTTTCATTAGTTTGCCTATTTCTTCTTTGGCATACTCACTAGTCGTCTCTCTATATCTCCTCTCGACATTTGGGATTATCCCCTCAAACGCCATCTGTCCTACAACTTGCTCACCCATACGCACATAGTCGATATCTATCTTTTCTTTTTTTGTTCCATACAAAATCATATCAAGCATACCTGCTGGCATATCTTTGACAGCGATATCTGGAGAGACCCCAAATTTACGAGCAACAGCTCTATAAAACATTCTAGCCATTCCCGAATCATATGACCACCCAGAGATATTGGCTATCCCGCATCTTGTAATCGGTTGGTCATATTTAGTGATTACTTTGTCTATATCAATTATCTGTTTAACACCCAAGCCTTTGCAGTCTTCGCACGCCCCAAATGGACTATTGAAACTAAATAATCTTGGCAATAATTCATCTAAAGAATAGCCACATTCATCACAAAAATGTGTAGTGCTATATAAAATGTTTTCACCTTCACACTCTACATTAACTGTACCACCAGACAATTTTATAGCCGTCTCCACACTTTCTGTTATTCTTTGAGAACTATCATCTTTGACAATTATCCTATCTACAACCACATAAATAGTATGACGGGTGTTTTTTTCTAATTTTATATCTTCATCTAGAGTTCTCGTCTCTCCATCTATATTAACCCTAACATATCCATCTTTTCGCAAATCTTCTAATTCTTTTGCAAATGTACCCTTTTTGCCCTTTGCAAATGCTGACATTATCTGAATTTTTTTGTCTCTCATTTCCATTATTTTATCTACTATTGTATCTATCGATTGTGTGGAAATTTCTTTTTTGCAATGAGGGCAATACGGCCTACCAATATGTGCGAAAAGAAGTCTAAGATAATCATATATTTCTGTCACTGTTCCTACTGTACTACGAGGATTGTTAGAAGTGGTTTTTTGGTCAATAGATATTGCTGGCGACAAACCATCTATACTATCTACATCTGGCTTGGACATTTGCCCTAAAAATTGTCTAGCATAAGAAGACAAACTCTCCATATATCTTCTCTGACCTTCCGCAAAGATAGTATCAAATGCAAGTGTACTCTTACCACTTCCACTCACACCTGTAAAAACTATCAATTTATTCCTAGGAATAGTTAGATTTATATTTTTTAAATTATTTTCTCTAGCACCTTTTATAACAATATCTTCTAGCATTTTATTTCCCTTTTAATTTTTTTATTTGTTCCCTAATAACTATTGCTTGCTCAAAATCTAATAAATCAGAGGCTTCTCTCATCATATTTTCAAGTCTAGATATTTCTTTTTCTTTTTCAATTTTGCTTAATTTCTTTTTCTCTTTAGTCGCTTTTTTGGTAATTTCTAATGAATTTGAAATTGGTTTAATTATTGTCTGCGGTGTAATATTATGTTCTTTATTGTATAGCATCTGAATTTGTCTACGTCTTGAAGTTTCTTTAACTGCTTTATTTATACTATCAGTCATTACATCGGCATACAAAATGACTCTGCTTTCGCTATTTCTAGCAGCTCTACCTATAGTTTGTATCAAAGCCCATTCACTTCGCAAAAAACCTTCTTTGTCTGCGTCCAAAATTGCTACAAGCTTAACTTCGGGAATATCCAATCCTTCTCTAAGCAAATTAATGCCTATAAGCACATCGAAATCTTTTCGCCTAAGACCATTAATTATCTCCACTCTATCGAGAGTATCTATATCAGAATGAAGATATTTTACTTTAAATTTCTTCTCCGACAAATAATCGGTTAAAGTCTCTGCCATTTTTTTTGTAAGTGTAGTTACCAACACTCTTCCATCTTTCTCCAATGTCAAATTAATTTGACCAATTAAATCATCTACCTGGTCTTTGACAGGTTTAATTTCTATCGTTGGCTCTAATAATCCCGTTGGCCTAATTATTTGCTCAACAATTTGTCCAGAATTGTCTAATTCAAATTTGGAAGGAGTAGCAGACACAAATATTGCTTGACCAATTTTATGCTCAAATTCATCAAAATTAAGTGGTCTATTATCATATGCTGATGGCAATCTAAAGCCATAGTCGACTAGGTTTTGTTTTCGCGCTAAATCTCCTGCAAACATTCCTCTTACTTGTGGCAAAGTAATATGGCTTTCATCTACAAACAAAAGAAAGTCATCTGGAAAGTAATCAAGAAGAGTGTATGGAGCTTGTCCTGGGACTCTTCCATCAAAATATCTTGAGTAATTTTCTATACCATTGCAATATCCCACTTCTTTCATCATTTCCAAATCGTAGAATACTCTTTCTTTTATTCTCTGTGCTTCAATAAGTTTGCCCTGTTCTTCAAATTCTTTGGCTCGCACCAAACAATCGTGTTTTATTTCTTCAAAAACAGCGTCCATCTTAGATTTTTCTATAATATAGTGAGTTGCAGGTAATAAATACAAATGCTCTAGTGTATTTATTTTTTTACCAGTCAAAACCTCAATTTCTGCAATCTCTTCTATTTCGTCATCAAAGAAACTTACCCTTATACCTACTTCACTTTTGTTTGGAGGGATAATATCTATGGTATCGCCCTTGGTCCGAAACGTTCCACGCTTAAAGTCTATATCATTTCTTTCGTATTGCAATTCTATTAGCCTTGATACTATGTCTTTTTTATTGTAAATTTCATTAGGTCTAAGAGACAAACAAGAACTAGAATATACTTCTGGTGCACCCAAACTATATATACAAGAAACAGATGCCACAACTATTACATCTCTTCGCTCAAACAAAGAACAAGTAGCAGAATGTCTCATTTTATCTATTTCATCATTAATACTCATATCTTTTTCGATATATGTATCACTAGACACTATATATGCTTCGGGTTGATAATAATCATAATAAGATACAAAATATTCTACTCTATTATTAGGGAAAAATTCTCTAAACTCATTGCATAGTTGTGCAGCAAGAGTTTTATTGTGTGCTATAACAAGTGTAGGCCTATTGGTATTGGCAATAACATTTGCCATAGTAAAAGTTTTGCCAGACCCTGTAACTCCAAGCAATGTCTGATATCTCAAACCATCACTCAGTCCTTCTACCAATTTTTCTATTGCTTGTGGCTGATCACCTGTAGGCTTATATTTACTTACTAATTCAAACTTTTCTTCCATAGTTATATTTTTCCCTATAATATAGTAATGTTTCAATAATTCACATATATTGTACTACAATTTTTTGCTTATGACAAGCAAAATAAAAGATATAGAACATAAGTTCTATATCTTTTATTCAATTACATAAATATAGCTTTTAAAATCAAGCCTACTACAAAAGAGAGAATTGCCAGTAATATCGTCTTGATAATGGCATTTGCCGAAGACTTTTTGATATTTTTTTGTTCTCTATTAAAAGCCTTGCCCTTATCTAGAATGGTTATACAATAAATCAATTCTCCATTTTTATCGGAATTGACAAGAGTAATATAATTTTCTTGAGCGAGGCCTTCCAATATAGCCTGAATTTCTAAATTATTGGCATTATATTTAGGCTCTAAACTATGTTGCAAATCTAGAGGTGACAAAAGACAAGTAGTCTTTCCACTACTTTCTGCAAGAATATAATGCATAATGATTTTTTCTTTTCTAGACAACATATTTTCTACCTAAAAATAATCAATGCCAAAAACGCTCCTAAAAATGCTGTTAAACACGAGAAACAAGAAAATATAGTTAGCATTGAAACAAATTTTTTGTTTAAATTTTCTTCCACCTTTAGATTTTCTTCTAAAATATGCAAGTTATCTTGCAAACTTACACAAATATTATTCTCATCAAAATACTTCAAGTCAATGTATCTTCTTTTTGAAAAATATTCAATGTCTTTCTTTAAAGTTTGGATATCTCCTTTGTATTTTTTCAAAGATTTCAAAACATTATTAGTTTCCAAAACCCTGTATGTATCTGTACAATTTTTTGATAAATATTTCAACAATGATAATTTCTTTTTATCCATAATTTAATATTATCACATTTTTCAAAATTAGACTAATAATTTGTAAATAAAATCAAATTAAAATCACAAAAAAATAGAAATCTAACATATTTTCGTTAGATTTCTATTTAATTTTAGCAATTATTTCTTTTTGCTTGAAGATTTCTTAGTTGTTTTTTTCTTATTTGATGCAATAAAGTAAACTACTACACCACCAAGAACAACTACCGACAATACAACTAGAACAGTTCCTAGAACTGGACTAACTTTATTGGTCTCAGCCTCTTCACTAGGCACATTGATTGTATAAGTCTCAGTTGTAGTATTGCCAACTTCGTCTTTTACAGAAATCTTAAGTGTATAATTACCAGTCTGAGTGAATTCCCACTTATAGCCATTACCATTGCCAAATTTATTGGTAACACTTGTACCATCTGGAGAAGTAAGTGTAACAGTAACATTTTCTATTAATGAATCTTCTGTATTTCTTTCGTCATTATCTTCCAATTTCAAGAAATTACCAATATCAAAAACGTACTCTTCGTTTAATTTGATTTCTTTTGGCAAATCACGATTTTTGTTTACCCAAGTAATTGTTGGTGCAACACAGTCACCTACGCAAATCACCTTTTCAATTTTTGATTCATTGCCAGCTTCGTCAACTGCAGAATAAACTACTGTATATTTACCTTCTGCTGTTGCTCTAAATGTTTTTAGATATTCGTGTTCCTCATGGTCTTTGACAGTAGGTTTTACATTATTTGGTCCGGTTACTGTATAAGTAACTTCTACTTGTCCTCTATTTTTGTCTGTAGCAAAGGCTACTGGAATATTGATATCCATATATTCTGTATTCTCAGCAGGAGACCAAGCGATATTTGTATCAAAATATACTGTCAAATCTAGATCAATTGTAGGAGCAATAGTATCTTTGGCTGTAATTGTAAACAAACTATCTTCTAGTAATGTTTCATTGCCTAGACCATCATCACCATAATATCTAATTAAGAATGTTCCTTCTGACTTAGGGATAAATCCTTTGTTGTATAAAACATAGTCCGCACCAGCACTAACGTTGTATATCTCCCAACGAGAAGTTGCAGTACTACTAATGTCTTCGCCTTCTTTCATAAGAGTGGCTGTTGGAACTTCAAAATATTCGCCAACTTCGATTTCTTTATTAAATTTATCTTCGTCCAAAATTGTAATTGTTGGAGCAGTCTTGTCATTAACTCTAATGCCATAAGATTTAATTACAATATTGCCTGCATAATCTTGTGCTTTAAATGTAACAGTGTACATTCCATAAGAGCTAAGTTTAAATGATGCACCACTAACTTCGTAATTATATCCACTACCATTAATAGTTCTCTTTACAGATTCTTGATTGTATTTATCTACTACGTTACCTTTTCTATCTCTAATTTCTACAGAAATACTTAGATTTGAATCTTTATTATCTGTAAATATAACTGTAGGAATTTTTAGAATATTTGAGCCTTGGTCAAAAGGTGCTTTGTGTATATCTGGATTTTCTGAAGATATGGAAATATAGTCATCACTATCTGTCTTCAAATAGCCATCAGTACCAATCTTTTTACCCTCACTATCAGCGATTATGCCATCATCTGCACCATTATTAATAGCAAACAATTTTTCATTCCAACTACCACCAACAATAGAGAATGTTGGAGCTTCGTCATCGTCGGAAGTTTTTTGAATTGTAACTGTTTGATATTTTTCAGCAGCTAATGTGGAAGTTAAACCATCTCTAGTGTTTACAAGTGTCCCATCAACATATGCTCTAGCAACAATTGTGAACTCTGTAACACCATCTTCACTAATCAATTTTTCAATATCAATTACATATTTACCATCAGAATTGGTTTCGGTTAGAAGATTATCTTCTGTAATAATAGCTGAATTAGCAGAGTATGTTCCTTTTACCAAATATGTCTTTACATCGACATTTTTATCATAAGTATCTGTTGCTGTTGGTTTAGCAAAAGTCAAAGTTTTCTCTTTGTCTGTAATCAATGTAGTACCAACATCTAATTTTAGACTAGTCTCGCCATCTTTCAATTCGTCAGCACTGCTATATACTGTCAAGTCGTAAACAACTTCGCCAAGAGTATTACCCTTTTTGTCTGTTGCTTGATATCTAATCTCAGCTGTACCAGCAGTCTCAAATTTAATAGTTGCATTTTCATTAGGACTTGCCGATACTGTACTAATAGCGCCACCACTTGAACGATATGTTCTAGTAATAACGATATCATCATTTTGATTGCTGTATGTGTAGAAATTATCTGTAGCATATGCTGCAGGAATAGTGAATTCCTCTCCAACTACTACGGCAGATGGAATATCTACTTTTCTATTAACAAGTTTTTCTTCAGCAACTTCTCTTTGAGTTTTTTCAGAAGTAGCCGAAATTGTCACATCATTTACACTATCAATTTCGCCATCTTCATCAAAAGTATATTTGTAGGTAGGGATAACCTTAGGTGCTTCGCTATCAGAGATAACCATTGGAGACCCTGGAGATACTTCGATAGTCTTACAATCATCACCAAACAAACCAATAAATGCTTGATACTTCACAGAATATGAGCCTTCTTCTGTTGGGTGGAAAGTATAGTTATCATAATCTACAGCATATTCTTTACCAGTGTTCATATTCTTAACGGTAACTTTTACATAAGCATTGATAGCGTCACTGCTAGATACATTCTCATCTACCACATCAACTTTTGGAATAGATACATCGGTATTTACTGTGCCTTTTTCTGAAAGTTTGCTTTTGAATACCATTTTTAGTTTAATAGCAGATGAATCGTAATTATTCACTACTTGGAAATTACTCTCCAATCTTGAAATAACTTTTTCTTCAGTTGTACCTTTTTTGTATTCATAAACTATTTGGTATGTTCCAACTGTTGCAAGTTTAGTTTTGTCAGTAACTTCGTAGTAAGAGCCAGTACTATCTAGTTCAAGAGAAACATTTCCCGATGTAGGAGTAACCAAGTAAACACTTAGAGAGCCTGTAGTCAATTCATTGGCTTTTTCTTCTACTTCTTTACCATCTTTTTCGTAAACAACAGTAGGAGCAGGAATTTTTAAGCCTTCTTGTTCTTTTGCAACTTTGGCAGGAATAACATATTCACTATTGGTTGGAAGTTTGATAGTCGCTTCATCTCTTTCTACAAAAACAGATAAATTTGTAAGAGTTGTAGTTACTTTATTATTTTTCTTTGCACTAATAGTTACATCGTAGTAACCTTGGTAATTTGCAACAAAGTAAAAGCCTTTTTCATCACTATCTGGAGTGAATTCTTTCTTATCTTTTTTGATAGTATATACGATATCACTAGAAGTCAAGTCACTATCAGTATCCAAAGTAACCTTTGGCAAATACACCTTGTCACCAACTTTGAAAGTGTCTCTATATTCCAAACCTGTGTTATCACTATTCAATGCTTGAAAACGGCTAACTTTTATTTCAGCACCTACTACGTCTGTAATTTCGCCAGTTGTCTCCGCTTGAACTGAAACTTGTTGTACTTGAGATATATTGGATACAACGCCTGTAGCGGTCACACCAGCAAGTAGTAGAGGTACAATAATCTTCTTTTTGTCTTTCATAATTGTAAAATTTCTCCCTATTAACTATAATATTAACGAATTTAGTTTATTATTTTTTTGCAGATTTGTCAACTATATATTACAAATATTTCAATTTCTTTGACTTCATTTTTTCGTTATTTCTAGTATGTGAAGCAATTTCCAAAATATGTAAATTTTTTTGTTAAAATTTTCCAATCAATTTTACAACCAAAAAAACCTTGAAATTGAATCAATCAAAATCAAGGTTTTTCAAACAAAAGGAGTAGCAGACTAGTGTTTACTTATTAACAACCAATCCCGGTACCACAGCCACAGCAATTAAGAATTAGAAGCAACAAGATAATATTCCAACAGCAATTATCTTCTCCACCACCAAATCCATTACAGCCACAAAGCAATAAAAGAAGCAATAAACAACAAGAATTATTACCTTTGCCCATACCTACATTACCCATTCCGTGATTACAGCCACAATTTCCAAACATATTGTTTTCCTCCTAATTAATTTTACAAAACAAATTATGTAATTTTTTCAAAAATTAATTATATGTGCTAGCATTTTATAATTATATAGAAAGCAATTAGTTGTTTGCTTTCTACTTCATAATACTATTCATCGAGGATAAATGTTACTTAAAATTTAAATTTTTTAGCAATAATATTTTTTAGATTATCAATCCCTTCTCCCGCTCTAGCAGAGACAAAAGTTATTTCTTGCCCATTAAATTTTCTCTTAACTTCATCAATCAATTCGTCTTTATAGACATTATCATCATTTATTAGAACATTTCTGCTATCTCTTACTTTGAGACTATCACATTTATTAAAGACCATTATTACAGGACTTTTGCAACCAAGCCCCGCCAAAACTTTATTTGTAACAGCGATATGGTCCATAAAATTAGGATTGCTTATATCTACCACGTGAAGAATTAACTTGGAATACACACACTCCTCCAAAGTACTAGCAAACGCCTCAATAAATTCGTGTGGAAGATTGTTTATAAACCCTACAGTATCGGTCATAAGCACTTCTTTGCCATCGCCAAGATAAACATTTCTAGTAGTAGTATCAAGGGTGGCGAAAAGTTCATTTTTTACATATACATCGCTTTTGGCTAGGAGATTAAGAAGTGTACTTTTGCCAGAATTGGTATAGCCAACTATTGAAATAGTAGGCTTGGAATTTTTAATTCGACTTTCCCTATTTAATGCACGAATTTGCTTCAATTTTTTGAGTTCTTCAGACTTCTTCTGGATATTTTGCTCAACAATTCTTCTATTCAATTCTAGTTTGGTTTCCCCTGGGCCTCTCATTCCTACCCCTCCACCAAACCTTCCACTACTCTCTAGAAAAGACGAAAGTCTAGGCAAAGAATATTTAAGTTGTGCAAGTTCAACTTGGAGTTTACCCTCATTACTTCTAGCACGACTAGCAAATATATCTAGTATTAACATACTTCTATCTATTACTTTTACATTCAGAGCATTGGAAATATTACTAATTTTGCTACCACTAAGCTCATTGTCAAATATTACAAGATTGGCTTCGTTTAATTGAATCATTTCTTTGAGTAAATCTATTTTCCCTTTGCCAATAAAAAATGTTGTATCTGGCTTAGGCCTAAATTGTGAAACTCTATCTACCACAACTATTCCCGCAGTATTAGCAAGACCTTCTAGTTCATCAAGGTCGCTATCTATATTATCTTTTTGTTTTAGGCTAACTTTAACTAAAATTGCCCTTTGCTCTGGAATAGCATTAACAGTTTTTTGATATTCAATAAAATCTTTTTCGCATTCAAATATTTTTTCTAACAAACCGTATTTATTGATGTATCTACAATCGTGACAATTAACTATTACATTTTTTTCGCCATTCAAATATGCAATCTGTGCATCATACCCTTCACCATTTTTTATTGAAACCGCACAAACGCAATCCATTCTATTATTTTTCAAAAAAGCCAAATCCATTTGACTAAGTGTGCTTGTTGCATTTGGGTGTGTATGGATAAGTCTCAATCCACAAAACCCTTTGGCTTTTTCTACAGAAAGAGAATGTGTAGCCGAATTTTTGTCTCCACAAACAACATCTACAACATTCCCCTTTCTATCTATAATCAAAGACACTTCATATCCCGAACTTTCGCTAATTCTACAAATGCTAGACAATAGTTTGTCGTCTATAAAGAGAGTTTTGTCAAACTGAACATTCTCCAATTGCTCCAATTCTGCTTTAAGTGTTTTTTTCAATTTCTCTGGAACTTTCATAAAATATCCTTTATGTAATTATTAACATTTTCCATTTTTACATTATTTTCATCAACCAAAGTTTTATTATCACTACAAATACTATTAATATTTTGTCCTACTTGCAAAATTCTATTGCCTAGGGATATTAGATATGCTCTATCCAAGTTTTCTGTACTTTTATTGCTCTCGAAAATATTTATGCACAAATCAAAATATTCTTTTATAGCATCAATCAACTTCCCCTCAAAACCAGATGGGGCTACATCAAAATCATTATATCCCTCTAAATTTATGAAGTGATGCAAAGCATACACCCCTTGATTTTTGAAAGTAAAATTTCTGTATCCCGAAAAATAATCTACAGCTAGATTATATGCTTTTCTACTATCTCCAGAAGAAATGAGAGCTTTGACATATCTATTCTTAAGATAATCTTCTTCATTAAGAAGCGAACTTTTTTCTAGCAATCCAATATTTAAATTTTCATTCCTATTTTTCAATTGTGACATAAAATCTGATGAATTTTTATCTTTCTCAAATGTCTCGTAGATAGTTATAATTCTAGAGTTGTTTTTCCTACCAATTTCTATATTAAGAGCTTTGTAGCAATATGAGATATCATTATCCTTTTCATACACTCTCATATACATAGAAGACGCTATCCCATTATTGCCAAGCGAATAAAAAAAATCACCTACATTCTTTGGAAAAGCAAAAAACATTACACATACAAAAATTGCAGTAATCCCAACAAGTGCAGTAAACGTCCAAAGAATAGTTGTCAAAATCATCTTCTTATAATTAGCCATCATTTCCTCGATTAAAGTACCCATTTTAATTTAATACTAGTAATGCAAAATCACAGTAAAATTCTTTATCTACAAGTATTATTAATAGTATTTACTTATTCATATTAACAAATAAGACAAAAAAAATCAACAAATGTTCTGTTCTTTGAGACAACTTTTTCTAAAACAAAACAATTTGTTGATAACAAACAAAAAAATCATAAACTTATTTCAAGCACATCAAAACGACAACTGCTAGACCTAAACCTGTAGCGACAATTACTCCCATAATATACTCCCCCTTGAATTTAAAAATTCTTTTATCCCATTACACAGGTATTATATCATATAGAGTAATATTCTGTCAATAGTGAAATTGTAATTATTTTGAACATTTTTTACTACTATGCAAACTATTATGCACTTTGCCAAAAATACACTATTTAAAGCCATTAAAGATATGAATTTTTAGCAAGTATTTCTTTTTTTATAGGAGACACAATCGCACTTAATCTTTTGCCATTTCTACCTATTATATTTACATACCAATAATAATCATTTTTTGTGACATCTTGGTCATTAATTATCTTTATATACACTTCACCCTCGAAGATATTATTATTTATAAATGCCTTTATTTCATCTTTCAATTTTTTGGCAACAATTGTATACACATCGCTACTTGTAGTATTCCAGCCCATATTTATTGCAAAAAGTTCGACATCTATCTCTACATCATTTGATATCAATCTCGCTACAATTTTTTTATTGCAATCGACAACTTTTTGGATATCAGCAACTAATGTTTGGTCAAATGGATTTTCTTGCAAATCTCCAGTATATTTATCTGTCCCCACAAACAATACAAATTGACAATTATTTTTGTCAACATCAATATTTCTTAGTTCAAAAGACAAAACGCCAAACTCTATAAGTTCGGTAGAATATCCATTGACAATATAATTTTTTTCTCTCTTACCGACAGTAAGAGATGCCGATAATTCCTCCCTCTCGCCCACACATAAATATTCTCTAATTTCTGACGTATTACTTATAAGGATATTCTCATATTTATTTCCACAAGAAGAAAAAATAAGTATACTTATAATCAAAAAAAACAACTTCATAATAACCTTTTGAGGAATGACTAAATTCTACAAAAAATTATATGAAGTATTTGCTGTAAATATTCTAATTTTAATTATTCAATCTCGTCCAATTCTTCTACACGTTTTTGATATTTACCGCCCAAAAACTCTGTATTTAAGAATGCTTCGATAATCCTAATTGCTCGTCTATAACAAATATAATCACAAGGGAGGATACATACGTTTGCATCGTTGTGTTTTCTCGACATTTCAGCAAAGATAGGCTGAATGCACAAAGCTCCCCTGACCCCTTTCTTTCTATTGCTTGCCATACTCATTCCCAGACCAGACCTACAACCATATATGCCTATATTCCCTTTGACAATTTCATTATTTGCACTTTTGGCAAATGATGAAAAATTATCTAAAGCATTGTATTCTTTGCTTGCAAATTCAATAAATTCCAACTTATTTTTTTTCAAATATTCTTTAATTTTTTGGAACATCTCAAATGCTCCGTGGTCATATGCAAGTACTATCATTACCATTTTCTCCAATTTTTATTTTTTCTCATTTGTGTGTTCTCTATCCCATTTGCTTTGATTTTCTGCAACAACAATAGCATAAATTATTGCCGGCCATACAGAAAAAGCGAGCAATATTAAAAATATTAAAATATTCAATTTGGGTCTACCGCTATTAGAAGAAGTCTCTACACCCATATTTTCATTGTCAAAGAAGAAACTTTTCAATTTGTTTTCATCTTCATAAAAATCGTTAACAAAATTTGTGCCACAATATGGACATTTATAAGTCTTTGACGATTTATCATAGTCAATATTTGCACCACAAGAATTACACTTTATAGACTTCATATCAATACCCTCATACAATATAAGTATATTCTATACATCTATTTGATTGTATAATAATGGTAAAATTTTGTCAATTATTGGCTAAAAATAATATTAGTTTTTAACACAATAAAACATATATTCCCCAACTTAATAACGCTCCATATAAAATAAAAAAACCGAACTCAAACGAAATGTTCGAATTCGGTTTGCTTGGCTCCTCACAAAAACTCCAAACCGAACAAATAAAGTACTTTGGCTGTTGGTTTGCGGTGAAGGTGGGGATATAATTATTTTCTAGAATTATCAATTAATGAAACGATTCTATATGATAATTCTATTACATTTTTGGCATTAAATATTCCAAAGCTATCGGCAACAATTTTTACTGGTTTACAATCTGTCATCTCTTTTGCAATATCTAAACCCTGTTGAACACTGTCCCAATAATTTTGCAAATTTGAATTGAAAGCCTCGTTATTTATATAATAATTATTGTTGTAATATGCTGTGCTATTATAAGGAAATTGGTTTATATAATTTTCCACTAATCGTTGTTGCTCTAGATTAAACTCTTTATTTATTTTGTTTTGAAAGTCTACAAAATTATCATTTATTTGTTTTGTGCGGACATCTTTATTATGTTTTATTTTCTCTAAACTTTGAATGTAATTAATTTGATTATCTAGTAATACTTGCTTTAAATTATAAGACTGTGTTAAATCGTTTGGTGAACAATTTAGCCTTGTTGAAAGTGAGTTTAATGTGTCAAATTGGGCTTTTGCAATATTGTTTTTTCGTTGTTCAAAAGACTGTATGTTTCTAAGTTCAACCCCACTAATGTTTGCTAGTTCAGTTTGCCCATAACCATTTCTCAGTCTTATCATTTTTAAGTTGTTATTGGAAATTATCACCCTTTGTTCTATGAGGTCTGCAAAACTTTGTGGGTTCATTTCGTGGTATGGGTTATATAGCGAAATCATTTCGCTTGGGAGTATTGAGAATGAAATATCTCTAAAGGTTCGATTTATTGCCCACTGAGCATAGGCAAGATAATAACCAAACCAAAATTCAGGAGTTCTGTTTACTGAGAAATATTGCGTAGGAAAGGTTTTTGCGCAAAAAACACTTTTAACATCATTATATAGTTCTACACCTGATTTGCCTGTTATCACACTTGGATTGCCTGTGCCAAATTGGTCAGCAATTCCGCTTGCAACAAATTGAACAAAAAATTGGTCAATATTTTCGTGTTTGTAATTGACTGCATAATCGAACATTGTTGCAAGTGTTGTTTGTGCATTTGTCAAATATAATTCATTATATGCATGTGTCGCCATTTTTTACTTCCTCCCTTATAATATCCCTAACATATAAATCATCTGAATTTATACTTAAATCAATCTTGATGCTTGCGTAATCATTTCGCGCTCTTAAATCCCTAGATGTGAATAGATTGAAGTATTTATCTTCGTTTATTTCATTACCGTTTTCAAATTTCAATACCTCAAACGCTTTTTGAGATATTAAAACATATTGAACACCAAGTTTTCCAAGTTTCATAGCCTTTGAAAGATGTTGAACAGATATTGTGTTGTTTAAAAAATCTTCGGCAAACGAAAAATATGAGTCATCAGCCCTATATCCCTTTATAACGTCATAATTGCTGATATCAACACTAAAATTTTTCAAAATATATTCTCTTGCTTGAATGCTAATAGGTGACGTCAAAGTAAAAAGCCTATTTTCAAGCAAGATTGCAAGCCAATTAAGAATTGAATATTTGGCTTCGGTCAAATCCAAAACTCTTAAATTATCTAAATCAATAGAGTATTTATTTACGATACATTTTTCACCTTTAGATTTAGATGCCCATTCACCAGCCAAATCAAAAGATTGTGTGCAATAAAAACCATAACCGTAGTCATTATTTTTCTTGCTTCCTTGAATTGTTGGTTTTTCAATTATATGGTCCGAACCATGATATAATATTTCCATATTACTACCTCTCTATACAATATATTATCATTGTAATGTTGAATTTGTCAACGCTTTATGCAATATTTATAAGATTTTTATCATTATAATGTCAATTCGCCACGTTTGATGCTGTTTTGTTTAGGCGGTATTGACCAAATTGGGTTTTCTGCGTTATAATTATAGTGAACATTTTTAATATAGGAGGAATATATTATGGGTATTAGTACATTTAAGGATGAAAATTATAAGGGGCTTGATAGGTTGTCTATTTTTACTTATATTCGTGTAGGGATGAAAAATCCAACCAAAATTCCACAATGTGTATATTATAATCAAAATAACCCCAAAAGGTTAATGAGTATAGCCAAGGATTTATCGCAATTGAAAATTGAATTTGAGCGTTTGCTAGATAAAAATTTAAGCGATATAGAGTTTTTTGATTTGTATAAGTCTTTTTATAGGTGGGATAATGAAGCAATTATTGCCAAGTGCAATGAAGACGCTTTCGCCACTCCTAAAAAATCGACTCTAAAAACAAATGATGTTGTAAGTTATATAAATTCCGAAGGTAGCCGTAGGGACTTTTCGTGGTGGACAGAATGGAGAAATGCTGCTTATGAAGATCTAACAAATTCAGATTTTCAGCCAGAAGACAGAATATATACAAAACAAGAAATCGAAAAATTAGATAAAGAAAAAAAGATGATTGTTTTACGCACAGACATACCTTATGGCAATGAACTTGATGAAGAAGCACACAAGACTAGTATAAAAATGAAAAAAATAAATGTAACACCAGATAAGTTAAATAATGGTTTTCATCTATATGCACACGCACTAAATAAGCAACAAATTAAAGAAATGTATCTAGATAATCCTAAAGCTTTTAGAGTAATTAGAGAAGATTTAACACAAGACCAACTAATGAAAGATTATGAAAAATATGTTGCACAACATGATATAACTATGGGCCAAATTTTTGATGCACTAAAGAGATGCTCTAGGATAAAAAATCCAGACCAATTGCCAAACAAAACTGTTGAAGATATTAAAAAATTCCTTTCACAAAAACAAGGACAACCAACATCGCAAACCGATAATGAAAAGGAAATGGATAGGTAAATATAAATGCACAAAAAAGAATTTGTTACAATCCAACAAATTCTTTTTTGTTTTAACAGTTTGAATAAGAAAGTGGCATAATCTATTAAAAAGCAAAAAACCGAACTCAAACGAAATGTTCGAATTCGGTTTACTTGGCTCCTCAAGTAGGGCTCGAACCTACAACCTACCGGTTAACAGCCGGTTGCTCCACCATTGAGCTATTGAGGAATAACACGTTTATTATATGTTAATTAATTTTATTTGTCAACTAGTTTTTTAAACTTTTTCAAAAATTTATTATTTTTTCAAAAAGTTATTTTTTTATTGTAAAATGCTTCTTCTAATCAGGAAAAAGATGTATAATATTTTTATTAAAGCAATCCAAAGCTAAATTAGGTATTTAATTAGTATCTATTTTTAAACTATTTTAGTTTTGATTACAAGGAGGGCATATGGAACTTTCAACCACTCTTACTCTTGAACAATATTTGCAATATTATTTATACACACAGAAAAAATCACTAAAAATGATGAGGATATTTGGCATTATTATTATTCTTATTGGACTATCCGACATTATATCTTGCTTCTTTGAAAAAATAATTATGGAAGACTTGATGTTCGACATTACTTTTACAATTATTATTGTAGCTATTGGATTATTCTTTGTATTTGGATTTAAAAGTTTGATTACAAGGATTGCAACCAAAATGTACACTTCCAATAAAATACTCTCCGTCAATCCAGTTTTTACTTACCAATTCAATAAAAACAATTATCAAGTTTTGACAACAAGTTCTCTATACATAGAAGATTGCACATATTCTTATGAAATGATTTCTCACATTGCAATTACAAAAAATAGCATATATATTTTTAATGGCTCAACTTCCGCACATATTATAACTAGAACTAACGAAAATTCAGATTCGGTAAACAAATTATTAGATTTTCTTATAAATGAAAAACACTTATCCTGTATTTCAGACGAAAAGAATGTTTGAAAAATTATCTCTCAAAAATAAAATCCAACTCTCCTAATTACATAGGAGAGTTTTTTTAAAAAGCTTTTTTGATTTCTTTGATTGCATTTTTTTCTAGTCTACTTACTTGTGCTTGAGATATTCCAATTTCTTCAGAAACTTCCATTTGTGTTTTTCCAATATAATATCTAAGCCTCACAATCTCTTTTTCCCTATCGTTTAATTTCTGCAAAGCGTCTTTTAGATTTAAATTTTCTATCCACCTCTCTTCACAGTCTTTGCTATCGCTCACTTGGTCCATTAGATAAATAGTATCGTCCCCATCATTATATACAGGGTCACAAAGAGACATAGGCTCACTTATAGCTTCTAGTGCAATAGCAACCTCTGATACTGGTATCTGTAGAAAATCTGCCACCATATCCACATCTGGCTCTTCGCTATTATTTTTGATAAGTTCTTCTCTCGCTTTTAAAACTTTGTATGCGGTATCTCTTAGACTTCTGCTTACCCTAACACTATTATTATCTCTCAGAAATCTTTTTATCTCGCCTATAATCATAGGAACGGCATATGTGGAAAACTTAACATTTTGCGACATATCAAAATTATCTATGGCTTTCATAAGTCCCACACACCCTACTTGAAACAAATCATCTGTATAATTGCATCTACCTCTAAATCTTTGAAGTACACTCAAAACAAGCCTCATATTTGCAATAGCAAATTTCTCTCTACAATCTTTGTCTCCTTCTTTGATTTTTATCATCAATTCCATTTGCTCTTTTCCGCTTAATTTTGGCAACGCATTGGTATCTATTCCAGTGATAATTACTTTGTTATTATTCATAAAAAACTCCTAATCATATGATTAGGAATATTTTTTACAACATTTTCTAAAATTATTCTTATTGTCAACAATTCGACACTTTTTGACAATAGTAAACAAAAATATGGCAATATTTTAGGTATAACAAAAAAAACACTTAAGCCAACTTGTTCATTTCTTTTTTGATACGCACAACTATCTTTTTTTCTAATCTACTTATATAACTTTGGCTTATCCCCAAATTGTCTGCAACTTCTTTTTGGGTAAGTTCCTCGCCTCCAGACAGACCAAATCTAAGCACCATTATTTCTTTTTCTCTTTCACCCAATTTATTGATAACTTTCCAGAGGATTTGTTTTTCTGTAGACTTTTCCATATCGTCTTGAGGACAATCACTTTCGTTTGGAAGTAGGTCAAACAAAACCAACTGGTTCCCCTCGCTATCCACATTCAAAGGCTCATCTAAAGATACCACTTGTTTTTGTTTGCTAATCTTCCTTAAATACATCAATATTTCATTTTCTATGCATTTACTTGCGTATGTCGCAATCTTTATATTTTTATCACTTTTGTATGAATTTATAGCTTTGATTAAACCCAAACTTCCAATCGATATCAAATCTTCCACATCGACATCGCTATTAGGAAATTTCTTTGCTACATATACAACAAGCCTCAAATTGTGTTCTATCAATTTTTGCTTAGCATATTCACAATTATCTCCACCAAGCATCTCGATATACCTGCTCTCATCTTCTTCACTTAGTATATCTGGCAAACTCTCACCATTACACAAATACATCAAAATATTATCTTTTGATTTAAATACATTTTGCCACAAATCTTTGATCTTCCTCAGAACTTTGGAAATTTTGGAATTACAGCTTATCATATTGTTCCTCCTAAAACATTTGAATTAATTATACAATCAAAGTTTTCAAATTTATTAAGCGTTACAGCAAAGTAAACATCTGAATATTCTTGTTCTTCTACAATAAATTTATCAATTTTAAAAGATAAATATTTACAAGATTTTGAGAGCGACTGTATCTCTATGTAACTAGCATCTTTTAGAATAGAATGGTCTATATTCCTAAATAATAATTTATCTATAGAGTAATTTTGATATAACTTAAAGAATAACTCACTAGAAATAATATTGACCGCTTGACCATTTTTACAAAGCATATTCCCGCTATCAAAATATCCCACCCCCTCCACTATTTCATCATTATCTATAAGAGTTATTTTGTGTGTAAAATTATTATATTTCAATTGATTGCTTAGAGCCTTTATAATCTTTTTTAACAACCAATACCCACTACAAAACACTATTAGAAATACACTTATAGGAATTTCAAAATTATACAATATGAAACTTGTAGTTGTATATTCTATTCCAGCCATAGTGAGAAGACATATAAGCAACCCACCAAATAGAAATGTGAACACAAATAGTAATGCCAAATTCCAAAAATAATTTTTGAAGGTTTTGTATTTTTTGAGAACTATTGTCATAATAACTGCACACAATATTTTGTAGATAAGAGCTAAAATATTGTACTTAGAAATATACGGTAAGAGCAAAGCAAAACTTGTACCAATTATACTTGCAAAAATTTTATTTCTTATTTTGAAACGTTCTTTAGTCACACAACCTATTAGACCAACAAGGAGATAGTCTATTACCATATTATCCATAATTACGTATTCAATAAATAGCGTCACAATCTCACCTCACGTAAATTAAGTACTAATATTTTACTAATTAGACAAAATTATTCATATTACATTTAATGCACTTTTTAGGCATAAAAAAAAGAATAAACACTTATTTTTGTTTATTCTTCTTATTAATTATTTTTAGCGGTCAAATCTATTTCTATATTTCCTTATAAATTCAGGAATATCACTATCGCTTATTTCTACTCTACTTGTTGGAGTTTCTTGCTTTGGCTCTTCCATTTCTACTGGAGCTTCTTGCCTAGGCTCTTCTTCAACATAATTATTAACAATCGTTCTTTTGACTTCTTGTTTCATCTCATCAGTTGCAGTACCACCATTAAAGCCTGTAGCAATAACAGTAATCTCAACCTCATCTTCCATTTTTGGGTCAATACCACTACCAAATATAATATTACAAGATGGGTCTACCACTTCTTTAACCAAATCAGCAGACTCATAAACTTCGTCTAGCGTCAAATTCGGAGAACCTTTGATATTAAGAATAATCCCTGTAGCCCCCTCAATAGTTGTCTCTAGTAGTGGACTTGACACGGCTTGTCTTACAGCCTCTATAGTTCTATTTTCGCCTTTGCCTCTACCCAAACCCATATGAGCAAGACCTTTGTTTTTCATAATAGCCTTAACGTCAGCAAAGTCTAGATTGATAAGACTTGATGTAACAATCAAATCACTTATACCTTGGATACCTTGTCTAAGTACATCATCTGCCGTCTTAAAAGCTTCTATAATTGGGGTGTTCTTAGGCACAATAGTAAGCAATTTGTCATTAGGAATAACCACAAGAGTATCTACAACATTTTTAAGCTCTCTAATGCCATTTTCGGCATTTTCCATACGTTTTTTACCTTCAAATCTAAAAGGCTTCGTTACAACAGCTATTGTTAGTATCCCCATTTCTTTTGCAATACTTGCAACAACAGGAGCAGCACCAGTACCAGTCCCACCTCCCATACCAGCAGTAACAAATACCAAATCGGTATCTTTAAGTATTTCTTCTATCAATTCTCTGCTTTCTTCGGCAGCTTTTTTGCCTATCTCCGGGTCTGCGCCAGCACCTAGCCCACGAGTCAATTTTTCACCTATTTGCAATCTACTAGGAGCTTTTGACATAAGCAATGCTTGTTTGTCTGTATTAATCGCAACAAAACTAGCACTAGTGATTTCGGCATAAATCATTCTATTTACAGCGTTATTTCCGCCACCACCTATTCCTACTACTTTAATTTTGCATATAGGGGTATTTTCGTCCATTTCTTCTGTTTGGTTATTTTTAAAAAATTCCATTTCAAATCTCCTTATTTATATATGTTAATTGCCATACTTAGCAAACTTATTGAACTAGAAAGGTCTGGCTTGGCATAAAGCAATGCCTTTGGCTTAGTAAGAACTATAGGTCTATCAAATTCCTTTCGCAAATAGTCTGAAATTCCTTCGAAATAATTAAGTCCACCACCCGTAAAGTGAATTGGGATATAATTAGGCAATTGCACATCAAAAGAATTCAAAACACTCTTGATAGTATCAATCAATTTGTCCAATCTACACAGTATAATATCATTTACACTTTTTACTCCAAATCTTTTGCCATTATCCAAATCATAAAAATCCACACCAAGGGGTTTAAGCGTAATAAGCGATTTATTTTTCAATTCTTCAGCTTCTTCGAAAGATATCTCCAAAATTCTAGATAAATCGGCAGTAACAAATCCCCCACCCATCGAGAAACTCTTTAATTCTTGAATACCATCACCCAATATTTGACAAACACTAGTAGTTACAAATCCACAATCTACCAAAATTGCACCTTCGTTACGTTTATGTTCATCTATTAGATAGACAGCTTCTGCAAGAGAATTGGACAGAAAATCATAATTCTTTATCCCACACTCTTCCAATATACCCGATATAAGTATTTTAAAATTGTTTTCAACCAACATATAACTAGTCTTAGCTTGCAATTTGTTTGCATATTGACCTTCGGGATGATTGGTCCTATTGTCTTCATTAATTATATAATAAAGTGGGGACTTATTGATAACGGTATGTGTAGCATAAGGATTGTCTTCATTATCATTTAAGTATAATTCATCTATGATTTTGCTAGTAATCTTTGTAGTTTTTGCAAATGTTTTTGTCAACATTTTTTCATAGCAAAAACAAAATTCTGCCGGTACTCCTACAAACAAAAATCCGATTTTACTTTGCAAATCTTTCTCTGCATCATTTATAGCACTAGATATAATGTTTTTAAGATTATTAGGCTCGACGAATTCACCATTCGCAAAACCTTCATACTCTACATCTATACTAGATAGCAATTTAAAACTTCTATTAACTTCTTTTTCTCCAGTAAGAACTGTGATTCTTGAAGAGCCAAAATCCATTACTGATACAATATCTTTCATAAAAAGTCTTACCTATAAAATTTTAATATATTTAAAGTATATAAATATAATTTAAGTATGTCAAATTTTTTTGAAGTCATAGGACAAATTTTTTATTAATTTTTACAAAAAAGGAGGGCAATAAATGGGTTTAAAAGAAAAAAAATATGCAAATAATTTGCATATTTTTGTGTTTTCATTAAAAATAATACACCTCAATTTAGGCACTTTCACTTGAATATCTAGATATTGGAGTATCCAAAACCTCATTGTATTCCACAACAACACTTCCCCTAATTACACCGTCTTTATAAAAAGCGTTATATCTTTCCAACCCAAGCAAAAGCATATTTGTTGTGCTTTTCATTGCATTTTTGATATCTATATTCAGCCCACATCTTGTCTTGAAGAGAAGTTCGACATCATCTCCATTATTAATTATTTGCAAAGATGTAAAGACTCCTTTGCTAGTAGTTGGTTGATAATTAGACTCCCTCAAAGATTTGCTTATTTGCTTAAGCACATTTACCACAAAATCATTTTTTATCATTTGTCCCGCTTGCAAATCGGTGGATACGATATTTACAAAATCATCTAAATATACCTTAATTGGTTTTACTTCAATTTCCGAGCCGGCAAAAACCGAACTATTACACCTCTCCAAAACTTTGCCCATTTCGTCTACTATAGCATAATCGTCATCAGTAATATGGATTGCATATAAGCTCTCTCGCTCTGCACTATGTATGACAAGTTTATTTGGGAATTTGGTCTCGATACTTACAACTCTTAGATAAGGCTCTTTGCTTTCAAGGGCATCTGTAATTTTAGATTTGTTTATCAAAAATATACTTTCGCCCATCTTGACATCTTCTATCAAATCATAATCTTTCATAGTAATATTGCATTTGCTTGTAAGCCAATTAACATTAATTTTTTGCAAAGTAAAAAGTGTACTGTTCACAACAATCAGTACTGCCAAGAAAATTAAAACTATTAAAAATCCAATTAACTTTTTGTTTTTCATACCCTTGCTAAAAAATAATTTATTTCTTTTTTTGAAATTATACACATTTACAACCTTGTAAATTAATCATATTTTAGCAAATAAACAAATTTTTAACAAGAAAATTCAAGTTATCAATTTTGATTTCTCTTAATTTCTGCACCCAATTTACAAAAATCTTCTTCTATTGACAAGTATCCTCTATCTATATGATAAATATCTTCTATAGTTGTATATCCTTCAGCTACAAGTCCTGCCAAAACAAGTCCTGCCCCACCCCTCAAATCTGATGCCACAACATTTGCTCCATACAGTCTACCGACGCCTTTGATTATAGCCATTCTATCTTTGATAGTAATATCCGCTCCCATTCGAGATAATTCATTGCAAATTTTGTATCTACTCTCGTACAGATTTTCTATAATCACACTCGTGCCTTTGGATATAGTTTGCATTGTAAGTATTTGGTTTTGCAAATCGGTAGGAAATCCAGGATAAGGCTGTGTTTCTATAGTTGGGATACTTTTTGGCTTGCTTTTACACACAATTTCTATATTTTTGTTTTTTTCTATAATATCTGCTCCTGCACTTTTCAATTTTTGTATAAGTGCTTGATTGTATTTTTTTTCGCAACCTTGCAAAAGAATATCTCCACCGCACATAGCACAAGCAATTAAGTATGTACCTGCTACAATTCTATCTTTTATGGGAGTATATTCTGTACTTTTAAATTTCTCTACACCTTTTATAGTAATAGTGCTACTCCCGGCACCGCTTACTTTACACCCCATTGCGTTTAAAAAGTTTTGCAAATCTTCTATCTCTGGCTCTCTAGCACAATTATAGATAGTTGTTGTTCCTTTTAATTTCACGCTTGCCATCATAATATTTTCTGTAGCACCCACCGAAGGAAAGTCCAAATGAACTTCACCAGCCTTCATATTTTTGCCGTCACAAATGATGTATCCGTGTTTTTCTTCAATTTTCACATTGAGACATTGCAAACCTTTGATATGTAAATTTATAGGCCTATTACCTATATTACACCCTCCAGGATAAGAAACTTTGG
>CAZIRR010000001.1:0-140230 GCA_964541825.1 uncultured Christensenella sp. | reverse complement strand
AACTATTTGTCATTGGGAAAAATGTGAAGAAGATGTAAAAGGTACTCAACTTGTAATCCTCGCCAAATTTTATGGTGTATCAATAGATTATTTAATGGCATTGGAGGATTGGTATGAGAGACAAAAAACAAATAGCAAAAATTATTACTAAAAAAACCAACAAAATTTTGCAAAAACACAAGTCATTACCGAAAATCGGTGACTATTTTTATGAAGAAATTCCTAAATTAAAAAAAATAATGTTAGATATAAAACAATGTTTTTTTGATATAGAAATGATTCTTACACAAAACCAAATAAAATGTAAGCCAATACAAATATTAAGTAAAGATTTTTCGATTTTTTGCAAAGAAATACTAAATGAAATCATAAAACAAGACCTAGACTTAAAACATTATAATGATGAACATCATGATAAAAATTCTGAAGAAAATTATGGATTTATGCTTTACTCAAATATGAAATTTTTAGATGAAACTTATTTTTCAATAGATGATTATATTAAAAAATTACAACTTCTTATTAACGATACATTATTAGAATTTATAACAGGAAATATAGAACAAAGTAATAGTCAAATTTCTCATAATTACAAAAAACTATCTGGAAAACTTATAAACATATTATCTTTAAATTCCGATGCTTACATAGAAGCATTTTCTATTGAAAATTATTTGAGAGCATATATTTTGCTAAAATACAAAAATAAATATAATTCAAACGATTTAAGTGAACTTTTCAAAACTAATAAAAAAATCCAAGAAAAGGCATTATCAAGAAAATCCGAAGACGACAAAAATGGTTGGACTGAACCTCGTGGAAAAACCTTGTTGTCATATCTTGATTTTGATGAGTTAAAGAAACTTATAATCCAAAACGATAATTGGCTATTGTTTGAAACAGATTTTCCTTCTCAAGACTTTATAAAAATTAGAATTCAGGAATTGTATCAAATACGGAATAAAATAGCACATAATGCAAATGTAACTCAAGAAGAGTTTAATATGTTAAAAATGTATTCCAATCAAATTTACACTCAACTAAAAAACTATGATGATGATATAAAATTAATCGAGATTTAACCTCCCCTAAACACATTATCCGGTGCGAGATGTTCAACATCTCCACCTTTTATATGTTAAAACCTCTAAACTACTATGAAATGAACCCGCAGGGGTCACTCGAGAAAAAAGAACTTAAGCAGAAATTTTATGTTTCTTCCTATTTTTTAGTCTTTTTGTATTGTAGAACTCAATCCAATCTTCTACTAGTGCTCGATATTCTTCAACGCTTGTATATCATTGTTATACCAAGTTTCTTTCTTAAGAATCCTATGAAAAGACTGTATAGGCGAATCGTCTATGGTTGTACCTTCCCTAGACATAGAAATTTGTATTTGACTGTATTCGCAGATAGTTTTGTATTCGTAAGATGTGTATTGGAAACATTGGTCACTGTGAATGATGGTTCCTTGCACATCTTTTTTTGCTATCCGCAAGCATTTGTTGAAGTGCCAGTCATAGCCCTGTCAATATATTCTTTGACAATCACATAGCCATTTCTCTCGCAAAACTCTTTGCAAACTCTTAATTGCCCATCAATACTTTGCTCTGTCTGTTTATCCGACCTATACCTTACATAAACACAACGTTAATCATGATTGGTCTCATTTATTGTCATAATTATATCGTTTGTTTATAATATTTGCAATAAAATATTGGATAATGCGAATATTTTGTTGCAAAATTCTTATAAATAGAGTAAACTTATTTTATATAAAATTTGGAGTAAAACAATGAGTATATCTTATAATAAACTTTGGAAATTGTTAATTGACAAAAATATGACAAAAACACAATTAAGACAACAAGCAGACATCGCAACATCAACCCTTGCAAAACTTAGCAAAAACGAACAAGTCAGTATGGAAGTTTTGCTTAAAATTTGTAAAACACTTGATTGTGGACTTGATGATATTGTAGAATTAAAAAAGGAGAACAACTAATGAATTATATCGGTTCAAAATTTTCTCTTTTAAAATTTCTTGAAGATTCTATAAATAAAACCCTTAATGATAATAATGAGACTAAAAAACCCAATGAAATGGTTTTTGCGGACATATTTGCAGGAACGGGTTGTGTTGGTGGACATTTCAAAGGCCTTGGTTATTCTATAATTGCAAACGATATTCAATATTATAGTTATGTTATAACAAAACACATGATTGAAAATAATGGAAATCTTAATAAAGACAAGATGACAACCTTAATTGATGAACTTAATTCAATAGAAGGAATTAAAGGTTTTATTTATAGCAATTATTCTTTTGAAGGAACTGAGGGGCAAGAATTTCGCAGAATGTATTTTACTGCAGACAACGCAAAAAAATGTGACGCAATTAGACAAACCATTGAAGATTGGTTGATAAATAACAGAATTAATCAAAATGAATATTATTTCTTGTTAGGTTCTTTAATAAACTCAATTGATAAATATGCAAATACAGCATCTGTTTATGGTGCTTATTTAAAGCAATTTAAAAAATCCGCATTAAAGCCGATGAAATTGGAACCATTACCTTTCACAATTGGACATGTGGATTGTATGGTTTACAACGAAAATGTTAATTCGTTAATTTCTAAAATTTCAGGTGATATTTTATACTTAGATCCACCTTACAATGAAAGACAATATTGTTCTAATTATCACATGCTAGAAACTATTGCAAAAAATGACAATCCAATTGTTTATGGAAAAACAGGATTAAGAGATTACAAACTACAAAAAAGTGATTTTTGTATAAAATCAAAAGTTTATGATGCATTTGAAAATATTATCAAAAGTGCTAATTTTAAATACATTTTTTTAAGTTATAACAATGAGGGATTAATGCCCTTAGATAAAATAAAAGAAATTATGAGTAAATATGGAGAATACTCTCTTTATACTCAAGAATACAGAAGATTTAAAGCAGATAATAACAGAGAAAATAAAGCAGATAGCACAATTGAATATTTACATTGTTTAGTAAAAAACAAAAAGGAGAACAACTAATGAAAAATCCCTTTAAGGAAGGTAGCAAACAATATCACGATTTTGAAGTAATGAGTGATTTAAAATGGCATTGTTCCAAGTGCGAACTATTATGTGGACAAGCAAAAACTTGGCAAGTTTGGAGACAAGAAAAAGGAATTCAGCTAGCCCAAGATGAAAATGGAAACTGGTTTAAGAGAATCAACTGTTCAAATTGTAATGAAGTTACAATTCATAGAAAATTATTATCAACAGAAATTTTAGATACTGGATTAAAAGCAAGAACAAACATACCAAAAGAATTGGCCGATAAAATTAAAAAAGTTTATGATTGTGTTGATGAATACAGTTTAAGAACAGAACCTGCCAACAAGCTTGAAATTGACCATAGAATTCCACAAGTCCGTTGGACTGAAAATGAAGATATTAATTCTAAATGCATGACAGAATCCCAAATTGAAGAAAAATTTATGCTACTAACCAGAGAAAATAATTTGTTAAAATCTAGAATATGTGAAAAGTGTAAAGAAACAGGCTGTCGAGGCAAAGGCTATAAAGTTATTGAATATTGGTACGAAGGTAATGAACAGTACAACGAACAACTTGGTTGTAGAGGATGTTTTTGGCACAATCCTACTGAATGGAGATATCAACTAAATAAGGAACTTAAGAAAAAGAATGAAAATAAATGATTTGGACTTAAAAGATTGGAAAAATATTAATCTTAATACCGACTCATTATGGATAATCAATAAACGAGATAATTCAGGTGTCCATAACGCAAACTATCACGGAAATTTTGTTCCACAAATTCCGAGAGAATTAATACAACGATTTACCCAGAAAGGAGATTTCGTGTTAGATCCCTTTCTTGGTGGTGGCACAACATTAATTGAAACACAACGACTTGAAAGAAATGGTATTGGTATTGAGCTTCAGGAAGAGGTCGCTAAACAAACGAAAAAATTAATTAAGAAAGAAGCAAAAGAAGATGTTATTTCTGATGTGTATATTGGAGACAGTTCAAATTTTAAATATGAGAAGTTGTTAGAAAGATATAAAATCAAAAATGTACAATTTATTATGTATCACCCACCTTATTGGGATATTATTAAATTTAGTGAACAAGAAAAAGATTTGTCTAATTGCCCAACACTTGAAAACTTTTTAGAAAAACTTGAAAAGACAATTGTTGACAGCACAAAAATTTTACAAAAAGGAAGATATTGTGCAATTGTCATCGGTGATATGTATAAAGATGGTCAAGTGATTCCTTTGGGATTTTATTGTATGCAATTATTTCAAAAGCACAAAATGAAGCTTAAAGCAATTTTAATAAAAAATTTTAACGAAACAAAAGGAAAACAAAACCAACAAGCACTATGGAAATATAGAGCCTTGGCAAACAATTTATATCTATTTAAACACGAATATGTTTTTATTTTTAGGAAGTAAGGAATAATATATGGAAAAAACAAATCAACTATCTAAAATTCTTTCAAAGTCATTAATGTTTGAGTGGACTGTTTGTAAGATACTTGAAGAACAATATGTTATAGAAAAACTCGAACAAAATTCAAAAGGTTTTGATTTAAAAACAATCGATAATATTAATATAGAAATAAAATACACTAATAGAAGTAGTGTGTTAGGTTTTGTCAATTCTTTAAAGTTTTTTACAAAAACACATCCTAATATATCGTCAGAAAATATAATTTTCATCACTAGTGCTGTGTGTAAAAATGTATTTAACAATAAAACCGATAATCAAGACATCAAACATTTAAATTTAATTTCTTTAGAGAATTTGTTATATTTATGTAAAGATAATGATAAATTACTATCTCAATTAAAGATGTGCTTGAGTTTTTCAACAGAAAATATCGTACCATTACCTCTTGATAAAAAAGTTGAAAAAATGTTACAGCCTTCAAAAAAGGAAAATTTCCAGAAAATTAAAAAAATTAATTTTTCAGATCAATTAAAAACTATTCCACTTGGGCGAGATGGTTTTGTTCAATATGAAAAATTTTGTGAAAATTTTATAAAAACCATATTTCAGGATAATATTGAAACTCCAATTTCGCAAAAAACAAACAATCAAGGGTTATATAGATTTGATTTAGTATCAGCTTTAAAATCTGAGGTACACAGTTTTTGGAAATTTATATATGACAAATACAACTCATGTTTTATTTTGTTTGATTGCAAAAATTATAATGGTCAAATTGGCCAAGACGAAGTATATTCAACTGAAAGATATTTATATAATAATGCACTAAGAAATGTTGCTATTATTCTATCTAGAAAGGAACCATCT
This sequence comes from uncultured Christensenella sp., assembly GCA_964541825.1. Lineage (GTDB taxonomy): Bacteria > Bacillota > Clostridia > Christensenellales > UBA1242 > UBA11490. The sequence continues at coordinate 134,877 of CAZIRR010000001.1, read as the reverse complement.
CCGCATGCAAAAATTGCTTGTCAAGGAGTTTTAAAAGAGCACGGAAAATTAATTCTCATACTTGACGACAAAGATATTCAACTTTTAGAAACAATATATTATAATAACAAAAGTGGTGTCGACGATTTTACCCCATCAGACTTTTTATTAAATAAAGCAAAAGACTTTTTATTAAATTTAGACAAATAAAAAATTACGAGCAGGATAAGGCATTGACTCAAAACGGCAATTTTTAGCACTTAAATGCCCATAAAATCTAGCGATTTTACGACTCAGTGCAAAAAATGATTTGAGCCGTTTTTGACTCGCCCCCATTTTTAGGCCAAGTGTGAAACCCACTTGCCTTTTTCTTTGAAATTATAGCAATTTTTGTTTGTTTATGTTATACTTTTTGTAGGTGTTTATGACACCTGTCAACAGGCTGCTAATAGTCTTTTATGGAAAGTAAAAGATAATAAAAACTATTGGCAAAATCAGTTTTATTGATTGCGAAAACCTGCCTGAAAACACTGCCACATACAACTTTAATACTAAGCTATTAAAGCAAGGCAAAGCCACTTTAAACCCAAAGCAAATAAACCGAATAGGATTTTATTCTTGCCACCGACTTAAAATCTTTTGCCGAAACAGGTGGCAACTTTTCAGCCCTATCCGCAAACGAAGTTTACTCGCACTTTCAGGGCAATCAATAAAACACAAAAGAGAGGACACATCCTCTCTTTTTAATTATTTGCTTTCTGGTTTTTTAGCAAATTTATCTGCCAACGCCATAATTGCTCCTGCAGATTCTGGGTGTTGTATTACTTCTTTAATTATTTCAATTCCCATTTGCTGTTCCATTGATAATTGAGTTGATTTTTGATTAGAGTTTGAAGATATTGTATTTTCTAATTCTTTAGTATTTATTATCGCTTCTGTTTGAATTTTATCGGCTAAACCCTTTGGGTAATAAAAATTTTTAATTTCAACCCAATTTATTTTCTTATATCCTAAAACCTTTGCCATTTCTTCTAATATTTTCAATTGCTTATCTTGTAATATGTTTGGATTATCTGTATCTTTTCCTGCTCTTAATGCCTCCGCTTTAAACTCTTTCCAAGCCTTTATAACATTTTCATTGTCATAGAATATAACATCAATTTTATTTAATTCATTCACACTTTCTTGTAAATGTAGTGCATATCTATAAGACATAAGGTTTTCAAAAATCCTATGTTTTGCTTGTTTCTTTTGAATTTTGCTCTGAACTATTAGTGTTATAACGGTTGCCAATAAACCAGAAATCAATGAAGTGGCTATTAATAAAATTGTATTTGTCATCTGTTCTCCTTTCAATTGATTGTATTATATCACAAAACATAAAATAAGTAAATATCAATTGATAAAATAATTAGAGATATTAACCCTAATCCACCTAGCCACAACATATACTTTTGTGTTAGGATTGGAGAGCGAACTTCCCGCCAAACAAAACTCTAATGTCAAACAAAACCTAAATCGAACACGATAAATGTTTGGTTTAGGTTTATTTTTATGTTACAATATACTGAATATTAAATGGCGGGATACCTGTTTCGTTAGTTGTCTCTAGTGACAATTTCCCAAACACATAAAAACACAGGCAAATTCTTTTCCAAACTTGTGCATTTGTGGTACAATTATATTTAAAGATTCTTGCCTGTTATTTAAAGGAAATATTATGAAAATATTTGCACAGAGGATAAAAGAATTAAGAGAAAGCAAAGGATTGTCTATCCTAAAATTAAGCAGAGCTATTAAAATTAATGTTGTAACTATTTGTCATTGGGAAAAATGTGAAGAAGATGTAAAAGGTACTCAACTTGTACTCCTCGCCAAATTTTTTGGTGTATCAATAGATTATTTAATGGGATTGGAGGATTAGTCTATCTTATTAATAAATTATTTATAGGAGAAAATTGTGGAAATTAAAGTTTTAACAAAAGATGACACAAGGGCATTTTCGGAATTAATTGTCAATATGTATTCAAATCTTGAAAATTTGGAATGGTTTACTCCAATGCCTTATGATTTGGAAAATGTAACTGGAATGATTGAAAATCCAAGATTTTACATCATTGGAGCTTTCATTGATGGACGACTTGCTGGTGTAAGTTCCCTTGATTACAAATGCGGAAAACTTATTGGCAAAATTAACTTTCCGAAAGAGTGCGATACCGAAAAGTTGGTTGAAATTGGTTTTAATATTGTACATAGCGAATTTCGTGGTCATAAAATTATGCAACAACTAATTGATGTCTTGCTTGAAAAACTTAAAAACGATGGCTTTGAATATGTTTTCACTAAAGTCCACGAAGACAACATTGCAAGCAATAAATCTTGCTTTAATAAAGGCTTTAAAAAATGGTGTCATTACTCAAAACCAGTAAATAAAATTGATTTTGAATATCTTTCAAATCAACCATTTTTCTGCAAACAAGGGAAAATAAATGCTATCCATACTTTAGAAAAATTTAAAGATAGTGAAGAAATAATTGTCGAGTATAATATTCTTATGCAAAAACTTTATTAACCACTAAAATGAAAATTTATCGAAGATATATACAATAAAATTCCTTTCGAATAGGCATAAAAAAAGAATTTCAATTCGGACCTTTCGTCCATTCCTTGAAAACAAGGCCATTGAAATTCTATTTTTTATATACCATACTCAAATATAATTGTCAATCTTTTACCGCAAATACGATAAAAGAATATTAATTATTAAAAAATAGATATGAAATAACGTCACCCTCAAATTAAAGCAAATATTAAAACCATTGATGAAAAATTATCATCAGAGAAATTTATGGGGGTTAGAATTATTGTTTACTTTGTAGTTTTTTTGCGAGCGATGGATATATTGTCGCTATCCCTTGATTGGAGTTCGGGAATTGGGTGTTTTTTGGTTTCGAAGCGATAATCTTCACCGTAGTTTTTTATATGATTAATTATTACTTTGTGGCTAGGCAATTGTTCTGCCTTTTTGATATTCATTTTTTGATATTTAAAAAATTGTGAATTATCTGGCAATTTATTTACAACTTCATAATCTTCGCCATAACGAGTGTAATTAATAGTATTGGAAATTACCTGGCGAATATAATCTATATTGCCTTCAAATCTAAGAAGTTCTGGAAAATCTCCGCCATCTGGATAAAGTGCTTGCCAAGGCTTGCCTTCATATTTTAAAAGCAAATCTGCTACATATTGCAAATGTCCACATTCTTCTAGATAGTGTCTATAGAAAATATCCTTGATATATTTATCCGTTTCGTCCATATAACAAGAATAATACAAATAACACTCTGTGTATTCGTGCATAACCCAACTTTGCAAATGCGTACACGTGGTATCCATAAGCGAGCCGTATTCGGTAACATGTTGTTCTTCTATCATGGCAATTTCGGAATACAATTGTCTACCAATTTCGGTGGAATGAAAGCCTGCAATATTCATATAATAATTCATCGTTTGTTGTTCACCAGCAGTAATAATTGAAGTAACGAGTCTAGTAAAAGGGTCGACTGTTTCGTGCGATATATGTCTATTTATCTCATCATATGGGTGCCGAGGCTCGGATACTGTAGGTCTACCGGGGATAATTTCGGTGTATCCTCCTGTAAGAGTATTGGCATCTATCCCTTGTTCACTCTCAAGCAAATTTGCATAGCGATAAAGGTGGTCAAAATCCTCTAGCAATGCAAAATTAAGTGCATTCTTCACATAATCATCTTTCACATGACGAGCAAGGATAGCTGTTAAATCTATTGCCAATTGCTCATAAGCAATAGTTGTCTCCAAATCGGTCTCATCTACCGGTTTTAAGCCAGAGATAATCTTTTGTTGCTGTTGCTCATGCCTGCGAATAAGAGAGATATCTCTACGGATATCGTTATTATTGCACATTCTGCTAAATTGATGAAGAAACCAAGTTTGCTCAAATTCTGCGCCATTTAATAATATAATTCTTGTCTTGGTATAGGGCGAAGTTGTGTTTTTGTCATATGGTATAGGGCTATAATCTTGCACACTAGCAAAGTCCCCTACTGCTATTGCATTTTTTTCAAAAAATGGATTAATTTTGTTCATATTTACTCTCCTTTATGTCTCTTTTTTATATTGTCCACAATCTTAAATAATTAAAACACAAAAAAAGAGCATAAAAAACAATTAATCTATTTTGTCTTTTTTGCTCTTTATTTTTTTAAATAAATTTATATAAACGGTATTTTATTTATATGAAAATTATTTTTTTGATTTCTTCTGAAATTTATTTTTTGCTTTTTCGATTTCTTTTACGATAGAATTGATTACTTTGGCTTTGTGCATATAGTAATCTCTACTCCATACTCTTATTAAATTCCAACCACGAGACTGCAAAAATGCTGGGCGGAAGACATCTCTTTCTAGGACTGATGGTGACGACATATATGCACTATAGTCGCACTCTATACCTAATAAATATCTATCCAATTGTTTGTCATAGACGGCTACACCAATTTTGTAATCGGTATTGCCAAGGTTGGTCTCCACTTTATAGCCCAATCTCTCTAGTTCTACCTTGATATCTTTTTCGATATTGCCTAGGATTTCTGGTCTTACACCCAATTCTGGTTGTTTGTTTAATTGCTCTAGAATTATCTTGGTTTCTAGCGAATTGCCAGACGATACAGCTCTTACGTACTTAAGATAATTTTTGAAAATTTTTGGCCCTACATTTTTGGTATTGTCTACATTCAATTCTTCTGGCTCGATACTTGTAATTACATAAATTTTTTCTTTGGCACGAGTTATAGCTACATTTAATCTATTTTCGCCACCTTCCATACTAAGAGGTCCAAAATTTACAAGGACTCTACCAAATTCATTCTGGGCATAGCCGATGCTAAATATAATTATGTCTCTTTCATCACCTTGGACATTCTCTAGATTTTTGATAAACATACTTATATCTTCGCCATTTTCTTTTCTATTCTTTTCTCTTAGAATATATTCTTTGAATTTTGGATTTGCATTACATTCTGTATCTATAGCGTCTTCGATAATAGCTTCTTGTTCTGCATTAAATGTGATAATGCCTATAGACTGATTATTTTTGCGAGTAGCAAAAATCTTTTTGAGTACATCTACCACCGCATCAGCCTCTACTACATTGCATCTATTTATCCATCTACCATCTACCTTGATACGCTCAATTGGTTTGGCATTTTTATTCCTTGCGATATTTGGAGAAATTTGCAATTTGCCATCGTAGAAACTCTGATTGGAAAAATTGATAAGTTCTTCGTTTTTGCTACGATAATGATATGTAAGATTGGCACTTCTATATCTGGTCATTGCTAAGTCTAGTAAGCTCTCTACTTCTAGAGCGGCTTGAGTAGAATAATCCATCTTGTCTTCGATATCTCCACCCAAATACCTCTTCATAAACAAAGCGGTTGGGCGAAGTTGTTTATTATCTCCTGCCACAACAATATTTTTGCCACGATAGATAACTGGCAAAGTATTTTCTATGAATACCTGCGATGCTTCGTCGAATAGGATAACATCAAATAGATTTTTTACAAGTGGCAAAATATTACATACCCCCTCTGGAGAAAGCAACCAACAAGGGAAAAGTCTATACAAATACTCGCCATAAACTTCCATAAATTTTCTTACAGCCCATTGGTTTTGGGTCTTATTGATTTGATACAAGTAGTCTTTGCTAGTCGAATTTTTATTGTAATAATTTTGATAATCCATAGTGAATTTGTCCATACAAATTTCGCTAGAAATTTTGTTCAAATCTTTCCTAAGTGACAATATTCTATTTTTGATATTATCATAGTCTAATATATATGCTAACTGCGTCTTGAATTTATCTTCTAGCAAAGTTATCTCGTGATAAATACGGATATTCTCCATCTCAGACAAAGTCTCTAGATATTTAGCTTTGGTATCTGTCATTTTGTATGCGAATTTAAGAATAGTTTTTTCGTCTTCACTAAGAGTATTTAGATTGGCATTTAGGTCTCTAAATTCTACATAATTATCTAGAGCCTTGAGTAAATATTTAGGATATTGAGTATTGCCATTGAGAACATTGTCTATCATCATACTATACCCATTAGGAGTAAGCACGTCTCTTAGGAATTCGTATTCTTGAGTATAATCTTTGATTTCTTCTAAAGTTTTGACGAATTCGTCTTTGATTTCTCTTTCTAATTTATTTTTGGCACGAATAGAAAATGGCAAGGATTTGTAAACTTTTGGATAATTGGTTTTGCCGACAAAATTTACTAGAGAGTCAATATTGTCTGTCTTCAATTTATTGTCTACAATATATGCCACCAATTGTCTAGAATTAGGATATTTGGACATATCAAAAGGGGCAAGTCTATTTTGCAAAATTTTGGTTAGTTTCGATTTGGTCTCATTGACATTATGGAATTCCAAATCTTCTCTAATATTGCCCAAAAATGGATTTGCCTTTTTCTCTTCGACAAATTTGTAATATAATTCATCTTTGTTTTTCTCTTTGATAAGTCGTAAACTTTCGTGCAATCTAGGATAGTCTAGGCTAAGCATTTTTTTATTCTTGAGCATATTTTGATAAATAATATACTCAAAACTTTTCTTGCCAATAATGGTAGACCTTGCATACATTTCACCTAGAGACAGACCAAATTCGGTAGGAGCAAACAAAGCGTCACTAATATCTTTTAATAATTTTTCTTCCGTCTGCAATTTTAAATTGGTCTCTTCATATTTATCTCGTACCAAAGATGTATTTTGTTTCAGTGTCTCTTCGTGCAAAATCTTGACTCTTTCATAAAAAGCACCTTTTTTCTTCTCAGCATCGGTCAAGAACATTACCTTGGAATTTAGATTACCCAAACGATTAAAAACGACATCTAGAGCAGCTCTTTTTTGAGATACTACAAGCACTCTTTTGTGTTTGGCAATAGCGTCTGTAATAATATTGACAATAGTCTGAGATTTACCTGTTCCTGGTGGTCCATATATGACCATATTGCCATTGCGATTGATACTATCTATTGCATTCTCTTGTGCATAATCTAGCGAGCCTATAGTATACATATTTTCGTCAATTTTATTATTAGGCTTGATATTTTTGGAATAAATTAATTCATCGATTGCATCATTTGTCAAACGCTTCTTCTCAAGCAAAGTATAGTCATTGTAAATAGAATTAGCTAGAGGATATTTACCTAGAACGCACGCGTGTTTGACTTCTAATCCTTGGCCATATGGGACTTCTTTGATTTTTTCATAGTCAAACAAACCTTTGCGTGGACTATATGATAGTCTAATATTAAACTTTCGCAAGTAATCTAGCAATTCTGGGATACCTTTGAATTTACCCGACAAAGAGCCTTTGAATTCCATATCCAATTCGTCAAAGTCTTTTAACCTATATTTCTGTGCATATGCAAGAATGAGAACTTTGTTCAATTGAATATTTTCATTGGCACGCAATTCAATATTGACAGTAGTTTCATTGATTATATCTATAGTTACAGGAAATAGGACAAGGGGGGCTTTGACTTCGACATCTCTATTTAAAAACCCTTGTACAAAAGGATACCCTACATAAAGTTCGTATCTGCCTGTTTCTTTTTCAAATTCTTCTATTTCTCTTTTTAGACTTTTGACCGAATTGACTTGACCCAAGATAGCACGTTTGATTTCTTCTCTTTTCTTTCTTTCGAACTTAAGAGAAGCTGACGATTTTTCTTTGCCTTCCAATTTTTCGAGTTCTGCTTTTTGTTTTATGAATTTTTGTTCAAGCCCAAGATTTTTTACTATTCTATCTGTATCTTCTTTGCAAATAATAGAAAAGGTATACTTATTTCTCTTCCACAAAAAATCTATAAGTTCACCTATTGCATTGTAATCCCCATCAAAAAGTTTGCCGATATCAAAGCTATTTTTTCGGCTAATTTTTTTGGAATACAAACTTCTATTTTTTCCACTAATTTCTACCAGTCTTTCTTTGTAATATGTATATATGCTTTTCATTATAATATTTCTCCTATGCAAAGATAATTATATACAAAACTACAAAAATTTACAATATTTATTCTTGAATTTCTACAAATTTTTTTGATAACTTATTTGGTGATTTTGGCGATGATAATTTGATATGGTTTTAATACTTGACTAAATGGCATATTAGAGTACAAAACTTCTTGTACACTTTTTATGTCATAGTCTTTTTGAGAAAGATTGGCAACAACCAAAATTCTTTCGTCCTTGGTAAGTATTCGATATCCAAGGATATTGCGTTTCAAATAAAATTTATATTTCCCATAAATAATATTGTTCGAAATATTTTTTCTAAGCGACAAAATTTCCCTATAATGATTGAAAATAGATTTCGGATTTTGTATAGCTTTCTCCACATTGATTTTTTTGTAATTTTTATTGACATACATTAGAGGTTTTGCTTCCGAAAATCCTGCCCATTTTTTATCTTGCCATTGCATAACAGTACGTGCGTGGTCTCGAGTAGTTTCTTTGAGATTTTGGAAAGCCTCTTCTTTGTCCTCGGCATTGTCTAGTATCATTCGAGCATTTACGTCCAAGAAATCTTCTGGTGAAGCAAAAGGATAATTCTCCATACCTATCTCTTCGCCATTGTATATAATAGGTGTGCCTTTGAGCAAATACATAAGAGCAGACAGACAAATTTGAGCATTTTTGTTATCTTTTTCGCCATCAATTTTGGAGAGTAATCGAGGGTAATCGTGATTGAGCCAAAACAATGCCGACCAGCCACCCTTGGCACCCAATTTTTCTTTTCTTTTAAGAGTTTTTAATAATTCTTTTCTATTGATTGTATGATTGGAATTAAATACCCCCATTTGCTCAAAACTGCATACCATATCCAATTCTTTGTGGGTATACTGAAGCAAATCTTGGTCGCTAGGATTGCCACCTAATTCGCCAATAGTTGTCATATTGTTTTTTTGGAATATTTTGTTTAATTTTTGCAAATATTTGTGGGTATTGGGCATATTGGAAAAACGCAAATATGTCTTGTTCTTTTTGCCATCTTTAAAAGACAAATCTTTGCCAATATGTGCTACAGCATCTACCCTAAAACCATCAACCCCCATATCTCTATAGAAATTGATTATTTCTTCTATTTTTGCAAATGCCACATCACTCTCGTAATTGATATCTGGCATAGTTGGAGAAAAAATCCTAAGATAATATTGTTTTCGCTTAGGGCTATATTTCCACGCAGGTCCAGAGAAAAACGACTGCCAATTGTTTGGCTCAGACACTACACCATTTAAATCCTTACCATCTTTCCAAACATACATATCTTCATATGGAGGAATTCTATTTTCGCTCTTCTTAAACCAATTGTGTGTACTTGAAGTATGATTAAGCACCAAATCAAGAATCACCTTAAGCCCCAAATTGTGAGCGTCTACTATTAATTTTTTTAGGTCGGACATACTTCCATATTCGTGAGCGACTTTGAAATAATCTCTGACATCATAGCCATTATCCTCCATTGGGCTATCATAAAAAGGACAAATCCAAATAAAATCCACGCCCAAACTTTGGATATATGTTAATTTTTGTCTAATGCCTTTTAAATCCCCTATGCCGTCGTTATTGCCATCTTTGAATGAGCGAATATATATTTGATATCCGCTAGCATTTCTCCACCAATCTTTTTCCATAATTTACTCCTTGAAAAAAATAAAAATAATTTTCTCTTTCAAGTATATCACAAAGATAGAAGTTTGCATAAATTTTTGAGCAACAAAAATACAAATAACCTTTAAAGACTTTTATTATAAAAAATTTTTTCAAAGTCGAAATTTGGTATATTGTCAAAATTTAGACAAAATACATAATAATTGTATTTGACAATTTTGCATATATATAATATAATATTTATATATTCAATTTGCAGGTGTAGTTCAATGGTAGAATATCGGCTTCCCAAGCCGACTACGAGGGTCCGATTCCCTTCACCTGCTCCATATAACAAGTCCACCACAAGGTGGGCTTTTTTGATAAGTCAAGAAAATGTATTGGCTTTTATTATATATAAGGAAACTACCTCGTACGTTAGATTTGACAAGAGTATATGTGCCATTACTTATAACCAATGAAAGTAGCCTACAAGATGATTTATAAAAGATTTTACTTTAATATATATTTGTGATATAATATCGGAAGTTTAAATATTTTACAAAAATATTTGTGATAGATATTTATAAAAAAGGACAATATGAATTTACCTCAAGACTTCCAAAATAAAATGACTAATTTGCTAGGTGACGAAAGCCACGCATTTTTTGAGGCACTAGACCAACCACAGCAAAAAGGGATTACTGTAAATTATGCAAGAATGGACGCAAATACTTTTTTGCAAAATTTTGACAACGAGATAGAAAAAATCCCACTTATAGATAATGGTTATTATGTGGGCAATTTTAAATTCGCAGATAATATATTCAATCACTTAGGTGTAATTTATTCCCAAGAGCCAAGTGCGATGTATCCTGTAGAATTACTAGATATAAAAGAAGGCGACAGAGTACTAGATGTATGTGCCTCCCCCGGTGGCAAATCTATACAAATACTCGAAAAGCTAAATGGCACAGGAATACTTATCTCAAACGAAATAGTTTTCAAGCGTGCCAAAATTCTTCAAGAAAACATAAGTCGAATGGGATTTGACAATTGCATAATTACTTGCAATAGCCCAGAAGACTTTGAAAATATTGATTGTCAATTTGACTGCATTCTAGTAGATGCTCCTTGTGGCGGAGAAGGAATGATCAGAAAAGCCAATTTTGATATGGACAATTACTCGCCAGACGCGATAGACGCAAATGCAAAAAGACAACTAAAAATACTAAATAGTGTTAAGCATTTACTCAAAGATGGAGGTAGACTTGTATACTCTACTTGCACATATGACATAAGAGAAAACGAAGGTGTAATAGCACAATTTCTAAAGGACAACAATGACTTTGAGATTATCAACAAAAATGAATTTTTGGCAGTATGTGACAAAGGAATAAAAATAGAAAATTTTGACACCCATCTAGCACTAAGAAGATATCCTCACAAATGTAGAGGTGAAGGACAATTTATGATAGCCCTTACTAAAAAATCTACAAGTGCCAAAATTCTACAGCCAAAAGCTTCAGCATTCAAAAACTATTGCAAAATTAGCAATAAAGAAAGAAACATTATAAATGACACTTTTAGATACGTTATTGACACAAACCATATGGAATTTGTCAAAAAAGACAATTTTATTTTCACAATCCCCCAAACAACTATTGACACATTTGATTTAAATGTAATATATCCGGGAACATATGTTGGAGAGATAAAACAAGGAATTTTAAAAGTCTCACACGAGTTTTATCACACTTTTGGCAAAAATTTTTATCACAAGATAGATTTAGATAAAGACCAAACAAATAAGTATTTAAGAGGAGAAGAATTAACTATAGACAAGCCTAATAATATATATGCTATCACTTATCTATCAACTGCTCTTGGCGGAGGAAAAGCTGTAAATGGAAGACTAAAAAACTATTACAGCAAAGACTTGAGAATCAAGTAAACAAAATTTACAAATACAATATAAAAGGATAACAAAATGAGAACACTATTGCTTACACACAAAGCCGACCCCGATGGTATTAGCCCTGTAATATTTTTGAAATTAATAAGAGAAAATTTGGATTATGTCTTGCTTAATGCAAACGACATAATTCCAAAAGTTCAAGAAATTATCAAAAACAAAAGCTATTTAAATTATGACGAAATTTTTATCACTGATTTAACTCTAGACAAAGCCACTTGCGATATGATAATGAGAACTGGCAAAAGCGAGAATTTTCACTTATTCGACCATCACGCATTCAATCTAATTGCAAATGAATATCCTTTTGGCTGTGCCATTTCTAGAAATAGCGAGGGGGTAAATGAATGTGCTACATCGCTATTGTATAAATATCTAAAGAAAGAATATCCCGATATTTTTGACAATGCAGGAATTGAGCATTATGCCGAACTTATAAGACTAAGCGATACTTGGGACTGGGCAAAGACCAATAATATGGAAGCCAAGAAACTAAACGATTTGCACGACATTTTGGGCAGAGACAAGTACATTGAATACTTCGTAAAATTCTTCCGAGAAAACAAAGAATTCTTCTTTACCGAACAGCAAGAATATTTGCTTGAGATAGAACAAGAGAGAATAAAAAGATATATGGAGGAGACCGAAAAAACAATGTTTCACGCAACTCTATGTGGCAAACGTTGTGGCATTGTTTTTGCTGAGAGCAATAGAAGTCTGCTTGGTAATTATCTCTCCAAAAAATATGAGTATTTACTTGATTTTATAGTGATTATTAATATGCAACAAGGTTTGTCCTTTAGATGTTCAAAAGATGATATGAATGTGGCAGAAATAGCATCTATATATGGCGGAGGCGGACATATAAAAGCATCGGGTGCCCCTATGGACAATTCTCTAAAGAGAGAAGTAATCAAACTTATTCTAAATGACGACAATATGTTTGACTAAAAGAGGAATATTTTATGGAATTAAAAAAGTATTCAAAAGATAGCGATATAAGTTTTAGTTTTGGGGCATTCCCCACTTATGAACTTTTACACAAAAAAAGTGAGCAAATTATAGAAATAATTATACACGAAAAAACTTCCAATAGTAGTGACCTACAAAATATAATTAAACTTGCCAAAGAAAAAAATATTCCTATCAAAACTCAAGGGAAATTGATAGAAAAATTATCGGGCAAAGGCAATATCTATGTAATGGGGGTTTTTAAAAAATATTCAAGCAAGGTCGACAATAATCAAAATCAAGTATTGCTTGTTTCCCCTAGCGATATGGGGAATGTCGGCACAATTATGAGAGAAATGCTGGGATTTGGATATACAAACTTAAGCATAGTCAAGCCTTGCGTTGACATTTTTGACCCAAAAGTGATTAGAGCAAGTATGGGTGCAATATTTGGGCTAAATATAGAGATATTTGACGATATCAAAGATTATCTAGATATCAATAAAAATGCAAAATATCCTTTTATGCTCAAAGCTTCTACACAACTACAAAAAATAGATAATATAAGTACTCCACATACACTTATCTTCGGCAATGAAGCCACAGGGCTTAGCGAAAATTACTTAAATCTAGGGCAACCACTTATTATTAAACACACAAATCAAATTGATAGTCTTAATTTATCAATGTCGGTAGGCATTGCACTATATGAATTTAGCAAAAAAGAGATGGAAAAGTTAGATTAACTTTTCCATCTCTTTTATTGCCCAAGATATTTCATCAAAGACTACTTGATATGTTTGATTATCTTCCAAATCAACACCTGCGTTTCTTAGAATATCAATAGAATAATCACTAGTTCCCGCCTTTAGGAATTGAAGATATTTCTCTTTTGCACCTTCTTCTCCTTGCAAAATCCTTGTAGCAAAATTGATAGCACTAGACATACCTGTGGCATATTTGTATACATAATATGCTCTATAGAAATGAGGAATTCTCTGCCATGTACTTCCACCATCTTCTTTGATAATATTTACACTCTTACCATAATATTTTTCGTTAAGTTCTTTGTATTTATTATTAAGAATATCTTTGGAAATAGGTTTACCTTCTTCCACCAATGTATGTGCAAAATATTCAAATTCGCTATACATTGTCTGAATGTAGATAGTTGCTATAATATTGCTAACATATTTCTCTAAGTGGCTCAATTTCTCTTTTTTGGTCTTGGCATTATTATACAAATATTTAAATAACAAAACTTCATTAACAGTACTTGCAATTTCTGCTAAGAATATTGTGTGGTCGTGAGTCTGATATGGTTGAACTTTTGCGCTCAAATACCCGTGCATTGCGTGTCCTAATTCGTGGGCAAGAGTATATATACTTCTACTATCGTCTACTGTATTAAGCAAGATATATGGGTGAGGCTTAAACATATTGCAACAAAATCCACCTGTAGTTTTGCCCTCATAAGGGTAAACATCTATCCAACAATTGTCACGTGCCAACTTTAGCCCTTCGACATACTCTTCACCCAAGATACTCATAGCCTCAATTACCCTATCGTAACATTGTTCAAAAGGCATTTTTTCGCTTAAATTAGTAATCTTGACTGACCTATCATAAATATAAAATTTATCCAATTTCAAGGCTTTTTTCTTAATAGCGTAGAATTTGTGCATAAGTTTGAGATTTTTATTGACATTTTCGAGTAATTTTTCGTAAACGTTTTTATTTATGTTCTCGCCAAACATACTTTCTTCTAGGACAGATTTAAATTTGTAGCTATCTGCTACAAACCAATCGCCCTCTAAACTACCTATGTAATTGGTGGCAATTGTGTTGCTAAGAGATTTGTAGCCTTGTAGATAAGAAAGATATGCGTTTTTTCTCAAAACCCTATCTCTACTCTCCATAAGTTCGCTATAATTGTGTTGATTTACTTCTATCTTTTTCCCTTTGCTATCTAGGGCATCTTCGAATTTCAAATCTAGGGTATCAATATTGTCATAGACATCAGAAAATCCACCTAACGCCCTCATTGCTTTGGACAACATTATCTCGCTTTTTTCGTCCAAAATATGGTCTTTTTCTCTCAAAAAATTCTTCAATGACATTGAGTAATTGGCAAATCTAGGGTCTTTTAGTAATTTGTTTATATATTTCTCGCCATAACCTATAAGCTCCGCGTCTTCAAAAGAAGTAGCTACAGCAATTTGTTTGGCAATATTGGATACCACACTACTCAATTCGATATATTTATTATCTTCCAAATTCTCTGATAGTTTAAGTGAAATATATATTTCGACTTTGTCCAGTATTTGGCTAAGTTCGGTACATTTTTCAAAAAATTCCAAGCACACTTTGGATTTTTTTAGTTTGCCTTTGTATTTAGGAAGAATACTCACATATGTAGCGACCTTTTCGATATCTTTGTTTAGTTCGTCTTCTGACGAATAGATATCTTTGAGATTCCATCTATATTTTTCTTCTATCTGATTTTTTTTCTTCATATTATCCCCTCTTTCATCAAAAAAACTTATCGTCTATTTTTTATAAAAATGCAAGTAAATTAGTTTGGTTATACACTTTTTACACTATTTACATCTTAATACAATTTTACTTTAAAAGAAATATTTTAGTCAAACTATTTTAACAATTTTTTGGCTTGACGTATTGACAATAGACATAATTCGTAGTAAAATTGAGATAATATTAATATAAATGTTTTAGGAGAATGAGTTATGACAAAGAGAAAAATAAATATTATTATAACAATAATGATTGTTTTTATTGTGCTTTTCCTTGCAGGCTCTTTCGCTTATGAAAATTATCAAATTAGAAAACAAGACGAAAAATACGAACAAAGCCTAAAAGATTTGGACGAAACAAAAAAAGAATACGAAAGTGGCAAAACGAACGAAGAAAGCAAATAATTTTTTTAAAATACGATTGTATCAAAAAAAACACAATTTAGATAATTGTGTTTTTTTTATTTAATTTTAATGCAAGTAATTACTAGTAGTGTGTATCAGAATTGCCCAGCAAGAAAAATTCTCAACGGACAATACACCGCCATTTCCCTAGCTAAATAATAATTAAACAACTAGTGGAAGGATAATGCCTAGTAATACAACTAGAAGTAGAACTACATACAAAACTTTCCAGACGGTTTGTTTGTTTCTAACATATTTCCAAGCAAGGAATGCAACAATACAGATAGCTAGAGCAGTAGCCACGCCTTGAAGGGCAGATACAACCTTTAGATCAACTCCAACCAAAGCTAAGATACTTGATACTAGATACAATATAGCCATTGCACCTATGCACCAGAAACTTAATTTGTTGATACCCCAAGTTCTAATGCCACCACTACGTCTTTTGGTTGTCTTTTGAGATTGGCTCTTTTGTGTAGTAGTTTGAGATTTGGTCTCAGTTTTTGTAGTTGTCTTTGGAGCAGAAGAAGTCTTCTTGGTTGACTTTGCACTTGTTGATTTTTTGGTAGTTTTGTTAGCAGTTGTTGTTTTCTTTTTTGTTTCTGCCATAATATTTCTCCTTTGTCTTAATATCAATTATATATTTTAGCACAAATTAAATAAATGTTAAGAGATTTTATTTAAATATTTCAAAAAAGTCATTATTTATCTTTGTACTAATATTTATTTTTAATTTCTAGAAATTGTGTCTACATTATAGGCTTGTCACTATGTTGATAGTGGAATAATGTATGGATAAGATGTTTGTCATTTTTTAGTAATTTTTCGTAAACTTCTTTTACTCCAGCATTATCTTCTGAACTTTTGAATTTCATATTGCCATCAGCTTTGTAAATACTGGCACTTCTCTTTTTGATTACTTCATTGACATCAATTTTATTGTAATCTACAAAAGGTTGACCGCCACCATTTACACAACCACCCGGGCAAGCCATTATTTCTACAAAGTGATACATTTTTTCTCCACTCTTTATACTATCTAACACTTTTGGAGCGTTTGCAAGTCCGTGAACAATAGCAAGATTTAATTGTTTACCGTCAACTTTTACACTTACTTCTTTGACACCCTCACTATATCTAACGTCAGATATGATATCTTGTTTTTTGCCAGTGAGTTTATAGATGGCATATCTTAGTGCAGCTTCTGTTACCCCGCCAGTTACGCCAAATATAAGCCCTGCCGAAGTATATTCGCCAAATGGGTCATCAAACTTTGACTCGCCCAAATTCTGCCAATTAATACTCTTTTGTCTGATTAATTGAGCAAGTTCTCTAGTTGTTAAACTTTTGTCAATAGTCCCACGAGCAATAATTTCTCTCTTTTTTGCGGTACAAGGCATAATAGACACAATTTTAACCTTTTTACCTTGACTCTCGTAATAATACTTAACCAGGCTACCCAACATTTCGTTTGGAGATTTGCTAGAAGACATATTGTTTACATATTCTGGATAGAATTTCTCGCAATAATTAAACCACGCAGGGCAACAACTTGTAAATAGAGGGAAACCTTTATTGCTATTTATTTTTTCTATCAATTCTTGTGCTTCTTCTATTACTGTAAAGTCTGCCCCCATATTTACATCAAATACATAATCAAATCCGCATTCTTTGAGTGCAGAGACCATTTTCCCTTCGCTAAATGTGCCGATTTCTTCGCCAAATTCTTCACCGATTGCCACTCTCACAGCAGGGGCTACTTGAGCAACTTTGATAACGTCTTTTTCGTCTAAAATATCTAGCACTTCATTTATTTCTGTCTTTTGCGTTAATGCACCAGTTGGGCAAACTAGTACACATTGACCACAACCCACACAAGTGCTTTCTTGCATTGGTTTATCAAAAGATGTGCCGATTTTGGTATCAAAACCACGATTAATTTTGCCAATTGCACTGCAACCTTGACGTTTGGCACACACTGCTACACATTTGCCACAAAGTATACATTTGCTATCGTCTCTAACTATGGCGTGATTGCTATCATCGATAGAGTTTTTACTTATTTCTCCAGCAAAATTGTCTACATTGCAACCCAATTTTTCTGTTAATTTTTGGAAATCACATTTCAAATTTTTAGGACAACTCAAGCAATTTTTATTATGATTGGAAAGCAACAATTCCATAGCTTTTTTCCTAGCAGAAAGTACTCTGCCAGTACTAGTCTTAATAATCATACCATTTTTTACTTTTGTTGAGCAAGAAGTAACAAGTTTTGGCATTCCTTCTACTTCTACTACACACACTCTACAACTTGCAGGCTCATTGACATCTTTTAGGTAGCAAAGAGTAGGAATTTCTATTCCGTTTGCCCTTGCAACTGTCAATATTGTATCATTGGAATTTGCCACAAATTCCTTGCCATCTATTACTATTTTTACTTCCATATTTACTCCTTGACTATAGCCCCAAATCTACAAGTATTGTAGCATTTGCCACATCTTATACATTTTTCTTGGTCTATCTCAAATTTTTTCTTAATCTCGCCAGTAATTGCTCCCACTGGACATTGACGGCTACAAGCGCTACAGCCTATACATTTGTCTGTAATTTTGTAACTAGTCAATGATTTGCACACTCCGGCACGGCATTTATGCTTTTCTATATGTTCTACATACTCATCTCTAAAGTATTTAAGAGTACTAAGCACTGGATTTGGACTGGTTTGACCAAGACCACAAAGAGAATTATTTTTGACATATTCACACAATTCTTCTAGTTTGTCTAGGTCTGACATTGTAGCGTTGCCCTCGGTAATTTTGGTAAGAATTTCTAGTATTCTTTTGTTGCCTATTCGACAAGGTGTACATTTGCCACAACTCTCGTCTACAGTGAATTGCAAGAAGAATTTGGCAAGGTCAACCATACAACTATCTTCGTCAACAACAATCATTCCTCCACTGCCCATCATTGAGCCTAATTGTGACAAACTTTTGTAATCTATAGGGGTATCCAAATATTCTTTTGGAATACAGCCACCACTAGGTCCACCCATTTGAACAGCTTTGAATTCTTTGTCATTAGGTATTCCGCCACCTATATCGTATATGATTTCTCTAATAGTTGTTCCCATAGGAAGTTCGATAAGTCCAGAATTTTTGATTTTGCCAGTTAGTGCAAAAACTTTTGTTCCCTTGCTATCTTCTGTACCAATAGAGCTAAACCACTCAGCTCCGTTATTGATAATTTGTGCCACATTGGCTAGAGTCTCTACATTATTGATAACTGTAGGACAGCCATACAAACCTCTTTCGGCAGGATATGGAGGCTTTAAAGTTGGCTCGCCACGTTTGCCTTCTATACTATGCATAAGGGCAGTTTCTTCTCCGCAAACAAATGCACCTGCACCAAATTTTATTTCTAGCTTAAAACTGAAATCTGTCCCAAATATATTATCACCAAGTAGTCCCATTTCTGTAGCTTCGTTTATAGCATTCTGAAGTCTCTCGCCTGCTAGAGGATATTCGGCACGAAGATATACATATCCGGTATTTGCTCCGATTGCATAACCAGCTATAGCCATAGCTTCGACTATAGCGTGAGGATTGCTCTCTATGATACTTCTATCCATAAAAGCACCGGGGTCGCCCTCATCGGCATTACAAATTACATATTTTTGTGGAGCATCGACAACTTTGGTAAACTCCCATTTTTGACCAGTTAAAAAGCCCGCTCCGCCTCTACCTCTGAGTCCGCTATCTTTGATAACTTTGATAACTTCGTCTTGAGACATAGATGTAATAACTTTGTGCAAGGCTGAATATCCGTTTAGGGCGATATAATCTCCTAGAATATTGTCTAAACTCATATATTCGGCATTGTTTCTAGCTAAATACATTTGTTTTTTGCAAAACTTAAGTTCATTTTTCTTGTATACTTTTTCGCCATCATCTTCTGGCAGTAAACGTTCAACCAATTCTCCACGACTTAGCGCATCTACTATTTCTTCGACATCATTTACATTAACTTTGATATACATAGCATCTTGAGGATAGATAAGAACAATTGGTCCATTGACGCATAGCCCAAAACAACCAACCCCGTGAACTAAGATTTCTTTTTCAAGACCTCTTGACTGGATAACTTCTTTTAGTTTGTCTTCTACTTGTTTACTTTTGCAACTACGACAGCCTGTGCCTCCACAAACCATTATGTCATATTTGTAACTGGTATTTACGCCCTCTATATTTTTTCTAAAATTAACTTCATTAAGATATTTTGCTTTTAATTCTTCTAATTTTTGCAAATCCATAAGTTTTCTCCTTTAGTCTGTAAAGCTATCGATAATTCTATCGACATCTTCCACTTTCATTTTTCCATAGACTTCACCATTAATTGTAATGGCTGGAGCAAGCCCACAACAGCCTAGACATCTACAAGAAGTAACTATCCATTTGCCATCAGGAGTCATCTCTCCTACTCTAACATTTAGTTTATTTAAAATTTTATTTAATACATCATTTGCACCAAGCACAAAGCAAGCAGTACCCAAGCATACATCGATATTATATTTAGCCTTGGGAGTTAGAGTAAAGAAACTATAGAAAGATATTATTCCATATATCTCTGTCTCAGACATTTGGAGACTTTCGGCAATCTTGCCTACAGATAATTCTGGAATATATCCAAATATAACTTGAGTTTTTTGCAAAACGACCATTATATTATCTTTTTTACCTTTATAAGTTTGTAGTACATTTTCAAATTCTTTGACTTGTTCATCTGTTCCAAGTCTTACACATTCACACATATTTTCTCCTTCAAATTTTTACTGAATTTGTAATTTTTATTAAGCTTTTTGTAGATTAAATATTCTCTTCTACAATTACGCTTGAATACATATTCCAATATGGATATACAATATATTCGGCTTTTTTGCCAATAGGCACAACTATCTGCAATATAATATTTACACTTAAATTCACTCCATAGAAAATGCCCTCTTCATTGGTCTTGGTAGAATTGGTGCTAGTATCTACATTGCTAGTAGGAGGATTGTCTCCGCTAATTTTTACCTTGGTCAATTTTCCACAAGCAGAAAAAGCATTTTTGCCAATGAACGACACATTTTCTAGATTTACAGCATACACATTGGAATTAATAAATGCATAATCTTCTATTCTCTCGACACTGTTTAAATCAAGGGTAATTTGAGAATTTTTATTAAATGCTCCATCAAAAGCACGACTACTAATTGTTTTGACTTGTGTAGGCATAGCAAATTCTTTTATTGCGTCACAACCAGCAAAAGCGTTTTTGCCAATTGTTTTTACCTTGTTGCCTAGGAATATTATTCTCTCCAAAGCTTTGCAATCTCTAAATGCACAATCTCCGATATTTTCCATTTCGGCATTAATATATATTGTTTGCAAATTTTTGGCAGTATTTGTCCCACCAATAACGTTGGTCCATACGCTATAATTTTCGCCACTTTGGTCTCCAATAGTGTCTCCATATCCCGTCTTGAATTGTTCTGGCACTACATCTTTTATTTTTGTCACACCGCTTGGAATCATAACTTTGTTGCAATATCCCAAATATTTGACAAGTGTGCCATTTTGGATAACGAATTTGTCCGAACTTGTATCTATCCATTTGCCATAGATGTCTATACTTTCTTGGAGATTTGTATAGGTCTTAGTAAAGAACGGCTCACCTGTACATTCGGGATTGTCATACCAAATAAGTTGTTCACCATAATGAAGGCTAGATGTATCTACTTTGTCATTGTACATAGTAGGCAAAGTATAATTACTTCCCGGTTTAATGTATTGTTCGTAATAACCTTTCAAATCTTGGGTAGACATATCGCTATTTTCTTCGCCATCTGCAAAGTGCAATCTAACTGCCACACCCAATTCCCATTTGACATACAAATGAAAACTGCTCCACATTTTGCCACCAAATGTATATGTATCGCTCAAATCTTCATTTTTGCTCCAATGGTCTATATAATATCCTATTTCTTCGCCATTCTCTCCTATGCCAAACTTTTTGACACCTTTTGGCTCTTCTATCTTTTGCAAAAATTTGTATTCTTTGACAGTGAGTTCTTGATTGTATATACTGCCACCATTTAGGTGATAAGTAATAGTGTAAGTAAATAATGTCTTGATAGGAAAATACAAAAGAATAAATGCGACAGCAATAATTGCTACTGCAATGCCAAGAACTTTTAGTTTATTATATTTGGTATACGTTTTGAAAACGGCTACTTCTTTGGGTTGATTATTCATTTTGTTTTCCTTTTATTTTTTGATAAATTGGATTGGTATATCAGTCTTAGTTTATGCATTTTTTTATTCTTTCGTAATTGTAATAATATCACTGTTACTACTATGGCCACAATAATCAACAATGCTATAACATACACAAACCAAATATTAACTTTCTTTACAACTATTGTAATATCATCGGTGATATTTGTGGTAGATTTGTCAAATGTAAGAATTTGAAAAATATTGGTATCAACACTTGGCTTAGGGGCATCTTTGCCATAATCAACTATTACTATTTCTTTGTCTCCGCTAGGCAATATATATGTGACTGTTTTTTGTTCCAATTGCCATTTTGGATATAAATTTAGATTGCCACTACTGCCTTGGGTGATTTGTGTAATCTCTATATTATAATCTTTGTCCAAATACCAACCTTCAAATATATGACCCTTTTTGATTGGAGTACTTAGATTGAATGTAGGAGTCTCATAAGTATACAAACTAGGATTGTCCAAATTCTTGGCATCGGTATTGTAATTGATATTGTAAGCTATAGGTTGCCATCTAGCATAGATATATTTGTCTCCCCTAGCATATTTATCTGTATAAATTTCTATCTCGTCTTCTAAAAATTGTGGAGAAGAATACCAATCCAAAAATCTATAATAAGGTCTCTTGGGCAAATAATAAATAACTTGTTTCTCGACTGAATACTCATCTTTTAGACGCAAATTGGTAATCTCGTCTTTTTCGTCAGTGGTGATAAAATTGTAGTAAATTGTAAACGAAATAGGCTCCCATTTAATTTTAACCAAACAATCTTCTGTTGCATAGAAATTGTCTTCTTCTATCGTCACCCCATCAACTTCCCACGAGTAATCGTAAAAAGACTTAATAGCAGATGAGAATTGAGGAAAGGCAACCTTTTCGCCCTCATCAAAGTAGGCTGTCTCATTATGAATATTTTTGGTTATCTCTGATGGCATATATTTCTGCAAGCGAGCCAAATCAACATCAAAAGTAATGGCAATTTGAGTTTGCGCCGATACCGATGGGCGAGGCAAAAAAGCTATGCTTATTATTGATAACGCACAAAGAATAAAGGATATAATACTTCTTTTTAAATTATATTTTTTTGTCATAAGTTTTTCCTTGTTTTCTTTAGTATATCAAATAGATAAATTTTAGACAATTAATATTTCATTTAGTAGATGCAATTTTTTAAAAAAACATAGGCTTATATAGGGCAATTGGAGGAAAATCAAATACCAATAATTTGACTTAACAATATTTTTTGTATAAAATCAGATAAACCCTCTGGATACACACAGTACTCTAATGGGGAAATATATTTCATATAATTTTGAAAGGGAAATACAATGAAAAAGAAAATGTTATTGCATAGTTGTTGCGCACCTTGTACAAGCGGAGTACTATGGCAACTAGAAGAATATGATATTACGTTATATTTCTACAATCCAAATATCGACACCATAGCGGAATACAATCTAAGACTTTCAGCACTACAAGACTATATCAAAAAAATCAACAACGAAAATAATGGAAATATAAAGATAATTGCCGAGCCATACAATCACCTAGAATTTAGCGAAAAGATTGTTGGGCTAGAGAATGAAAAAGAAGGCGGAGATAGGTGTAATATTTGTTTTGCACTAAGACTTGACAAAACTGCACAATTTGCAAAAGATAATGGTTATGATATCTTTGCTACAACACTTACTGTAAGTCCCCACAAAAACTTTGAAATTATCAATGGCATTGGATTGAAATTGTCTAATAAATATAACATAGAATATTTGCCTAGTAATTTCAAAAAAAATAATGGCTATCTAATATCTATACAAAATAGCAAAAAATATGGAATTTATCGTCAAAATTACTGCGGGTGCAACAAAAATCTCTAGACAAAATATTCCAAGACTAGACATTTATCTAGATAATTATTGATTACAAAAAGTTATTATTAAAAATAATTATTAAGAGAGAAAAAAATATCTAACGCATTTTGTTAGATATTTTTTCGTTTTATGAAAATAAATTTATGCTCTAGCTTTGTACATAGTTGCGCCACCGCAAACAAGTCCGCCGATGCAAGCAAGATATGTACCAATTTTAGCAGCACAAGTAAATCCAATAGCAGAATCTGTAGTAAATTTACCTGCAATAACCAAAGCAAAGATGAATGTAACAATAGCAAGAACTATTAAACAAGCACCTAGGATAGTATTAACTAATTTAAATCTTAGACCTAAGATATTCAAAACAGCAAATACAATAACTGCACAACTTACCAAAACTAAAAGGATATATACCCAGTAGCCAACAGTTGCAACAAAAGCAGTATCTTCGGCAGCTTTCAAGCCATAAAGAGCTAGAGTGCCAGCATTCATATCTGAACTACGTTCGCTTGCAAATGCAGATTTGAAAACATCAGCACCAGTAGCAGACCAAGTCTCGATTTTGCTTGCTGTACCCCATTGCTTAAATACAGGCATAAATAGTGTACAAACAGTAAGAACTGCAAGAGCAAGTATAACTACTGTAAGAACTAAAGCCATAGTATCCATCTTTTTGGATTTTTTCTTTGCCATACTTTCCCCCTCCGTATAGAATTTTATATTATTATATTAATCAAAAATTTTTTTGATGTCAAATATTCAACAAATATTTACAAAAAAAATACTTCCTCCAAGATTATAAATCTAAAAGGAAGTATTAGCTGTCTAATATTTATTGGTTTTTTGATATTCCATACTTACAATATAATTATCTAAATGACTATCGTCCTCGCTATGCATATGGCTAGTCTGGAAAGTAAAGAAATATCTATAATTGCTGTCGCTAACTTCTAAGCGTTGATATTTAACTACAACATTTTCGCCATCGCTCTCTTCAATATCCTTTCTGCCAGAAGACCATTCTGCAATGCTAGGGTCTACGCCGACAATCAAGCCTATTAGATAAGCTACATTTCTAGCAAAATTATTTTCTAGAGTAATGGTGCTATCTGTATTATTAGGGTCTTGTTGACTAGCAAAATCATATGATACTTTGATTTGCTCATAAAGTTGTGTAGTATTGGACAATAATAGTGAATTCAAATAACTATACATTTCTGACTTTTTGTCTAATTCTTCGTCGTAAGACAATTGCTCATCAAAGTAATTATCGAAGAATGCCAAATCCCCATTGGAATGTTGGAATTCAAAATATTTAGTTAGACTATGGTCGGCATTCAAACTAAATGAAAGTTTCTCCAAATCGATATCAACATCATTGTCACTCAAATCCAATTCATTATGATTAAGTCCATATTTAAAGCCCAAATCTCTCACAAAGAAAGCAACATTTAGACGTGTATTTGACCTCTCGCTAACGGCATTCATACTGTCTTCGTCCTTGGCGTAATTGATATTTAGGACATCTTGAATTGGTGCTGAGCCATCGGCTGAAATTGTGTATTTTTTGATAGAAAAACTATCTAATAAAAAGAACAATTTGCTAAACTGGTCTGGAAGTTGTGTACCTGTAACATTGACATAAATTTCGTTACCGTCGTCGTCCAATACTGGTTTGCCAGCCCCGTCTACTTTGACAGTAGTCTCATACTCGCCATTCTCGCCTATTTTATTGTATTCATATGGATTTCTAAGACCTAGATTGTAGACAAAGTTACTAGAACTCTCAGAAACTTTTTTCTGATTGACTACCGAACTACCTGTCATCAAAATACCATAAAACGTTGGGGTAAATTCGGCATTGTATTTTTGGACGGAGAAATCTTGAGAGAAATCTTCAAAAATTGTAACCATTCCAATTCTTACATTTGATGGGATTTCGGAATTGTCAACTTGGATAGTAGACATATCTACAATTTGTTCAAATCTACCATATTGACTATATCCGCAAATTTCTGCAATATATACATTTTGACACTTAGTAAGAAGGATATTGGCACGATTGATAATATTGGAAAATATTCCATATTCGCTACTACCGCATATGCCACCTACTTGGATATCTATAGCATTGGAGATATCCATAGTACAATTATTCTCAATATAATCAACAACACCTAGATTTCTACCAACTGCACCACCTACAAACATTTGTGGCCTTATAGATGTAGTAACATCTGTATCAAAAGAAATCTTGCCAGAAATTACACAATTCTTCAATTCTCCATTGCTATAATTTCTACCCGCAATTCCACCAATATAATTAACGCTATTTGGGTCATAAGTTGTTTTTATTTCTCCCGAATACTCACAAGTGGTCACCATATCGTCATTATCGCCAACGATACCGCCAACACACAAAGTGCCAGTATTGTAGGCTGAAATATTTACACTAGATTTTGCACCATAAATCAAGCCGTTATCTGCCAAATGGGAGACAACTCCACCAATTCGAACTTGGGAATTAGTTGTTTCTTCTGTGTAATCTATAACACCAATAGTCTCTATATTTGAAACATTTGGCACATAATATCCTTGGTCTAAATACTCACCAATATCAGAAAGATTGGCTACGCCCATAGAGATATCTACTTTATTATCTCCACTCAAGCCTTCTGTCTTGAGTCTTTTTACTTCAAGTTTACCTTTGATAGTTACATTATCAATTGTAGGAATATTTACAAGAGGAGAAACGTAGCTCCATTTATAAAGATTATCAATATCAATTTTTTGATATCCGACAAATAGACGCAAATCATATACCGCTACACCATTGTACAAAAAGCCATATACATTGGCATCGATATGTGTAGGCTCTTGCTCATCACCGGTCGTTAAACCTATCTCTTTTAATTTGAAATTTTTGATAACTTTATTATTGCCAAAAAGAACAGACTTGCCCAAATTGATGTTCAATTCTTCGCCATTGCAATCAATATTTTTGGTAAGTTTGTAATAATTGCTCTCATCAGTTTTTTCATTGATAGCTTTCAAATCATCAAAAGAAGAAATCTCTATAATATTGCTCACAGTCAATATTCTAGAAGAACTATCGATAGTCTCAAAGATTTGTTCCCAATCAGAAATCACACCATCGCCATCTAAATCTACCGACACATCTTTCATTCCTCGTGAGCAATTGCAACCGCTAAATGCCACACTAGATAGTGCTAGGACAGAACACACTGCCAATTTTTTCCAAAGTTTCATTTTTCACCTACTTACAAATAGTATTCCTATATTTTAAATACATTATCCTACTTATATCTTTTATTTTAATAAAAGTCGCACATTTAGTCAAATAAATATAGTACAAAATTATCCTAGTTGCATCAAATAAAAGCAAAAAAATTCACTTATTTATAAGCGAAAACCACAAGTTTGCTCAAATATTCTATATATTTTGCCAAATATGCTATGGCTGGAATATATTTCTAGTTAAAAATATTTGACTAAAAGTGTGTTACTTGTTAAAATAAAACTAACAGATTATATATAATTAGTAGTCTAGTATCTAGGCTTACTATTATTGTGCGAGGAGATTTCTATGTCAAAGAAAGCCAAATTAATAACTATTATTACAAGTGCAACTGTAGCCGTTGCCCTAATCGTGCTTGCAATTTGCTTGGTTGTAGCCAATAATAATAGAGAAAAAACCAATTATTCTATAATATCTTGTACAGCGGGATCTTCTGCTCATTTAGTTTTGAACGCCAATGACAAAGTAATGGACATAGTTCCTCTTACTGACGAAGCAAAAGGAATTACTCTAAACAATAGTTTTGAGGGGCTGAAATATTCTGACGCTATTAAACTTTTCGTTACAAAAAATGTAGAAGCAGGATATATTGATGTAAATACTGATGGCTATACTGTAAAGATTACTATCGGTGGTTGCAAAAAAGATTATAGCAAATATCAAAGCACTATGAAAAATGATGTAAATAACTATCTATCTGATATGGGTATCATAGCTGGTGCAAAAGTTGAAACAAAAAGTAGTCTTGAAAGCACTGTCAAAGAATTGAAAGAAACTGCAAACACAGACAAACTAAGCAACAAAGAATTAATTGCTAAATATGTAATAATTGCCGACTTGATAGAAGATATATTGCCTAGCAATTATTCCAATTTCTTTACGGGATACGACAATTACAATAGTCAATACAATACCACAATCCAAGAATGCGATGATGAGATAAAATCCAAACAAGCTTTGATTGACGAACTTAACGAAGAAATCAAAAATCTTCCAGAGGGAGATGAGAAAAGCACCAAACAAAACCAAGTTGAAATGTATCAATCAAACATAGACAGAATGCAAGTTGAAAGAGATAACGCATACACAAAATTAAATAAACAAGTAAGCCAATTGCAAGACACACTTACTGCAAGCAAAGATGCAAACAATAATAATTTGACAACTGCTTACAAAGGTAATATAACTGCAAATTCTTCTATTTTAGAGGCTCACAAAGAAACTTTTGAGAACAACAAACAAGCAACAAAGAATTTAATCGATGCTTATAGAAAAAGTATTGAAGCCTAAAAAACAAATATCTATCTAAATAAATTCACTAAAAAAGAAAATTGAAAATAAAAAAATTGATTTGATACAAATATAAAAAATATTATAAAACACCAAAAAAACACACTCTGAATTCTCAAAGAGTGTGTTTTTGTATTTTATTTAATATGAAATCTCTACAATCATATAATCTACATTACCAGCAAAAGGCATTAAAAATTGTCTTTTGGAATTAATTGACATTGAAATGCCCAAATATTTAAATTAAGACAGATTAGAATTTATAGATTTCCTTCATTTTGTCAAATGCAAGCAAAATTTCTTTTGTTCTAATTTTATTAAGAGGATTTTCTTCATTATCAATATATTCTTTAAGAACTTTGTGGAAAATACTACGTCTAATAACTTCGATAGGAAGTTTCTCTGCCAATTCTTTTTCGGTTAATTTAAGTTTTTTGTAATTAGGCAATTTGTCTGTTTTGACCAAGAAATATATCATATCTGATAGTCTATTTGCCCCTGAGCCTTTGTAATCTCTATTGTAATATCTTACCTCGAAAAACGGCTCTATTTGGTCTTTGTTATCCAAGATAATACCAGTCTCTTCGTATATAGCATTGGCAAGTGCGACTTTGTAGTCAACGTTATCTGCAACATATCCGCCTAGTAATTGATAGCCTTCTTCATCTTTGCCGATAAGCATATTATTTTTGCTAGACACAATAAATGCTTTTACTCTAGTAACTACTTGGTCTATTTCGTCATCTTTTAAATCATCGTCATTATATTTTAAAATCTCTACCATATTTTCTCCTAATTATACCTTTTTATTTAGATACTTATCTTGAATACATATTATCATATATTTCTATTTTTTCAAAACATTTGAGCCAACATACAATTTTTACATTTGTTTATTTGCCTTCAAAAAAATTGTGCAAAAGCAAATACATAATCTATCTTTTTAGATTTTTGGCAAAGCGTGTAGCGTTCTCAAGTCATTAACCATATCTACTCTAAATTCTTGCAAAACGTGTTCGACTTCTATAAGTGGGACAGAAAAAATCTTGTCGTTTTTGACACCCACAGCCAGATTAGTCATATCTTGCATAAGAAGTTGAACAGCGAGTACACCCCATCTAACACCCAAAAGTCTATCATAGTATGTTGGGGTACCACCTCTCTGGATATATCCCAATTCTATTGCTCTAGATGTAAGACCTATTTGTTTTTCTATTTCGTCAGATATTTCATTCATATCCAACTTGCTACCCTCAGATATGACAACAACAGGAGCGGTAACTCCGTGATTAAGAGAATTCCTAACATCGGCAATAATTTGTGCTACAGAATAATCTATCTCGCTTACAGCAAGGGCATCAGCTTCTACTGCTACGGCGGTGTGCAGAGCAATATCTCCGCAATCTCTACCCATACATTTAAAAACCACCGCCCTGCTATTGGCATACATTGTT
Source organism: uncultured Christensenella sp. (assembly GCA_964541825.1). GTDB lineage: Bacteria > Bacillota > Clostridia > Christensenellales > UBA1242 > UBA11490. The sequence continues at coordinate 105,074 of CAZIRR010000001.1, read as the reverse complement.
TGCTTGATATCTGTAATAGTATTGACTGCTTGTTGGACAGCTGTATCAAAACCCAAAGCTCTCTCTGTAAAGAACAAGTCGTTGTCTATAGTCCCTGGAATACCTATTACATTTATCCCTGCGTGTACCAAGTCTCTACAGCCTCTAAATGAGCCATTGCCACCAATAACAATAAGACCTTCGATATCATTTGATTTAAGATTGGCAATTGCTTTTTTGAAACCAGCTTCTGTCATAAAATCTTTGCTTCTGCTGGTAAAGATAATTGACCCGGAGATAGTCTCAATATTGGCAACTTCCAATTTGGTAAGAAGTCTGACATCGTTTTCTATAAGTCCTTGGAATCCCCTATTGATGCCAAGCACTGTTACATTATTTGATGAACATGTATCAACTATTGCCTTGATACACGCATTCATTCCTGGGCTATCGCCACCACTACAAAGAACTGCAATTCTTTTCATAATTATTTCCTTCTTTTTTTTAATTTTAGTTTACACATTTAATAGTTTTTTTACAAATAATTTAATACACATTGCTAAATAACCTTGATAAAGTCATCTTCGATAAATGCGTGAAGTTCGTTTATCAAGAAGCCTTTTGGATTGACTTTGAGATTAAGTTTGAATGCCTTGTGCTGTTTGGAGCATTTGACAATGACAGGAGACTCTCCCGGATAATGTGCAAGCAAAGATGCTATTTCTTTGCTTAAGTTTTCGTCTGTCAAATCATACATCAAATATAGAGTTTGGACAACTTTCTTTTCTTCTTTTACAGTCTCTACCGCTTTAACTCCTGGGTCGGCAATTTCTTCCAAATTCTCCACTCTTACTGACACTCCCTTATCATTTATTGACAATTTACCCTTGATTTTAACAATCTTGTCAATTTCAAGAATTGGTTTTAGCTTTTGATAAGTTCTGCCAAAAAGCAAGCAATCGAAAGTTCCGTACAAATCTTCAACCTTAAGAATTGCAAGTTCGGAGCCATCTTTTTTGCTATAAACTTTTTTCAATTCACTAATAATACCTCCGCAAGTGACGTCCATATTATCAGTTAAGCCGTCATATTTATCTTCGGCATTTTGCTCTTCGTCTACATCATCAATTTTTTCTGCAACCTGCAACATTCCACCGTTAAACGAAAATTTCTTAAGTTCGTCTACATAATTGCCAAGAGGGTGACCGGATATATATATCCCCACCACTTCTTTTTCCAATTTCAATTTAGTCTGGTCGTCATACTCGGGGATATTCGGCATAGCCACAATATTTGTAGCGTCGTCCTTTAAAATATCTCCAAACAAACTAAATTGTCCTGTTGCTTGCTTCTTTCTATCAGATACAACTTTTTCGATAATTTGTGGATAAACTCTCATCATTTGACTACGCTTGACTCCAAAGCAATCAAATGCTCCAGACAAAATCATACTTTCTACGCAACGTTTATTGAGAAGTGAAGTATCCAATCTATTTACAAAGTCATTCAAATCTTTGTAATCGCCATTTAATTTTCTCTCATTAACAATCTGGTCTACTACATTGACACCAACGTTTTTAAGAGCGGCAAGACCAAATCTAATCTTATTATCTTTGACGGTAAAATATGTCCCGCTAAGATTGATATCTGGAGGCAAGACTTCAATTTTTTCTTCTTTGGCATAAGTAATATAATTTTTGATTTCATCGGAGTTTGTTATTCTATTATTAAGCACTGAAGTCAAGAATTCTGATTCGAAGTGACATTTAAGATATGCTGTCTGATAAGTAACGTGAGCATATGCGGCAGCGTGGGATTTGTTGAAAGCGTATGATCCGAATTTCTCCATTTCGTCCCAAAGTTTATTGGCTACATCTGCATCTAGTCCTCTCTTGACAGCTCCTTCTACTCCTGCCTTATTGCCGACAGGCTCGCAACCATTCAAGAAAACTTCTCTTTCCAATTGCAAATCTTTTAGCTTTTTCTTACCCATCATTTTTCGCACGCTATCTGCTCTACCTAGAGTATAGCCAGCTAATACTTGAACGATTTTCATAACTTGTTCTTGATATACTATACAGCCATATGTTACATCTAATATTGGCTCAAGAAGCGGGCTAACATATGTTATTTGGTCGGGGTTGTGTTTATTCTTTACGAATGTGGGAATACTATCCATTGGTCCTGGTCTATATAGAGACACACCTGCTATGATGTCTTCTAGACAGGTTGGTTGAAGTTCTTTCATAAACTTCTGGAAGCCACCCGATTCTAATTGGAAGACTGCCATTGTATTGCCAGAAGATATCATTTTGTACACTTCGGGATCATCATAATCCATATCATCAAAATTTACTTCTACCCCGTGATTTTCTTTAATCAATTCTATAGCGCCCTTGATATCGGACAAGTTTCGCAAACCCAAGAAGTCCATTTTAAGAAGTCCCAAGTGTTCCAATTCTCCACCTACATACTGGCTAGTAAGAATGTCGCCATTTTTGGCAAGTGGGATATGTTTGTCTAGAATATCTCCACCAATGATAACTCCGCAAGCGTGAATACCTGTTTGACGAGGGCTATCTTCCAATTTGTATGCGATATCAACTACTTTTTTGACATCAACGCTATTATTGTACATTTCTACAAGTTCTGGCACACTTTCGTCGGGGTCGCCTTCTTTTCTATTAATCCCAAAGCATTTGGCTATAATATTTGGACGTCTAACGGTATTGGGAATAGCCTTGGTAACTTGGTCAAGTTCACTATATGGCACTTTTAGAACTCTACCTACGTCTTTGATAGCATTCTTGGCTGCCATAGTGCCAAAAGTAATAATTTTAACAACTCTGTCCGTCCCATATTTTTTCTTGACGTATTCAAAAACTTCGCTACGTCTACTATCTTCGAAGTCTACGTCAAAGTCGGGAGCAGAAACTCTTTCGGGATTCAGAAATCTCTCAAAGAATAGTCCATACTTGATAGGGTCAACGTCTGTAATGCCTATAAGATAAGCAATAATGCTACCTACACCACTACCACGTCCTGGGCCTACCGAAATTCCATTTTCTCTAGCGGCATTGATATAATCCCAAACAATAAGATAATATTCTACATATCCCAATTTGGAAATAACACCCAATTCATATTCTATTCTTTCTCTAATCTCTGGGGTCTCAACTTTGTATTTTTTCTTGAGTCCTGCCTCTATCAAATCCCTAAAGTAATCTTTGGGGTCTTGACCGGTAACAGGCACATATTTTGGATACATATAATGTCCATAAACCAATTCAAAATTACATTTGTCGGCTATCTCCAAAGTTGTAGCCAAAGCGTCCAAATCCCCAGGGAATGCTTCCGCCATCTCGTCATAACTTTTTAGATAAAATTCATCATTTGGGAATTTCATTCTATCGGGGTCATCAATTGTTTTGCTCATTTGCACACACATCAATACATCTTGAACTTGTGCATCTTCTCTATTGATATAATGCACGTCATTGGTGGCAACAGTTTTTATATTGTATTTTTTGGCATATTCTTTAAGTTTTTGATTGACTTCTATCTGTTCTTCTAAATGATGATTTTGGAGTTCTAGATAATAATCTTCGCCAAAGACATCTTTAAACCATTTGACCAACTTTTCGGCTTCGTCATACTCACGATTTAGAATGGCTTGTGGGATTTCTCCTGCCAAGCAAGCCGATAAGCACACCAATCCATCGCTATATTTTTTGAGTGTCTCTCTATCTATTCTAGGTTTATAGTAAAAACCTTGGTCAAAAGCAATGGAATTTAATTTGCACAAATTATAATATCCTGTCTCATTCTTGGCAAGCAAGACTAAGTGATTTAATTTAGTTTTGCCTTGTTTAACATTCAAATCATCACAAGTATAAAATTCGCAACCAAATATCGCTTTGATTCCGCTAGCTTGACAAGCATCAAAGAATGCTACTGCTCCATACATATTGCCGTGGTCGGTAATAGCAAGGGCAGGCATACCCATTTCTTTGGCACATTTGACAACTTTGCTTATCCTTGCTGCACCATCTAGCAAACTATATTCAGTATGAACGTGTAAGTGAACAAAATCTCCCATTGTTTCTCCTAAAGTGTTGTAATTCTAAATTTGTTTTTGGTTATATTATCGCTAATTTCTATAATTTTGGAAAATCTATGATTAATCCCGCTTTTTGTAAGTTTTTCGGAATAGAGTTCTCTTAATTCTTCTAATGAAGCCTCGGGATTGGCAAGTCTAAGCAAAGCTAATTCCATTAAGTTTTCATTTAAACTCTCTAGTCCCATATTTTCTTGAATATTCTTGATAGCATTCAATTGTTTGACTGACGCTTGAACTGTTTTGTTCAGATTGGCATTGAGGCAATTATTCTGCCTATTGACATTGTTTCTAAGTTCTCTAATGGCCGCCTCGTTTTGCAAATCAAGGACAGCTTTGTTTGCCCCAACTAGAGCCAAAGTATCGCAAATTAATTGATATTCTTTGATGTATACAATAGGTGAATTTTTGCGGATAGTTATCTTTGCTGGAATATCAAAAAAAGCAAGCAGACGCACAAAGTCTTCGGCAATTTTTTCGAAATTAAATACAAATTCTAGATGATATCCGCTACCTTTGTTATTATCATAATTTTTGATAACTATATTGCTAGTAGAGCAAGCTACAAATGTACCTTTGACATAACTTCTTTTGCAACAATCATCAACTATTATAAAGTCCGAAATACCATTCTCAATAGCGAGCATTCCATTCTCGTCTATCGACATAATGCCTAAATCTTTGAGTAATTGGTCGGTGATATCGTATGGCAAAGTAATTTTGTATCTAGAAGACTTGGAAATATTGGTGTTTTCCACCATTGTCATTTCACATTCTTTGCCATAATATTGTTCTATTATGTGTTTGATTTTGTCGAATATTTCTGGAATTTCTGTAAAAATTTCAACTTTGATGTGATGATTGGCAGAGATGCTCAATTCTCCTGCACACTTGATAATTGCACTCAAAAAAGCAATAGAACAACAATCGTTTTCTATTTCACTTTTTAAAACTTCCATTTTTGCATTTGCTGAAAAAGACATTGCATCTCCTACTTAATAAAGTTTGGTTTTTCATTGATATTGACTATTTGACTTAGAGGAATATTATATTTTTCTACAAAGTTCCACGCTCTATTATTTTTGCCAATACTATATTTATCGTGAGCATCGCTATCTATAATAAATTGCACACCTGTTGCCACCATCTTTTGGATATCTTCTTTGCTAAAATTTATACGCTTACCATTTAATTCTATATATATCCCTCTCTTGACACATTCTTTGGCAATCTTTTCGCAATCGACATAGCAACCGCCATATTGCAAGTGAGCCAATATATTTACCTTATGTTTTTTTATGGCTTGCAGGTAAGCCGTGGTATTTTTCTCAATTTGTTTTTTGGTAGGTTTTTTGCAGATAAGATTTGGTAATACAAACTTAAAAAATTGTTTAATACCCACTTTGCAAAATTTATGAAAAGCAAGAACTACCACATCTAATTTTTCTAGTTCTTCGTCACTTATATCTATATCTCCATTCTCCGATATTAAATTTGCCTCTATGCCTAGAAGCAATTTTACTTTGTGATGAGGTTGGCATTTGTCGATATCTGCACGCATTCTATCCAAATCGCCCTTTTTGATATGATAAGTAGATGCATAGCAATGCTCAGTTATTGCCAAATACTCTAGTCCCAAGACATCAGCTTGAGTTGCATTTTCTTCTATAGTGCTTGTCCCATGAGTATATGTAGTATGAGAATGGAAATCTCCAATTAATTTCATATATATCTCCAGTTATTCCAAATATTCTATTTCTCTCTGCAATTGAATACGATATTTATTTTGAAATTCGTCTATTATTTGCGATATCAACAATTTAACATCGTCACTAGTAGCGTTATTTGCATTTATGATAAAGTTTGCGTGTTTATCTGACACAACTGCCCCTCCTAATTTCTTGCCTTTGACACCCATATCATCAAGCATTTTGCTTATATTTAGATTGTCAATTTTTTTGAAAACAGAGCCGGCAGAGAAGCCTTTTGGTTGAGAAGACAGTCTTCTAGCAAGAGTATCTGCTTTTCTCTTTTCCAAAATTTCTTTTTCTTCGTGGCGAAAATTCATTCCCACTCGAAGAATGATATATTTGGAATTTTGAAAAACACTTCTCCTATAGCCAAAGAGACAATCGTCATTTGTGAGAAATGTAATTTTGCCCAACTCTACACTATAAGCCACTACATAAAGAACAACTTTGGACATTTCGAAATCAAAGCAACTTGCATTCATATATGTAGCTCCGCCTATAGTTGCAGGTATCCCGATACTCTCTTCAAATCCGCCTAAATTATTGTCCAGACAATAATTCAAGGCTTGAGCAAGTGTCACTCCCGCTCCCATTTCTACTACATCATCTACCATCTCTATATGAGCAAAATCGCCCGTCAATCTAATAATTGCACCATCATAAAAATTGCATACTAGTACATTGCTTCCGCCACCTAAAACAAAAAAATTTTCGTGGCATTTAAGTAAATAATCAATAACATCTATCAAATTCTCGATAGTCTTGAGTTCTAAATAAATTTTTGCCTTACCAGAAATCCTAAAAGTATTTAAATCTCTCAATTCTTTATTAAATTGAGTAATTCCTTTTTTATTTAATCTTGCTAGTTTTTGATTATTTAATTTTTGTACTCTCATATTTTACCCCAAATATTATTTTTTTTCAATCATTTTGGACTGATTATAATTACTTAATATATATTACTCATATATGTTAAATAGAAAAAATATTGTGAATTGGTGCATAAAAAAAGAGAGTACAAATAAAAATATCCTCTCTTTTTTATATTTATTTTTTAAGAATAAACAGAAAATTACAGAGAAATCTTGGATTTGTCGTCTTTGATTTTGTCAATAGACGTTTGTAATTTTTGTTCGTCTTCGTGTGTAAGTGTGATATATAGCGATTTCTTTACTCCCGATTTATTTACAATTGATGGGATAGAAAAGTAACAATCGTGGAGTTTGTTGTATGCAGAAATAGACATAATACTATTCTCATTATTAAGTATTGCATTTGTTATTTTAAGCAAAGACATACCTATGCCATAACTTGTATTACCCTTCTTTTCTATTATATCATAAGCGCTACAAGTAACTTCTTTTGAGATATTGTCCATTTGCTCACTAGTTAAGAATTTTTCGGCTTTTTCTAGACCAATAATAACATTGTTCCAAGGAATAAACTCACTATCTCCGTGTTCGCCTATGACATAGCCGTGGATACTTTTGGGATTGATGCCTATTTCTTGTCCCACAAGATATCTAAGTCTAGCGCTATCCAAAGTTGTCCCACTCCCCAAAACTTTGTGTGCAGGAAGTCCCGACAATCTATATGTGATGTCTGTCATAACATCTAGGGGATTGGTGGCGACAATGTAAATACCATTAAATCCCGTTTGTTTGATTTTGCCGACAATATCTTTGAAGACTTCGGTATTTTTGTAAATCAAATCTGTACGGGTCTCGCCAACATTTTGATTTCTGCCAGCACAAATGCATACAATAGTTGCATCTCCACAATCGGAATATTCTCCAGCATAGCATTTGAAATTCTTGGGTGCATACGACATAGCGTGGCTCAAGTCCATAGCCTCACCCTCTGCTTTTTGCTTGTTGATATCTATCAAAACCAATTCATCAATACCTACACCATTAACTGTCATAGCATAAGCATAACTCATTCCAACGTTTCCACAACCAACTATAACTACTTTTTTCATAAATTTTCTCCTTGAAATATATTTTTGCTTTCTAAATTTCTATTAATTGCATTAAGCATTATCTTCTTGTGAGTGGCATACTCTGGGGCTACAAAATCTTGTGCTGGAGGGTCTCCAGTAATGCGGTGAACTATAATACTTTTGTCAAGCATACTTATAATTCTTCCCACTTGTTTTACATAATAATCTAGAGATATAGGCTCATATTTGCCATCATTATACATTTGGGCAAGTTTGGTATCTTTAACTACATACGTATTGTGAATTTTGACACCTTTTGCCCCACTTATATTTATCAATCTCACCGTATCGTCAATATCTTTTTCTTGCTCAAATGGCAAGCCTACCATAATATGTGTCACTACATCAATGTCGTATTTACTTAGTATCCTACACGCATTCAAGTAATCGTCATTAGTATAACACCTATTGATAAATTTGCCAATACTTTCGTTGGCTGTTTGCAAGCCTAGTTCTACAGACACATAATATTTATCTTTGTAAGAAGAGAGGAGTTTGGCAACATTGTCATCAATCAAATCGGGACGTGTTGCGACTGACAAGCCTACAATTTTTTTGCTAACTGAAAGAGCTGTATCATAGACAGATTTGAGATTGTCCAAGCTATCATAAGTGCCACTAAATGCTTGAAAGTACACAATAAAGCTATCCGCCCTCTCTCCCCTGTAACTTTGCAAAAAAGAAGATACTTGATTGACAATAGATTTGGTGCGGTCTATACATATTCCTTTGATATTTTCTCCAGCACCTTGTGGGCTACAAAAGATACAACCGCCCACACCTTTGTCACCATTTCTATTTGGGCAAGTAAAATGTCCGTCCACACAAATTTTGAGAGTACGTCTGCCGAATTTATTTATAAGATATTTATTTAAGTGATTGTATCTATCCATACAAAATGTAGTTTAGCACAAAAAATCTTAAAAAGGAAACAAAATATTTAAACTTGATATGCATAAATAATTAAGCGAAAGAATATAAGTATTTTAAACCCGACACCAAAATGTGTTTTTCAAAAATATTTAAAGAAGGGAATAATAATGAAAATAAAAAAACTTTTACTCCTAACACTTCTTCCGCTAATATTTGTATTGGTTGGTTGCAAACAAGATGAAGTTCTCAAAGCCTCAAAAAATCTATCGACATACAATATAGACATCACCCTCAACGACGACAAAACTTTGGATTGTACGCAAACAGTAGAGTACAAAAATAATACTGGCACCAGCCTAGACCATATAATGTTTCATTTGTATCCGCAGAGTTTTAGGATTGGGGCCACTTCTAGTGTTGTAAGTTCTCTTAATTACAAAAAGTGCTATTACAATGGTGCAAGTGATGGCGGGATTAATATTATCAAGCAAACAGTCAATGGTCAAGATTCAACTATAGAAATATGTGGAAATGATGAAGACATTGCCAATGTTAAATTGTCCGAGAGTTTACAGCCAAATGACAGTGTAGAAGTTTACTTCGAATACAAAGTAACTATACCTAATATTAATCACCGATTTGGATATGGAGACGACACTATAAATATTGCCAATTTTTACCCTATCGCTTGTATGTATGAGAATGGAGATTTTGTCATAGATAGCTATCATTACAATGGCGACCCTTTTTATAGTGATGTAGCCAATTACAATGTAAACATCACAGCAAACAAAAATCTAGTACTCGCCAATTCGGGAGAGGTCTCTAGCATTGTAGAAGGAGAAGAAACAAACACATACAATCTAAAAGCCTTGACCGTCAGAGATTTTGCAATGGTGCTTTCTGACAAATTTGAGGTAGTTTCTGACAATATAGACGGAACTACTATCAATTACTACTATTATAACAATCAATATCCAAGCGAAGCTATCAAGACAGCTGTAGATAGTGTAAAGACTTTTAATAAACTTTTTGGGACATATCCATACAAAACCCTTAGTGTAGTTGAGAGCGACTTTGTACACGGGGGAATGGAATATCCAAATCTAGTACTTATATCTGATATGGTAGATGTACAGAGTGACTACATAAATGTAATTGTTCACGAGATAGCTCATCAGTGGTGGTATGGGATAGTAGGAAATAATGAATATGCATATGGCTGGCTAGACGAAGGACTAACAGAATATTCTACTATACTATTCTATGATGAAAACCCTCAGTACAATGTAAATACAGATGAACTGATAAAAAACACCACTAATAGTTTTGTAACATTTGTAGATGTGTACACCAAAGTTTTTTCAAAGGTGGACACGACTATGAATAGAAAACTAAACGAATACAATAACGAAAGCGAATATGTATATATAGCCTACGTCAAAGGTATGCTAATATTTGATAATATAAAAGAGCTTCTTGGCAAAGACAAATTTTGCAAATGTCTACAGACATATTTTGAAGACAACAAATTCAAGATAGCCACACCCGACAGTTTAATAGAGGCATTCAATAAGAGTAGCAAATGCAATCTACGAGATGTATTTACAAGTTGGATAAATGGCAAGGTAAAAATAGTGGCGGTGGACTAAACATATTAAATACGAGAAAAGGCAAGGAGTTATTTCCTTGCCTTGCTATCTCGTACGAAGATAAGAAGTCATTTCTTATCTTATTTTTATTTTGCGACAGATTTGAAAAAATATGCAAATTTTTTAAAAAAATTTTATAATAAATATTGCAAAATTCAAAATTAAAATGTATACTCTTAGCGGTATAAAACAAATATCGACAAAAATGTGCAATATTTGCCAAATATTTCGAAAAAATGCAAGCAAAAGAGGGTAGTATTATGGTTGAGTTAGAAGAAAAGAAAAAAATGAAAGGTATGAAAAATTTAAAGAAGTATTTGCGTTATTTCACTAGATACAAAATGCTTTGTCTAATGTTTTGGCTCACTCTTATACTCTCTGCCGTTGTAAGTTTCTTCTCACCTATGGTTTTGGGCGATGTTATCAGCCATATGACAATTACTCAGAATTTCTCCCTTGCTTGGAAATTTGCCCTATTATTTTTTGGGCTAGAGCTTATTTCGGTATGCTTGGGACTAATACGTGTGCCATTTTTCAAAAAACTTGAAAATTATGTCAAGAGAGATGTAAAACTAGATATTATCAAAAATTCATTTAATATCAATATTGGCGAATATGAAAATCTTGGCAATGGGCTATTTGTAACTAGGCTTACAAGCGACCTAAATTCTCTAGCAAATTCTTTTAAGTCGATAAGCGAGACGGTTATTTCGTTTACGAGCAAAATTGGATTTATTATATATGTCACTATTATCAATGTTTGGATAGGATTATTCTTGATAGCATTTATAATAATAAGATATCTAATATATCAAATTCGTATACATTATTTCGCAAAATTGAAACCAAAAGTTCTCAAGAAAGATGAAGAAATTAATTCTCTTATTGGCGAAAGCGTACGTGCTATCAAAGATATAAAGACTTTGGGACTAAGTTCGAGCCTATTAAATCGTGTAAATGATTTGCAAACTGAATATACCAAAAGAGACAATAACGAATGGTATGTTGGCACATTTTTATCCTCTCTTGCCACACTTGTCAGAGCTATATGCAATTTACTTTTTGTGGGACTTTGCATTCTAATGATATCCAAAGGCAGTCTAGATTTGGCAATATTCTATACTATCTATGTATACAAAAATAACGTAATGGACTTTGCCGTTCAACTAGGAGATTTGCAAAATTACTTCAAAGAGATGGAAGTAAATGCATATAGAGTATTTGAGCTTATGGACGACAAAGTATATCTTCACGACAAATTTGGAGATAAAATAGTAGATAATTGTAATGGCAAAATAGAATTTAAAGATGTCACTTTTGCATATGTCAGGGGGGAAACTATACTAGACAATATCAGCTTTACGATAGAGCCAAATACACACGTGGCTTTTGTGGGAGAAAGCGGTTGCGGGAAGTCTACAATTGTAGCACTCATCTGCAAACTCTATGACCCTTCGGCAGGTGTAATTTACTTTGACGATATAGACAGTTTGACACTTGACCAATCATATGGGCAAAATGTAAGTATGATAAATCAATTCCCTTATGTATTCAATTTGACCATTAGAGAAAATATGCAACTTATCAAGGCAGACGCAACAGATAGAGAGATATATGAAGTACTAAGACTAGCTAATGCGGACGAATTTGTCAAGGCATTGCCAGACAAATTGGATAGCTTTTTGGGAGAAGGTGGCACAAGACTAAGCGGTGGACAGAAACAGAGAATTTGTATAGCTAGAGCATTGCTAAAAAAGAGCAAGATACTTATATTTGACGAAGCAACAAGTGCTCTAGATAATATTAGTCAAGAACACGTTATGGATAATGTAGATATCTTGAAAAAAGACCACACTATCATAACTATCGCACATAGACTATCTACTATAGAAGATTGCGATACTATATATTTTATCAAAAAAGGCAAAATAGTGGCATCTGGCACACACAAAGAATTGATGGCAAAGAATGCTCAATATAGGAATTTGTATCAGAAACAAAAGAAAGAAAAAGATCTAATCCCTACAACCGAGGCAGAATAAATAATAAACATAAAAAAAGACAAAAAAAACTAGAGAAATAGAGACAAAAAGAAATATTTATAGATAAGGAAAAAACATTGATTACAAAAAATATTTGCAAATATAAAAAAAATGTTATATACTCTATCTGTAAATATTTTTTTGGAGGCTAATATGAAAAAATTGGATATAGCAAAATTAAATAGGGAATACTCACAATTGGATAACCAAAATGTCAAAGTGGCAGGCTGGGTACGTAGTGTGAGAGATAATAAAAATTTTGGCTTTATTGATTTGAATGATGGCACTAGTTTCAAAGGCACACAGATAGTTTTCTCAGCTGAGAATATAGATAACTATAGCGATGTGGCTAGATTGAATGCTGGCTCGTCTATTATTGTAGAAGGCAAGGTTATTGGCACTCCTAATAATAAGCAACCTTTTGAGATAGAAGCACACAGAGTGGAGATAGTTTGTGCAACAGATAGCACATATCCCCTTCAGAAAAAAGGTCACTCAGTAGAATTTTTGAGAGAGCATGCATATCTTAGACCTAGGACAAACTTATTTAATGCAATATTTAGGATAAGAAGCGAAGCGGCATTTGCTCTACACAAATTCTTCAACGATATGGGATTTGTATATCTTCAAGCACCACTACTTACATCATCAGACTGTGAGGGTGCGGGAGAATTATTCAAAGTAAGTACACTAGATATCTACGATGGCAAAAAATTAAATCCCGAAGACGAATTATTTGGCAAAAAAGTTTATTTGAGCCCATCTTGTCAATTGGAAGGCGAAGCTTTTGCGCTATCTATGGGCAATATCTATACTTTTGGCCCATCATTTAGAGCAGAGAATAGCAATACTATCAAGCACGCAAATGAATTTTGGCACATTGAGCCAGAGATGGCTTTTGCCGAACTTACCGACGATATGGATATAATGGAAAGTATGGTAAAAAGTGTAATCAATTATCTTTTTGACAAATGTCCTGACGAATTGAAATTCTGCGACTCTTTTGTAGAAAAAGGATTGCTCGACAAACTAAAACACGTGGCAACTAGCGACTTTGCAAGGGTGACTTACACTGACGCTATCAAAGAATTGGAAAAACACAACGATATATTTGAATACAAAGTATCTTGGGGTGCAGATATTCAGACCGAACACGAGAAATTCTTGACCGAAAGAGTATTCAAAAAACCAGTATTCGTGTATGACTATCCTAAAGATATCAAGGCTTTTTATATGAAATTGAATGAAGACAAAAAGACTGTCAAAGCGACCGACTTGCTTGTACCTGGCATTGGCGAATTGTGCGGTGCTAGCGAAAGAGAAGAAAACTACGACACACTACTAAATAGAATCCACGAAATGGGCTTGAATGAAGAAGACTATTGGTGGTATTTGAATTTGAGGAAATTCGGCAGTGTGAAACATAGCGGATTTGGAATGGGCTTTGATAGATTTGTAATGTATGTAACTGGTGCTAGCAATATTCGTGACGTACTTCCATTCCCTCGTACTCCTAGAAATTGCGAATTTTAAATATAAAAAATCTAAAAAAAGAAAAAAGACTCTACTTATGGGGTGCTTCCCACAGATAGGGCCTTTTTTTATTATTTGTACTATCGTTTGCTAGAAATAGATATCCAATATCAGACATTGCAATACATTAATATCTATATTTCCTTTCTTTTAGGACTCCGTCTACATAGAGGTCAAGGCCGGTCTGAGAACTATCCACCATTATCTCGCCCTCGTCATCGTAGGCATCGCCACAATATTCTTCGCCATTCATATCTACAAATCCACGTATGGCATATCTATTATTATCAGTCTCCCCCTCGACATATCTAATAGGTGCACAGTCGCTATCAAAATAATCTTCTATCCTAGAGATATTGAAATCTTTGTCAATTATCTTCATAGTACATATATAGTACTCGGCCAAATCCACTTCGTCTTCTTGAGTACAAGATATATATGCAAATTTGTCGTCAATATAAGTATCAAGCATTTGGCTAAGAGCCCTCACATTGTATTGTTTATCAAAAGAACGTTTGTCGGGAGTACGCTCATATGTAAGTTTGCCTTGGTCGTCTACTAGAGTATGAATAGTGTCTTCGGGATTGTAGAAGCCTGTATCAGTCTCGTTTTTGTGGAAAATAAAGTACTTGGGCACTTGTTGATGGATAGCGATATACATATCCTTAGGTGTAGTATATTGACGGCGAGCATTAGTCTTGTTGGCCTCTACAGTACGGATAATGTGCTCTAGATATTTGTTGTAAGAGATAAGTGTGTCTAGGTCAAAGTAATTGTATATAGAGATATCTTTTTTGCCCCTATAATTGATATCTTTGTCTATCCTATATAGATTATTATTGCCACGAGCAAATTCTCTATAGATATCTTTCCTAAAAGTTCTTCCCTCGTATACAAAATTGCGACACAAGCCATTGATGACTTTATTCTTCTCGGCGATGCATCTTTTTAAATATTTCCTAAGTGCTACTTCGTCTATTTGTTCCATAATATCCCCCAAAAAACTTATTTACACTAATCCATATCACATATTTCTATTATATATAATATACCACGAATTATGGGGAAAAGTCAATAGGGGAAATTTGTGCATATCACAAACACTCTAGATACAAAAAAATCCGTAAGAAATATACGAAAACTTACGGAAATTTGTAACGTATTGAGATTAATCATCGAAAACTTATAAATAATATAGAATAAGCTTTTCTTTCTTTTGCATATTTTTTGTTATTTTACTCCAAAAAGTTAAATTTGTACATCAAATTGAAGCAAGTTTTTTTGGAAAACCAATATTTTTGGCTAATTAGTCAACCATTTCTGCTTCTTCAGCAATAACGAAAGTCAAATTTGGATTGTCTTTAATTATAAAATAAATCAAATGCATAAATTCTGCACTACTTTCGTCTACAATATCGTCATCACTCAATTCTATATCATACAAAGTATTACACTCGCCTGTTGCCTTGTCTATGATTTCTCTTTCGACAGCTTTGATTTTGCCAGGATTTTTCTCGTATAATGCATACAATTGATTGTATGATTCCTCATCGATAACACAACTACCCCATGCTAGAGCATCAGCAAGATTGTCATTTTGTTTTTGAATTAAGTCTATCCAATATTGTTCCTTATACTTATTAACGCCAACATAATTCAAATCGAAATCTTCTTTTTGGTCTTTGAACAAATTCTCAATGCTCTCTATTACAGGATAGCCAACACTGATAGGCTCTTGAAGACCTGTTTTTGCAGGAGTATCGTCTGCCTCTATATTGCGATCGCAACTGGTTAGTCCAGCTACTCCGCCTAGGATTGTTGCAGCGGCTAGGCCGGTCAAGGCTACTTGCTTTGCTTTTTTGGTTACATTCCCTTTCTTTTCTTCTAAATATTTTTTGATATCCATAATATCTTTTTCCCCCTAATACTTTTTTAGTATTATAAGTATAATAACATTGATTAGGGCTATTGTCAATATGGAATTTTTAGAAAATTATGATTTGTCAAACACTTTACAAAAGTTCCCATAGATATTTCTTCGCCACACGAAAAAAATCCGTAAGGAATTATACAATTCTTACGGATTTTTGTGATAAGCTTGACGGATTAGTCTGCCAAGACCAAATAGAATAAGTTTTCCAAAAATTTTATGGAACTGGAACTAATTGAAAATCATCATTTGGGAGTATTTGTCTGTGTGAGACGCTATTAAGATTGAAAATCTGTAGCAAATCGAAGTAATCTTTCAATCTTTTATCAAGGTCTGCATATCTTTCATCACCAAAAACATTCATTGAAATATGATAAGCAGAATCTTCAAATGTGACGTTTTCATTGTCTACAAAATCTGCCAAATCATTATATAAAGAATTTGCAAGAACTTTGTCGTCGCATACGCTATTAATAGCGACATAACCATCATATTCTCCATCGCCATCTCTATCACGATAATCGATAATTTGCAAAACAATTATCTTCTCGCTTTCATTGATATTGCCGTTGTTTCCCCTGTACAAACCCAGAGAATCTACAGTTTTTTTGACAACGAATTCATCAGCTACAAAATCTTGCATCTCTGGATCATCTGGACTCATTTGACTAAATTCAGAAATTAGACTTTCAAACATTTTGGAGATATCGTCTGATTGTTCAATATTAAATTGTGGACGGCCTCCATTCACATTATTATCCTCTACACTTGATACTTCTTTATCGATTATTGGATCTAATTGATCTACAACTTCGCTAATTATTGATCTTAGTTCTTGAGCCTCTGCGCTTTCTAATAATTCCTTCCCGAAGACTGCTCCAGTTTCCCCAAACGATTCAACACTTTCGTCATCTTTCAATATTTCTACGCAATTTTTAATAGCCGTATATTGACTTTTGGTAATTGAGTACACTACGTCCCCCGCCTCATCATTAAAAAAGTGCAAATAATATTCTTTGTCATATTCATTAACAATAATAAAATCATATTCGAAATTGTCATAACATTTCTTAAAATCTTCTTGTAGCATAGACATCATATCTAAATAATTGATATCGGAGAAGTCTTTTTGTTCACAGCCTGTAAGTCCAGCTACTCCGCCTAGGATTGTTGCAGCGGCAAGTCCAGTCAAGGCTACTTGTTTAGCTTTTTTGGTTACATTCCCTTTCTTTTCTTCTAAATATTTTTTGATATCCATAATATCTTTTTCCCCCTAATACTTTTTTAGTATTGATAGTATTGTATCACTGATTGGGGAAATTGTCAATAGGTGAAATTAGTATGTATGCCATCTGCTCTCAGTAACCCACATTCTTATTGAACTATTACACAATAGACAATGTGCATAAGAAACTACAGTACTCCAGCTATCCCATATACCAAGACAATCATGCAATATTAGTGGTGTTGTAATTTTTCCATTTGAATCTGGATATGCTATATAGTACCACTTAACATATTTTTTAGTATACTTACCGCTATAATATGCCCACCCCGACCCAGTAGGAGTCCGTCCATTATATTCCTTTTCTACTGAGACAACCTCATAGACATAAACAACCCTGTTTGGATCTCTACCGCCTATTTCTGAACATTCTGGATAAATCACCACATGTTCTGTTGATACCTTGTTACAGCGTGTACATACATACTTGTACACAGTTTCAGGCACACACACATATTTTGATTTATATGAGCCATCTGACGTTGAAACTACTTCTAGTTCATAATTATGGTCTTTCTTGTTTATAGTCCTATTTGCATAACAAATAGTACAATATTTATTTCCCTTTTCTGAGCAAGTTGCTGCCTTAACGGTCTCCCATTGGTGAGTACCAGCTGTACCAGAGAGTTTAGTATCACACCTTGAACAAACTTTGACATGCTCAAAGGTACCATCTTCCCACAAGTAATCGTGATCATAGTAAGAAGATTCTTGATCCTTATAATATTCATATGTACAATATTTACACTTCATTACCTTCTGATAGTATATTTGGCAACCTGTACTACCGCTTAAAAATGTATATTTTTTAGATGTACCCTCTATCAAACGGTAGCCTGTATCTTCCATCTCATGTTCTTCATACAATGTTCTAGTCCTGCCACAATCAGAACACTTTTGTGGTACCGTATGGCTTTTATCACTGTATTTTAAGTTTTCACCGGTATCTTGCCAATCATGGTCTTCTTTCCATTCCCATTCGTGGTTACATCTGGTGCATTTTGCATAATATTTGTGAGTTGTATAGTTTAAATCTGTATACTTCTCATTCTTCTTATGCCCATAAGATGTAGAAGAAGCTAATTGTTTGTCACAAACAGAACAGTACTTGATATATACACAGACATCATCGCCATATTTAGCTCCGTCGTAATACCAATATTTCTTTTCTGTATGTTTTGTCACTGTCCTATCTGTTTCTTGGGAAGTATGAGTACAATATTTACATTCATAATTATTGTAATACACAGTATCACACGCGGTGTCGCCTTGAGCGCTTGTCTCTCCTGTATATTGCATATTGTGAGCTGTATGTTCAATCTTGAAAGAAGAGCTTGATGTGATAGTTGCGCTAAAGTAGTTTGCGTCGCTACCTAGAGAGATCTCGCTATTGCTAGGTCCTGGATTTACGCCCGATGGGACGCTAGAATACTTGAATGTTTGAGTCTTGTCAAACGACAGATTGTCATAATCTGAGTAATTGCTACAAGTATAAGACAATTCCACATCTCTAATACTTAGCATTGTGGCAGTAATGGTAGTATCGCCACTAGGAGTAAACGTCATATCTAGCGAACTCTTGTTTTGATAAAGTGTGCCATTTGATACATATAGCAATGTATAATAATTGCCTAGTCCTGCTACTACTTGACTGCCATATTTAATAGTCTTAAATGTTGAGCTACTGCCATAGCTATTGTATGTCAATTCTATAGAGTCTAGAGTACGGCTAAATGTAAAGGCCTCACCTGGAATAACTTCGTAAGACTCACTACCCCAAGTTCTATTGTTGGTACCAAAGAATGGACCTTTGATAGTGACAGTATATACCTTGATAAATACTGGGTAGATATCTAGTGAAGCGCCGGCATAGCGAGTGGCGGACAAATCTAGATAAGAAGTATAATAAGTACTGCCACTAGATGTGATTACTCGGTACTCGCTTAGATAGTCGCTATCGCTTGAAGTGCGATAGAATGTAATAGATACTGGCTCGTATCCATCACTATAACTCAAGCCATAGTATAGTCTACTATAAGGATTCCTAGAAGTAGTATAGGTATTAGAAGAAGTATTGATATATCTAATACGAGTATGGCTCAAGTCTAGGGTATCTAGTCTAGAGTATTCTAGGGTAGTAGTATCGTCATCAGACGAATTGTATTCTCTAGAGTGGAAGGTAATATTGATTGAGTTTATTTTGGCTGGATATTCTACAAGTATCCACTTACTAGAAGTAGTTAATTCTACATTGTATATTCCACCTGCGATATAATATCCAGAATAGTAGAATTGGCCTGTGCCACCGATATATCCGATAGTCTCTTCTTTATCCACCCTAGTAATAGTAAATACTTTACTACTTGACACGCGCTGTTCTCTAAATACATTGTTTAGAGTCATAGGCACTTTGGTGCTATTATCCACACCCAAGTATGCATTACTACCTGACTGATAGATATCCTCGGTCAAGTCTGCAGGAGTCAAAGTTACAAGACCGCCTGGCAAGGTGTATAGTACTTCTCGAGCAGAATAAGACACTTTCTTCAATTGGTCTAGAACTGTGCTATCTGACGATTTGGATAGATTATTCCAAGTAGTAGTATCTCTATATATAGTGACAGGCTTTCTATTCATAGCAAGGACTAGAGTAGATTGTTCATAGATATAAGTAGTTTCCGTACCAGAGACAGTGCCAATTTTTTGGGATTTGCTATTATAAGAGTACAGGTTGTAATATATCCCGCCAATTGATTTTTCGATAGTATTATCTAGGCTATGGTCTATAGTATCTAGATACCAGCCTTGGAACTCATATATGCTCAAGTTGCCATTGATTATAATTTTGTAATCGCTACCATTTGGTGTAGTGATGACAAGGGTTTTGCCATTATTCTCTATGCTCACTTTTGAGCCTATCTCTATAGTTATTTCTTCCAATTGTCCAGATTTGTTTGTAGTATTAAATTGTGGTTGGATAGTACCGCCGGAGGTAGTCATTTTAATATTTCGGAAATCTTGTTCGTTTGGAAGGGTAGATTTGAATGACAAAGTAGTCTCGGTCTCTTCTATAGTATATACATATACTTCAAATACAGGGGTAGACATTGTAAAGTCTTCTGCAAGGGAGCCTGTAGTTGAAGTGTCGTTATACACAAGCTCTGCCATTTGGTCTTGAGTAGTGACTTCTCTAATAACGACTCTAACTAGTGTATATCTACGGTCGGTGCCTGTGGTGTATCTAGGGATAGTGCAATTGTATTTATTTGCAACATTTAATACCACACCACCTCTCTCTACATTGCTCAAATATGTAATAGCCCCGTTTAGTGGGATTTCTTCTACAATTTGAGTATCGATTGTTTCGGTCTCGCCTTGGCTATTGATAATAGTTGTGCCATTTGAAGTAGCAGAAGAATTATCGCCAAATGTAGTATGTGTAAAGAAATTGAATGTAGCGGTAGACACATATTCTGTGAATTTAAGAATTAATTTGTTCAAGTCGCCGATATAGTTAGTATAAGTTTGTTTACAGCCAGACATATCTGCGATGGTGTGAACATTACCCAAAGTGCTAGTGATAGTATTGCCTTTGGTTGTAATGCTACTAACCTTGTACAAATTCAATTCATTTATAGAGTATCCATTATTTGGGTAGAATTTATGGACAATACTAGATGTATCGTTATCTTTGTTTTCGTTATAGTGAATTTTTAAGCTCTTGATAAACTGATTCCAATAATTGTAGATTCGTGCTGTCAGTACGTATTCAGTTTTATTATACGAATAGTTTACATAATATCCACCATAGATAGGATAGCTTTTCAATATAGATTTGAAGCTATCTACCACATAGTAGTAGCTCTTGGTAGGCTCGGCGTCTACGCCAACATATATGGTATTTAGCATATCTGAGCCGGACACACCCGAATATTCGGCTTTCGTAACTTCGCTATTGATATTTATATTCTCGCCATTGTAATTGAATGAGTGCAAGTCGTGTTTGACGTCATTATTCTCTGTAATAGTGAATTTAGCAAGTGAAGAATATCCCAAGGTTAGAGAATTGTTTTTGTATTCTTTGTTTGCTTTGTCTACACTCACGACAACGGTCTGATCGGAATAACCCATAGGGCTAGTAATCTCGACAGTGATATCTGCGTAGCCATAATTGGATATGGACTTATCTATCTTGATATCTGCATTCTTGGTGCTTTCTGCCCAAGCCACGAAAGATAGATTGCCTAGGGCTACGTCTTCGGCTGTAAATGAAGCACTCTTAGTAAGTCCAGATAGTTTTGGCACAGTGCCAGAAGAACTCTTGGCAATCCAGCCTACCCAAGTGCCGTCAGACCCGATATTGGTAGTAATATTAATATTCCCTCTACCATTAATATTTGACTGCAATGCAAAAGTATAATTGCTATAATTGAAGTCAAGGGTCTCGCCTTTGTATAGGATATTTGGAGCATTATTTATGGAGTAATTGCTATACACTCTATCTTTTATATTCCAATCTTCGCCGTTTATGCTTACTTGAGTAACAGTTGCGCTCTGGTCGGACATTTTCTCAAATGAAATATTATAAGTAATCCAATCGCAAGCTAGTCGAAGGGTGATATCTTGGATAGCCATCATACTACCAGTATTGCAGTCAATCCAACTGCCACTGCTTAGATATTGCCATCTGAAATTCTGCAAATAATTACCCAAATCGGCACTAGCAAATGTGCTATTGGTTGTCATAACTATAGCATTATTGGTCATCTCGCCGAAGATATTTTCAAACGAGATAGCGAATTGCAAATTGTTATTTGCACCAGTCTGAGCAAACTTGTATGAAGAGCCACCTTTGATAGTCAAAGGATTAGCCGACATAGTCAAATTCACTGAACTCAAGTACTGGCTAGGGTCTGGCAAGTTTGTGATAGTAAGTCCAGTATTGACAGTGATTTTTACTTCGTCTGGATAAGCGACAGGATTTATCTTGTAACTACCGTCACCGTCTTCTAGATACATAGAAGAAGTCCTCTCTAGAGTAAGTATTTGAGATTTGCCATTGGAAGTAGTTACTTCGAATGCTATATCTTCGTAATCTAGGTCATTAGCTACGAACTTGATAGTATATACGACTTGTGCGGTATCTTCGTCTATGACATCAAGTAATGCATAGCAATAGCCATTGGCATCTACATCTAGTGATGAATAGTTCAAAGAGAATGAATGTCTTAGGTCGTTGCTCTTAGCTGTAATATACTCGCAAGAAGGAGTACTCAAGAGTGGAATCCAATTGCCTACTGAATAAGAAGATTCTGCTCCTTGTTCAAATATTTTGGACGTACCGCTTTTTGAATTGGAAACGGTAAACTTGACATTGTAGTGAGGATAGATAGTTGCATTATTTACCACGCAAACATCTGCTGTCAAGAAAGGCACAACATATTGTGTATTTACATACCAGAATGCAAATGTATAGTCTGTATACGTTTCTGGAGAAATAACTTGGCCTACTGAGAAGTCTCCGCTCACATATGTCTGGTCGTCTGTCCAAATCAAATTGGATAGTACCAAATTGGTGGAATTGTATGAGAAAGAATAATTATCTTTTTTGTCTCCGTCCACAGTAATGGAAGCACCTAGAGTATTATTCTTGATTTCGTTGCCATCTAGGTCAAATACAATCTTGCCACCTAGAGTAAAGTAAATTTTCTCATAAGAAGAATATCTATTGTCGGTGTCGTGTTTGTAGACAATTAGAGTAATCTCCATCTTAGGATAAATTCTATATTCGTTAGCTTCGGCAAGAACACTGCTATTATTATTGTATGCATTCACAATATCTTGAAGACTGCTAACTTTGATATTTGAGGTATTATTTGTACCTTTTAGATAATACTCGTATTTGCCATTGGTATCAAGTACGGCATTACCTTTGTTTTCTTTTAGCCAATTGGTAAGAGCATAGTCGTTTGCTAGCAAGCTAGTGTCGTAGGTATTGCCAAATTGGTCTTGGAAGTTTAATGGAGCTAGTGACAAAGTATAATTAGCCTCTCCCCCATCTACATAAGTAACGACAGTAATATCTGTACATTTGGTGTATACAGCATACAATGTAATATTCCCATATGTGATATCATTCCCTGCTACAATTTTATTTGCAACTAGCCAATTTAGGTTGTATTCAGAGCCATTTAGAGTATTTGACCAACAAGTGAATAAATATTTTAGGCTACCATAATTGTCTGAGATATTATCGCTAGGGTGTATGAATTTATTGCCGGTATAATCGCTAGGTGCGATTAACTTGAATAGTGGGATAATATGTTTGTCGCTAGCACTTAGACTGCCAATAGTATATTTGTAATACATATATTCGGTAGTATTACTATTATATATATCTTCGTCATAAGCGATATCAAATTTGGCAAGCTCAGAACTATCTGAATTAGCGAATGTCAATTGGTAAGTTTGAGGAATGACATCGCCTCTCAAGTGAATTTCTGGAGCATTGAATGCACTTATGCCAGAGCTAAATTGTGCGAACATTTCTATCACATTATTATTGGCATTATTGGTATTGATATTAAGTGTATTTTTGTCCTTTGCAGTAGTTGTAATAGTTCCGCCATCTAGTGCTACCCATTGCGACATTTGATAAGCAACGTGGCTGGTTGTAGCATTTGCTGGGGTAGTAATAAATGTAACATCGCTATTCTCGTACGGCATTTTGACTACTAATCTATTTACCGGAGTATTGGCGGTATAAGTGGTAGGTTTATTATTAACGTACACTTTGTAATTCTCTGTGCTACTGTTTAGAGAAATATCTGCTCTATCTACGCCATCTCCATTGATTTCGTCTACGACAACTTTGCCATCGGTGTAATAATCAAGTATTCTATTGCTTGCGTCTACCAAGAAGGCTTTTTCCAAATCGATATGCAATTCTACCACGCCATTGTGTAGAGAATATATCGTAGTGCCATCTAAATATCCTTGAGTGCTAGCCTCGGAGATATATTTGGAGTAAGTTTGGAATTGACTGACGTCATCATTTAGCCAGAAGTACTGCATAGCCTTGCTCAAAGAGATATTGTTTGAGCTAAGAGAACTATCGCTATCTAGTTGACTTTCGAAACTAGAATGGAAAAGTCCTTTCCAAGTTGTGAATAAGCTACTTAAGTCGTCACCGGCATAGATAATGGTACTGCCACTATCGTCGTAGCCCACCTTCCAAGACAAAGCATATCTAGTAGAAGAAGCGTCATCTTGAATTTTGCTTGTAGTCACATCATCTATTTTCTTATCCAAAATATTTGTCCAAGCATTGGTTTTGTCATATGCACTATAAATATTTTCGTGGTCTAAGAATAGGTTGATTTGTTTGATTTTGTTATTTTCAAAGCCAACAGTGATATTGTAAGTATCTACAAAGGTAGTGCCGTCATTTTCGACAGGTTTGAATTGAATATTTTTGCCTGCACTACTTACTTGGATACTAGAGATATCTGCATTTGTTTCGTTGTCGATATTCCAAGAAGTATTAGTCCAGTCAAACTCAAGGCTTACAAATCTCTTAAGCATTATTTCTTGAGGAATATACTTGATTTGCAAGAACATTGAATATGGAACTTTTACAAATCTTAGTATTGTATAACCGCTTTCTTTGTCTTCGACATAAGTATATGCTATGGCTATCTTATTACTCTCAAAGGCTTTAACTTCGTTGCCATTTGCAAGTATCTGATAAATAAGATTTTCGCTAGTCATTGTAATGGCGTCTTCTGGGTTGAAATTGCCATCGTCAATTGTTCTAAGCAAGCCGTCAACAGTCTTGACTTTGTATTCTACATCGAATACATATGGAGTAATATCTATAGTAAATATTCTTCCATTCTCTCTAATGTTTTTGAACGATAATTTATATTCTATAAACATTCCATCACTGCTGACATCTTCTACGCTCTTTGATGTAGAAGTCTTTTTGGCTATGACTATGGTATTGTTTTCGAATGTCTGTTCGTTTTCTAGATTATCGTTATTGGCGATATATTCTAGGTCGTTTGTAGCATCTCCCAATGTTTTGGAAATACCTCTAATGATATAGCCTTCGCTAGTAATTGTGAAGTAAACAGAGGCATCGCTATTGTATGCAGTAAGTACGTTTATAGATTTTACAATGCCGTCTCTATAGGTAGTATCGACTATATTTACATAATCGCTAGTTAGTAGAGATAGGCTTGCATATTTTTGGATAATTGTATCGTCTGCATCGCCCAAAGTTATTTCTTGGGTAACTGTCAATTTTGCGTACAAATTGAATACTCTTCCGCTTAATTGATATGCTGTTTCATTGCCGACTGTATCTACAATTACTATATGATATTTGCCGTCTATTACTACAAGTTTGTACGAACAAACTGCACTGCTCAAATCGTCTACTGTATAGCACTTGATATTCTTCTCGGAATCTGTCAAGTAGTCATAGTAGTACCAGCCTGCAAATTGAGGTACATTGCTGTACTGGCTTAGGTCTAAATTATACTCGGTAGCATACAATCCTTTCTTGAACACAGTGATATTTATTTCTGGAGTAATAGAAACTGTACTCTTCTGCACATAGACATTGCTTGTAGCACTTTCTGGAGCATACAAGTGAACTTCGAATGAAATATCTATATAGATAGTGAATGTTTTGTTTAATCTATCGCTAGTAGACAATTCTTTGTAAGTAAATGTTCTAGTTTTTACCCATTCGGTAATACTATTGACATCATAGATGTATTCTTTTTCGCCATTATTATTATTGAAGAATACAGAAGTGATCATAGTCAAATCTTGTCCCAAGTCTTCCTTGATATAATCCTCAATACGAACAACATCTCCCTCTATTACTCTCTGGCAATTCTCCAAATTATCGCCTTGAGCGGTGAAATTGTCGCCTTTGGTTGTTTTGAATATTACCGTA
This sequence comes from uncultured Christensenella sp., assembly GCA_964541825.1. Classification (GTDB taxonomy): domain Bacteria; phylum Bacillota; class Clostridia; order Christensenellales; family UBA1242; genus UBA11490. The sequence continues at coordinate 78,942 of CAZIRR010000001.1, read as the reverse complement.
TAGCAATCTACATAATTTGGATACAAATACAAGTCGTTTGCGATATAGAAATTAGATTTGTGCAAAGTATCTTGTGTAAGTGGAGATACTACATTCCATTTGCTAAATTTTTTCGTTCTATCGTTACTTAGAGCTGAGTAATTATCTACAAAGCTTCCTTCGTAATCGGAGATATTGAAGATTTCGCCAAATTTGACAACGATAGGATTGACAATATCTTCATTCTCTGCTTTCAACAAAATCTTGGAAACATTTGTAGCACTATATTCGGCATCTTCATAGGTCGCCGACATATAAACTTTTAGTTCGACTGCTTCCCATATTGCATACAATGTAGTATTTTCTGAAAGTTGGATAGCAGACAATTCTTCTTGGGTCAAAACTTCGCCATTTTGTGTATATGACCAGCCAGCAAATGTATAATAAGAATTTAACCAATTTGCTTGAGTAGGAGTGATAGTAACAGGATAAATTGTCTCTACATTTTCGCCATTATCATAGCAATCTACAGGACTACCAATGATAGAGATATCCAATACTTCTTTTGCTCTCCACAACACACCATACTGATATGCAGAATTGTATGTTTTGTCGCCCAAAGTAATCTGGCCACCCACACCTTTTAAGCGTGAATCTTGATAAGCAAAGAATGGATAACCAGTATTAGCTAGTGCTTGGTCTTTGGTAACACCATATAGAGCAAGAACAGTAGCCACAGTTTCTCTTTGCTTTGCAAAGTTCATATCAAGAGTAAGAGTATAGCCATCTTCCCATAGAGGATAGAAATCTAGAGAGTTTGTTCCTGCAAAAGTCATAGAAGCTTTGCCATTTACAAATTCATAAAGTCTACTTCCATTTTTATCCTGCCAGCCTATCCATTCTAATGTAGAAGAAGTAAGTGTTAGATTGGAAGAATTAGGGAAATTGACAATCTCGCCTTGACCAAAGTAACCTTCAAGTTTTTCTCCAGTAAATTGGTCAGTATATACATTGTCGTCTTCGTCACGGAATGAAACTTTGTATTTTTTCTCCCAGACAGAATACAATTGGATAGCACCAGTAGTCATTACGAATTCGCCCAAATTCTGAGATATGGTGTAGATATTGTATTTGGAATACTCGGTAATGCCATTATCGGTAGAATAATTGTAGTAACTCAAATATTTGCTACCGCCATTTGCATAATTGTCTGAAGAAGTCAAAAATTCGTTGATATTATTGAATGCAACAATTTTTTCGGTAGACCAACCATAGAATTTGTATTGGTCATAATCATTAAGATTAGCAAAATATGCCACATCTAATACACTGCTCGACATAGAATTGATATTCAAGTAATTGTCGGCAGATTTTTCATAATCGACATCTATATAATTAAAGTTTAGTTCTTTGTCAATAAGAACGCTGATATACGACATATTGGCTTCTGTGCCAACTTTGGTGGTCAAATTCAATATCTCTGCGTCTACAGGATTGGTGATATAGAATTTAACATTTACAAAATTGCTTTCTAGAGCAGTAAGAGTGATTAAATTATTTTCACTTTCGCTAGATAGATAATCGTAACTTTCGCCCGAGTTATATGTTCTATTCAATTTGGTGGTCCAGCCTGCGAAACTAGCACCATTGCTATCGGCGATGTCAATATTTGGAATTGAATATACATCGTCTACTATTATTTCTGAAGCTGATGTAGTTTTGTATTTGCCTTCGCCCAATATATTTTCGGCAGAAATTGTATTGTAATAATATGTAGTGCCTTCTGGTATCTCTACTCTAATACTAGCAATTTTATTATCGCTATTTTTTGTAGTAGGATATCCTGTAGGGATATCAAAAGTTGTTTCCCCTTTATCAAACACAACATAAGACAATTCTTGAGTAAGAAGAGGAATAGAATAAGTAGTTAATTGTGCATTATTTCTACTCAAAATTTGTATTGTATTGCCAAATTGTCCACCATCGATATCAAATCCAGTGGTAATATAATTTTCGTTCTCAATAATTACATATGGAAGAGTAATTTTTGAGCCATACTTCACAGTTTGGGTTAAGTCTTCAATGACTACCGAACTATCAGAAGTATTCAATACATACTGAACTTGTACATCTCCTGCAGTGAACACTGCTCTAACCTTGACTTCTTTGAATTCATTAACAATATCTTTGACAGCAACGCCATTAGTTTGGTCTTGCAAATCTAGCCATTCGTCGCTAGTCTCTACATAATATTGCCAATTTACAAAAGCATAGTTATTCAAAACTGGTGTGCCAAGGGTATCATTTTGGATAATTGCACCAGTTGCAATCTCTGCAGTATAGCCAAATTCGTTATTGGTAAATTCGGTTTCACTTTGCAAATTGTAAGACACATTATTGGTTACAATAGAATAATTAATTTTGTCCAAAGTTGCATTGTATCTAGTGCCATCAATATTTTGTTCTGCCTTGATAAGCATTTGATATGTCAATTGAGAATATGTAACTTCGATATTTATTTTCTGGGTAACGGTGTCGATATTGCTTTCGTTGACAGCTATTGTTGCAAAGTTTGAAGTCTCATAAGTACCAATCTTGATATTTTTTAATTGATAACTTTCTTCAAGTGAATCCAAGATATCAATAGACAACCAAGAATTGTATAGAATTTTTAGATTGTAAATAGAAGAATGATTGTCACTATCTCTAGTAATATATTCCTCTAATTCTGAATAATCTTGAGACAAACTATTATATTCAGAAATAATAGAAACATTTAAACTCTCGCCATTATTGTCTTCTGATTTAAGAGTAACAGTAACATCGATAAGACGTTCGGTATATACAGCTACCAATACAACATCTTCTTTGACATTGCTAACTGTCCAATACATAATTTCATTGGTATCGCCATTGATAGAAGGTGTAATCGTCAAGCCGTATTCAGAGATATCTACAAATCTCGTACCACTCTCGTCTTCTACCAAAACTCTCCAACCTTGCATTATAAAGTCGGTAGCACTTGCACCACCTCTTACAGCGAAAGGTTGATTAACTAGATATATATGGTCTAGATAACTAATACTCTCGGCATATGTATAAGAATGTTCGTTGTAAGTATTGGCTAGATTACGCATATCAGCAAACTCTACATTTGCATCGCCGTTGTCATTGGCAATCTGGCTATAATTTGTAGCATATTCAGCATATACATCATACTTAGATGCCACTTCTTGATTGAAGCATACAGTCTCTCCATCGTCATCTAGTACACCTACAACACTTCTAATTTTGACATTATGAGTAATAACTTCATAAGTCAAATAAACATTATTGACAAGAGCATCTCCGCCAGCATAAGTCATTACTTGATAAAGCATATTATAATTATTTTCGTCATTTTCTAATGCTAGATAAGAGTATTCGTCTTCGTTAACTCTAAGTTCGCCGTGAGATATATACTCATAATCTTGGAAGACATCTAAGAAGTCGTGGAAATTATTAATCTTGGTAGTTATATTTTGTGTCCTATTCAAAACAATATTTACATCGTGAGCAGATAGATATTCATCAAAAATTGTTTTTTGCAAAGATGTACCTTCGACATATTCTTTGACAAGGTCGCCATTTTCGTCATAATTGTAACTGCCATTTTCGTCTGTTTGATAGATACCAATAGTATCTCCTAATTCAACATTAAATGTTCCCAATTTGGTATAGCTATTATTTAGCAAATCGTCTAGACTAGCAAAGTAGTAGAAATTCAATTCGTAAGCGGTTGTGAAATGAATCAATAGATTTAGTCTATATTCGCTATCCAATTTGCTGGTCTCTACATCGCTAGAATTGATAGTTCTCTTGCCACCTGGGAAGAAATTGGTTTTATCATCGGCAGACCAGAAGTCTATAACATAGCCTTCTAGAGACAAGTCTGCAATATCAATCTGTGGAGTAACTTCGCTACCAATAGTAATGTACTCGGAGTAAAGTTCGGTATTGTCACTCACAGTTGTGCCTTGATACTCAGTACCATAGTATACATTGTAAGTAAGTCTGATTAGATAAGTATCAAAAGTGATTTTGATATTGTCACTATTAGTAATTGTAAATAGATTGTCTACACTAATTTGAGTCTCTACATCACCGATTGAGTGAGTAAATTTCATTGCACTTAGATAATCAATTCCTTTTTCTTGCAAAATAGTATTGATTTTCTCAATTAATGCTACGCCACTTTCATTTTTGATATTGCTTATCCAAACATTATCATCTTTTGTAGCCTCTAACATTGAGAATGTATTGGTATTCAAATCATAATCCCATTTTAGATTAATCTTGTCCCCATAGAATTTGGAAATTTCAAATGAATAACCACCAAGCAAATTGGTTGTGCCACCATTTGCATATGCTTCAAAAGTGAAAGTAATATTGTAACTATTTTTCTGCCATACAACGTAAGCTACGATATTGTCGCCATCTATTGCTGTACTATCAAAAGTATAAAGTGTGCTAGGTATCCCATTTTTGGAAGAAGAGAATCCTAGGAATGTATATTTATCTTTTAGACAAGAAGAATATAATTTATTTAAGTCACTATAATCAAAATAATTATTGACACTTAATAAATAATTATCAAGTGAAATTGCATTATCTTCATTAATGCCCAAATATATCTGAGGCATATCGAATGAATTAAATATAAATTCGTCTACATCGTTTTCATCAATTCCAAAAGTTTCAAAAGATAGTGTATAAATTTTGGATTGTGCTGGATATAGGGAGATATTTCTGTCGCTATCGAATTTGCTGATAGCAATAGAATTTGTAAACGATACAAAATCGGTAATTTCGCTTACTATATGATTATTATCAGCTATAGTAGTCCAGCCCACACACGCATATCCTACCAAACTCAAATTTCCATCGGTTGTAATAGTCTTGTCTAGGCTTGGGATTTCTGTTAGGCTTGAGCTATATGCTATATAATCTTTTTGGATAAGAGAATTGTCTTGATTGTAGTAAGACACAACGTATTTTTTCTCCCAAATAGGAGTAAGAACAGCCCTATCTACACCAGAGATATTTCTATCTTCTTTGGAAGAATTGCCGAAGTAGAAATTCCTACTACCTTGTTCTGCTTCTCCTAGATATAGAGCAACATTGTAGCCCTTTAGGATATATTCGTGCCAATCAAGTTGGGTTATCTGCAATCTAAATGTAATAGTCATTGCATCGATATCAAATGTAGCTATGTCACTACCGGCGGTAGTTGTCAACTGAAGCATATAATTATCACTAAATGTTAGACCGGCATTGAAATCTAGATTTGTAACAAATGCCTCTACAGTTTGTTCGCTATTATATGCAGTAAGAGTATTTACGCTTTCATTTGTACTAGGACTCATTAGATTGTAATTAATACTAATAGTTGAATTAGTAGATGTAAATTCTGGAGTAAGTCTATATCTAATAATTTTGCCATCTACTGGAGTAGCAAGCAATAGAAGCCCGCCTACTTTGATAGTAACATTCTCAAGAATCGTATATGTCTCTCCATCTTCGCTAATCTCTACAGTATATTGTTTGAAATTGTAAGTATTATCTGCAAGAGTTGGGATTTTGTCAGAAATATATACTTCCCTATCGGTCTCACTATATGTATTGTTTGATAACTTCTTTACATAGAAAGTTTGGTCTTCAAATTCGCTAGCATTAGTCAAGTCACCATTTTCTGTAGTAGTAACATAAGAAACTATATATTTGTAACTATCATACACTTGTGCTTCAAATACGACTTCTGTATTTTCGCTAGAATACTCGTAGCCCAAGTTTGTAATTTCGTCAAATGATATAGTCCCTACAGCGAATACGTGACCATTATATTTCCAGCCATATATATACTCGCCTTCTGCCAAATCTGCATCGCTAATATCGGCAGGGTCTAGTAGTACTATATCTGAGCCATTGTATCCAGTCTTTTCTTGATATTTATTTGAAGGATACTCAAATTTATAGGTAATCTCATTGCCTAAATATTTAGCATATAAGATATATGATTTGGTAAGAGTAATTTTTTGACCATCATCAAATGCTTTTTCGCCATTTTCAAAAGTCCAATACTGAAGTGTATATCCTGCTTTGGTTGTATCGATTGGATTTTCGAATGAATCGTTTGTAAGCAAATAGCCAATCTTAACTGGACTATTTGGTGTAATTCCCGATACATATTCTATTTTGCCATTGAAATTGTATTGGATAGTATATGCATTATCATCAAAGTCTTCTACAAATGTAATATTTTGATTGATAGTATATGATGTAACTGCGGTCTTTTGGGTATCGCCATTAATGTAGAACTTGATGAATTTCCCGCTACTATAATTGATATCTTCGGCTGTAGGTAGAGTAATTATACTACCTGCAAATACATTGGCAATATTGCCAACGATAGCAAAAGTTCTAACGCCTTCGTATATACTGCTCTCTGCAGACATAGTTGCATTTTCTTTGAATACACCTCTATTCATTACGAAAGTAACAGTCTTGGTAATTGGCACAGCCTTGATAGTGATATTGACATTGTAGAAGCCATCTTCATCTTTGGCACCAAAAGTCAATTTGGATACTTCGATAATTGTGCCTTCTTTTAATGTAACTACTTGGTCGCCATCATACATTTCGAAAGTATAGTAATTGCTAGACGATAGAGAATAGTAAATATTGCCTACGCTTGTGGTAGAAATTGTCCCAGATAAAGTAAGTCTATCTAGAGTCTTTTCATTATAAACGCCTTCGCCAGAAATTGCACCAAAAGCAATCTCAAAATTGTCTGTAATTCCACTCTTAAGAGGGTTGTCACCATAATCTATAGTGAAATTGATTTTGACATTGCTTTCGCCGTAAATAGCATAGTAATTATAATTACTATTACTAAACTCACTAGAATAAATAAGTGGAATATTGATAGTGCCGATGTATTTGGTGTCGGACACAATAATTGCATTACTATCTTCGCCAAGAGAAGAAGAGAATTGTTCGAATACAAAGCCTTCGTCTGGGACATTGGCAGTCAAGACAATACTTGTATGAATATTAACTGAATAAGTAGAAGATTTGTTACTTGCAATAGTTGAATTGCTAGAAGTAGCCTCACTCAAATATACAAGTCCTGCTGTCTCTGTAGTAAGGACATTGCCACTATTATCTTTTGGAGCGGAAGTAGATGATACAGAAAGTGTACCATTACTTGAATAAATGATAATATCTTTGGTTTGTAGAGAATAAACAGGATAGAATTTGATAGCATCGCCTGTAATCATACTCTCTACTACTTCAAATTGTGTGTCCAATTTGAAGTAATTGTTTTCGTTTACAACCTCGCCCAATTTAAACAAAGTTGTACTGAAGCCAATTAGAGTATATCCGCCTACTGAATAATCAAGATTACTAGTAAACATCAATACGTCGCCAAATTTGATTTTGGCTTGAGCGGAGCCATAATTATACTGATAGTTGCCTACCAAGCTTACTGCTACGCCATTAACAGATAATATATCTGGAATATTTTGGAATACAATATCGTCTACACTAGTAGCGCTTAGATAAACTGGATATGGGTCCAAAAGTGTAGTGTCAGCTTTGCCTTGATTTTCTTCCAATTCGGTATTGACAATTTCGGCAGGAGCATAAACATAAGTTGTAATATACTCATAATCCCAAATAATATAAAGTTTGTATTCTTGATTGTATTTATTTCTAAGTGATGAAGCAATTGTTCTAAGTCTAGTACTGCTTAGTGTCAAGTCTTCAACATTGCTCATATTATACTTAATTGTAGAAGTGCCTAGTACTTCGTCTGTCGCCCACATAGATGGAACATAATGACGTCTAGATACTCCTGCATCTGCTACATCAGACGCAGTTGGAAGCACCAAAGTACTCTCAATGCCAGTAAGATTGTCTGTAGATTTTGCGACAAGTTTGCCAACATTGTCTCCGCTAGCAACGAAATAATCTACTCTACTCATACTACCCTCAACATCGGCTAGAGTAGAATTGTAAGTAATTGTATAGACATCATACAAATTGAATGTAATAATAACATTTTCGTTTTGATTGTAATTGTCGCTATCACCAAAGTCTTCAACTTCGAGAGCAGACATATCAAGGGTGGTACTTACTCCATTTTTGCTTACAATAAAGCTATTAAGCAAATAAGTATTGAAATTGTATATATATGCAGAATGTCCCCAATTAGACAAAGTCTCCATAACTTCTAGTCTACTTGAATTCATAATGACATTGTTTGATGATACATTTTTGCCTTGCAAGTAGTCTTCTAAGATAGAAATATTAATTTTGTTGTCTTTGGTCAAAGGCATTTGTAGTAATGTTTCGTTTGTAACTCCGTTTGTAGAAGCAAGGGAAATTTGGAAAACTGCACGTCTATTAGAAGCCCATATAGCATAAAGATTTACATCGCTATCGCCAATGGTAATAGTAGATTTGCCATTGTCATCTTTGATATAGTCATTGCTATCTTTGTCTGTGTGCCAGCCTAAGAATGTGAAATTTTTTCTAGTAGTAGTAAATGACGACAAATTCAAGACTTCGGCAGTTCTTGCAAATGTAACGTATTTAACTGTACCTTCGTCATTTTTAACAATTTCTCCACCTGTACTTGTGGTATTATCCCAGAAATTTATTCTATAAATTCTAGACATCACAGGTGTAAGTGTAACATCGCTATTTGGCATTTCAAATAGAGAAATTTCGCCATTCTCGTCTACTGCCAAAGTATTGGTACTTTCGCCATTAACATTGACAGCAACATCTGTAGAGAATGCTTGTAGATAATAATAATTTTCTATGCCGTCAACTTCTCTATAAACAATCCATTTGCCATCTTCCAAGTGAACAGTTGCATAACCTTTTTGGTAAACATATTGGATAACATTATTTACGTCTACTTGTTCTGTTGGCAAATATTTGCTATCTGCTACAGCAGTGCTATTGGTATAGCCAAAAGTTGTGTCGTCGGAAGAGGAAGCAAACTTCAACGTTTGTTTAACTTGCCATACAGCATACAAAGTCATAGAACTAGTGATGGTATCCAAGATATCTGCTTGAGCTTCGCCACCTAGAGTAGTAGACCAGCCGACGATACCTCTATCATCACTAATAAATGACAAAATTGATTGTAAATTGTTGTAATTATCGGTAGTAATAGTGCCATTTTGTTGCAAATAAACACAATCTGCATCTAACATTTCTCTACTGGCTATAGTTGCACCAAATGGAACATCAAATAATGTAAGAGTATATATTTGATTGTTATCGGTTGGATTTGCTACTTTTAGGGTGATATCAAAGTAAACTTTGTCCCAAGCACCCAATAGTAGATATTCATAAGTCCCATCTGCAAGAGCTGGAAGATAATGTGTACCAGAGCCATCTGCATTGCCTACATATTTGTATGTAGAATATTCATCACTATTTAGGACAATACTATCACAACTTTCGATATTAATAATATTGTCACCTATTTGATAAGTCCAATATTTAAATTCTAGACCTTCTACTAGACTGCCATTAACCTTGATAACAGGGTCTTGGCTAGCAAGCGAATATTTGACACCTTTGTGAACAGCAACTGGCTCAATATCATAGCCTTCGGCAGAAGAATATTCTTTTGGTTGAGTAAATCTAACGAAGTATTTGTCTATCCAAACACCAGTGAAAGTAAATACTTGGTCATTTTCTATAGCGTCTGGGATAACAAACTCGCCAGTTGTGGCATCGTATTCATTGCCATCGCTATCAACCCATTTGTACAAATCTCTAGTGCTTTCTGTCCATAAATCTTGAACTCTAGCGAATGAGAATACGTCTCCATTAGTAATCCACTCACCATTCTCGCTAGGCATATCTACTAGGTATTCACCTGTAGAAGTATTTACTCCAGAGTAAATCTTGGAAATATCCGAGCCATCTTCTCTGATTAATTTGATTTTTGCATTGATTGTACCCTGCTCTGGAGTTTTGAACGCAGGTACAAATATAGTATCAACATAGACAGGTGTAAATTCTTGACCAATAGTATACTTACTATCACCAATTGTACCACTTGCCAATTGCATTCTCCAGCCATCAAAGCAATTGTCATAACCAGTCTTTTTGGCTGTATAATTAATTTTGATTGTCTTATTTTCGGCTACAACGCCATCTAGACCAATTAGATATTTTTCGACAATATCATCGGTAGAGCCATCGTCAAATGTAGCACCGTCTGTTACTTTGTAGGTAATAGTGTATTCTTTTGTATAATAAGTAACAAGTTTGATATCGTAACCTGTAATTGATATAACTGCACCATCGCCCTCTATCAATCCAATTGTGAATGTCTTGTCACCATATCTCAAACCATAGTAATCATAACCACTAGGAATCTGGTCAGCAGTCAATTGTGGATAACTATCAATTATTAGTGATGTAGCATAGATATATTCTCCACTAGCATTGGTCATAAGAATACTAATAATATCATTGTTATAAAGTTCTTCTGAAACAACATTATCGTTTAGTTTTGTAATATAAACAGACTTATTGATAGTCAAATCGGCATAAAGTTTGACAGTGTAAGTATTCTCATCTGTAAAGTAATCGGCAATAACAGAAACTAGTGAATCGCCGGCAATCTTATTGGAATTGCCTACCATATACCAGCCATTAAACTTGAAATCCCTGCCAGCAAAAGCTTCTAGAATTGCTATATCTCCACTCTGAATTTTGTGAGTATTATCAAAGACAAATTCATCTGTAAAATCTATCTTGGTAGGCGTGCCAGAATTGGAGAATGTATAATATTCTATCTTGCATATTTGAGCAGTATTGGCAAATATCTCAAGAGTTCCCTTGCCTGTAGTCTTGTCCCAAGAAATATATTTCTGAAGGTCATTAAGTGAGGAGAAACCATATCTACTACCTACACCTACTAGAGTAGAAGACAAATCTAGGAAGACGATATTTCCGCCATCTTTTATATACCAACTCTTAATTTCTTGATTGTCAAGAGTCAAATAATCTTTGCCCTTTAGAACAATTGGGCTATAAGTAAATAGGACTGTTTCTTTGTTTGAAATAGGATTTTCGCCCTCATCAGACTTGTACACAATATCTACATTACTTGTACTCCAGATAGTAGCAATAGTCATTCCACTAGTTGTAAAGCCCAAAATTCTAAAGTCTCTAGAATTGAATTGCTTGCCCTCACTAAAGTAATCTTCATATCCGCCAGTAGCACACAAACCTGTAAGGCTAAACCCTTTGAATGAAAGACTAGTAATATATTCAACATCGCCTATAATTGAAGTCTTTTTGTCCAATACATATTCGCCAAGCATTGTCTCCAATTTGGAGTAAACTTTGTCCATAGTCTCGATATAAAGATTTTCGGTAATCTGCATATCTTTTTCAAATGAGCCAATAGAGAATTGGTCAATAATTAGACTTTGGTTTGTATAAGGATTGGACAAGCCAACTGTTACCGTATAGCTATCTACTTCAAAATGGCCATAGATGACAAGAATATTGTCATCATTGTGATATGTAACCTTATCTCCCGATGCGATTTGAATTTCATCGCCATCTTTTTCGTAATACCAATATTTAAATTTAAGAATTTTGCTATTGTATGAAATAGATTCGATAGTTGGCAATGTAATACTAGCCCCATATGCAACTGAATCCATTGTATAAGCATCGAAACTTTCTATTGACTCGCCGTCTGGCATCTTAGCTTTGAATTCAACTCTTATATTCTTCTGCTCATAAACGGTGTAGAATGTCATATTTTTGGAAATAGTATTGGCCTCAATAGTAGGATATTTGCCATCTTCGGCGATAGCATATTCCACATCTCCGCCCTCAGTTTTGGCAAAACCTATCAATTTGTATCCTATTTTGCTATCTATAAGCACATTTAGAGCATTTTTGTCTGGGAAAGTAAAGGCTTCATCAAATGCTACTGTGATAGTTATTTGAGTAGAAGTTTTGTCTCCACTAGCCAAAGTATCCTTGATAGTAATATTGTATTTCTTTGGCTCCCAAACAGCCATTAATACAACTTTTTTGTCGCCCTCAACATACATAGCTGTCTTTTCGTCATCGGCTACAGTTATACCATCGGATTTGTAATTGTAATAATAATATTTGCCATCATCTTGTTTGTAGAAGTCGAAAGTTGTTCTCTGGATATCGCTAGTTTTAATTAGGGCATCTCCATCGTGAATTTGTCCATCTGCGCCTTTGATTTTCCAGCCTTTGAAGATATAATTTTCTCTAGAAATACTCTTTTGACCGCTACCTACATATAGGTTGATTTTCAAATTGCCCGAGCCATTGGCAGAATAAGTATATTTAGTTGTAGTATTATTAGCAAATGACCCGCCATTTGCGTCATATTCTATTTCAAAATTGGTAGTCCAGCTTGCATAGTAATTGCAATCTCCACTAACCAAGAAATTTGAAGAAGAAGTATATACAGAATTGTAAGCGTTTACAGTCTCTCCGTCTTTGATTTTACGCTTGATAGTAGAATACTCGTTGGTTTTGTAATCAGTCAATGACCAACCATCGAAGATATACCCTTCTCTAGTAGGTATTTTCGATGTAAAGTACTTGTATGTACCACCGTATACTTCTGGGAAAGTGTCAAATACACTACCGCCATCTGTTGAGCTATCATTGTCATTTAGATAGAAATTGATAGTGTATGGTGTCTTTTTCCAATAGACAATAAGCGTTGCACTACTTTGGCCTACAGTGAAATAATAATTAGGGTTATTAGAGCCATCGTCTTGTTTTTCGACATATTTGTCCGCTCTCTCACTAGTTCCTGTTCTCCAGCCTGCGAAATAATTGTATTTTTTGGTCCATTCGCTACCAGTAATAGTCTCGATATCCTTCATATTTGGCAATATAAACCATTCTTTGTAGATACCTTTGTACTCAAAGTATTTCTGATTTGACCCTTGATCATATGCAAATTTAATAGTATATACTCGTGACCATTGTGCATACAATGTCACATTTTCATTTACAGTATGCTTATATACTGGATTTTCGTAAGAAATTAATCCTGTCTGTCTATTTTTACCTAATTCTTCTGTCCATTTATCTTGTTGCCACAAGGCATAAACAGTCGTCGAGTCACTTGAATTTGAACTATCTGTCCAGCCAACTAAGCGATAATTTTTGTTACTATCTCTAAATTCCTGTCCTACAATGTCCAACTCCTTCGATTCTACTGTAGGATCCAAATTTACTCTATAATAATGTCCACCATTTGCGTAACCTTCGTAAGTAAATTCGCCGTCATCGTAATACTTGCCATACTCATCTTCGATTTTGCCGTAAGTATCTAAGAATACTCTATATAGGTAAATAGACTCAATTTTGCCACTAGCACTATTGGAATTTTTATTAAATGAAATTTCGTATTGTTTTCTTTGCCATTTAGAATACAAATCAAATGCGTAAATAGGCTTGTCATCGACATCTCTATCGCCAGTATCAAAGGCATATATACATTGTGAAGAGCCATCAGCCAATATGTACTGATAATAAGGTCTACCTTCTTCGGTAATCAAAAGCTTCAATTCTTGGTCTTTGATAGCGTAAGTATAGTCTTCGTCCAAATACCAGCCCATAAACTCATATTCGTCATAAGCCATTCCGCCATTCTTTTCTGTCAATTTGATATCGGAATAGTTGTCTACAAATTCTACAAGGCTATCCATATATCGAACTTTGTTGTCTCCAGCAATTAGGCTATCTCTATCGTTATTGCTATCGCCAGTGATATTTTTGATAATATACTCGCCACTAGCATCTTTCTTAGGTTGACCTAGGCCATCTAATTGATATTGGATACCAGTGTGCATATTTACTTGATATGTGTTTTTCTCAAAGTATGCATAAAAATCTATATCAGAAGGGATATCTATCACATATTCTTGACCTGCATATTTCAAGTAATTTTTGATTTCGGGATCGTCTTCGGACATAACTTTGGTAGTCCAGCCAACAAAGTGATAGCCTGGTTTATTATCAAAATCTGGAAGAAGATTATTGAAAGCGTCCCTGCCTGTAGGCAAGCAATCTATCTTCGAGCCATACTCATATATCTCGGGATATGTATTTCTAGGAGGGGTATAAGTCTTGTACATATATTGACCCGTTGTTTCGTCAAAATATTGAATGTGATATGTAACTCTATACTTATTGGCTTGGTAATTGGCATACAAGCTAACAGTCTCGCTAGTAAGTTCTGCCTGTTTATCAAGTATAGTACCGCCATTCAATTCAAAATCATCATATGTCCAGTACTTAAAAGTGTAACCACTCTTTTCGTTATCAGGCAAGGACTCTAGATTGGAGTACCTTTTGACTTCGAACGACCTAATAGGTGTGTAGTCGGTATCATAAAGAAATACCCTAGTCTTAGGATACAAATACACATAAAGGATTGTTGACAAGAATGCCAACAACAAAAGAATAATTACAATTATGGTCTTGATAAATAAATTTTTTCTCTCGTTACTTTCTCTCTCTTCCATTTTTCCCTCGCTTAAAAAAATAACTATTGAGTATGAATTTATCTTCGTACGCACGTGCGTATAGAAATACACTCTTATAGATATTTTATATACAATTTGAGGCAATGTCAAACAAATGAAAATAGTTGCTAAAAATATATAAAATTGTCTCAATTTGTATTTTTATGCAAATTTTTGCAAAAAAGACGTAAAATTAGCCATTTTTTAAGTACAAAAATAGTTTTTGCAAATTTAATATAATTATATATATTTTTATATTTTTTGTAATTTTTAAAAAAAATTTAATTCATAAAATTTTTTATGAATTAAAAATTTGGGTTTTTTAGATATTGGCAAAAAGCAATAACATTTTGACAAATTCAAATTTTTGCTTTGGATTTTTATTCACTTCAAGACTCTCTATGAGGGGTATTTTTCGTGAATGATTTTCGTCTTTTTACACCCCTCGCGATGACTTTCTTATTGATTATTTTTACTTTGTCTCTCAAACACATTTTTATACGTCAAGGAGTAGACTTTGGACACTTCACGCAAAAAAAAGACAACACCACAAATAGAGCTAAATGCAATGTTGTCTTCTAAAATTTTTAATACAATTACCAGCTAATAGTGCAGGCATTATTTACTTTTACTTATATCATTGTTTGGAACAATTGGCAAATATAATTTGGGATTGTCAACACAATATTTTTTGAATTGATGACGCATAATCTTTTTGGATATTAGTCGATATTATTTTTCTTTCTGAAGTCCATTCTGCCTCTTGCCACGTGGTCAAGGACAATTTTTCTTAGACGTAAACTCTTAGGTGTAACCTCTAGAAGTTCGTCATCTTCTAGGAATTCTAGACTTTCTTCAAGAGTCATAATCTTAGGTGCTTCAAGTCTAAGAGCATCGTCACTAGCTGAAGAACGCATATTTGTTAATTGTTTTTTCTTACATACATTTACGACTATATCCACACCCTTTGGATTCATACCAACAATCATTCCGCCATAAACTTGAGCGCCCGGAGTGATAAATAGTCTACCTCTTTCTTGAGAATTGAATAATCCATACTGACAAGCTTCGCCATTTTCATAAGCTATAAGAGCGCCATAGCCACGTCTCTCTATATTACCTTTGAAAGTATCATACTTTTCAAAGACACTAGACATAATGCCCTCACCCTTGGTATCTGTAAGGAATTGGGATTTGTATCCGAACAATCCACGAGATGGGATTAGGAATTCTAGTCTTGTTCTACTGCCGTGAGTAGTCATAGTCACTAGTTCGCCTTTACGATTACCGATTTCGCTCATAACATTGCCTACAGAATCTTCTGGGACATCGGCTACAAATCTATCTATAGGCTCGCATTTAACACCGTCTATTTCTTTGTATAGAACTTTTGGCATAGATACTTGGAATTCATATCCGTCTCTACGCATATTTTCAATAAGGATAGAAATGTGCATTTCGCCTCTACCTAGGACGGTAAAACTATCTGCACTATCTGTATCATACACTTTTAGGCTCAAATCTCTAACAGCTTCTTTGAATAGTCTATCTCTTAGGTGTCTTGACGTACAATATTTACCTTCTTTGCCTGCAAATGGACTATTGTTTACGCTAAATGTCATTTGAACGGAAGGCTCACTGATTTTTACAAAAGGGATAGGCTCAACCATTGATTTTTCGCAAATAGTATCGCCAATAGTTACATCGGGGCTACCCGCTAGGCAAACTATATCCCCAGCAGTAGCCTCAGTAAGAGGAACTCTCTTAAGACCTTCAAAAGCAAATATATTAACGACCTTGAAAGGTTTTGCTTTGCATTCACCATAGTAATTGCATACTTCGACAGTATCGTTAACTTTGATAACACCACGTTCAACTTTGCCAATAGATAGTTTGCCCAAATAATCATTGTGTTCGCTAGAACTAACCAACATTTGGAAAGGGGCATTGACATCGACATTTGGTGAAGGAATATAATCTACGATTGTCTGGAAGATAGGCTTCATATCTGTACCCATAACATCAGCATCAAGACTAGCAACTCCTTGTCTACAAGAAGCGAAAATGAATGGACTCTCTAATTGTTCTTCGGAAGCATTCAAATCCAAGAATAATTCCAAGACTTCGTCTACTACTTCTTTTGGTCTAGCCTCGGCTTTGTCAATTTTATTGACAACAACAATAACTTTGTGATTAAGTTCAAGTGCTTTTTGCAATACAAATCTTGTCTGAGGCATTGGGCCTTCAAAAGCATCAACCACAAGCAAAACGCCATCAACCATCTTTAGAACTCTCTCAACTTCGCCACCAAAGTCTGCGTGTCCTGGGGTATCGATAATATTAATTTTGGTATCGCCAAATTTAACTGCGGTATTTTTGCTTAAAATTGTAATACCTCTTTCTTTTTCTAGAGCATTGCTATCCATAACTCTATCTTCTATCACTTGATTGTCTCTAAACACGTTGCCTTGTTTCAAAAGTTCGTTTACCAAACTAGTTTTGCCGTGGTCAACGTGAGCAATAATTGCTACATTTCTAATATTTTGCATATTTTTCTCCTAAATTTTTACGTCTTATTTGCGACTATATTTTTCCATATTTTCAAAAAATTACTCCATATTTTAGCACAAGTAATATTACTTTACAAGTAGTTTAAAATAAAAAAATTAAAAAAAGATACAAACGTACGCAAATTTGTTTGTATCTAAAATGTCAAAAGGCAAATTATTTTTTCTTGGTTTTGTCTAATTTATTTTTCTCATTATCTTCCAAAACTTTATTGTCTTTTTCTTTATTTGCTTCTAATGTATTTAAAAGATTATTTTCCAAATCGTCTTTATCTTTTTTGCTAGCAGAACCTATATCTACAACTTTTACAAAAATTTCTTTTATTCTATTATCCTCTACTTTGGTCAAGGTAAAATGAATTTCTACAAGTACTGATACATACACTCCATTTTCTACCCTTTCGTCAATAGTTTTGTATACTATAACTTTGCCTTGCGTAGGCAAATCTTCTGACAAATCAAACAAGAACCCACCAACCGAAGTGTAATCTGTTTTTGGCAAATGTTCAATTTCTAGCATCTCAAAGAAATCTTTTAAATCCATCTCTGGGTCAACCACATACTCATGGTCGTTTTTCTTATCTACCAATTCTTTGGCATCTTCGTCATGTTCATCGTATATTTCTCCCACTACTTCTTCAATGGCATCTTCCATGCACACAATACCACTTGTTCCACCATATTCATCTAGCACTACCGCTAAATGTTTTTTAGTTTTTTGCATGGTCTTAATGATATCATCTACTTTCATATTTTCATTGATAAATAGTGGCTCGGTCATTATTTTCTTTACAAAAAATTTTTCACCCGAAAGCACAGCTTTGAAGAAATCTTTTTGATTAAGCACGCCTATAATTTTGTCTATAGTTTCATCGTACACAGGCAACCTACTATACATTGTTTTCATAAATACATCTTGTATGTTTTTGACACTATCTGTATAGTTTATGGCAGAAACATCTACTCTCGGTGTCATTATGTCGTAAGCAGTATGAGTAGGCAATTCCAAAACTCCTTGCATAATATTTGCATTGTCGTGGCCTATAACACCCTCTTCTTCCATAGTATCTATAATGCTTTCTAATTCGCCTTCTGTAACGGTAGGCTCTTCCACTCCTGTATTTTTGGTTTTCTTAGTGACCAAATTTTGCAGACCTTGGAATAAGCACGAGATAGGTGTAAAGACTTTCATAAGAGTATACATAATCCCGCTAGTTTTAAGAGCGAATTTCTGAGGGTCAACCTTCGCCAAAGTCTTGGGCATTATTTCTCCAAATATCAGAATAACAATAGTCATAATTACAGTATTAAGAATATTTGCAAGAGTAGGACTTTTGATAATTACGCCAAAGATATAAGCACATATTGTAGTCGTACCGATATTAACAAGGTTATTCCCTATAAGAATAGTGGACAAAGCCTTGTTGTAGTGTTCGGTAATATAGATAGCTTTTCTAGCACCCCTCACTTTGTTGTCTGCCAAATTTCTAAGTCTAATTTGATTAACAGTTGTAAATGCAACTTCGCTAGCAGAAAAGTACGCTGAGCAAGCAATCAAAACAATTGCCAAAACATACAGCCAAATACTTACTCCGCCAAGAGTAACAGCACACAACTGTCCAGTCGGACCTGGTTCCATTTCGTTTATTTTCTCCTTCAAAAAAAATTAATTATATTCGTCCTAAGCAAAAATAAGACGTATAAAGAGTATATCACACAATGCTCATAATGTAAAGTATTTCTTATTGACATCATTTTTTGACAAAAAATTTTGCAAATTTACTTGAAAAGTTGTCTAAAATAAATTTGACAAAATATATGTAAAAATATTAATATATATTATATGAGAAAGAAAAAGAAAAAAGTATCTAAAAACAGAAAAAAGTTTTTTATAATACTTGGCTGTTACATTGCAGTATTTTTAATTACCTGCATAGTTACCGCAAGCACCCTTGCTTGGTTTTCTAGTTCAACTTGGTCAAGTAATACGAT
Organism: uncultured Christensenella sp.; assembly: GCA_964541825.1. Lineage (GTDB taxonomy): Bacteria > Bacillota > Clostridia > Christensenellales > UBA1242 > UBA11490. The sequence goes on along the minus strand of CAZIRR010000001.1, from coordinate 59,786 downwards.
ATATATGGGTGGCCCAGTATATATTTATTTTTCGGACTCAACAGGCGAGAAAGAAACAAGCAAAGCAAATAGTTTAACTGTAGAAACTCCTGAGGGGTGGGATTATCTATATCCCGGAATGAATATAAGATTTGGCTCTAGAGCGGTAGTTCAAGGTGCCGAATTTGTAAACACAAAAGAGAATGGAGATACTACAATTGTATATACAACGGGAGCAATCTTAAGGGCAAGAGTAACAATGGTTGTCACCGACCCTAATAACAATACTACTTCGCAAGTTTCTCAAGATATCTATAGGAATTTGTGGAGTCAAATCAAAGCCAAAGTCAATAGTTCTGTTGACACCAGAAATGAAGGTGTTTGGGTAATGGACGATGACTGGGATTATATAAGTCAATCGGCAATAGATAGCAACAATCCAGACACTTCGGAAGAAGAAGACCACTTCTTCTATTATGTCAAGAAAGATCAGAGTTTTACAGACAGTGGAGATTATGAACTTTTGCAAGTTGGAGGGACAAAAGACACCATTTCTGTAGGATTTTTGGACAAAGTTGTCCTAACTCTAGACGGTGCAGGACTTACAAATATTCATGCCGACTGCCAAATAACCTTTACAATTATATTTCACGCATTCCAAGCATTTTTGCCATATGAGAGCGTAGACATTGGCACGCCTTATCACGACACAAGTGATAGTTCTAGGTCTCCTAATGTTATTTTTAGTGACGTTGGCACTCCTAAGCCTTTAACCATCAAAAATAGCAGAAGATTCTTCAGAGCAGGATTTAAAGACATTTACGACGGCATTGAAGGTGCAATTTATTAAGCCTAAAGTTATTAAAATTGGAATTAAAAAGATAATGAATGAAAAAAAGGAGAAAGTATATGACAGATATTGAAATAGCCGAAAGCATAAAGCCAAAAAAAATACAAGACGTGGCCAAAATTCTCGGCCTAAAAAGCAAAGACATTGTACTCTTTGGCGACCTAAAAGCCAAAATTAAGAAAAAGCCCGCACCAAACAACAACAAATTGGTCTTGGTGACGGCTATTAATCCTACCAGTGCAGGCATTGGAAAAACAACTGTATCAATTGGCATTGCCGATGCCTTACACAAAATGGGCGAAAGTGTTTGTTTAGCTCTAAGAGAGCCTTCGTTAGGGCCAGTATTTGGAGTGAAGGGCGGAGCTACTGGCGGTGGCAGGTCTCAAATAATTCCTATGTCAGATATTAATTTACACTTCAATGGAGACTTCCACGCAATAACTAGTGCAAACAATCTGCTTTGTGCAATGATAGACAATCACATATTCCAAGGCAACAGCCTAGATATCGACCCAGAGAAAATATTTTTCCATAGGTGTTTAGATGTAAATGACCGTGCTTTGAGACAAGTAACCGTAGGACAGACTAGAATAGAGAGTCCTAGGCAAGATGGATTTACTATTACGGCAGCGAGCGAAATTATGGCAATTATGTGTTTGTCAAAAGATATTAGCGACCTAAAGAGAAGACTAGGCAATATTTTGATAGCACTAAGCAAAAAAGGTAAACCAATTTATGCCAAAAATCTACACATTGCCGATGCTATGGCAATACTTCTTAAAGATGCTTGTATGCCAAATTTGGTACAAACATTGGAAGGAACTCCTGCAATTGTACACTTAGGGCCTTTTGCAAACATTGCACACGGTTGCAATAGCATTACAGCTACAAAACTAAGTATGTCTCTTGCCAAATATACAATTACCGAAGCGGGCTTTGGTGCCGACCTTGGAGCAGAAAAATTCCTAGACCTCAAATGTAGAGTAGCAGGTCTCAAGCCAAATGCTGTATGCTTGGTAGCAACTATTCAAGCCCTAAAAATGCACGGAGGTGCAGACAAAGAACACCTAAAAGAAGAGAATTTGGACGCACTAAAAATAGGTATCGCCAATTTGCTTAGACATATAGACATTATAAGAAATGTGTATGAACTGCCACTAGTAATAACTCTCAACAAATATGAAAGCGACACGCAAAACGAAGTTGATTTTGTAACAAGCACTTTGGAAGAATTTAATTGTGTTTATGCTATAAACGATGCGTGGGCATTGGGAAGCGATGGGGCTATAGATTTAGCAAAAAAGATAATGGCATTATGTGAAAAAGATAATAACAAATTTACATACAGTTACAAATTAGAAGACGGTGTAGTCAAAAAAATAGAAGACATCTGCACCAAAGTATATGGGGCAAAAGGTGTAGTCTTTACAGACAAGGCAAAAGAAAGCATAGAAACCATAGATAAACTAAAGCTAAACAACTTGCCAATAGTTATTGCCAAAACACAATATTCCCTATCTGACAATCCGAAATTATTGGGCGCTCCTACCGACTTTGAAATAACCATTAGAGACATAGAGATAAGAAGTGGTGCGGAATTTTTGGTGGCATTGGCGGGAGATATGATGCTTATGCCGGGGCTTAGCAAAGAGCCTGCCGGAGTTAAAATGAAAATTACAAATTCGGGCAAAATTAGTGGGCTTTTTTAGAAAGGGAAATTTATGGAAGAAATATATGATTTGATAATTCTAGGCGGAGGGCCTGCTTGTATGAGTGCAGGCATCTATGCCACACAAACAAAACAAAAAGCCCTACTCTTTGAAAAAGGCACATTTGGTGGACAGATTGCTACAACTAGTATGGTGACAAATTATCTAGGCTTTGAGAAAATCTCGGGCAAAGATTTGTCTGTCAAAATGCAAAAGCACTTAGAGTCTACAGGTATAGAGATAAAAAAAGAAGAAGTGACAAAAACAGAACTTGATGGAGATATCAAAAAAGTATATACCCACAGCAATGTATATCTAAGTCGTGCAGTAATTATAGGAATTGGCACACTTTCTAGAAAGATAGGTGTAGATAATGAAAGCAAATATTTAGGACACGGCTTGACATATGCAACATTGCAAGACAGGGATAAATATATAGACAAAAACATTGCAGTTATCGGCGGAGGAAATAGTGCAATAGAAGATGCAATGTATCTAAGCGAAAAAGCAAAAAAGGTATATCTTATTCACCGCAGAGATGAATTTAGGGCAGACCAAAAATTGATAGACGAATTGAATGATATTATAGAAAAAGAAGGCAAAATAGAACTTGTACTTGAAAGCAAGCCTTGCAAGATTATAGGAGACGAAAAAGCAGAAAAATTGGTCGTTACACACATTCCAACAGGTCAAGAAAAAGATTTGGAAGTAGAAGGGATATTTGTATGCATCGGGAGAGGTGCAAATACCGATATAATTGACGAAAAAATCGTTCGAGACGATAGCGGTTATATAATAACAAATGAGAAAATGGAGACAAATGTAGATGGTGTCTATGCTATAGGAGATATCCGCAACACCCCTCTTAGACAAATAGTAACAGCATTATCTGATGGTGCAATTGCCAGCACGCAAGCTCTAAATTACAATAAAAAATTTAAAAATAAAAATTAAAACAAAAGGAGAAATTTATGGATATTTTAGTAACCGGCGGTCTAGGCTTTATAGGCTCGCACACTGTAGTAGAATTAATTGAAGGAGGACACAACGTAATAATTGTAGACAACTTATGCAATTCCAAAATTGAAGTTCTAGACAAAATAGAAAAAATTACAAAAGTTAGACCAAAATTTTATAAAATTAACTTGCTTACAATAGAAGATTTGAGAAAAATATTTGTCGAAAATCATATAGATAGCGTTATACATTTTGCTGGATTAAAAGCAGTAAACGAAAGCATACGTATGCCTCTAGAATATTACGACAACAATATTTCTGGTACATTAAATTTGCTTAAATGTATGAAAGAAAGCAATGTTAAGAAAATAGTTTTTTCTTCTTCTGCTTGTGTTTATGGATTTCCAAAATCAAATCCTATTGACGAAAATTCACCTTGTCATCTTGCTACCAATCCTTATGGCAGAACAAAATGCTTTATAGAAGATATTTTGAAAGATTTGTACACCGCAGACAATTCTTTTGCAATTACCATTCTTAGATATTTCAATCCTGTAGGCGCTCACGCATCTGGACTTATTGGCGAAGACCCAAACGGCATTCCTAATAACTTGATGCCATTCATACTAAGAGTTGCTGAAGGCAAAGCAGACAAATTGCATATTTTTGGCAAAGATTATGAAACCCAAGATGGCACTTGTGTAAGAGACTTCATTCACGTAGTAGACCTAGCAAGAGGTCACGTCAAAGCTCTAGAACATATGGAAAAAAGCGAAAAGCCTACCCTAGATATATACAATCTTGGCACAGGCAAAGGCACTAGTGTGCTAGAATTAGTAAACGCATTTAATTCTGTAAATGGCAATTTAGTAGAATACGTATTTGACGACAGACGTGATGGAGATGTGCCTATCAATTATGCCAAAACCGACAAAGCCAAAACAGAGCTAGGTTTCGAATGTCAATTGAATATAGACGATATGTGCAAAGACGCTTGGAACTTCAGTAAGCACAAAAAATAAAATGTAGATAATTTGGGATATATTTATGAGAAAAATTATACTAGCAACCAATAATATGCACAAAGTTGCCGAAATAAAAAGGCTATTTAAACTATATCAATTCCTAACCCTTAAAGATATTGGATTTACAGATAATATTGTAGAAGATGGGCTAACATTTGAGGAAAATGCCATAATAAAAGCGAGAGCCGTTCACGAATTTGTCAAAAGCAAAAAAATGGATTGTGCCGTACTATCTGACGATAGCGGGCTATGTGTAAAGGCTATTAATTATGAGCCTGGAATATATAGTTCGAGATACAGCGGTCAAGGCGATGAAGGCAATAGGCAAAAAGTACTCAATAAACTTCTGGACATTCAAGATAGGACTGCTTATATGCAATGTTATGCTGTACTAATAATGCCTGATGGCGAAATGCTTGTAGAAGAAGGCAAAGCTTATGGTCTTATAACAAAGACAAAAATCGGTGACGAAAGTTTCGGATATGATTGCATATTTTGGTCAAACAAACTAAACAAAACTTTTGGTCAAGCAACACTGGACGAAAAAGATAGTGTTTCTCATCGTGCCATTGCTATGAACAAAATAAAAGATTATCTGGACAGTATCAATTACAAAGGTCTAGACGATAGCGAATATTAATATTCACCCCACTTGAGATATCTAATTGATATTTTATGTGGGGATTTTTTATGCTAATGTATCACCGAAAGATAACAATAACTCTTAATTTTTAATATAATTAAAAAAAATAACAAAAAATATAAAAAATTTTTTAATAAAATATTGATTTTTATTTTTTTTGTGATATACTACACAAAAATTGTGAAAATAACAAATAATGTATCAAAATAATAACGATATCTACTTAACGTTTGAAGAGTACTTATTGTCAAAAACTACATAGTTAAATACAAAAGCAAGGGGGATTTATATGGAAAAGAAAATATTTTTTGAAGATGCGCGAAAGAATGTCTTGGAGATGTTCTCAGTGGAGTTCCCCACACTCTCTATCCAGAATATAGATATGTTTTTGGGTATGTTCTATAGACTAGCAAACTACGAAGAAGAAAGTGTAAAAATCAAACCAACAATTCTTATCACTAGCAATATCAATGCCGTAGTCAAGAATTGTCCTAAGTCCAAAAAAATTGTTTTTTACGAAGATGCCGATAATACCAATTTCCGTGCTAGAATTAAAGCACTTATGTGTTTTTGCAGAAGGGCGTGGAATATATATGTTAATTTTGGCGAGAATGTAATTGAATATGGGATAATCAAAAGTCTTACTTCGCTAAAAGAAAAAACACTTATCCAAACATTGCACGAGCCTTCTACACTAGAAGCGATTGCTAAAAAGACTAGTCTAGTTATAATTGATGTATATGGCGGTGGTGTATGTAGACTAGTTGGAGTAAAAGGCTCTAAATACTCTGTATGTTTCAATTTGAATTCTGAGAGCGAATACAATTGGGATAATGAAATAGATGAATTTGTAGAAGCTTGCGTTTCCAAAATCAAGACGACCAAACGTAAACTTCAAGATATCAAAAATTTACTTGGTAATATTTTCAATAGTGTATTGCAAGGGATACACGGGACAATTTGTATGGTTGTCGACAAAGAATTCAAAGACAAAGCAGGATACTTCCAAGATGGCACTTGGTTAAAAGAGCCTATTGAGCTTGTAAAACTATTTTTGCGTAGTTCAACATTTGACGAAAATGTACTTAGAAGTTATGGAGATGTACTTAGAACTATGCTAGACTTTGACGGCATTACAATTATAGACAATGCTGGAAGAATTAGGGCATACAATGTATTCATTGAATCCACCAAAGACGCCAATACCAAAGTTGTAGGCGGAGCTAGAAGACGTGCAGCATATTCTATTCTTCACAATAGAAACAAAAAGATTGTAGGTGTATACTTCCAAAGTCAAGACGGCGACAACTTCTTCAAAGAAAAAGGCGAAAAGAAGAAAAAGAAAATCAAAATTGTTGGTGGCGAAGTTGTAAACGAAGACAACAATATGTTGCCTCTAGAAATCATAGCAAAATTAGAGCAAGCCAAGAAAAAAGAAGAAGAAAAGCAAAAAGAAGAAAAAGAAAAAGAACTTGCAAAATTGATTAAAGAAAAAGAAGAACTTGCAAAAATGGTTAAAGAGCAAGAAGAAAACAAAGACGCCAATCAAGAAAAACACGATGAAAAGCCCGAAAGTCAAAATGTAGAAGAAAAAGTTGAAAACAATACTTCTGACGAAAATCAAGATGAAAACAAGGACATTCAAGCTCAAGACAATAATATATCTAGTGAAGATACTCCAGAAGACAACAATGAAGAAAATAATGAAAAAGTAGATATAGAACTTGCAAATAATAACGAAGACAATAGTCAAGAATAATTTTATTTGATTAATAAAAAAACTCTCAAATATTTATTGACAAGCATACAGTCAGCAAATTTGAGAGTTTTTTTATTATCACAATTTAATTCATAATATTTTCAAGCAGTATTGCTTTTTTAATGTTTAATTCTTCAATTGTCATTTTCTATAAATAATACTTTTTTACAAAATATTTATTTGGTCAAAATTTGGAGAATGATAATCATTTGAGATATCGCCAATAGGAGTACGTGCAAGGCAGACACCAAATACTTTGCTTGCACCATTTTCTTTTAGTGTTTTGGCACATTCTTGCATACTGCTACCAGTTGTATAAATATCGTCAAATATTACAATTGTCTTATCCTTGATATCGCTTTTGTGCAATACTTGAAATGCTTGGTCTAGATTGCTCTTTCTATATTCTCTAGTAAGCCCTGTCTGGTGAGGCGTATCTTTGCTTCGGATAATAATATCTTTTCTAATCCTATCGTCTGCCTTTGCCAATTCTTGGAGCAACACTTCGCTTTGATTGAAGCCTCTTTGTCTAAGTCTATTTTTGTGAATTGGCATAGGAATAATTATATCATATGAAATATGGAGAGTAGAAAAATATTCGCTCACTATACAAGCTAGGGGATTTGCTATATATTTTTCTCCACTTTTTAATTTTAATATTGCATTCCTAAGAATGCCAGAATATTCGCATATAGCAAATACTCTCTCAAAAGAATAATTCTCCGCTTTGCAATCGCCACAAATTTGTCCATTGTGAATAGTTCCGCCACATTTCTTGCAAACCTTGTCTCCGACGAAAGGAATTTTGGAGTAGCAACTATCGCATATCCCATAATCATTATCTTCTTTGCCACAGAATATACATCTTATATTTTGAGGGAATAATGCATCAAGAATTCTCATATTTCTCTCCGTCCGTCTCTAAGAAATGTTTAAGCATAGTATATCTAATCTTGGTGTAATTATTATGCACCATACGAGCGACACATTGCTTAGTTCCAATTATCACAACCATTTTTTTAGCACGAGTAACGGCGGTATAAAGCAAATTCCTAGTAAGCAACATTGGAGGCCCGCTAAGCACTGGAATAATAACTACGTCAAATTCGCTACCTTGACTTTTGTGGATAGTTATAGCATAACTCAAGGTAAGTTCGTTCAAATCATTCTTGAGATATCTAGCCACACGACCATCTTCGAATTCTACAATTACTTCATTAGTATTGATGTCTATATCTAGAATATTTCCAATATCCCCATTGAAAACTCCACTTCCCCTCTCTCCATCTTTTGACCATTCTCTTTCGTAATTATTTGTGATTTGCATTACTCTATCGTACTTTCTATAGATACATTTCTCATTCTCGACTTCCATCTTGCTAAGTGATGGGGGATTGATTTTTTCTTGCAATTTTTTATTAATATTGTCTATTCCTATTATCCCTGCTTTCATTGGTGCTAGCACTTGAACTTTGGAGCTATCGATATCTAAATAATTAGGTATTCGGCTAGTACACATATTGATTACACTATCAAGTACATCTTCGGGGTTTTCTTTTTTGTCAAAGAAAAAATCTTTTGATTTATTAGTCATTTCGGGCATTTTGCCTTGATTGATTGCGTGGGCATTGACAATAATCAAACTATCCTCACTCTGTCTATATATCTGAGTTAGGCACATTGTAGCAAAGCACCCGCTCTCTAGAATATCTGCAAGCACATTGCCAGCACCGACAGATGCCAATTGGTCTTTGTCTCCTACCAAAATTAATTTTGAGCCACGCTTGATAGCTCTCACTAGATAATACATCAATTGGCTATCTACCATACTTACTTCGTCTACAATAATTACATCTGCTGTTAATTTTTGGGTAGAATTAAAGATGAATTTACTTTCGTCACCACCCGTCATTTCCAAAGCTCTATGTATAGTGCTAGCGTCCTGGCCTGTACTCTCTGACAATCTTTTGGCAGCTCTACCTGTTGGTGCCATTAGTTTGACTTTCTTGCCCATATCTTTGAATATTTGGAGGATACATTTAATTATAGTCGTCTTGCCTGTTCCAGGGCCTCCTGTTATGACAGACACACCATTATTGACAGCTATATTTACCGCCATCTTCTGATGTTCGTGCATTTTGATATGATTGATGCTCTCGTACATAGATATCTCATCAGTTATATCCAAATTGGAATTTTCACTATCTGAATTAAGCAAAATTAAACTATCTGCTAGTACTTTTTCTATCTTATAATAATTACTTAGTGCTATGACATTTTCGTTATTTATTTCTAGAGTTTTTATATAATTATCTAGGGTGAGTTTGACAAGCAAACTATCTATCCTAACGCTTAAATCTGTCACTGAAAGGAGTCCAAAGACACCTTCTTTTAGGGCTGGGATTTGCATATATGTATTGCCGTTTTTGTCGCTATTATCTTTTAGAACGTGCAAAATACCGGCACGTATTCTATAATCGCTATCAGCAGGGACCCCCATTGCCATAGCAATCTTATCGGCAGTCAAAAAGCCAATGCCATCGACATCTTCTACCAATTTGTATGGATTATTTTTGAGGATATCTTCTGTACCCTCGCCATATTGGTGATATATTTTGATAGCAAGATTGGTGCTAATATGATATTGTTGCATTATCATTACAGCATTTTGCATTTGGTGAACTTCGGCATAGGCTAGTCCAATTTCTTTGGCTTTTTTGAGACTAACATTTCTACACTCTGCTAGTCTTTCGGGATTGAAGTGAATAATGTCTAGAGTGGCTTCGCCAAATTTATTGACAATATTCATAGCCGTTACTGGTCCTACACCTGGAATAAGTCCGCTACTCAGATATCTAACTATGCCCTCCAAAGTATTGGGCGGGCTAAGTTTGACACTGTCTACAGCGAATTGCTCGCCATATTTTTGATTGAGAACAAACTTGCCGTTAAGCTCTACCCACTCCCCCTCATTGATAACTGGAAATTTGCCAGTAGCGGTAATAAGTTCTTTGTTGACATCAATAAGAATGACGGTATAATTTGTATCGTCATTCCTAAATATTACTTCTTCTACCATTCCTTTTATTACTGTCAAATCTCTAAGTCTTGTCATAATCTCTCTTATTTATTACATTTACAAATATTTGTTATATAGTTACTAATTAAGCTGTACAAATCACTACCTTCGGAATAATCTGCTTCGGTAAAGTAATTGCATCTGCCTTCTATCATACATCTCTGTGCTACTTGTTTGGCAGTCTCATTGCCACCTTCGTACACACAAATGGACAAGCCCCCGCTATTCTTGATAACCTTGAAAGATGGGATATCTGTCTCGCTATCGCCTAGATATATAATATTGCTAAAAGGTAATTCATCTTTTTCTTCCATCTTGGCATTGATAGCCTGTAGGGACGCCAAATCGTCCAAAGCATTTTTCCTAACTCTAAAGATATATTGTGTCTTGGAAGTATAATTAACTACTTGTGCTGGCCAAAAAGCCTTGCCATCTTTGTACGCAAAAAAATTGGCATATATCCTTTTGAAATACTTGGATATCGTTGTCCCCTCAATGATTTCTTTGATACCGCTACTTATTATATAATGTTCTATCTCGTAGCCATATGTACGGCCTATGGCATTAATTCTATCAAACCACTCCAAAACACCATTGTAATACACTATATCTTTGCCAAATTGTCTAAGATAATCTTTGGTAACAGGTTTGCCTTGTCTCTCAGCCATTTGAACAACACCGCACATCGAAGACAGACACATATCCATATCTTTTTCGTACGATACTTTTTCGCATTCGGCAAAAAAATCTGTAACTTTATCAAACCCAGCATCTTGCATAAGCCCAAATTGTTGCATATATCCGTGTGCCAAAGTGTAATCAAAATCATACAATATTGCAATTCTTTTTTGCATACAAACTCCTACATTTTAATTTTGTTTATAATTATATCAAAAACCTCTTCAAATTTTAGATTTGTAGTATCTATTACAAAAGCACCTTGAGGAATACATAGAGGAGCAAATGCCCTATTGCTATCTTGTTCATCTCGAGCAATGAGGTCAGCTTTGACTTCTTCTAGGGTAACCGGTCTTTTGTCTTTTAATTCTAGATATCTACGTCTTGCCCTCTCATCAACATCGGCTGTCAAATAAAATTTGAATTCAGCATCTGGCAATACATAACTGCCTATATCTCTACCATCTATTACACAGCTTATACCTCTAGCTATATCTCTCTGAATATCTACTAGTTTAAGTCTAACGGCAGGAATTTTGGATACGGTGCTAGCGCCCATACTTATCTTTGGCTCACGGATAAATTTCGTGACATCTTGACCATTGACTATTATTCTTTGTTCGCCATCTACTCTTTTTACTTGCAAGTCTACACTATCCAAATGTGCTAGTACATCTTGTTCGTTCGAAACGTCTACTCCCAAGCTATCCATATAATATGCCACGCCTCTATACATAGCACCTGTATCTAGATATGCAATGTTCAATTTTTCTGCCACTGCCTTGGCAATAGAGGTTTTGCCACTGCCACCTGGGCCATCTAATGTAATATTTATGATTTTTTCCATAATTCCTCCATATATAGAATAAATATATCACAAAAAAAGACTTTTAACAAATATTTTATCAAACATTTGTTCTTTTTAATGCAATTAATTTGTTTGACAAAAATTTTTATAATGATTACAATTAAAAAAATGTATCTAAAGCAAATTGGAAAGCTTAGAATAATTAGGAGAAAACTTATGGCGACAATGGACAAAGAGAATATGAAAGATGTAAATGAGAGTGATGCAAATAGAACTCTTGATGTGACAAAGAGATACAATTTCAACGAAACATATCAGTCATTTACAAATTACGCCGGATTTTCGGCACTTCCACAGAAATTAAAAGAATTGGGATTGGAAGCCAAAGACCAAAATCTTTATCCCGAACTAGCCAATATTACAAGCAAAGACGATATTATCAAGATTGCAATAGAAATGCTAGGCAAGATTGACCCAAGGCTAAAAACTATGGCACAAAACGTTATGACTAATCCTAGCATAGAAAAGCAAGATATTCGCCTGTCTCCTGCAAACACCCCATACAGCAGTACTGGAAGAATTGCCAAAGACACCGATGGGAGAATAAGGCTGGACGTTCAATGTAATAGAGATGTGACAGGAGTGGTGGCAGTTGCACAAAATTTGATTGAAGCAGGACTATACTACGAATATTTCAAACATCAAGACAATACTTCCGAAAAAAGAAGCGACTTTGCCAGAGACACAGCCAAAAAATTCATAGGATATGCAATGATTGATGTAATGGCAAATACTCCATATATGAATATTTCTTCTATACAAAAAGAACAATTGATAAATGAACATATGCAAGAAGACTTCTCAAATATTCAAGCTATGGAGGAAGACTGCAAATTATTTGAGGCTTTTTTGGAGGCAAATCAAGACAAAGTCCAAGATTTCGAAGATATGGATAAAGACACTATGAACAACCTATTTGCAGACTTTATAGAGAACAATTACGACCCACAATTGCAAGAAGCACTAGATAATAGAATAAAAGATATAGCTGATGAAGGCAAAACATCGTCATTTATAGTAGGAGATGCACTAAAAGGCATTGTCGCACTACAAACTATAGAAAATATCAAAGCGACTCCCGAAGCTGACCCTATCAAAAAATTGATGCAAGGCGCAATAAATGGACTAAATGTGCAAGAAATAACTGGCAAAACTCCCGAGCAATTAGCAAACAATAGTCCTGAATTAGTACAAAAAATGGCAGAAGGCGAAATGTCTGCTGTGCCACAAAACGAAAACGACAGAGAACAAGAAATTGTAATGGAAATGATTAAACAACAGAATGCAAATATCAACAATCCTTATTAATTATATTCTTTTGATTTCACTTCTATTAATAATTAATAAACAATGACAAAATAGTAAACAAAAAGTCGATGAAATAATCATCGGCTTTTTTGTTATTTAAATAATCTCACCTTTAATGAATTAATTATTTTTTTGCTTATAATTTAATTGCTTTTGTTTGGCTTAGTTACAAATTCCCACATAAGAGATGTGTCTGGAATAAGTTCTTTGCCGATAGGGTCCAAATCTTTGATTAATTCCATAAATGGAACATCGTCAATTGTTATTTTGCCATCGGCGATAAATCTGTCTATTTCACTTTTGTACACGCACAATTCGTATTCGTGTGTGGTATTTACATAATAATCTACTTTAGTCCTAAAAGGCTCTATATATTTCTCTTCGGCGTCTACCACTTCTGGCCACATTTCTGCAGTCTTTTGCATAGGTGTGCCACGTTTGTCTACATCTCTTACCGACCTACGCAAAAGTCTAAGTTTTCTAGTGCTTATAGACATTTTGTCTGTCTTGAAAGATTGCAAAGGACTAACGTATATTTTGAAGTAATTGGAAGTACCTAGATTTTCAAGTAGTCTAGGATTAAGAACGTGAATACCCTCAAAAATAATAATAGAATTGTAATTATATTTGTGACGTTTGACATTAGGAACAGATTTGCCATTCTTGAAATCGTATTCGGGGAACAAAACTTCTTCGCCCGCCAAATATCTAGAAAAACAATCTTTCATAAGTTCATAATCTAGAATTTCTGGGCTATCATAATCCGGTTTGCCATTTGGAAGTAATGCTCTCTCATCAAAAGACTTGAAGAAATCGTCCATAGAGATGATATCTACCTCTCTACCTTTCAATTGCAAAATATCTTTTAGCAAGCCCGCAGTTGTAGTCTTTCCTGCACAACTTGGCCCACAAAGCAAGACAATTTTGACATCTTTTTTGGCAAGTATTTTATTGGCTAGAGTAAATAATTGTCCCCTATATCTACTCTCAGTGTCTAGTATGAATTTTTGCAAATTGTTAGATTGTTTTTTTATTATTGTATTTACGTTGGTGTATTTAATCATAATTATCTCTTTTTATTCTTTTTTGGCATTGGCATTGCCATAAATCATTTTGTCCAAGCCATTTACTATTGCTCCATATACAGGAGAAGAAGCCTCTACAATACATATTATGAATAGTATATTTTGGAGTGATAATGGAATATACTCAAAGAATGTATAAAATACCGAGAATGATAGGACAATAGCGCATAGAGCTATCATACTAACAAACATTATTCCACGGAAAACATCAAATGGTTTGCACAATTTAAATAATACAAGCAAGCCTACAAATGTAATTGATAGAGATGCCATAGTTTGGAATTGTCCATCTGTGCCTAGAGTCAAATCAAATAGATAACAAGCTATAACATTGATAAACAGTATTAATGCTCCTGGCAGTGATTTGGACAATAAATTGGATATAAATTTCCCCTTGATTTTCTCATTATTCGGCTGAAGAGCCAAGAAGAATGATGGGATACCTATTACAAGTATTTCAAGCAACATTACTTGACGGGTAGAGAATGGATAATCCGTCTTGACAATCAAGCAGAATATAGATAGAAGTATAGTATAGATAGTCTTCATCAAAAATAGGGAAGAAGATTTCTGAATATTATTGATAACTCTCCTACCCTCTGCCACAACACTTGGCATAGAAGAGAAATTGCTATCTAGTAGGACTAGGTTGCTCACTAGTCTAGTAGCTTCTGAGCCACTAGCCATAGCTACGCTACAATCGGCTTCTTTAAGTGCCAAAATATCATTGACACCATCGCCTGTCATAGCAACTTTGTGACCTTTGGCTTTGAGTGCTTTGACAAGTATACATTTTTGTTCGGGGCTAACTCTACCAAATATGGTATAGTGGTCGGCAGCATCTATAACTTGTTGTTGGCTAAGACCTTCTAGGCTGATATATTTGTCTGCATTATCTACCCCAACTCTTCTACTTACTTCGCTTACAGTAATAGGATTGTCACCTGATATTATCTTGATATCCACATTATTATCTTTGAACCACTGGATAGTCTCGGCGGCATCTTCACGAATATGGTCTTCGATAACAACTATAGCAATAGGCTCTCTCTTAGATGGAATCTTGTCATCTTTGAGACTGCCATCACACTTGGCAAAAAGCAAAACCCTAAAGCCTTTGCTTGCATAAGTTTTGACCAAACTATCTACTTGTGCATTCTTGGTCTTTAAGACATATTCTGGCGCTCCAAAGACGTAAGTCTCACCATTGCTAAATGTAACCCCACTCATCTTTCTAGTACTATTGAATGGCAATACATATGTGGAAGTCAAATCTTTGGAATAGCCAAAGTGGGTAATCAATGCTCTACTTGTTTGATTATTGTCGTCTAGAGCGGTAAGCATAGAACCTATCAAATGGTCAAGAGTATGTTTCAAATCGGTTTTGATTTGGATAACGTTATTTACTTTCATAGTGCCATCGGTAATTGTGCCTGTTTTGTCTAGGCACAAAACATCAGTTCTCGCTAGCATTTCTATAGAATACAAGTCTTGAACAAGCGTCCTTTTCTTGGCAAGTTTAATTACCCCTACAGCCAATGCCATAGATGTAAGCAAGAACATTCCCGATGGAATCATTCCTATGACGGAGCCTGCAGTTTGTTTAATGGTAGGAGGGATAGAATTGTCCAAAAGTTCATAATTATTGAAGAACATCAAAATTGAAAGCGGAACTATTACAATACCTATTACAAAAATGATTGTATTTAGAGTACCCATAAGTTCGCTTTTTGGCTTTCTATATTGTTTGGCTTGAGCAGCAAGTTTGGCTGTATAAGTATCATTACCAATCTTGTCTACTCTAGCATAGCATTTGCCACCCACAACGAAACTCCCGCTATAAAGTGTATCGCCTTTGTTTTTCTTGACAGCAACACTTTCACCAGTAAGCAAACTTTCGTTGACTTCTACACTGCCTTCTAACACAACACTATCGGCACAAATTTGTTTGCCTGTTTGGAATAATACTATATCGTCTAGGACAATATCATTGACAGGTATTTTGCTCTCTAATTTATCTCTCACTACAATTGCCGTTGGAGAAGAGACAAGGCTAATTTTTTCGATAGTTTTCTTAGCTTTGATTTCTTGGATAATTCCTATGCCAGTATTGGCAAGAACAATTATCATAAAGAAGCAATCGCCTATTGCGCCTACCGATATAAGAGCGGCAGCAACAAGACAACACAAAAGATTGAAGAATGTAAATAAATTGCCAAAGATAATAGACTTGTAGGTTTTGGTATTTTTGGAATTGACAATATTGACAAGCCCTTGTTCTTTTCTCTCCAAAACTTGTTCGGTTGTAAGACCTACTTTGCTCTGAGGAGAATATCTCTCTATTATTATATCTTTTTCTTTTTTCTTTTTCTTCTTGGTTTTTTCTTCTTCTTTTGGGATAATCCTAGGCGCTTTGATAGTTACTTCTTTTTTACGCTTTTCGTGATTACTTTTCCCCTTCTCTTTATCTGCTATATCCGACACCTCTTCCTTTTCTTCCATAGAAGTATCTGTATCCAAATTTGTATCAATAGTCTCTACTCCCAATAATTCTTGGTCGTCTAGAGAAGTATTGACCACTTCATTATCCACACTATCCAAAAGAGCAGAATCTTCTACTTTTTTGACTTCTTTTACATTTTTCTTGGATTTGGATTTTTTAGATTTGAGAGATGATTTTTTATTACTCTTTGTACTCATATTTTTCCCTTATGTATATTTTGCTATTACTTTTAGTCTAAAGTCGAAAAATTTGGCATATTAAAATATTTGCAAATGTGAAATATTTTATGCAAATTTTTACTCTTAACTATAATATATTAACATAAGCATAAATAAAATTCAAACAAATTAATTCTTAATTAAAAAAAACACTTGCAAAAATAAGTCGCTAGTGTTAAAATCAAGACGTTTAGGAGAAAATTATGACAGAAATTACAATGGAAAAAATAGTTAATCTTTGCAAAAGCAGAGGTTTTGTATTCCCTGGGAGCGAAATATATGGCGGGCTTGCAAATAGCTGGGATTATGGCCCTATAGGTAGCGAACTTAAGAAGAATATCAAAGAATTGTGGTGGCAAAGATTTGTACACGAAAATAAATACAATGTGGGCATAGACGCTTCCATTATTATGAATCCCAAAGTTTGGCAAGCAAGTGGTCACTTGGCAGGATTTTCTGACCCCCTTATTGACTGTAAAGAATGCAAGACAAGACATCGTGCAGACAAGCTTATAGAAGACTACGCCAATGCCAATAATTTGGATATAAACGTTGGTGAACTAGATAATGCTGGACTAGAAAAATTCATAGCAGACAACAAAGTAAAATGCCCTAATTGTGGCAAAAACAATTTCACAGGTCTTAGAAATTTCAACCTAATGTTTAAGACTTTTATGGGCGTTACTGATGATGCCAAGAGTGAAGTATATTTGCGTCCAGAGACTGCACAAGCTATGTTTGTAGACTACAAAAATGTAGTGAGAACAGAGAGACCAAAAATGCCTTTTGGAATAGCACAAATGGGTAGAAGTTTTAGAAATGAAATTACCCCTGGAAATTTCATATTTAGAACTAGAGAATTTGAGCAAATGGAACTTGAATTTTTCTGCAAGCCGGGTACAGATTTGGAGTGGTTTAAATTCTACAAAGACGAAATGAGAAGATGGCTACACGACTTGGGAATAAAGAGTGAAAACCTAAGAGAGAGAGACCATTCACAAGAAGAACTTTGTTTCTATTCCAAAGCTACTTGTGACTTTGAATTTAAATTCCCATTTGGTTGGGGAGAATTGTGGGGAATAGCCGACAGAACAGATTATGACTTGACTCAACACCAAAAATTCAGTGGAGAGAGTATGGAATTCCTTGACCCTATTACAAACGAAAAGTACATTCCATATGTAGTAGAGCCAGCACTTGGTGTAGACAGAATGTTTTTGACAATCATATGCAATGCTTATGATGAAGAAGAAGTAGGAGAAGGAGATACTAGAACAGTATTGCATTTAATCCCTGCCCTTGCTCCATACAAAGTTGCTATTCTTCCACTATCCAAAAAACTTAGTGACAAAGCACAAGAAGTTTATGCAAAATTAAGCAAGAGATTTAATTGTGCATATGACGAATCGGGGTCAATCGGCAAGAGATACAGACGTCAAGATGAGATAGGCACACCATATTGTGTAACTATAGACTTTGACACTATCGACGACAATACTGTAACTATTAGAGATAGAGATAGTATGGAACAAATAAGAATGGATATAGACAAACTTGCTAATTACATTTCAGAAAAAGTGGAATTTTAATTTTCCCACCAACAAAAAAGCACCATATTTGGTGCCTTTTTTGTTGTTTGTCCGTCTGTACCAGTTGGTATGTGTGGATTTTTCTTTGTTTTTTAGGGCTTTTAATTTTTATGTTTAATCTTGAAACTATTTAACTATAAGTTTACAATTCTTCCATCAATAAAAAATCTTTAAGTTTAATATGCCTTACATTGCTAGTTGAGTAATCTATATCGTCATTTGTGATAATAATCTTTTGAGAAAGGTTGTCAATATCAGAAAAGGCTCCAAACTCTCTTTTATAGGCTTTTTCATCTAAAACACTATAAGCCACTTGAACATAATATTTTTTATTGCCCTTTTGAGCAAGAAAATCAATTTCTTTACCATTGTTATCATAAACATAAAGATTATAACCCATATATTTTAGTTCATTAAACACTATGTTTTCAAGGTTATGCGTTAAGTCATATCTATTGTCTAAACATCTAAGTGAATTAAAGCAAACATCTTCGTTATATACTTTTTGATAAAAGGCAAGTTCTCGTTTCGTTTTGGTTGAGTATTGTTTTACAGATTCAATAATATATGCTTCTTCCAAATATCCAAGATATTTCATTACAGTATTGACCGAACATTCGGAATGTTCTTTTTTGACATAATCCCTAATTGAATTTGCCGAGTAAATTCTGCTGTTAGAACGCAAAATGTAGTTCACTATGCTTTTAAACAAATTTGTTTTTCTAATTTTATATCTGTTTATTAAATCGTTAATTACAATTGTTTCGTCTAAATCATTAAGATAAATTCTTTGAGCTTCTTCACCATTAAATTCAAACCTTTTTGGAAATCCACCCCAAACCAAATAATCGGCAACAGAACAATCTTTGTTTAACTCTTTTGTATATTCCAAAATTTCTTTATATACAAAAGGTCTAATTTGAAATGAAACATATCTGCCACTTAATTCTTTTGTAAATTCTTTAGATAAAAGTTTTGAGTTTGAACCCGTAATAAAAACAGAATTATTATCTAGCCTTAAAGTTTTACAAGCAGTATGCCACCCTTCCAAAACTTGAATTTCATCAAAAAATAAATAGCATTTGCCATTTTTTCTATTTTCGTCAACATATTTAATCAAATCGTCAGCACTCTTAATCGTAGAACTAACTCTTTTGTCTTCAAAATTGAGACAAATAATATTCTCTGTTTTTTGAGCTATTTCATTTTTAATCTGCTCCAAAATTACAGACTTGCCACATCTTCTAATCCCAGTAATAATTTTTATTAAGTCCGAATCATAAAATTCTCTTACTGGCGCAATGTAATGTTCTCTATTTATCATATAAATCTCCTTTATTGTTTATATAATACTGAACAATTTTACAAAAGTCAAGCAAATTATTCACTACTACTGAACGATTTTTTATTTTTAGTAAAATTGTTCACTAGAAAAATAATTCGTTTTACATTACAAATTTTCCCAAGTATTTTAATTACCAATTAAAGATATAAGCAAAAAAAATACACCTTGCATTTCAAGGTGTATTTTTTTCTTTAATGCTTGTCAATACCCATTCGCACTTTTCACATAAAACGGCTGTATTTAGACATTTTTTGAATATGGTTATTTCACAAATTTCTCTACAACTTTGGCAGTGATATGTTCTCTAGAAATCTTTTTTTGCATACGAGGTGTATACAAACACAAATAATCGCCACAATTGATAGTCGACATATTTTGCAGGAATTCTACCGGAGTACTTGCAAATCCCAAATTAAGCAAACACTCTATAGCAATTGCTCCCAAAACGTAAGTCAAATAATGTCCGGGATATTGGGAGTAATCGCACATATAATCTATAGCTTTACTTTTTGGATATTTAGAAAGCAAATAATTGTATGTATGCTCATAAGCCTTTTCCAATTTGTTTTGCAACAAGAAATGAGCGATATTCGAGCCTTCTATCATAAAATTCTGAGAATATGCACTATTTTTGTTGTGGCACATTGCATACATTGCCCAGCCATTAATAAGTAGCCCTGCACCATTGTCAAAGCAAATATTTTTCTTGACATCTCCAGCTACTGCATTATAAAAATGTGCATACCCGGGATAA
Organism: uncultured Christensenella sp.; assembly: GCA_964541825.1. GTDB lineage: Bacteria > Bacillota > Clostridia > Christensenellales > UBA1242 > UBA11490. Next base: position 39,437 of record CAZIRR010000001.1, on the reverse strand, counting down.
ACATTGAAGTATACCATATGCTTAAGCCCAATATCTGTAAGTCTATTATTATTGGAGTAAATAAAAAATCTATTATTGCCATAACTTACATTTTTACTTATCCATTCGCCATATCCATAATCATCTACAATAGATATAGGCACAGACTTCCTAATAGAACTTCTGCCATATATTACTGACAATTGATAGTCATTCTGAAGTTCGCCAATTAGTGAGCGAGCGGTATTTTCTATAGCTTCTATCTTAAGATATCTTTTGACGCAAGGGATTTCTCTTTTTTTGCGATATTTATTAACTAATTTAATAGTACGAGGATACAGAGGGCCTAAGACTTCTTTATATAGTGTTTTGGTGATATTGGTTTGCTTTTGATTGCAACCTTTTTTCAAAAGAATTTCAAAGAAATCTTTGGCATCGGCAAATTCTGTACGAATTTTCTTCAGCAAGTAAGATTTGATTTCATTGGGAATATAATAAATATTGTCTTGTCTTTTTAGTACAGCTTTTATAAATATTTCTTTGTCTTTTTTTGTTCTCAATTTCCTAAAATGGGTCATTACTTGCAATATAGAGAAATGCTTACGATAAAAAGTTATTTCTTTTTCCATTATTTCTCTCTCATAAGTATTGAGCATTAGGCTATATCTTTTGACATTCTTGTATACTACGTTATCAAAAGCTATTACATTTTTCCAATCTTTTGTTTCTAATACTTTCATAAAATCTCCATTTTTCTTTTGATTTTTTATTCTATGTATGACATAAAATTTTTTTAAATAATATTATTTATTCTTCTTTTTAAGAGGCATAGCAAGAGTAATAACTGCTTGACCCACTACCCCTATTATAAATATAAACCACAAATTTGGGTCATTGATAGACAAAAATACGGCTGTAATTATCCCCCACAACATAATGCTTGACGATAAATATACAAATATTTTCTTAAACCACAATGCCGAAAAAACTATAAGAACGATTGCATTAATTGGGATAGTATAAATGAATGTCAGCCAAGAGCGAGAAAGTGTGGTAGTATTGTCTAGTACAAAAAATATAATAGTTGCTACAAACCAAATACTAACAGATACAAGAAGGGTCATAAAAAAGTGTGTCTTGTAGAATTCCTTGAGCACTCTTCTTCTTTTGGCGTAAATCAAATCATTGATAGTTATTCCAAAAAATTCGGCTATGTGTTGCATAGTCTCGACGTCTGGAAGAACACTCCCCACTTCCCATTTGCTCACTGCTTTGTCAGAATAATTTAGTTTCTCAGCAAGTTGCAATTGTGTAAGATTTTTGGCTTTCCTTAGACCAATTAAATTTTTGGAGAAATTAGATTTAATCTCATCTGTTGTCATAAAAATTTTCACCTATATCAAAATTTATTTAGTTTTAGATTGTTGGATATTGATTGCGATATTTGTTTGCCAACAATTATTTTTATCATGGTTATACAAATATAATATCACAAAAATGCTGTAATCACAAGCAATTATATGCACTCTCTTGACAAGAGAGCGACTATTCACGGAAGAGAGTTGTCGAAAATAGAAGAGAATTTTAATTTGTTTAATTAGGGTGTATTTTTTTAAAAAATTAAGTACAATATAGAGGAATTTTAAAAAGACACATAGGAGATAAATTTTATGAAAATAGCAATATCTGCAGAAAGTACTATAGATATTCCTCAAGAGCTTCTTGATAAATATGATATAAAAACAACACCTTTTACAATAAACTTCAATGACAAAATAGTCGAGGACTACTTTGGGATATCTCAAGAAATATTCGACTTTGTCGATAGTACCAAAAAATTGCCCAAGACTTCGGCAGTAAGTCCTGAGCAATTTAGAGAGCATTTCGAAAAATTACTAAAAGAATATGATGCAGTCATTCACGTATCGATAAGTTCGCTTATGAGCAGTGCATACAACAATGCTGTAAGTGTAGCAAAAGAACTAGGCAATGTATATGTAGTAGACAGCAGAACTCTATCTAGTGCAATTGCACTGCTTGCTATCAAGGGAAGAGAACTTGCCGATGACAAACATAGTCCTCAAGAAATATATGATATCCTAGTAGACACAACCAAACGTGTAAAAGTAAATTTCGTCTTAGAAAAACTTAATTACTTATACAAAGGTGGCAGATGTTCGGGACTTGCATTGCTAGGAGCAAACTTACTTAAGATAAAACCAGAAATAATTGTAAACGACGGCAAAATGATTGTTGGCAAAAAATACATAGGCAATATGACCAAAGTTGTAAACAAATACATAGATGATTATCTATCCGAAAATCCAAATCCCGAGCTAGATTATGTATTTGTTACACACTCATCATCTATGCCAGAAGCAGAAAAATTACTTACTGAAAAATTGAAAGAACGTGGATTTAAGACAATATACAATACATTTGCCGGAGGGACAATATGTAGCCACTGCGGACAAAATTGTATAGGAGTACTATTTATAAACAAAAAATAATCAAATACTTGAGACAATTCTCAAAAGGCAAAACAATTTTCATTGATAAATAAAAAATATGTAACGGATATCCATTACATATTTTTTTCTTTTCTTCTCTCCCATTTAAGATTGATATTTGGGCAAGGTGTCAAATCCAAATCGGCTAGCCCACAACCAGATATAATTTGAAAATACCCCTCACTTGCAATCATTGCTCCATTATCTCCCGAAAGATGTGGCAGAGGGAAATATACTTCAAAGCCTTTTTCTTTTGATTCTTCTTCTAGGCGTTTGCGAAGATAAGAATTGGCAGAAACCCCGCCACCTATCACCAATTTTTTGCTTTTATCTTTTAGAGTAGCTCTAACACTTTTACCAACAATCTCGTCTATTACTTGTGTTTGAAAAGATGTGCAAATATCTGCCACAGGCAAATCTTCGTTATTTTGTTTTAATTTGTGTACAAGATTGATAACGCTTGTCTTGACTCCACTAAAGCTAAAATCATATGTATTTGGCAAAATTGGGTGTGGGATAATAGTAATATTATTTTTCCCATCGCTTGCCAATTTATCTATTTTGACGCCACCCGGATAGCCAAGCCCTAGACATTTTGCCACCTTGTCATAACACTCACCTACAGCATCGTCTGTAGTAGAGCCAAGCATTGCAAATTTATCGTAAGTTTTGAATTTAAGTAGAGCTGTATGCCCTCCGCTCACCACCAAACTTACAAATGGTGGCTGTAAATCTTTGTGAGTAAGATAATTGGCACTTATATGACCTTTGATATGATTGACAGCAATCAGCGGGATATTTTGGGCATAGGCTAGGCCTTTGGCATAGTTCACCCCCACCATCAAAGCCCCAACTAGTCCTGCACCATATGTGACAGCTACTGCATCTATTTGGTCTAGCGTAACCCCAGCTTCTTCTAGTGCTTGGTCTAGGCAACTATCTATAGCCATCAGATGATTTCTACTAGCAACTTCGGGAACAACCCCACCAAATCTAGCGTGTATTTCTATCTGTGTTGCCACGACATTTGACAAAATTTCTCTGCCATTTTTAACTACCGCAATAGCAGTCTCGTCACAACTACTCTCAATGCCTAGCACCAATATATCTCTAGACTTATATTCTTTTTTTAATTTTTTAAATTTTTCTAAAGCTATTTCTTTGTACATATATTTCTCTTTTTTGTTTCTTTAATTAATTTCTATTCACATCGATTGGCTCTGCCCACTATTAATTGATAACTTTTAAAAATTCAAAGATAAAATCTTTAATATTCCCGTCCATCACACCATAGACATCGCTAGTTTCAAAATTGGTCCTATGGTCTTTTACCATAGTATATGGACAGAAAACATAGCTCCTAATCTGACTACCCCATTCTATCTTTTTGGCATCGCCTTTGAGTGCTAGACTTTCTTGCATTTTTTTGTCTAATTCTAGAGCTATCAATTTGCTTTTTAGCATTTCCATAGCCATTTCTCTATTCTTTAATTGAGAACGTTCTTGTTGGCAAGCAACAATTATTCCTGTAGGAATATGGGTGATTCTAACTGCGCTATCTGTAGTATTTACGTGTTGGCCACCAGCTCCGCCCGAACGATAAACGTCAACTTTTAGGTCTTCGTTTCTAATTTCTACTTGGACATTTTGGTCTATTTCTGGCATAACTTCAACCGATGCAAAGCTGGTATGTCTACGTTTATTGGCATCAAACGGGCTAATTCTAACTAATCTATGCACGCCCATTTCACTTTTGAGATAGCCATAAGCATTGTCTCCGCTAATTTTGAGCGTTACGCTTTTTACTCCTGCTCCATCGCCATCAATTTTATCTGTCATTACACATTTAAAGCCGTTTTTATCAGCGAACATTTCGTACATTCTCTGAAGCATTCCTGCCCAATCGCAAGCCTCTGTACCGCCAGCACCACTATGGATTTTGACAAAGGCATTATTGCTATCATACTCACCAGATAACAATGTAGCTAGATATAGTTCTTGTGTCTCTCCCTCTAGTGAACTAATACTGCTATCTATATCTGCTAGCATACTTTCGTCGCCCTCAATTTCGCACATCTCGATAAAATCCATAATATCTTGGATTTTTTTTCTAGAAGTTTCCAATTTTTCCAATTCAAAAGTAATTCTTTTTATTACTTTATTTATACTCCCACAAAGAGCGGGATTGGAATAAACTTCGGGCTTTAGACTTTCTTCTTTTTTCTTTTCTAATTCAATTTTTAAATTTTCTTCGTCAAAGACAGTCGGCAATAATTTTCAGATTGCCGACAATGCCATCTAATTTTTCTTTTTGGTCACTAAGTATCATATACATATCCTCTTTAATTAATTTCATTGCTAATTATATCACAAATAAATAAAAAAAGATAGACATAATACATATTTATTATATCTATCTTGTCGTTTTGACAATAATCCTTATACAGTAATAAATAAGAGAAAGGCAAACGGGCATTTTTATAATTATTATTTCAATAAATTTTGTATATTATTGTCTTCTGCATAATGAGATACGGCGGTAAAATTCTCATCGTAATCATATCTCTTTCTGCCTAGTTCTATCCACATTTCCCCAAATGTTTTGCCTTGAGCAAGCAAGTCTTGGACTTCTTTATCTAGAAATGTCAAATTATGTTTTTGCCCATCTGCAGTCAAATCAATATGGTCGACTTCGCTATAAATTTTGCTCTGCAAATCGCACTCAAGTTTATCACAAAAATAGGCAAATTTGGCATCGGGTGTTTGTCTATCGTCAAATTCAAATATAAGCGACTGGATTTCGTCTTTTTTTAGTAAATTTTGTGTAATTCTTTCTACCGCTTGGTGTCCTACAATTTCTTTTTCTTCCTTGCTTATCTGAAAAAGAGTAAGATCGCCTATGATTATTTCTTCCAATTCGTGAACAGCTAGCATATATAGGACACGACTCAAATTCACATTGGGGTAATCAAATTCGGACTTCATTGCAATAGCAAGCATTTGCACTCCATATATATGCTCTGCAACACTCTCTATTCTATCCGCTTGGACATTCCAATCTTTCCACCCAGTGCGAATGAGCCTTTTTAACTTGTTACAAAGTGCATAATACTTAATTACATTTTCACATTTCTTCTCAATCATATCTTTCCACCTCTAATAATGCTTTTAGTTTAGCATAATCACGGCATTGTTGTAAATGTTTATTCCTCTACACGCCAAAATATAGCCCCTTAATATATCATAATAAGAACAAATCTTACGTATTGGACTGATTAAACTATCAGATTATCCATATTAAACAATGGGGAATCAAGAAACTCCTGCAATGTTATTTTAAATGCACTTGCAATTAAATATACTGTTGAAAATTTTATATCATTCGTTTTCCCCTTCAAAATATCCGAGATTGTTTTTTCATTGAGACAAGTAATTTTAACCAATCTATATTGTGTAATTTTTTTCTCAAATAACAACTCTCTCGTTCTTTTGCCAACTGCTTCTGCCAATTTCATAAAACCACCCCACTACAATTTGTATTATTGTAGTATTCTACCTACATATTTTTATCCTTATTCAAATAGGGGTATTTATTTGACTAACCATTATTTGAAGTGCTATACTTACAAAAAAAGGAGTATTGATGAATATTATAGAGAATTTTCAAAAATTGGTGATTTCACAAAAAACTTCTGAGCTTGCCAAAGACAACATATTTAAAATTCTTGGAATAGAAAATATGGAAATAAAACATAGTAATTTTTTGGCATATTTGTTTAATCCAAATATTAATGAAAATATCAATAATCACATATTGTTTAATTTCCTTAAAGAATGCAAAATTGATAGATTATTAAATAGTTCTATTAGTGAGATTTTTTCAAACTCAACAAAAATAGATATTTATCGTGAATATAAAAATATTGATCTAATTATCAATATTTCTCCCTTTTGTACAATAATTATTGAAAATAAAATTTGGACGGACGAACACGATAATCAACTCTTTAAATATTATTCTTCCATTTTGCAAGAACTCAATACTCCCAGTGGCAAATTTAATAATAATTCATACAAAAGTCCCATTTGCATTTATCTTACTCCCGAAGGCAGAAAATCTAAAGATGAAAATAATACCAATTGGACGCCCTTCTCTTATTCACAAATTTATACAATTTTATTAAAATTTCAATCAAAATATCTACAACTACTATCTAACAAACAAAAAATGTTAATAGACGATTATCTACAACTTCTAAAGGAGAGCATTGTGAAAACAGAAAGAGAAAAAAAAGAATTATTAGATAATTATTTCTCAAACAAAGACTATAAAAAAGTAATGGAACAAATTATAGATATAATTCCCAATTATAAAAAAAGAGCAAAAATCATCAAAGAAGAATGTGGAAGAACAGATATTGAAATAATAAACGATACCGAAAAATCAATATCGTATATAAATATAATTCCAAAATGTTTTCAAAATATTTTTAATGAAATTGGCGTGGGAAAACATTTCTTCTTTTTTCAAGTAATCAATAATCAATCTTTTAAAACATCATCTATATTAACTTATTTTGATTTTTCAAGCAAAGACAAACTATTAAACAAAAACAAAGCCCAATCTTTCTATGAATTTTTATCTAATAATAAAAACTTTAAAGAAGACACTTCAAAAGATAGAGCATTAGGATATAGTTTTGTTTATTTAACTCAAAAAGACGAATATAGTATGAATGAAGATAAAAAGCAAGAAATAATAAAAGAATTCTTTGCAGATTTTGAAAACAAGCAAGAAGTACAATATCTATATAAAAAATTACTAGAATTTCAAAGACTTAACAATTAGAAAAAAAATTCAAAGAGGAAGAAGGTAAATATGTATGCCAAAACAAACAAATAAATGTCCTAATTGTGGTGCTATTTTACAAGAAAAAGAAGGAGTTCTTTATTGTTCACATTGCAACTCAAAATATTCTACAGAAAATTTAAATGAACTTCTGCTTACTACATTGGCAACAAACTACATTGCAAAAAAAACAAATAATACAAGCACCCGAGTAAAACAACATCTTAATCAAGCTCTACACGAATATTATGAAAATCATTATGCAGATTGTCGACTACATCTAAATAGAGTACTAGATTATGACCCGATGAATCGTGATGCAAACATTATAAAATCGTTATTAACAAAAGGCGAAAACGGCAGATATATTTCCACTCCTAGTTACAAAATGATAAGTGCAATAAAAAATTGGCTACGCAACGAAGATTATAAAAATACAGAATATGTAGATAGTTTATTTTTATCTGAAATTTCTTCTATGTTTCCACTTACTTTTTTTAGTATTTTTCAACTGAAAAAGATGTTTGAGCAATCATCTGTTCCAAACAAAAAAGCATATTTGGAAGCCATCGAAAAACGACTGGCTTCAAAAATAATATTTAAAGTAGTATTTTGGACACTATTTATAATATTGGTTGTCAGTGTTAGGAGTTGCAATTCATCTAGTTCAAATAAGTCAACTTCTGCCACACTTTCGGTAACATATTATGCTTCGGAAGGTGGCTCTGTATACATTCCCAAAACGAATTTTTATTACACCGACCATTATTCTTACACAATATCCACTGGGGAAAAAACAACTGCCATAGCAGTGCCTTTCTCAGACTACATATTTTATAAATGGAGCGATGGGTCAACCACCGCCAGAAGAGAAGATAAGTTTTATTCTACATACTCGCTTACAGCATACTTTAAGAAAACAGATTCAACATCTAGCAATGTTTCAACCACTACAAATATCTCTTTGACCTATAATGCTGGCGAGGGAGGATATGTATCTGGAAATACTTGTCAGAATATAACTAGTGGGCAATCTGGTAGCGAAGTTACTGCCAAACCAAATTTTGGATATAAATTTATCAAATGGAGTGATGGTTTGACCACCGCAACGCGAAAAGATATCAATTGTACAAATGATTTGTTGGTTAATGCCATTTTTGAACAATTATTTGATGGTGGACAAGGGACTCAAGAAAGTCCATTTATAATAAAAAATGCCACAAATTTAATTGCCTTTATGGAAAATTGCACATATAATAGCAAATATGAAACAGCCTACTATATCTTGAGTAATGATATTGACCTAGCAGATATCGATAATTTCAAATCAATATTTCAGTTTAAAGGTTGTTTTGACGGAAACAACAAAACAATAAAGAATTTATCTACTACTTTATTCTCCTCCACACATAATGCAATCATAAAAAATTTAAATGTTCAAGTCTCAATCAAAAAAGATGTTTCTTTGAGTGTTTATTGTGGAGGAATAAGTGAGAAGTCTTCAAATACACACTTCACCAATTGTAACACGGCTGGCACAATTGATATATCTGGAAATTATGATGTTTGTGCTGGAGGAATTGTCGGTTTATCTTTGTATGACGATATATTTGATTCTTGCTCAAGCACAATTGAAATTACTGCAAAATCAACATCTACAAATTCTACAATTTATACCGGGGAAATTTACGGAAAGAAAAATTAATTTGCCATTAAAAATGGAAAAAAAGAAGTGCAATAATGCACTTCTTTTTTGTATTTGATAACGACAAGTGACAAAAAATATTGACACAAAAAATCACCCCAAAAAAATTAGGGTGACAAAAGGGTGACACGGACACCATTTTTGTGTTTTTTGTAAAAATTGCATTTTTAAAAGTGACGGAATATAGGGCTATTTTCCCTCTTTCCCACAGCAGTTTTTGTATTTTTTACCACTTCCACATGGGCAAGAGTCATTACGGCCTACTACTTTGCCTTTAGTTTTTGCTTGAGACTTCTCGGTATGATTGGTAACCATATCGATATTCGTTGGGGCTTTCATAAGGTCATTTAGTTTATCTGCTACTTCGTGATTGGCAGGAGATTTTTCTGTTTGTTTATTTTCTTTTTGCTTTTTCAAATTTTCTTCGGCAATTTTTCTAATTTTCTCCATATCTTCTGGAGTTAATTTTTTGCGAGTGATACTAACTGGAACTTTTCTCTCGATTTCCACTTTGAAATTAAGCAAGAACATAGCAGTCTCTTCTCTAACTTTGGACACCATCTCTTCGTATGCTCTACTACTCTCTTCTTTGTATGCGATAAGTGGGTCGTGATTACCATATGCTCTAAGGCCTATTTCGCCACGCAAAACTTCCATAAAGTCTATATGGTCACGCCACAAGCTATCTACGACACGAAGCAAAATTTCTCTCTCTATTCTAAATGGGTCGATAGATATAGAACTTAGGGCTTTGCATTTGTTCTCATAAATTTCTTCTGATTTGTCTGCAACTAAATTGGCAAGTTCTTCGGCTTCCAAGCCTTCGATTAAATCTTCGGTTACAAAATTGGTATCGGCAGGAAGAACTCTATTATTTAGGCAATTATTGATTTTTTCGATACTCCATTCTTCAAAAGTCTCTTTGCCGTCTAATGCGTCGTACACTATATTTTTGGCAAGTTCTCTTATCATATCTACAACTTCTGCGTGAACATCTGCACCGTCTATAACCCTATTTCTTTCTTTGTAAATTTCTTTTCTTTGTTGGTTATTGACGTCATCAAATTTAAGCACGCTATGTCTAGCGGAGAAATTGAAGCCTTCTATTCTTCTTTGGGCAGCTTCTATTTGTTTGGCAAGGAATTTAAGAGTAAATGCTGTATCGTCGGAGATTTTGAAGAATTTAACAACTCCTTGTAATTTGTCCCCGCCAAATCTACGCATAAGTTCATCTTCCATACTTACGTAGAAAATACTAGAGCCTGGGTCTCCTTGACGTCCAGCACGACCACGCAACTGATTGTCTATACGTCTACTCTCGTGTCTCTCTGTACCTATAATATGAAGACCGCCAAGAGAAATAACCTTTTTCTTTTCATCTTCGGTAACTTGTTCAAATTCTTTGTAATATTTTTTGTACTTCTCTCTTGCTCTCTCCAAATCGGCATTGTCTGAAGGCAAATATGATGTACAGAATTCTATCTGTTCGTCTGTATAGCCTAATTCGGACATTTTTTGCTTTGCCAAATATTCTGGATTGCCACCCAGCATAATATCTGTACCACGGCCTGCCATATTGGTAGCGATAGTTACTTGACCTAGTCTACCGGCTTGGGCGATAATCATACTTTCTTTTTGGTGGTTTTTGGCATTCAAGACATTGTGTTTAATCTTGGACTGAGTAAGAGCTTTGGATATCTCTTCACTCTTCTCAATAGTAATAGTACCTACTAGTACAGGACGACCTTCGGCGTGAACTTTTTTGACTTCTTCGATAATAGCATTTATTTTGGCCTTTTCGGTAGGATATATAACGTCTGTCCAATCAATTCTACGCACTGGCTTATTGGTAGGAATAGTTACAACGTCTAGATTGTAAATTTTATTAAATTCTGTTTCTTCGGTTTTGGCAGTACCGGTCATACCGCTAATTTTGTCGTAAATACGGAAGAAATTTTGGAAAGTAATAGTCGCCAATGTTTTGTTCTCGTCTCTTACTTCCAAGCCCTCTTTTGCCTCTATCGCTTGGTGAAGACCGTTGGAATACTTTCTACCCTCCATAAGTCTACCAGTAAATTCGTCGACGATAATTATCTCGCCATCTTTGACAATATAATTATTATCTTTAAGCATAATATATTGTGCTTTTAGGGCATTATTTATATAGTGATTTAATTCAATATTATTGATATCGCTTAGATTGTCTAGGGTATAATATTTCTCGGCTTTGGCAATACCACTCTCAGTAAGCCTAATAGCCTTTTCCTTTTCGTCAATCTCATAATCGGTCTGTTTCAAAGACTTGGCAAATCTACTAGCTTTGCGATATTCTTCGCCACTCTTCATACCTTTGCCAGATATAATAAGCGGAGTCCTTGCTTCGTCTATAAGGATACTATCGACCTCGTCAATAATTGCAAAGTGATAACCTCTGGCTACTCTATCCTCGGCACGCATAACCATATTGTCTCTTAGATAATCAAAACCTAATTCATTATTGGTGCTATAAGTGATATCGCAAGCATATGCTTCTTTTTTCTGAGCAGGTGTCATATCGTGAGTAGAGATGCCTACTGTAAGTCCCAAGAACTTGAATATTTTGCCCATCCACTCGCTATCACGAGAAGACAAATATTCATTGACTGTAACAATATGCACTCCCTTGCCTTCTAGTGCTACTAGATATGCAGGGAGAGTTTCTACCAAAGTTTTACCTTCACCAGTTTTCATTTCGGCAATTCTACCTTGGAACAAAGCTATACCGCCCAAAATTTGCACGTGGTAATGACGTTTGCCAATTACTCTACTACTAGCCTCTCTCACACACGCAAAAGCATCAGGCAAAATGTCTATAGTTTTTTCGCCAGCTTTTAGTCTGTCTTTGAGAACTTGGGTAGTATTTTTTAAATCGTCGTCGCTATATGCTCTATATTTATCTTGTAGGTCTTCGACTTTTTTGGCAATTTTTTCCAACTTGTCGATATTCCTAGTATTATCTGATTTGAATATTTTACTCCAAAATCCCATTATTTTATTACTCCTTGTAATGTATAAGCAAAAATGAATGCAAAGTTCTTGCGCTATAATCGCCAAATAAACAACCTCACACTTATAATATATTTTATAATAATATATCCAAAATTCCAAACAAATTAACCAATTTATACATATCAAAAGTACAAATAGTTACAATTTATTTGTGAAATTTGGCTCAAAAGTGTATACTACAAAAACAAAAGACAAAAAATTAATAAAAAATTGGGATAAATAGAATGAATAGAAATATGACAAAAATTGTAGTAATCACAGGCGGAACAAGTGGAATTGGCCTAGACTTAAAGAAACTTTTTGTAAGCAATGGCAACATCGTTTTGACAATATCCACAAGGGAAATTCCAGATGACAAATTCCACTATTCGTGTAGTGTAAGTGACGAAAAAAGTATAAAGAATGTAATAGATAGCATTGGCAAAAAGTATGGGCATATAGATATACTTATAAACAATGCCGGGTTTGGAATGAGTGGGATAACTGAATTGCTCCCAAGCCAAAAGATACAAGACCTAACCGAAGTCAATTATTATGGCACGCTATACGCCATTCAAGCGAGTTTGAAGTATATGGAAAAAGGCTCAAAGATAATAAATATGTCTTCTGCTATGGCTCTATTCCCCGTACCCTTTAGAGCAATATATGGCTCTGTAAAATCAGCAGTGCTTTCACTTAGCTATGCACTTAGAATGGAATTGAAACATCTAGGGATAGATGTAGTGGCAATTTGCCCTGGCGACATAAAGACAAACTTTACCAAAAATAGAATAAAAGAATTTGACACCAACGAAAGATATGGCAAACGTCTAGAGAGTGCAACTATCAAAAGTGATAGTCGTGAAGAAAAAAGAATGAGTAGCTATAAGTGTGCAAAAATTATTTACAAAAAAATAAACAAGAAAAAATGCAAGCCTATGTACATAATTGGTGGCAAATACAAAGTTCTATATTTTTTGACCAAGATTACCCCTAAGTCGTGGCTACTAAATATCACCGAAAAATTGTACGGTGGCAATAAATAAATATATATATACAAAATGTAATGGACAAAAAAATTCTCTCAAAAAATTTTGAGGGAATTTTTGTTTTTTTACTTAATTAGATTTTTTAGACACAGTCATCTTGAATATTACTTCTGACACGTTATTGACAGAAACTTCGTCTTTGCTGACAAATTCGAAATCAAAATTGACATTATTTGTACTGAACGAATTAAACATATTTTCTATTTTCTGAGTATATGTTGTGCCACTAGCCTGACTCAAAATTGGCTGTTCTATATATAAGTAAAATTCGCCTGTGATATTATTATCATCTAGATATTGGATAGTCTTGGCAACCTCGCCATCTTCATTAAGAGTTGAGGTCTCTCCAGAAGTTATCCATTCTTGGTCATTATCTATAAGAAGATTTTGGGTAAGAATAAGCATCATACCATATTTCACATCGCCATCTACAACATCGTATGCTCTAAGTTTATTTTCGTCTGTGATGAAGAAATATTGAGTATCAAATTTGGCTGTCTTCATAACTTTTTCTTGGAAGACGGTACGTAATTTGTAATTATTATAAACTGTTGTCTTGGGAATATATTGTACCAACTTGCCATCGGTAATTTTGGAATAGGTATAATAAGTAAACACATCGGTGCTAGGGTCATATTCACTCTTAAGCAAGCGTTTACCAGACTCTAATTCATAATACTCTTGCTCTATACTTGAGCCACTTTTGTATTTTGTAGTATTATTGTCATTATATACTTTGACCATATAATCATAGTCAATTACAAATTCGATAGTATCTACTGCCGAAGACAGAGCATAATCAAATATCCTCTCCATATCTTCTGCACTATCTATTACCAAATTGTATTTATTATTTTCAAACGTATATGACTGATAAGTATAATAATACAAGCTATTATCTGCTTTGTAATTGCCGTATTTGCCATTTCTGCCAGTAAATGCAAAGTGAGTATCTGCCACATCGCTATCGCTCAAACCAAAGTAAGTATGAGACAATTGCTCTTCGCTATCATCAGAAACAATCTCTGTCCAAGTAATATCTACTATATAATATTCTGCTGGGATATCATCGTTTGTTTCTTTATCAAATAAAACTTTGTTCCAAGCGTGACCGCCCGACCCAGAGCTTGTTTGTGCATCTCCTACAATTCTAATACAATCAATGCCTAGCATATTGCACATAAGACTAAATGCTTTGCTAAAGCCATCGCACACTGCGTATCCAGTCTTGAATACTCCTTCTAGGTAGAAGCAAGGCAACTTGGTAGGATAATTGGCTATACTTGTAGAATAATTAGGTGTAGAATATGATGTATAATCGTATTGAGTATTGATAGCTATCCAATCAAATATGCTCAAGGCCTTTTCGTAATCGGTCATTTCGTCAGAGATAATTTCTCTCAAGACATTTTTGGCCTTGGTATAAATTTCGTATGCTCTAGTATTAGTTCTCTCAAATACTGGTGTAATTTTGTTTTCTACAGCCCAATACAATTGTTCGCTTGTAGTAACAGTTGTATACAAGAATTGTTTGTCGCTAGCGAAATCGTCATAATCCTCGCCATATTTAGTCTCTAGATTGGTATAATTGGTAGTCTCATAATATGCAGTTGAGCGGGCTTGAGAATATAGCGAATTGCGTGATGGCGAGATAGATACGTCACATTCTTTTACTCCGCCATAACTAATCTTGATAGTATATTCATAAGAATTACCGTTGATACTTACATAACCGCCACCTGTATTATTTGCCGTATATGACATTGTTTCGTACAAACTTTTTAGTCCTTGGTCGACAGCATAATTAAGATTGTCTACATTGGTAGAATACTGATAAATTTCTGCAATAGAAGCTTTGTATTCTTCTGATATACGAATATTATATTCTTCTATTCTATTGATAAAGGCATAATAGACTAGATTATTTAATTCTTGTTGATTTTGGATATAATAATCGTGGATTTCTCCATCAAATAGATAGATATTGTCTGTATAACCTTCGTACTTGGTGTATATATTATTGTAGTATTTGATATCGCTAGCGATAAAATCTTCTCCACTCTCGCTATCTACATATCCTATACGCAGTGCGTATATCTCGCCTTTGTTCATCATATTGTTGTCTATCAAATTTACCATTTTACTGGTTAAATTATGAGTTTGAAGACCTGTAGTATTGGAATATATATATAATTTGTAACTAAGACTCTCATTCTCAAGAGGGACAAAACTCAATACACCATCGTTTATAGTAAATGTAATTTTATTATTTACAATACTAGCATCGGGAGTAGTTGGCGATACCAATGCATTTTTTTTATAAGTATAAGTGCAAGTATTGGATTTGTTGCTATTCTCTCTATATACACTAGAAGTTGTAGCTATTACATAGAGTTTGTATTCTCCGCTATCCTCAAGGATTGCAGAAAAGTCATACACAACTTTGTCATATTCACCGGTAGATATAGTATCGGCTAGACTATCATTTAGATAAATTTCATATTTTTCTGCACCAGAAATTTCGTTCCAAGAGATACTCTTGTTTATGGAACTAAGAGAAATAGATGGAGTACGCAGTTTGGCAGAACTACTTATGTCAAAACTACAACCAGTAAGTATAGGTGTGATGGAAAATATTATAAACATTAAAATAATTAATGTTTTTTTCAACTTTGAATATAATTTTCTCATTATTCTCCTCCTACATTATTTGTATTGTAATCGCCACGAATAGTCTTCATAAGCCAAGTTTTGGGAGCAGTTGGCCATATGCCATTGCTCAAGTCATTGGTGTCGGCAGCGATAGATTCTACAAGTACTTGTATTTGTCCATATCTGCCTTTGTCGGCATCTTCGCAAGTAATGGAATTGCCATCAACTGTTAATTGTGAAAACAATTCTATACGTCTAGGATATGCTACACTTCCGCAGAAATAGTAGTAATGGTCGTCATAATTAGTGCCATCGGCATCAACTTCGGGGTCGAATTTGTACCAATTTGCTGTAAGTTTAGGAATAAGCACATCATATCTATCTTCGTAATTAAGAATAAGTCTAATTCTAAATCTGACATAGATATTGGGTGGCACACCTACACCAGTGGTTACATCTCCCCTATAATCATTGGAATTTCTAGCATATGCAGATATATCCAGCCTATCGCCCGGATTGATAGGCCTCAAGGCTTGCTGTCCAGACTCTGTGATGATGGTCAGCAAAGATTTGTTTTCTATCTCCATACTTACTCTAATATCATAAGTTTCTTCTTCTGATGTACCTGTTTTGCTCAGTACTATTACAAAAACAACTAATAATATTATAAGCAAAATTATAAGAATAATTGCAACAATAGACTTGATTTTGGAAGATTTGCCTCTATTGTCTTGGCCTCCACCTACCGACTTTTTTAGTTTTTCTAGAGACTGGGCTTCTCGCATTGTATACGAACTGACCCTGCTGGCATCTAAATTACTACGAGGAGTATCTTGTGCTTTGGGACGTGTAACATTTATTAATTTGTCTTTTTCTCTATTATTATTGTCTGCCAATATTTAGATCCTCCTTTTTGTAATTATTTTAATTAAATCTATTCTACGTCTTCTATATCTCCCAAAGCGAAATCCCACCAAGGGCCATAGCCTTCGTAATATAATGGGTCGGGAACATTGGGTACTTGGATAGCCTCAACTGTGTAATTAATATGGAATTTGCAATTAGCGTGGGCATTGGTTATCTCTGTCTTGCTAAGAGCGATGTATCCATCTAGAAATTCAAAAGTTTGCAAATTTGTAGCAATCTTGGCTATAGTCTTGCCTACAGCATTGGTATCTTTGAGTACATACCAATAATCGTGTTCTTCTGTAGTACCCTCGGCAATTTTGAATTTATTGAAGTCAACTTTTTGCCATACAGTTTCGTCGGGCTGGTCTTTGTATTCTAGCAAATTTTGGCTAGCCAATTCTTCTAGCCCAGATGGTATGCCGTCAGAGATTTTTTCGTAAGATATAGATAGTTTGACTCTAACGTATGCATTACTTGCTTCTACCTCTTTGCTACCAAGTTGCATACCTAGACGCATTTTGATTTTGTCACCGGGATATACTCTAGTATTGTATTCGTCTAAGATATCTTCTTTGACTGAGTGTTCTTTGTATGTATTGCCGGCACTATCTATAGTATCTTTGAATTCTGTAATGTAGATATTGACCGGATTGCTTAGGATAATATCTGCACTATCCGAGCGTGTACGAATATACCACGCAGCAGTGCCAGAAACGGCAACCAAAATAAATATGATTATAGCAAGGGCTATAATTATCATATTTTGCGTTTGAATTTTTTTGTTTAATTCTTGTTTGGTGAGTTTTGCCATAATTTCTCCTATGATATTTATCCTAGTATATTTTGTTTGTGCAGATTATTTTATTTGTATGGGTCAGATATATTGGCACTCTCTACTGCCACCATATCGACAAATACTTGTGGAGCAGTCGTCCATACAGCATCTGACGCTCCATACTGACGCTGAATACAATCTATCGTAAAGTCTATAGTCACATCTGCTGAAGCTACAGCATTGGTCATACGATTGGTAGTCTTGTATCCTGCATTAAACATAATATTTGTGTCGTACACTCCGCCTAGATAATAATAGTAATCATCGTCGGCATTATAAAACCATTTATTGTGAGTACTCGTATCGCCATTATAATCAGTTGATGTAGTTATGTTGCCATCAAAATACAATTTCAGCAAATCTAAATTGTCTATGTACTGGCTATCGCCTACATTTTTCCTTTGAGTGGCAAATTTGATACGGACATAAGCGCCGTCTATATTGTGCTTGTCGCTAGTTTTGATATATGTTGCGATATCTGTATCGTTTTGGTCGATAGTATAAATGGTATCGGGAGCGAGAGCTAGATTTTTGAATTTGAAATTGGTTGTAACGTCCATATCTAATTCTCCAATTTGAGTAATATTTGGCTCGCCATTGCTAGTCGTACTCTCGTCCATAAACCACGACAATGTAAATGAAGACATAATGGCCACAAATATAAGAATGACTGCTACTATGATTAAATTTTGATATAACGTTCGTTTAGAATTGGTTTCAAAATTTTTTGCCATTATCCCTCCTATTTTTTTAATAATTTATTGATTTTTTGCTCGTTGTTATAAATTTAATGTTCATTTTTATATGTTTTTATATATTTTTTAGGATTGTTAATTAATAATATTACTTTGAAAAAGTTTGTTATTTTTTTATATTATTTAGGATTGTTTTTTATTTTTGTAGTGGTTATCTCCATGCAGTCCAATTGTCTGGCAATGTCTCCAATTTGCCAAAAGGATAAGCAAGAATTGGCAAATCGTCAGTGCCTACCATGTCTTCTATTTCGCTATCTGTTTTTTCATTGATTTTTTGATAAACATTCCCGCTATATGATACTGCATCAATAGTAACATCTACATAAAATTTGATATCTTTTTGGCTCTCGCTTACCAATATTTGATTGATAATGCTTACTTCTCCGTCTGCATTTGTGCCAGAAGAAATTGTGCCGTTTTCGGATATTTCTTTGGTATAGTAACTAGGTAATTTGGAATTGTAAAACATATATCCGCAAGCGACATTTTCGCTAGGAAATTGTTTAATCCAATTGGTCGTATCTAGTGTAATATCTCCAGTATTTTGGGGAGTACTTGTAACTATTAGAGCGGTACGTTTATTGAGATTTTCCATATAATATACATTGACTGTCACTCTGACAAGTGCATCTATCGTGCCTTCGTTACGCATTTTGAGATTGAGAGTACGGATAGTACTGCCAGGCGAAATCTCGTATGGAGTATCGCACGTCCACGAGCCATCAGAATGGGTGGTACCTGTAATCTTGGTATTATTGGCATACAAACATACATCAATGGAACCAATATGAGAATTATTATCTGTATATGTATATGTTTCTTGTAACCACGCTATGGTAGATAGTATAAGAGAAGAGCATAGTACTACTAAAATTATTAGTACTATGTAGAAATAATTAATTTCTTTTCTTCTCCTTATATCCATTATTTACCTCTTATTCTTCTTCATCATTATCGTAACACTCTATGTCGTCTGTCTCCAATTTGCTCTTTAAATAGCCCAAAACTTCGACAAATACAAATAGTATTACTGCTAGAACTATCAAGTAAGTGTAATTAGATTTGACATATCTTACAACTACGCCTACCGATTTGAAGCAATGCTCTACAGTGCCTACAACTTCATTGCTAATAGCACCGTCCAAAGTATCGCTATTATCACCCTTGGTATACCATATAGCTTCGCTAGAATTGTACCTAGGGTCGTCTGGAGATATGACTTCTCCATCAATTTTTTTGCCATGCACTCTGTGGGTAAGATATGTAACGCCAGTATCCATAGTGACGATATCGCCTAGCTCCAAGTCTTCGTAATCACAAGGCGCAATAACAATCAAGCTACCTACAGGAAGTGTAGGC
Organism: uncultured Christensenella sp.; assembly: GCA_964541825.1. Taxonomy (GTDB): domain Bacteria; phylum Bacillota; class Clostridia; order Christensenellales; family UBA1242; genus UBA11490. The sequence goes on along the minus strand of CAZIRR010000001.1, from coordinate 19,808 downwards.
TCCATAGATCCTGATGATACAATCATAAATTTGTATCCACACACTACTAGCAAAGCAATAGATATAAGCAATGACAAAAGCAAACTTTTGACAATTGCCCATATCCAAACTTTGAAATAATTTGTCTTTTCTAGTCTATAAAATTTCATTCGTATTTCCTTTTATTTAAAACAATAATAAAGTATTAATGCTACTGCTATCCACATATAAGTTTCTCCAATATTTTATTGCATTTCACTTTGTTTTTCCATTGTTTAATTTGTATGGCATCAAGCTTCAAGCAATTATGCACATACATTGATTTTGACTAAATTTACATCAATCAAATTCGCAAAATGTGTAACATAATTGCTTGTGTGAGCCATTTTTTTGCTATTCAGTAATAGCAACGGTAATAATATCCGTCTCTGTATTACTAGATAATAGTGGGTATTTGCTAATTTCTTCTCCGCTAGGTGTAGAAACTGTAGGTCTACTATAGATATTCCCCTCTATTGCTAACATATTGCTACACAAAGTTTCCAAATCGTCAGACTTTTTAGCAACGCTATCATTAGCACTAGTAGTTACATTATTAGCACTATTTACAGTATTAACAATATAATAGTTGTTCTCATATGTAACACCAGAAGAATATGGTGCAACAACGTAAACAAGACTGTTTATTTGCGATGTTTCGCCAATATGGGTTGCCTCAAATACAACATAGCTATTCTTGATAGTAATATTATTGGTATATCCAGTTTTACTATCGATACTACCTACAAGTCCGCCAGCGTTAAGAGTAACCTTATCAGTTGTTTTGATATTGACTACTAGTGTCATTCTGCTATAGCAATTGATAATATTGGCATTTCCATAGACAGCGCCTGCTATACCGCCATATCTGGTACCTTTGCCAACAACGAGATCATTGTCATCATTTGTTTTCACGCCAGTATCTGTTACAAGGGCTTGGCCTAGTGAGTAAGAATTGCTAATAGTTCCACTATTTTCGTTGGCAATACCACCGACGAAGTTACCTTGAAGGTTACCAGAGAAATATGAATTGTCTATAGTTCCGCTATTGATATTAACAAGGCCTGCTACCAATGTAGATATTTTGTATGTATCTGCATTATTGTCAAGTGCGGTAATTGTAGTTGTAGTTACAACTGAGCTATTGCTGATAGTACCTGTATTTTCGTTTACAAGGCCTGCTACTTTAGTTGCAGATATAGTACCTTTAACTGTAGCAGAAATATGACTTGAAGTAGAGCCAAATGTAGTAATATGAACATTGTCAATAGTGCCACTATTTGTAATAGCTAGTCCGCTTAGATATACTGTCGAATTTGTAATAGTTTCGTTTACACTATTATTCACTGACAATGTCAAGTTTTTGATTGTACCTTTGTTTTCTTTGATAATAGCTTTGTAAATAGTTATGTCGCCGTTATCGGCAGATATAGAAATGGAAGAAGGTCTTAGGTATTCAACTTTGTGGTTACCGCCATCAATAGAGCCAGAGAATGTCTCGATAGGCTCCCAATTGGTAGTAGTCTCAGTATTTTCTTCAAATGCTATATCGCCAATAATTACAAAATTTGCATTTGGATAATATCTAATGCTATTGAACATAGTATTATTCCTAACGCCATATGGCAACATATCTGAGCCATCGCCATATTCAAATGCTTGGAAATTGATAGGAGTATATGCAGATGTTAGTTCTGCTTCTTGGGACATATATGCCCCCGAATAATCCTTGCCACCTACCAAAATTCTCACGCTAAAGTTATAATTTGTGCCGATATTGGTTACTTGATAGCTTGTAGGAGTCTGACCATCTTGTGCTTCTACAAGTACTGTATCTACGACAGTTAATCTATATGTAGTGTTTGAATTTTCGTTAGAAATTATTTCGTACTCTACAGTTCTAGATTTAATCTCGTCGTATCTATTATCGCTATTATCTGTACTTGTGCCACTATCTGAGCCTTTTAGTTTGATGACGTCGGCGGTTTTTTGCCAATAATTAACAAAGTCATTAAATGTAACATTATCTACAGTATATTCCATTGTAATTTTAGCATTGTGTCCAGCAGATGTATCAGTCTCCCAAGATAGAGTACCGGTCGAACTTTCGAATGCTATACCTGTAGGCATAGGAGGAATTTCTATTAACTTTCTAGCAGAGAAGCTACTATTGATATATTTAGTGCCAGTGCTTTCACTTGATGCTTGCAAAGTTCCAATTGCTTGAACGTACACTTCTAATGCCAAGCCGTTTTCGCTAGTTAGAGATAATTGCTCTATAACCTTGGTCAATCTCAAGTCGATTGTATTCTCTGTATTATTATATTCGAAGTAATAATTGTCGTCTTTGGTCGAGTTTGTGCGAGATAAGTGAATATCATTGGTTTTGACGCCATCTTCGTAGATAAGAATTTCTGTCTTGTATGTTGTTATCTCATTCTCTGTTGTAAATGTCTCTGTAATATCAAATATTACATCTTTATTGTTTCTTTGGGTAATAACCAAAGCCCTATATCCACTTGCATTAGCAATTGCGTCCCATCTGATTCTATTCTCAGACACGCTATCTTTGAATACATCTACACTAGATAGTGTAGGATATCCCAATTTAGTAGCTGATATAGTCTTCTCATCTGAAGCAATTATTATTTGTCTATTCGTATCGCTATTTGTGATAGTTGTACTTGGAGTACCTCTATATTTTACACCGAATTTGTATTCGGTATCTGCAGTGTATGTTTCTTCTGTAGGCTTGTATTCTATGCCAAATTCTGTAATCTCTGTATGCAAGATATAACTACCTTGGTTTTCGTCTAGAGTAGTTTTGACTTTGTAGCCAGTCTCGCCAACTTCTTGAAGAGTGAAGTCAGTCTTGGTCTGTTGTTCGCCCATACCTGCACTAGTATCTGTACCCCATTTAACTTGACCATTTACAATCTCGATAATTGGGTCGGCCAATTTGGTAATTGTAATAGTTGGATTGTAACAACTATTTAGATAAGAAGCGGTACCGTCTTTCTTGCCTCTTGCTCTAATGCTAAAATCGAATGTTCCAAATGGAACTTGGCTTAGATTGTAAGTCTTGTCTTGAGTTTTGGCGATTATTTGGGTAGAAGAACTATTTTCGTTGACTTTGATTTCGAAAGATTCGATTGCATCATAATCTGTATCTTCATTCCAAGAAATATTGCCTAATTCGTCAATCTCTAGATTATCTGGGATAGGCGCTCTGCCGTATGCATCGGTAGTAACTACCTCGCCCTCAAAGTAATAAGGAGTAATAGTCCTTTTATCACTTTTTAGATGTGTAGCGGTAATAGTAATTCTATACACATATCCACTCTCATTGTAGATTGAGTTCTCTGGCATATCGAAGTATTCGTTGTCATCTGTACTTGTAGACATAATAGTCTCAGTGTATGAGCCAGCTTCGGTATATGTGTCATCTTCTGCACTCTTTTTTAATTTCTGTACATTTAGTCTATAAGCATTTGCTCTAGGAACTTTCTTCCAAGCAAATCTTCCTGCATCTAGCCATATATCATTTTCTTCTGTTTTCCCTGTGGAAGCATTGATTACACTAGACTTGGTTGTTTTGTCTAGTTTGGTAGCAATTTGTTCGTAATCTAGATTAAGAATATTGCCTTCGCCATCTCTAATATTTTCGTTATAGTCGGTATCTATAATGCCTCTGCCATTTCCGATTTCTTGTTTACGGATAATATAACTACCTGCACCATAGAATTCGCCATTTTTATCTCGATTGCCTGTTAGATTTAGAGTAGTTGTTCTACTTACTACAGAAGAACTCTCACCAGTCGAAGTTTCTTCTTTGAATTCGTAGATATTACGTAATTTCTCATATTCGCCCAACCATTCGCTTTTTACTGCGTTCTCCCATATAGGAGCAATAATTGTTTTCCAAGCGGTAAGTGCTTTGTTATAGCCATCATCACTAGTATCTTCACTATAATCATAAGTAAATGATTTGCCCTCTACTACTACATTTTGCCATACCCAAGTAGACCTATCATTTTGGTCTGGAGCATAGATAATATTGTCGCTATCGTCTAGGAATGGGCCATATACTGTGACTGTAGTTTGAGTAGAGATATTTGCACAAGGAGTATAACTATACACGCCATTGCTTACACTACTGTCATAATTTGCTAATATATTCATAATATCTGTATATTCAAATATATTACTATTGAAATATATCTTGTCATCGCTATCAAGTGTAGTACTATCTGCTGTACCCATTACACTTAATTGCATTGTATAACTTGTATTGGTTTCAACATCATTCTGGTACAAATCTTTTAGATTTAGGTGATAATTGATGTTGTCTGTCAAATTTGGATTGGATTCTTTGCCATTTTCTTCTACTATTGTACTATTGATATCTATTTCTTTTGATATACCACTAGTATCTACACTATCTTGTCTAATAGCAGTAAGTTTGTATTTGTTGTGGTATTCAAATTCCTCAAAAGTACTATTTTCGTTGGTAACTAATGACCAATAGATATTGCCATCAGATATTTGTTTGCGTGTACTCTCTTCTCCAGAATTTATATTGACAGAGGTAGGAGTCTTAGGCTTGTATGCTGTAATTGAAGTAGTAAATTTGCCATCTACTGTAGTAATAAGTCCGGTTGAATTTGAATCTGTGTAATTGCCCTTTGGAGCTACTTGGATTACAAATTTGGAGGTAGATGTTTCGGTTGGATTATTGTTAAAGTCGTATTTGAACATCAAATATTCGGCACTGTTTGGATCGGCAACTGAAGTATACACAGGCTCAGATGTAGTGCCAGTAATATTGATAGTATCTACAGAACTTGGGGTAATGATTGTAGACTCTCCATTGATAATAGCACTGAATGTATACAAATTGGATAGTATTTTATCTACGTCTTTGTCACCTGTCTTGTTGTTGCTATTGATTTTGCCGAAAATATATCCTACTACAGCAGTTACAAGTTGTTCTTTTCTAGTAGTTGGATTTGTACTAGTAATATCTTCTGCAAAATATTCTACTAGTTTGTCGCCAGATATAGATGTATGAACTGCCAAGAATTCTTGGATATCCGACATCTTTAATGACCAAGATAGCAAGCCATCTTTGACCATAAGTCTAGAAATTGCCGGAGATTTGTATAGGCTAGTACAATTAGTTAAATCGTAAACATCTGGCTCTCCGCTGTCATTTAACACGGTATAAGTACTTACTATAGCCTTGCTAGGGTCGCTATAAGCATTGATAAGTACTGTATAGTAGCCAGTTCCATCAAATTCGGTAGCAGAGAAATTGTAAGAATTTGTATTGGTAAATGCGGTAAACACTTTTTCTGCGTCTTCGAACATATCTGATTGAGAAAATGACCCTTTGTAGAAAGTCAATTTGTAAGTATAAGCTCCAGGAACTGGTACCCACGTAATTGCATCATTTTTGTAAGAAACATTTGTAGTCTCGGTAACGTAAGTTGCTTGTGGATTTTGGGTAGAGCGGTCAGATGTAAGCAGGCCAATTTTATTGGTACCTGTAGTGGTATTGCCTATAGTACACATAGATATTTCGTATTTATTTGTTGCCAAATTGCTAGGAAGCAATTGTCCAGCAACTGCACCGGTATTATTTATATCTATCTTCCTATCGCCTATCCACAAAGTATAATTAGGATTGTTTGAAATACTATTAGGGTCTTCCCAGGTAACCTGTGGCTCGCCAATATAATATGTTTGGTCATTAGTTGTAATAGAATTACCTGTAGACTTAATTTGAATATTTGTAGGAGCTTGAAGTTTCTGAACAGTGAAGACATCGCTCCATTCAGAACTTAATTTGTCACTAGCATTGGCTCTAATCTGAATGTAATAATTTCTACCTGTCTCAAAGCCTGCAAAATTCGTCCCCTCGAATGATTTTAATTGTTCTTCGCTAATATTGGACATTTCGGAATCTTCTGATGGAGAATAATTATCGAAAGTCCATTCGCAAATCTCTGCACTTTCGCCCTCTTCTTCGTCACTATCTGTCTCTATGCCTAGTGGGTCGCAAGTAATCTTCAAGGTATAACTACTAGCACCTGTAGACTTCCAAGAAAGGACGCCATCTACTGTTTGAAGAGTGGCAGTTTCTAATTTGTGGCAAATTTCGCTACTAATTATATCTGATGAAATAATATTGTTGTCATTGCCAATAAATTGCAAATGCAATGTATAATTGCCGGTAGCATTTATGCCTAGGGTATTTAAGTTTATCTTCCAACAATTAGCACCATTCTCACCTTCGCCTTCGATATTGACGCTAGAGAATAAGATATCATTTTTGTATACAATCTTGGACTCAATATATTCAATTTTTACTCTATCTGGTAGAATTGGGTCATCGCTTGAGCCTAGAGCATTTTTCACTTCGTCACTTGCTATTTGGTCTTTGCTTAGAGTAATGATATATTTATTGTCGTCCGAAGATACTTTTAGATAATTTTTGTTTACATATGCATCTTGAGTATTTTCGCCATCGCCTTTCACGAGTACTAATATAGTATGAGTTTGGCTATCGAATAGATATATTTGAGAATATTCTTTGGTATTCTCGCCATTTTCTCCAGTAGTATAAAATGTTACTTGATAAGAAACTTGGCAATCGGTATCAAATTTGGCAGGGTCAAATTCCCAAGAAATGTCTGTCCAATCACCATTCTTTGCATTGTCCAAAACTATATCTTGACTATACTGAATAGCATAAGAAATACGTTCTGGAGTTTGAAGTTCGTCTGTAGTACGGATATAATTGGATACTACGAAACTTTCTTCTTCTATATCAATATCTACTTCTTGGCTAAGTTTAGCCAATTTGTACTTGTCTGAAATATTGCCATTTAGGTATCCAGTGATATCGGTATTTGGAGTAACTGAGTAGTAATAAATTCCACTATTAGAAATATCCAAACCAAACATCTCGGCATAGAAATTTAAGTAAATTTTGCCATCATAATATTTGGCTATCTCTTCGTCCAAAATTTCTGTCCAATCTCCATCATTACCCTCGACACTATCTGTCTTGGAGTAAATCTTGTGAGTATCTGCATCGTATTTGATACTCTTGGTAGTAGTATCGCCATTGGTATCTTCGAATGTAAGAATGTATATGTTTGCACCTGTTACAGGAGTAAATTTGACATAATCGCCATTTTTCTCTATATCTTCGATACGAGATACTTTGATAGCGGTAATATTGCTAGAATAATCGCTACTTATTTGACCGTCGGCTATTATCTGGATATTGTAATTTTTCTCTCCAATATATTTGCTAGAAGTAATAGCAATTGTTTTGTTTTCATAATCTATAGAATATTCGCCTGCTAGCAATTGTGAAGAGCCTATCTTGATAGCAATGCTATAATTATTATTTGTGAAAGTATCACTTTCGCTTAGTGTATATTTAATAACACCATTTGTGACTGAAGAAGATGCGATAGTATGTAATTTATTGATAGATGTCTCTTGAACACTGCCAATTAGATAAACGCCATCTTCCACATAATTAACATCTGGAGTTATCCTAACACTATTTTCGCCAGCCTCAAACATTGTCCATACATTGTAAGTTAGGCTGTCAGTGAATATTTTATTCTCTTCGTCTTCTTGAATATATACATATTCTCCCGATGGAGTTTTGTACTCTACTTGATAAGTTACAGCATTGTGTATATTATTCCAAGTGATATTTTGATCATTAGCTTTTGCTGTAATTGTTCTACTAACGATATCTATATCTATTGTACCTGGGATACCGCTTAGTGCGTATGGATTGCTTTCGGAATTGTCTCCCTCTTTTTCTTTGTAAGCATAGATAGATATTTTGTAAGAGCCTACACTATTTAATTCCAAATCGCTTAGGTGAATAATTTTTTCTGAATTAGTCTCGTCTTTATAAGTAACAGTTTTCACAGAGCTATTATCAGACGTATTTGTAACTGTCAACTGATATGAAATGCCAGCTTCTGCTGTGAATTGTATAGATGGAGTAGCAGTATCTAGCTTTCTGCTAACTTCTACTTGAGGCAATTGGATAATGTAATATTTGTAACTCTCTACGTTGGTAAATCTATCTTCAACTACGTGGGTAATTGTAATTGCAATAGTTTTGTCTGTATCAAGTCCGCTTAACCAACTTCCGATATTGTAAGTATATTTTCTTTCAGTGGTAGATTGATGCTCTACTCCTTCATCACTTTCGTCTTCGCTCTCTACAGTCTCTTTGGTAGCATTTATTATATAGTCTTCTTTGCCATCTACAACTACGATTTGCCAATCAGTACCTACTTTGGTATAAGCTTTTAGGCTGAATTGTTGGGTTTCTCCAAAGTCTTCAGCCAAACTCCATTTCAAATTGTATATATCCATATCTATAGAGTCTGATTTGATAGTAGAAGAACAATTGAATTCTTTGGAAGTAGTATAGCTATCTACATAGCCTGCCCCGCTATCATTAGCATTTGCACCACTGCCCAAAGCCCAAATCTTTATGGTTGTAATGCCGGATTGTTTTACGTAATCGATTAGTCCCTCGTTTTCTAAGTCAATCTCAACATTGGCATTATTATTATAAGAATTAGTTTGGAATTTTTTGCCATCGATTTCCACAATATATGGAGCACTATCATTGGAAGATGTAAAGGAAAGTTTGTTATAAGACAATTTAATTGTACTTGCATCTACTACATTGTAACGCTTAAATTGTAGTTTGCTTGATGGAGAAGAATTAACCCCCTCTTGTTCAACACCAACAGATGTAATTGTTAGAGTAATAGTAGAATTGGAAGTATACTCTCTTAATTTTTCTTCTAGATTGTCTGATGTAGTCCCGGCTTTTGTAAGTAAATGTGCTTTGATTAAAGCATAAACGTCTACTTTAACTAGAGTATCTGCTTCGGAAGAAGTCGCTATTACTTCTTTTGTAAATGTATCGGTTTCAATGCCTGACTTTCGTGAAATGTTGATTTGATATTTGCTTATGTCGGCAACTGTTTTGAAAGTAAGTTCTCCCGCACTGGACATTTCGATATCTTCATTTTTTACAGCACTTGCTACTTTGACTGGATTAGTATTTATTTTTGCCACTGCGCTAGTAGCAGAGATATTTTCTGCACCTTCATTGATACCTACAAATCTACCATAGATATCATATTCTCCCGGTGTTAAATTTAAATCAGCGATATTTATATACATTTGTTTTTTATTATATTCGCCACCATTTTCGCTTTTGGCACTAAAGAATTTGTATACTGATTTGCTACTATCGTTTCTATTGACGAAATACAAATCTACACCATAAAGATTTGAATTTGCCTCACTAGTAGTAAGTTCTGTATTAGTAATTGTTGCAGAATCCATAGCTGTCTGAATATTAAAGAAGAAATCAACTGCTTGGCTTGCGATGGTTGTTTTTGGATTACCATATGCATAAACAGTAATTTTGTATCTATTGGTAGTTGCTGTTAATTTCGACAAATCAAACGATGTACCGTCTGTAGTTGGACTAATTTCTTCCCATTTCGAGCCATCAGTATTTTGTGAAATTGTATAAGCATATTTGATTAAGTGTTCACTGTCATAAGTTTTATTTAAAATTTTCCAAGAAAGGATAGACCCTAAATATGGGTTATTTTCTGACCCCTCTTTGCCAAAACTCTCTCCGCCCACAGTAGTTATACCTCTTTTGGCAGACATAGAGATAGTTGGAGAGACTAGGTTTTCGACAACGAGGTCATCTGACCTAACACTAGCATAATATCTTATCCCGCTACTTTCGTTATACACAAAAGATATGCCGTCTTCGGTTGTAGCATTGGCCCAATTCTCTGGGTAGGACACCACAGAAATTTTATATTGCTCGGCATTGTCGAATTTCTCGCCAGCGATGAATTTAACAGTCTCTTTGCCATCGGTGATTTGGGTAATATATTTTGATGACTGAGAGCCTAAATAGAAGATACGATGTTGTTCAGAATAATCTTGACTAGTAAAGGATATCTCGCCATTATTATTGCTTATATCTGTAACAGTTGCTAATTGGTGAAATTTGAAAGTAGCACTAACTGGGCTATCTTTCATAGAAAAGTCATCATCACCTCTAGCATAGACATTTATCTGATATGTATATCCTCTAGGCAATTCATATTCGCAAGCGGTGATTGGTTTCTCATATGGAGTAGTATACTCCTCCCCTGTAGTCAAATTCTTGTAACTTACAATGTATCCGTTAAGTCCATTGATAATGCCATTATTGGTAGAGACATTTACTTCTTCGCCTGTATACAATTTCATTTTGGTTACAGCTTTCCAAGTAACTTTGCCGGTATCGGGATTGTATTTAAGTCCAGTAGGTGCAACAAAAGATGGCAAAACACTCTTAGCCTTGCCTACATACACAGTAGCTTGCGTCCACTTGTCTGTATTTTTAGGTTTGAATTTAATAATAGTATTGCCTTCTTTGTTGGCTTTGAAACTAACGGTATGGGTAGCACCTTGAGAATAAGAGTAGTAATTCTTCTCTACTACTACGACCGAATCGTCCCCCTCGAAATCCCAATCTACTTGGGTACGAGTAGTATTGTCTGGTGCTAGACTATATGTAATATTAAACTTGTCATTTTGATTGCAAGTAATATTTAGGTAGCCAGTCTCGTCATCACGAGTAGCCCTATCATAATCACTTGTAATAGTAATGCCACTTACTGGGATTTGTGTGGTATTGTCTACATCACCATCTCCCGAGCAAGAACAAGCAGTACAAACTGCTGTTGCCAAAATTATCATAATGCTTGCTAAAAATGTTTTTACCTTTTTCATTTCAAATCACCTTTATTTTTCATTCTACTTGTAATTATCTTTAGTATTTTAGCACATCTTGTCGAAAATAAAAAATTATTTTGCTATATAATATAAATATTTTTCTATATAATTTAAATCAAATGTACATTACTATCTTGCAACAAATTTGGAAATACTTGCAAAATTTGCAAAACTTTGCCTCTTTTATTGTTTAAGCACAAGGCAATTATACAAAAAATAATTGACAAATACTAGCCTATAGATTATACTAATGTAGTAAAATGATTACTTGCAAAAAAGCACGTAAATAAGGAGATTTTTTATGAGTAAGAAAAAGAAAATAATTATAAGTTCGGTTGTCGTTGGTGTCGTACTTATAGGTATCATACTGACTTTGGTACTAGTCAATATCAAAAGATTTGATATGAGGACATCTAGCAAATACGAATTTAATAAGCATACCGAGATGGTCGTAATAGACAGGGACACTACATACACATACTATGGCGGAGGCAGTCTATACAAGGGCGGGACTGAGATAGTCAAAAAGGGTAGCACTGGGAAAATGGGCGTATACTCATATATAGAGAATAAGAACGTAGTAGAGCCAATTTTTGATGATGTAAGCATAGTTACAGGCAATACAACCACTACTAGAAGCTACTTCCGTTGCACTCTAAATACTGCCGGCAATATGGTCAAGATTGTAGACGAAACGGGAGAAGATGTATCTTTCTTGAAATATGACGAAGACGAACAGATAACTACTAGTTATATCAAATCGAGGACAGTCGACCTATCTCAATCAAAAGATAGCGTAAAATCCAAGATAAACAAGAAATATCACAACGAAGAAATCGAAGTAAGCAATGCTAGTTTATTATCGGGATCTAGCACATACAAATGTTGTTACACAGACAATGAAACTTACAATTATGAAATATGGGAATTGACAACTACAGATAATCAAACTTATATCAATTTGTACGAAATAGCCAATGGCGAACACGTGCTTATCCAAACTCTTAATAATCAATTGGGTGTATCTCTAGAGAGTAACGATTTGGAACTTGCATTCTTAACCGATGGCACACCTATACTTCTTAGTCAAGATTATGTAACATACAATAGCGAAATTCAATCGATAGAATTTGAGATATATGATATCAATTTCAATCTAAAAGGCAAATCGCAATTAAATAGAAATGTGCTTGTACATACAGAGGCCGAATTTAGAGTAGGAGATTATCTAGTATTCCAAACCAAACTAGATGCCACCGAAGACAAATATGATTACTTTGAAACAAGTTCTTCTGGCACCAAATATTACACCATTAATACATTTAAGCTAAATCTAAAAAATGCCGATATTGCAGAAGTTTCTTTTAATTATAAAATTCAAAGTGTCACTACATCTTTCAATACAAAAACAGCTTTGATTTATGCTCAAAAAATCAAAAACAAACAATTGGCTTCTAGCGAAATTTTGCTTATCAATAGCAAAATGCAAACCAAAGTATTAGACTATTCATTCAATTCAATTACCCAAATTAACGACAATAGATATATTGCTTATACCCTAGGCAATAGCGGGACAAAAAGCAATTTCCATCTAATAGACAAAAATTATAATATTGTAGCACACTTAGAAGACTTTAGTGAAATATATGCTACAAGCAATGCACTAATTGTAAATGACGATACATCGTCTTATATATGCACTCTTGACGGAGTGGTAGTCAAGAAAATGTCAAAAGACGAATTCACATATTTATTTGACGATAGTTATTATTTGATAGAAAAACAAGTTTCTAGTGAGAGCGGAAATTTGACAGAATATTATCTAGAAAATTTAGGCTTAACACAAGAGAATTTCTTGTATTCAGAAAGTGACAGCGGATATTTCTACAATTCTGAAGAAGTAGACAATGTAATAATTGTAAATGAACAATATGCTACACTTATAATTACAGTCAAAGCAAGCGGAGACCTATACACATACAATGTCTACAATACAGACGGCACACATTTGGGTGTAATTAACGATGTGACAGATAGAGAAATAGCCATCAACAAAATGTACTCTGACGACAATCACACTGTGCTTAAAGTCGATAGCAAATATGTAGTATTAGATAGATAATTTTTTAAAAATAATTTGAAAAAGATATATAAATAATTTCAAAAATATGCACGCAAATATTTAATAAATAGATAGATAAAAAAGTTTTAAAAAAGAGGCGAATTTTCTGCCTCTTTTTTGTATCCAAAAATATCTTATTTAATGCTAAATTATATTACTTTTTTCTGTCAAAATATTTGTCTATTATTTGCCACATTATCTATCCAATACCCGCTAAAATACATTGAACTATATTTACAAGAATATCTTGCCAAATACAAAGATAAATTACCTAATATTTGTTAAAATATTTTATTTGTCAATCAATTTTAATAAGAAACTATCTTGTCTTTATTCATCGCCCGACTGCATATCAATAGGAATTTCGACATACCCCTGTGGCAAATCACAACTAGGACAAATATCCCAAGCATTTTTGCTAGTGTGTTCAAATCCACAATTACTACATTTCCATTTGATAGCAGTAGGACTTTTATACAGTTTTTTACCCTTCAATTTGGTGTACAATTGCTCTAGCATTAATTTGTGGCAATTCTCCACTGTCCCCGCAAAGAGAAAAGCCTTGGCTATATCTGGATAGCCCTCATCTTTGGCAACCTTGGCAAAGTCGGGATAGACATTTTCGCTCTGAGATATCTCTGCTCCCATTGTATCGTGAATACTATCTAGAAGATTGCCTTTTGTAAAAGGATAGCCTCCACATATCTCTATATTTTTTTGTTTGGTGCTACAATTATCGCACAAGAGATTGTAAAATTTTTTGGCGTGAGCCATTTCATTTTTTGCGTGTATTTTGAAAATTGTCTGCATATAATTATACCCCTCTTGTTCGGCAAGGGTGGCCAAGAATTGATATCTAGCACCGTCTTGACACTCTCCCGCAAAAGCACGAGCTAAATTTTCTTTTGTTCTACTATTATCAAAATCTGACATATCACATCTCCTAAAAAAATTATTGTTTAACTAATTATGGTCAAAAATCAAAAATATCAAACATCAAAAAAAATCATACTCTCAAAAATAATTGCAAAAAAGATATTATGTGCCAAAAAATATTTGCACATTTTACAAATCAAATTATTGACAAATTAATTTTTTTGGTCTAGACTAAAGACATATTAATACACATTACAAGTACACTTGTGATTTGGGAATATATACAATCAATTTTTTAGAAGAGAACTACTTAGATAATTTTTGATAAATTTGAGATAATTATTTCTATCTATTTTGTCAAATAATTTCTGCTGAAAATGGTAGCAAAAAACATTGTACATTTCTACCCAATGAAGTGGTGCGAAAGCACGCATTATTCGTTGAAATGCACTTGGAATAGTCAGCGAACAAACAAGAGGAATTGAGTATGTTCAATTCAATTAGAGTGGCACCGTGGATATAGTAATTATTCATCTCTAAGGATATTTTTCCTTGGAGATTTTTTATTATCTATATGAGAAATATTCGAAACACAAATTTACAAAATGTGTATACTTATTGACAATATATCCATACAAATTGTCAATATGTAAATAAATAATAGCAATAAAGGAGACATTATGATAGACATAAATATTATTAGAAAAGACCCCGATTTGGTAAGACAAAACCTAATCAACAAATTCCAAGAAGGCAAAATTCCAAAGATAGACGAAGTGCTTAAACTAGACGAAAGGAATAGATTTCTCAAGGCTGAGGGAGATACGCTTAGAGCCAAGAAAAATGTAATAAGCGGAGACATTGGCAAGCTAGCTAGAGAAAAAAAGATGGACGAAATGCAAGCCCTAAAAGAAGAAGTTGTAGCCATCAACAATAGAATAAAAGAGATAGAAGAAGAAGAAATAACTGTATCTGCCAAAATTAAAGATATAATGATGACAATTCCAAATATCATCGACAATACTGTACCTATTGGCAAAGACGATAGCGAGAATGTAGAAGTGGAGAGATTTGGTGAGGCATATACTCCAAATTTCGAAATCCCATATCACGCTGATATACTCAATACTATAAACGGTCTAGATAAAGAGAGTGCCGGCAGAACAAGCGGTGCAGGATTCTATTATCTAATGGGAGATGCGGCTAGGCTACACGAAGCTATGATTGCTTATGGCAGAGACTATATGATAAACAAAGGATTTACTTATTGCATACCTCCATTTATGATAAGAAGTGATGTTGTAAATGGTGTAATGAGTTTCGCTGAGATGGAAGCTATGATGTACAAAATCGAAGGAGAAGATTTGTATCTAGTAGGCACGAGCGAACACAGTATGATAGGCAAATTCAAAGAACAATTAATAAGTGAAAAAGAATTGCCTATTACTATGACGTCTTATAGTCCTTGTTTCAGAAAAGAAGGTGGCGCTCACGGACTTGAAGAAAGAGGCCTATATAGAGTTCACCAATTCGAAAAACAAGAAATGATTGTTATATGCAAACCGGAAGAAAGTATGGATTGGTACAACAAGATGTGGAAGTACACTGTAGAGATTATGAGAAATCTAAATATCCCAGTTAGACAACTAGAATGTTGTAGCGGAGATTTGGCTGACCTAAAAGTAAAATCTTGCGATATAGAAGCTTGGAGTCCTAGACAACAAAAATACTTCGAGGTAGGCTCTTGCTCAACACTTGGTGATGCACAAAGCAGAAGACTAGGAATAAGAATAAAAGGTGACGAATACAATTATTATCCTCATACACTTAATAACACCGTTCTTGCCACTCCTAGAGCTTTGATTGCTTATCTAGAAAACAATTTGCAAGAAGACGGAAGCATATTTGTTCCAGAGTGTTTGCGTAGTTATATGGGCGGAATTGAAAAAATAATGCCTAAGAGATAACTTATTTATCAATACAAATAAATAATTATTTAAAAGCACAAATTGATTATTTGTGCTTTTTTAGTACACAAAAAGTAGTAAATTGTGTTAAACTAAAAAAAATGAGGAATGATTATGGATAAGAATTTTTGGAAAAAATCAATACTTGCAGGCATAATGCTTGCCACCTCTCTATTTTGCACAAACGTAGTAGACAGAAGTCCTACTACTAGTTACGCATATGTAAATGTAATCAGAGGGACAAATCAAGTAAATATTACAAATACCAATTTGAGCGACAGACTACGTGAATTACTGGGCAAAAAAGCAAATGACAAATTTTATGCCAACGATTTTTTGACCAATGACAATTACAAGCCTATAACTACAACAGATAGCGAAACAGGCGCAGAGAAGACTACTGCTAGTAGAAGTTATCTGGATTTGTCTGGGGCAGACATAGACGATATAAGCGAGCTTGCATACTTTGAATTGCCATCAACACTTGTCGCTATTGATTTGTCTGGAAATAATATTGACAATAGCCATTTGACTCAATTGCAGGCATTCTTGCAATTAGAAGAGGATAGCACTATTACTTACAATGGTGTAGAAATAACAAGCAAGACCAATTTCAAAGACAATATCAAAAAAATCAATTTGAATTTCAACAAAATTGACTTAGATGAACTTAATTCGGATACTCGTGACAATACCAAATTGTTATATGGTATTCAAAATCTAGATATGAATGCTAGTGGGCTTATCCTAAAGGGAGACTTGGACAATGTCAAGTATTATATTCGAACTGACGATGATGTATATCTATCGTACAATTTCTATCTAAACGACAGCAGGTACAATTATACCACAGATAGTATTACATCATTTAATAGCAAGCCTTGTGGAGACTTTAGGATAGACATTGCCAATCCGCCTATCAGTGAGAGTGGTTATTTCTATGGACTATCCTCTACACTATCTTTTACAATGTTTGATATTTATATCAAGAGCGATTTTAAAATAGAACGAAAAAATTTATTCAATTTAAGGGTAAATCCTAATTCCGCCAGTGGAATGGATATAATTATTGAGGGGTTAGACACAAGTGTAAAAATATCATACACCGACCCTCAAACCAACAAAGTTGGGACATCTTATGTCAATTTGATTGTAGTGTATGGAGAAAAAAGCACTTCTGTTAAATTGCCATTTACAGTAGTAGATACCACACTGCCTACAATTACTCTCAAAGGTTATCAAAAAATGTATTGGAAACAAAACAAATCGTGGACAGACCCTGGATACATTGGGCTTGACAGCGGAGATGATTTGAGCCAGCTTGTAGACATTGATTTGGGAGATTTAGATGTCACAACTTGCGGAACATACACAATTACTTATACTCTTAGAGATTTGGCGGGAAATGAAGCAGAGTCAAAAAGCCGAACAGTTATTGTGCAAGAGCAAGTATTGGACGAATTGATTATTACTTCCAACAAATCTAATTACAGCATTAATGACGAAATTATACTTACAGTACAGCCTGCGACAGGGTCACCTATTAGTAATTATTCTGACTTCAATTATTCGTGGTATATAGATGGTGTGCTTTTCAAAACAAGCAAAGGAGATAATACTACTGGCAAAAGTTCTATTACTCTAATACTAGACAAGTCTCTAGGCAAAAAAATCACCGCAAAGCTTACTGCCAAACAAAAAATTGATAATAGCGAAATCATGATAGACAGCGAGACTTTTGAACTTTCTCCAAATTTGGATTTATCCGATAATACATCAATTATTATTGCTTGTGCAGTAGCTGTAATCATAATTGTAATTATAATTGTTCTTATCTATTATCTAAATGCCAAAAAATCCAGACAAAAAATATCGGGCAAAAAGCTGAAGAAAAACAAAAATTCCAATAATTCTCAAGCCCACACTCAAGACATTCAAGTAATCAAAGATTACAATAACCCAAACGACAATCAAAATAATCAAAACGATAAATAATAACTAATAAATGAAAAGAAATATTTATTATTGCTTGATTAAGTGATAATAAACAATGAATGATTAGTAATATAAAATCATAATTAAAATAACTGACAATGATAATAATCAGCAATTGAAAGGATAAACAAAAAAAGCGTAAAAGAAATTTTACGCTTTTTTGTTTACAATTAAATTTTGGATTGTTTTTTTATCTCTATATTGACAAATCTTCTTCGTCATCATCTGAGATGTCGTCAGCGCTATCGAAATCTTCTGTAATCTCAGCAGGTGCTGGGGTTTCGGTAATTTCTTCTTGCAAATTTTCTGCCAAATCTTCTTGAGATTTGTCTGATTTGACTACTGCTACGCACACAATTTTGGCATCGCTTTTAACTTTCATTATACGTACGCCTTTGGTATTTCTACCAATTCTGCTTATTTCTGTGCTATCTACTCTAATAATAACACCATCATCTGCTATAAGCATTATATCGTCTTCGTCTGTAACTTGTTTTAAATTAACCAATTTGCCTGTAACTTCATTAAATATGCCGGCTTTGATACCTTTGCCATTTCTACCTTGAAGTCTATATTCTTCTTCGCTAGTTCTCTTGCCATAGCCATTCTCTGTAATGGTAAACATATCTGCACCTGGAGTAACTATCGTCATATCTACTATAGTTTCGTTCTCGGCTAATTTCATAGATTTGACACCCATAGTATCTCTACCCATAGTTCTGACAAATTTCTCATTAAATCTTATACATTTGCCTTCTGAACTTGCTATCAAAACTTCGTTATTTCCGTTTGTTAGATATACAGATATAAGTTCATCGCCTTCGTTGAGTTTAATAGCTATTTTGCCACCCTTTCTAATGCTTGCAAATTCTTCGATAGGAGTCTTCTTGATAAGTCCTTGTCGGGTAGCCATAATCAAATTGCCTTCGACATTCTCGCCAATAGGAATAATGGTTGTTATCCTCTCATCTCTATCTACTTGAAGAAGATTGACCATTGCTCTACCTTTGGCTTGTTTCTGTGCTTCTGGCACTTCGTAAGCTTTGATAGTATATACTCTACCCTTTGTAGAGAAGCATAGCAAATCATCGTGAGAAGATGTAATATAGATATTCTCTACAAAATCTTCTTCTTTGGTCTTATGTGCTATTACACCCATACCACCACGATGTTGACTCTTGTACTCGCTAACAGGCATACGTTTGATATATCCATCGTGAGTAAGTGACAATACAACTGTCTCTCTAGGGATAAGGTCGCCAATATCTAGACTAGAGTAGTCATAACTAATTTCTGTCTTACGAGGTACACCATATTTAGTTTTGATTTCTATCAAGTCGCCTTTGATAATTTCTAATACTCTTAGTTCGCTTGCAAGGATTTCTCTGTATTCTTTGATAAGACTTTCAACTTCTGCCAATTCGGCTTTTAGTTTTTCTACTTCTAGACCTGTCAATTTTTGAAGACGCATATCTAGGATTGCATTGGCTTGTTTTTCGTCCAATTCAAAAAGTCTTGTTAATCTCTCTACAGCATCTGCTTTGTCATTAGAAAGTTTGATTTGGCGGATAACTTCGTCAATATTTGCTTGGGCTATAACTAGACCTTTTAGGATATGCGCTCTAGCCTCGGCTTTGTCTAATTCATATTTTGTTCTACGTGTAATTACTTCTTTTTGGAAATTTAGGTAATTAACCAAAATTTCTTTTAGATTAAGTACTTTTGGAGTGCCATCTACTAGCGCTAGATTGATAGCACCGAAAGATATCTGAAGTTGAGTAAGTTTAAATAGATTATTAAGTACTACTTGAGCATTGGCATCACGTTTGATATCAAGTACTATACGCATACCTTTTCTATCACTTTCTTCTCTAATATCAGATATACCCTCTATTCTTTTTGCCGTGTCCATATCAGCTATTTGGATAATAAGTTTGGCTTTGTTTACTTGATAAGGTATC